>DASRFD010000148.1:0-31522 GCA_035651715.1 Nevskia sp.
CATCCGCGCTCCGAACGGCCTGATCACCCGGTTGATGCCCTCATGCCGCTTCTCCTTGCGCACCGGTGCCGCCAGGGGACGCCGCGTTTCGCGGCAGGCGCAAGACGCGGCACGCCTCCTTACGAGGTCCGGTTCGTGCCGAAGTTCCCGGCCACCGGCCGGGGGCAGCGCCTTGGCCGCGCCCGCCTGTCAGCAGGCTGTCACCAAGCGCGTCGGCCACCATGGGCAGTACGATACGCCATGCCCGCCGAAGCCCCGCCGCCGCGCAAGATCATCCACGTCGACATGGATGCGTTCTACGCCTCCGTCGAGCAGCGCGACGATCCCTCGCTGCGCGGCAAGCCGGTGGTGGTGGCCTGGCGCGGCGAGCGCTCGGTGGTCTGCGCCGCTTCCTACGAGGCGCGGCGCTTCGGCGTGCGCTCGGCCATGCCGGCGCTACGCGCCCTGCGCCTGTGCCCCGACGCGGTGTTCGTGCCCCCCGATTTCAGCCGCTACCGCACCGTGTCGCGCCAGGTGCGCGAGATCATGCTGGCCCACACGCCGCTGGTGGAGCCGCTGTCGCTCGACGAGGCCTACCTGGACGTCACCGAGAACCGCAGCGGCCTGCCCACCGCCACCCGCGTCGCCAAGGCGATCCGGGCGCAGATCCACGAGCAGCTCAGCCTCACCGCCTCGGCCGGCGTGGCGCCGAACAAGTTCCTGGCCAAGATCGCTTCCGACTGGCGCAAGCCCGACGGCCTGTTCGTGATCCAGCCGCAGGACGTGGACGGCTTCCTGCCGCCGCTGCCGGTGGGGCGCTTGCCCGGCGTGGGCAAGGTGATGGAGGAGAAGCTGCAGAACATGGGCGTCAACACCGTCGGCCACCTGCGCGAGCTCGACCAGGCCGTGCTCGAGCGGCGCTTTGGCCGCTACGGCCGGCGGCTCTACCAGCTGGCGCGCGGCGTCGACCACAACCCGGTCTCGCCCGACCGGCCGACCATGTCGGTCTCCGCCGAGGACACCTTTCCCCACGACGTGCCGCTGCAGGACACCGCGCCGATGATCCGCCGCCTGGCGGAAAAGACCTGGGCCGCCTCGCGCAAGACCGAGCGCGTGGGACGCACCGTGGTTCTCAAGCTCAAGACCTCTGACTTCCACATCCTCACCCGCAGCCTCACCCCGCCGGCGCCGCCGGCCTCGCTGGAGGAGCTGACGCGCATTGCCCTGGGCTTGATCGACCGGGTGGGGCTGGGCGCGGAGGTGCGCTATCGCCTGGTGGGGGTCGGCCTGGGAAATTTCCGCGAGGCGGACGATCCGCAGGTGCAGCCGGAGCTGTTCGCCGCGCCCGGTCCATAGCGCTGGCGGCCGCGCTCCCGCAGACGGGACTGCAAAACGCGGCGCGGGACCGCATCGCCCTGTTCCTCCCGTTGTCCCGCCCACCGCGTTCTCCGGGCTCCACCGTTCGTACTAGTACTAGTTGCCGGCTGTGCCACGCCCTACATGGGTCTAGTATCGGCCGCAGTCAAGGCAGTGCTCATCGGAACGATGGATGCCGGTGAGTCGCGCTGGCGGTGCTGAGGCATCGCGCCGGCCAGGAGGGAAGTGATGGACCATCCGCGGCAATTCAGCGCGCAGACATCTCCGGCCGGCACACCGCGCAGGGTCCGGCACCACCGCGCATCCGCTGCCGCATTTCTCTTTCCGCGTCGCCCGCATTCCGTGCTGCGTCACCGGACGCGGCATTACCGTGGCAAGTCGATTCATCGCACACACCGTTGCTGCTCATGGAGGGTTGGAACATGAATGCTTCCGCCGAACTGCAGGCGCTGTACCAGAAGGTGGGTTTGCCCAGGCAGCCGGACATTATCGTTATCCTCACCGACCAGGAACGCCACCCGGTGCACTGGCCTGGCGGCTTCCTGGATACGCTGTCGAGCTGGAAGCGGCTGAAGAAGCACGGCCTGAGCTTCGAGCGTGCTTATACCTCGGCGTGTATGTGTACGCCGTCGCGAGGGGTGATGATCACCAGCAACTACGCCAATCTCACCGGCCTGACGATGACGCCGGGCGAGCTGTCCTACTCCGATCCACGCATTCCCAAGCTCGCGGCGCTGATGCAGGACAAGGGTTACGACGTGGTCTGGAAAGGCAAATGGCACCTGTCGACGCCCTGCGACGTCATGCAGTGGTCGCCGTACGACATCGGCAACATGGAACAGCAGTACGGGTTCTCCGACTGGAATCCGCCGGATGCCGGCACCGTGACCGGCTTTTCGACGTACGAGTCCTGGGCCACCGCCGGCTCCGGCAAACCGGGCTACGCCAATGCCGCCAACGACAAGCGCTACCTGCGCAAGTACGGTCCGGGCGTGGACGCCCACGGCTTCGGCGAGGGCGCCATCGATTTCCTCAAGGCGCGGGCGCATGGCCGCAAGCGCCGGGACGCCGCCGCCATGCGGCCGTTCCTGATGTTCATGTCGTTCGTGAACCCGCACGACATCAATTTCTTTCCCGACGGCTGGCAGAAGTTCGGCTACACCGAGGCCGATATCCAGCCGCTGATGATCGGGCTGCCGGGCAACGCGGTGGACAGCCTGCTGACCAAGCCCAGGATCCAATCGGTCATCCGCAATATCATGAACAAGGGTACGCCGCTCATCGGCCAGGAGGAGCTGGCCATGGATACCACCCGTCCCGCGGTCCAGCCGGACCAGGCCGACACCACCGAAAACTACGTCAACTTCTATGCCTACATGACGAAGTTTGCCAACGACCTGGTCGATGAGTTCCTCGACGCCGTCGAGCTGCACGACTTCCACGAGAATGCGCTGATCATCCGCACCTCGGACCACGGCGAGATGGGGCTGTCGCACGGCATGCGGGAGAAGGTCTACAACGTCTACGAGGAGACCATCCACATCCCCCTGGTCATCCACAACCGCAAGCTGTTCAAGGACGCGCAGGTCACTGACGCGCTGTATGCCCACGTCGATTTCCTGCCGACCCTGCTGCAGCTGGCGGGGGGCGAACCTTCCCGGCTGATGAAGGGCAAGAGTCTGGTCCCCACCATTCTCAACCCGAAGCAGCAGGTGCAGGACACGATACTGTTCTGCTACGACGACGAGTCGGCGATGATCAGCGACCTCGACCACCTTTGCCACATCCGCGCCATCCGGCATCGCCACTTCACCTATGCTGTGTACTTCTCGCCGAACCTGCCGGGCCAATACCAGTACGAGATGTACGATCTGGACAAGGACCGTGGGCAGATGCACAACCTCCTGTATCAGCCCGACGAGGCCCCGCCGGAGGTCAGGCGCCACTGGTCCAGGCTGCAGGATCTGTTGAACGAGAAGCTGGTCGAGGCCGGGCAGATGCCATTCCCTCCGATCCACGAAGCGCTGGCGATGCAGACCGCGGGCGGTTGAAGCCGGAAGCGGCGGCTCGGTGTGTCCGCGCGCCTGTCGGGCGCGCGGACGCACTGAGGGGCAGCCTGAAGTCGCACGCCGGGACTTTGCCGGAGTCTTCGGCCTGAAGCGGCGCAAAGCACCTTTCCTGCGCAACCGCTAAGCTGCACGGCAGGCGCCCGCCGGGTGCCACTCATGTTTGCCGACGCCAGAGGAGACCCCAGTGAGCAAAGGCATGGACAGCAAGAAGAGCGAGAAGAAGAAGCCGCAGAAGACCATGAAGGAGAAGAAGGCCGCCAAGGCGGAGAAGAAGGCCTCGCGCAGGTAGTCCGTCGTTTTGCCGGCTGGCCGGCCGGGGCACAGGCGCGCCCCGGTTCTGGCCGGCCCCCGGGGCTTCCGCATGGTCGCGGATCACGGCAGTTCGATGGAAGCCCGGCTCCCGGGGAAGTCGATCAGCGCAACTGCAGCTCTCGCCATTCATGCTTCGCCCCCAACGTGATCACTGCGTCGGCGCCTGCGGGCATCACCTCCAGCGCATGCCGCGTCAGCCGCTCGTAGTGCTGGATGAAGCGGCGCAGCGCGGCCGGGTCCATGGCGGCCGCGCCTCCGCCGGCGGTCCGCACGTTCTGCGCTTCCTGCTGCATGCGCCAGCGGAAGATGCTGTCGAAGTCCGGCGCCTGCAGGAACACGGTGCGATCGATGCGGCGGAACAGGGGCGGGTAGGCGGTGGCGAGCTGCTCGTTGACCCAGCGCCGCCAGCGGCAGTCGGCGTCTTCGCGCGCTTCCAGCTCGTTCAGCGGCTGCCGCAGCGCGGCCTCGTCCTGTGCCGGGGTGGCGACGCACCAGCCCTCGAACAGCACCAGATCCGCCGGTGCCGGCACGCAGTGCCATGCGGTTTCCGGCGCGCGATCGTCGATGGCCTTGACGAAGCTGGGGACGCGCACCGGCCCGGTCGACACGGCCAGCTCCTCCAGCAGGTTGATGCCCAGCGCCACCTCGTGGGTGCCCGGCACGCCGCGGGTGCGCAGCAGCGGGTGAACCTGCCGCGCCAGGCGCTCGCGCTCGGCGCGGGGCAGGTACAGATCGTCCAGTGCCAGCACCACCGCCCGCAGCCCGTGCCGCTGCCTCAGCAGCGCCTGTAGCTGCGCCGCCAGGGTCGACTTGCCACTGCCTTGCGCGCCGTTGAGGCCGATGACGCGCGCGCCGGCCTGCCGCTGCCGCGACAGCCAGTCCGCCAGTTGCTCCGGGCCGTTCATCCCGGCTGCTCGACGGGTATGCACTGCGCCTTCACCGCTTTCCAGCCATCGGGCCGATGCACAAAAGTGTCGGTGAAGCGCAGCACCCGCTTGAACGGCACGTCGCCCGAGACGCCCTCCAGCAGGCGCACGCCGCTGACCACGGCGGCATCGCCGCCGACGCGCACCGACGGCTCGCGGTTCTCGCAGACGCTGTATTCCACCGAGTGCGCCTCGACCTCCTTGAGCTCGTCTTCGCGGCTGACAGTGTTGCCGCGGGCATCGCTGCGCACAAAGCTCTCATCCTCGATCCGCGCCATGGTGGCGCTGTCGCCGAGCAGGGTGGCGACGCACCAGGCCTGCTCCAGCTCCAGCAGCGCGGCGCCCGTCGCGGGATCGGACGGCGGCGGCGGCGGCGGAGCCGGGGCGGGCCCGGGGGGCTGCGCGGCGCAGGCGGTCAGCAGCAGCAGGAAGGCCAAGCCGGCGAGACGCATGCGCGAAAATGAGGTGGCCGAGGATGCCCGTTTTGTAGCACGGCGGCCGGGGCCGCGCATCCGCCGCGTCTTGCCATCCGTAAAGCCGCTGGGGACACTGGGGCGCTTCCGCCGTCACACCAGAACGGGTTCCATTTGCCATGATGCGCCGTCTCGCGGCCTGCGCCGCGCCGCTGCTCCTGTCCGGCTGCTCCGCCGCAGGCTTCATCAACGCCGTCACCCCGGCCGGCGGCTACCGCGCCGAGCGCGATGTGGAGTACGGCAGCCACCACCTGAAACTGGACGTATATGCGCCGCAAGGCGCCCGCGATGCGCCGCTGCTGGTGTTCTTCTACGGCGGCAGCTGGCAGGCGGACAAGTCGCCGCCCAAGGCCACCTACAAGTTTGTCGGCCAGGCCCTGACCGAACTGGGCTACGTGGTGGTGATTCCCGACTACCGCCTCTATCCCCAGGCGGAATATCCCGATTTCCTGGCCGACTGCGCCGAGGCCGTGGCCTGGGCCCATCGCCGCGGCGCCGATTACGGCGCCGATCCGCGCAAGCTGGTGCTGATGGGCCACTCCGCCGGCGCCTACAACGCCGCGATGCTGGCGCTGGATCCGGACTACCTTCGCGCCGCCGGCGCCGACCGCGCCTGGGTGCGCGGCATGGTGGGCCTGGCCGGGCCGTACGACTTCCTGCCGATCACCGACCCGGTGCTGCAGACCATCTTCGGCCCGCGCCAGCAGTGGCCGCAGACCCAGCCGATCAACCATGTCGACAGCCGGGCGCCGCCAATGCTGCTGCTGCACGGCGCCGACGACGACACCGTCTACGTCAAGAACACCAACAACCTCGCCGTGCGCCTGGACGCCGTCGGCGGTCGGGCCGAGAAGGTCATTTACCCCGAGATGGGCCACGTGCGCATCGTCGCGCTGCTGTCGACCTGGCTGCCGGGACACGCCGAGCTGGTCGGGCATATCCGGCGGTTTGTCGATGGGGTGACGCAGTAGTTTTCCTGCGTCCTCCTTGCCGGCGCGCTGGACCGGGCGTGGCACATTCATTGCTGCTGCTTTCCCCAGGCCGTTCCTCGATGATCGGCCGCGGACACAGGCGTCCACGCCGCCGGCAATGCTGCCGGCGCGTGGACTTTTTTTTGCCCGCAAGGAAACGGGATCGGCCGGGGGCATGCCGGAGGACGGTATGCAGGCTCAGCAAAGGGAAGTTGGCATTGAAGCGGCCGGCGGGCCGGCGTTTGCCACGCAGTGGCTGCTGCCGGTGGCGCTGGGGATCTGCATCGCCGTGCTGCTGCGCGGCTGGCAGGATGCGCGCCCGGGGCAGACCCCGGCAATAGCCGCGGCCGGGCCGGCAGTCGCAACGGCGCCGGTGCGGGCGCCGGCACCGGCACCGCCGCTTGCCGCAGCAGGCCAGGTCCCGGCGCACCTTCCCGCGCGCCGCGCACGGAAGGTTCGGGTGCGGCCGTCCGGCAATCTCAGCCGCGACCTGGAAGTCGTGCTGCCGCAGTACCGCGCCAGCTTCGAGGAGTCCGCGCGCCGCGCCGGGCTGGACTGGCGCTTGCTCGCGGCGGTGGGCTACCAGGAGTCGCGCTGGGATCCGGCCGCGCGCAGTCCCACCGGCGTGCGCGGCCTGATGATGCTGACCCAGGACACCGCGCTGGAGCTGGGTGTGGACCGCGAGAACGCCGCGCAGAGCATCCTCGGCGCCGGGCGGCTGCTGCGCGACATTTATGCCGGGCTGCCCCGGCGCATCCGCGAGCCGGACCGCACCGCCATGGCCCTGGCCGCCTACAACCAGGGACTCGGCCACCTGCTCGACGCGCGCGATGTCACCGACCTGCGCGGTGGCGATCCCGACCGCTGGGACGACGTGCGCCAGGCGCTGCCGCTGCTGGAGCGGCAGGAGTGGATCGCCACCACCAAATATGGCTATGCCCGCGGCAGCGAGGCGGTCCAGTTTGTCGAGCGGGTCAGCCGGTACTACGCGATGATGAAGGAGGGGCGGAAGCGGGCATAGACCGGCGGCGCCGGCTCGATTGCAGGGATTCCCCAGGCGGGGACTTTCAGCCCGGCCGATGTTCCTCGATCGCCGTGCTGAAGCTCTTGCCGTTGAGATCCAGGTACAACTGCCGCTCGGTGACCGACAGCGTGACCGCGTTGCGCCGCTCGATCGCCTTGGCCGCCTCGTCGATGAAGCTGCGCCCGAAGGAGTAGACCGGCAACGCCTCGGCGCGGTGGATCTTCCTGCCGGCGAGCTGGGCCAGCAGATTGGCCGGATCGCGGTGGGTATAGACCGCGGCGCGGCCGGCGAGCTTGCTGCCGCGGTGCAGGCGCTCGGCATCCGGCGCGCCGACCTCGATCCAGGCGGTGATGCGGCCGGTGAGATCGCGCACCAGCACCGCCGGCTCGTCCACCGCCGCCACGCCCTCGGTGAAGGCGATGCCTTCCTGCCACTCCAGGCAGTAGGCAAGGAGGCGGGTCAGGAGGAATTCCGCCGTCTCGGACGGATGTCGCGCCAGGCGCAACTCCAGATCCTGGTAGACGGCGCGGTCGACGTCAGCGAGCTGGACGGTGAAATTGTGGAGGGTTGCAGTGAGGGCCATGGCGCGCAGCTTACACCGTGGCGCGCCGCCGGCGGCAGCAGGCGGCGCCCGGGAGCGCCGCCTGCCACAAGCTCCTGCCGCTAATGCAGCGACGGCATGCCGAACTGCGGGAACAGGTCGACCGTGCCCCAGTCGTGCTGCTTGGCGATGCTCATCACCGCCGGATAGTCGGGGTACCAGCTGTCGCCAGCCGAGGCGTAGCCGCCGAAGCTCAGGGCGAAGCCCCAGTCCCCGTCGAACTGCAACACATTGCCGGAACTGGCCAGCGAGCCGCCCTTCTGGGCGTAGAACTTGCCGGAGCCGCGATCGACTGCCACGTCGAAGCCGTAGCCGGCACGTCCCAGCCCCTTCGCGGTGAGCGCGGCGCCGGCGCCGAGCATCTGCTGGATGGTCGCCCGCTTCAGCGCGGGGTTGTCCTTCTGCCACATCAGGATGGCGATCAGGCGCGCCACGTCGGTGTTGGCGCCCGACAGGCCGCCGGCACCTTCCATGATCTCCATCTGCTCGGTGCCGTATTCCGAAGGCACCAGCGGCTGCTGCGGCGACATCTGGCTTTGGCCCAGTGCCAGCTGCGGCTGCTGGTAACGGGCCTCGTCGGACGGCTGCTGCGCGATCAGGCTGCGGGCGAGGCGGATGCGCGAGATATGCAGGGGCGCCAGCAGGAACTTCTGGTAGGCGTCGATGGCGCGCGTGGTGCCACGCAGCTTGGCCACCACCCGGCTGAGCAGGTAGTAGCCGCAGTTGTTGTAGGCCTGGTGGCTCTGGTCGCCGGGCGTGGCGTTCAGCGGCAGGCTGGCG
The DNA here is from genome assembly GCA_035651715.1 of Nevskia sp. Classification (GTDB taxonomy): domain Bacteria; phylum Pseudomonadota; class Gammaproteobacteria; order Nevskiales; family Nevskiaceae; genus Nevskia. The sequence goes on from DASRFD010000148.1 coordinate 8,513, forward strand.
ATATAGGCGTCGGTCTGCGCCTCGCTGACCGGCAGGCTCACCGGGTGCGCGGCGGCCTGGAACGCCTGGGCAACGGCCACACCGTTGCGGAACGCGTCGCCGTTGATGCCGCTGGTGTGCTCCAGCAGGTGCCGGATGGTCACCGCGGCAAAGCGCGCATCGGTGGGAGCGGCGCCGGCCGGCGTCCTGAGCTGGAGGATGTCCTGCAGCTTGTGGTCCAGCGTCAGCGCGCCGGACTCGATCAGCTGGTAGGTGGCCAGCGCCGTCACTGCCTTGGACACGCTCGCCATGCGGAAGCAGGTCGTCGGCTGCACCACCGGCCAGTCAGGCTCGGCCGCCGTGTAGCCGCGGGTGTAGACCAGGCGGCCCTGGTGGACGATGGCCAGCGAAGCGTGGCGCACCGGCGAGTCCAGCAGGGTCTGGCGCACGATCTTGTCGATCGGGTCGACCGCGCTGGCGCCGATGGCATTGAACTTCTTCGGTGTGGCGGCCTCTTGCTTGACGAACAGGGCGGCGAAGCGCGCCGATTGCGCCGGGCCGGCGGCTTGCACGACGCTGGGAAAATAACCGGCCTTGGTCAGCGTGTCGAACTGGTTCTGGTAGTCGGCGGCGGTCATGTCGTGGTGCGCCACCCAAGGTCCGACCTGGCGGTCGACGAACAACGACAGGTACTGGTTGCTGGCATTGAGGGTGACGAACGCCGGGCGGCACCAGGCGGAGGTCTGCGCACTGAAGCGCGCCTGGTAGGCCGCGGGCTCGTCGGCCAGGCCGTCGGCGCTCCAGCGGTCGTTGTCCGCATTGGCCGACCAGATGGCGGCGTAGCGCGGATTGGCGGCGTCGCCGTAGGCGGCGGCCCAGCGCAGGATCAGGCCCTGCTTGCGGGCGCTGTCGTCGGTGGTCTTGAAATCGGCTGCACTGAGCAGGTGACGGGTCAGCGGAATCGGCTTCTGCGGCTCGAACACCGCGGCGAAGCGCGGGTCGCCGGCCGAGCCGGTGGCCGCGATGATCACCGGGCCGTAGCCGAGCTTGGCCTGTTCATCGAACACCTGCTGGAACTGCGCCGCGCTGAGACTGGGCCAGTCGCGCTGGGCCACCACGCTGGGCCTGCGGATCATCACCGCCGCGTAACGCGGACCGTCGATGGCGCCGTAAATGCTCAGCGAAAGAAAACGGTACCCTTCTTTGGCCGCGGCGTCGCGCTGCGCGCAATGCTCCGCCGTGGTCCTGCCATGCCATGCCACGATGTTGCTCATGTCCGGTGCTCCCTGAGAGAGATAACGCAAAAAGAACGATGCGTACGCGCGGAGATCAGGAAGGCCGGCGATGCCGTCCGGTCGTTCTGTCCCAGGGCCTGCTTCTTCGTCGCACCACTACTGCCACTGGTGCACGCTATGCTTCGCCAGTCGCGCGGTCGCGCCCCAGATGAGGGGTGAACGGGCGTGCGGCGTGATGCGCATCACGCTCTCGTACCGTGCCGTATATTTGCGCCGGAAACGGACACCGCTTGTCGCCTGATGCGCCACTGCAGTCGTGCAGCGACGAAGGTCTCCGCCCGCCACGAAGCCCTTCGGTGAAGGGAGGGGACGGGGAGGTCGCTTCTGCTACCGGTCCGCTTCCACCCGCCGCCGCATATCCCGATAAGCCGCCTGCACCAGGCGCTCCAACGCGGCCTCGTTCACCGCCTGCCCAGGCCTCAGCTTCACATGGCGCATGTACCGGCCGGTGCCTTGCAGCAGCCCATCCGGATCGGGCAGCTCGGCGCCGCGGAAGAAGCCGACGTTGACGTGGGCGGTGAAGGCGTTGGCGTAGGCGAAGCCGGCGTCGTCGACGCAGGCGGTGGGATGGCCGTCGTGCAGCAGCTCCCGCACGTCGCCGCCGCAGGCCCGCATCACCTCGAACCAGCGCCGCGCGATGGCGCCGAGCTCGCCGGCGTGTCGGCGCATCCAGGCCTCGATGGCCGGATCGCGCCGGGTCGCGCTGGGGAAGCGCAGGAGTTGGGTCATGGGCCGGACTCTCATGCACGGAGGCGGTCAGCCTAGCATTGCGGCAGGTCCCCCGCGGCTGCCGGGGGAGCGGGCAAAAGCCGCACGCTTGCCGCGGTGTTTGCACGATTTCTGCACCGGATGGAGGCATGATGGCGGCGGTGCAACGAACAGGGGGCTGCACATGGCGGTCCGGCGGTTGCGGCAACGCGTTTCCGGCCTGAGCGGCCTGTCGAAGACCGCCCTGGTCCTGGCCGGCTACCTCGCCGCCGTCCTGGTTGCCTCGGCGGCGGTCGAGGCACGCATCGCGCTCCAGGATCCGGCGGACGTGCAGGGCTCGCCGGGCATGTACGCCTTCGGCGACATGATGTACTGGCTGTTCGCCTTCTGCGCCTGCGCCGCGCTGCCCACCGCCGCGGCGCTGTGGTTCCTGCGCCGCGCCGGGCGCTTCTGGTCCTGCCTCGTGGGCAGCGCCCTGGCCATCGCCGCCACCGGGCTGCTCGCGCTGGTCGTCTACTACGCCGGCATCCATCAGCCGATCGGCTCATTTATGTCGACGGCCGCGTCGTTCGCGGTGCTGCGCCTGCTGGTGGCCCCGGTCCTCGCCGGCGCCTCGCTGCTGGGCATGCTGTTCGCGCCCACTCCCGGAATCCGCACCGGCTTCTTCCGCGCCATGATCGCGGAGGTCGTCAGCGCGGCGGGGATTTTTGTGCACCTGCTGGTGTGAAGATGCCGGGAGGCCGGGGGCGAACGCTGCCATGAGGCCGCGTGGCGTGTCCTCGTCCCGACTCCCCTCCCGCCGAAAGAGGGGCTCAACCCGCCGGCTTCAACCCCGGCGTCGCCACCCGGTTGCGCCCCTGCGTTTTGGCGCGGTACAGGGCCTGGTCGGCGCAGTCGATCCAGTCGCGGCTGCCGCTCATGTTGGGCGTGACCAGGGCCAGGCCGATGCTGACGGTGCAATGCAGGCGGCCATCGGCGCCGAGGGCGGCGGCCTGGACGCTGTGGCGGATGCGCTCGGCCACGGCGCAGGCCTGTGGCGTGTCGGTCTCGGGCAGGACGATGCCGAACTCGTCCCCGCCATAGCGGCCGGCGATGTCGATGTCGCGCACGCACTGGCCGATGATGCCGGCCACGCCGCGGATCACCTCGTCGCCGGCGGGGTGGCCCTGGGCGTCGTTGATCGGCTTGAACGAGTCGATGTCCAGCATCAGCAGCGCGGCGGGGCGGTGCAGGCGCTGATGGCGGCGCAGCTCGTTCACCACCTGCTCCTCCCAATGGGTGCGGTTGAGCAGGCCGGTCAGCGGGTCGGTGCGGTTGAGTTCGGCCAGCAGCTTGTTCTGGTGGCGCACGCGGCGTGCCAGGGCGAAGGTGAGGGTGGCCACGCCGATCGGGTAGCCGGTGAGGAAAGGCAGGCACAGCAGGGTTTCGATCAGGCTGGTCTGCGGCTCGAACTCCAGGCCGAACAGCGCCACGCCGGCGAGCAGGGCCAGCAGCTGCGCGCCGGCGGTGCGGGCCAGGAAGCGCCAGCCGCCGACGCAGATCTTGTCCATCGACAGCATCGCCACCATCAGCGCGCTGGGCAGCAGGTTGAAGTGCATCAGCACGATCCACACGCCGGCGCTGGCGGAGTCGGCGACGAGGTTGCGGCGCTCGGCGGCGTAAGGATCGGCGCTGCGGTGTGCCAGCCACCAGGCCAGGTGCGGCCAGAGCAGGCCGTTGAAGACCAGGGCAGCCCAGGCAAGGGGATGGGCGCCGTTGCTGAGGAAGACGCCGGCGACGCAGAAGAAGGCCAGCGCGACGCCCATGGTGCGCAAACCGCGCATGCGGTCGACGAAGCCCAGGGCTTCGCGCCGGCTGTCGCGCTCGCGAGGCTCTGTGCTGCGTTCGCCGGCCGCCGTTTGCAGCTGGCCCAGCCCGGGCTGGTGTCGGGGATCGAGGGTGCGCGACGTGTCCGTAGTGGGTTAGCCGCCGCGCCTGCCGCTGCCGTGCCCCGGCGCGCCGAAAATGGGGAGGCCTGCCTCAGGCCCGACTCGGCCTATTTCGCGCCTTGGGCCCTGGGAATACCGGAAAAACGGATGAAAGGCTGAATCAGCCCTCACAGCCGGCAGGAAAGCGGCGCGGGAACGGATGGAACCGCCCTCTGCCTGCTAGAGAGGCTCTCGCGGACCTCCACTCTGGGAATGAGCTAAAAGCCCAGCCCGCGCCCCGCCATCAATGCCGCCACGCCCAGCAGCAGCATGGCGAAGCCCGCCTGCACCTGCCGGGCCGACAGCCGCGCGCCAAGGCGCCGCCCCAGCAGCATGCCGGCGGCGGTGGCCGCCGCGAACCAGGCAGTCGCTTCCGGCGGCGGGCGCGCGCCGTGCAGCAGGGCCAGGATCACGCCGCCGCCGCCGACCACGGCGATCACCATCAGCGAGGTGGCGACGATGCCGTGCATGCTGACGCCGCTGTAGCGGCGCAACAGCGGCACGATGACAAAGCCGCCGCCGACGCCGAGCAGGCCGGTCATGAAGCCGCTGACCGCGCCGATGCCGGCGATGAGAAAAGCGCTGGGCCAGGTCCAGCGGATGCGCCCGGTCTTCTGGTCGATGCGGGCCAGGCCGCCGATGGCCGCTTCGGCCTGCCGCTCGCCGCCCAGTCGGCTGGCGTGAAGCAGGCGCAGCGCGACCAGCAGCAGCACCGCGGCGAAGGCGAGGGACAGCCACTGCTGCGACAGCTGCTGCGCCAGATGCAGGCCGGGCGCGGTGCAGGGGATGCCCGCCGCCGCCATCAGAAGCGCGGCGCGCCAGCGCACCAGCCGGCGGCGATGAGCTTCGACCGCACCGATGGCGGCCCCGCCGGCGACCGCGATCAGCGCCACCGGCGCGGCCTGCTGCATGGTCCAGTGCAGGCCGAATACCAGGGCCGGCACGGCGAGGATGCCGCCGCCGGCGCCGGTCAGGCCGAGCACCAGGCCGACCAGGGCGCCGAGCAGGGAGGACGTGAGCATAGGCGGATCATAGCCCGCCCGGCGTTTCCTCTCCCCGGAGGGGAAATGTCGGGGGTGAGGAGTAAGCTGTGTCGTGGGCGAGAGTGTGATGCCCTTGCCCTCTACCGGCGGGTAGAGGGCAAGGAGCAACTACATGTTCCGCCGGTACTCGCCGCCCACTTCGTACAGCGCGTGGCTGATCTGGCCGAGCGAGTTGTACTTCACCGCCTCGATCAGGTTCTCGAAGATGTTGCGGCGTTCGCGCGCGGCCTTCTGCAGGGACTTGAGGCTGTCCGGGGCCAGGGCGTTGCGGGCGGCGCGGAAGCGCTCGACGTTGCCGATCTGCTGCGCCTTCTCCTCCTCGGTGGAGCGGATCAGCTCGATGGTGGTGGCGATCTCGCCGCCGTGCTCGCGCGGCAGGAAGGTGTTGACGCCGACCAGGGGCAGGGAGCCGTCGTACTTCTTGTGCTCGTAGTACAGGCTCTCTTCCTGGATCTTGCCGCGCTGGTACATCGTGTCCATGGCGCCCAGCACGCCGCCGCGCTCGCTGATCGCCTCGAATTCCTTGTACACCGCCTCCTCCACCAGGTCGGTGAGGGCCTCGACGATGAAGCTGCCCTGCCAGGGGTTTTCGCAGAAGTTCAGGCCCAGCTCGCGGTTGATGATGAGCTGGATCGCCACGGCGCGGCGCACGCTCTCCTCGGTCGGCGTGGTGATGGCCTCGTCGTAGGCGTTGGTGTGCAGGCTGTTGCAGTTGTCGAACAGCGCATACAGCGCCTGCAGCGTGGTGCGGATGTCGTTGAACTGGATTTCCTGGGCGTGCAGCGAGCGGCCGGAGGTCTGGATGTGGTATTTCAGCATCTGGCTGCGCGGCGCGGCGCCGTACAGCTCGCGCATGGCGCGGGCCCAGATGCGGCGCGCGACGCGGCCGATCACGGTGTATTCCGGGTCCATGCCGTTCGAGAAGAAGAAGCTCAGGTTCGGCGCGAAGTCGTCGATCTTCATGCCGCGCGCCAGGTAGTACTCGGCGATGGTGAAGCCGTTGCTCAGGGTGAAGGCAAGCTGGCTGATCGGGTTCGCCCCGGCCTCGGCGATGTGGTAGCCGGAGATCGACACCGAGTAGAAGTTGCGGACCTTGTTCTCGACGAAGTACTGCTGGATGTCGCCCATCATGCGCAGGGCGAACTCGGTGGAGAAGATGCAGGTGTTCTGCGCCTGGTCTTCCTTGAGGATGTCGGCCTGCACCGTGCCGCGCACGGTGGACAGGGTCTCGGCCTTGATCCTGGCGTAGGTTTCCGTGTCGAGTACGTCCTTGCCGGAGACGCCGAGCAGGCCCAGGCCGAGGCCGTCGTTGCCGGAGGGCAGCTCGCCGGCGTAGACCGGGCGGGCTTTGTCCTTGTAGATCGCGGCGATCTTCTTTTCCGCCGCGGCCCACAGCTTGGCATCGGCCTTGAGGTGCTTCTCCACCTGCTGGTCGATGGCGGTGTTCATGAACATCGCCAGGATCATCGGCGCCGGGCCGTTGATGGTCATCGACACGCTGGTGCTGGGCGAGCACAGGTCGAAGCCGGAATACAGCTTCTTCATGTCGTCCAGGGTGGCGATGGAGACGCCGCTGTTGCCGATCTTTCCGTAAATGTCCGGTCGGGTGTGCGGGTCCTCGCCGTACAGGGTCACCGAGTCGAAGGCGGTGGACAGGCGGTCGGCGCCGTGGCCGTGGCTGAGGTAATGGAAGCGGCGGTTGGTGCGTTCCGGCGTGCCTTCGCCGGCGAACATGCGGATCGGGTCCTCGCCGGTGCGGCGGTAGGGGTAGACGCCGGCGGTATAGGGGTAGTCGCCCGGCAGGTTTTCCTTCATCAGGAAGCGCAGCAGTTCGCCCCAGCTCTTGTAGGTGGGCGCGGCGATCTTGGGGATCTTCTGGTGGCTCAGCGATTCGCGGTAGTTTTCCACCTCGATGCGCTTGCCCCGCACCTCGTAGCCGCCAACCTCGTCGGTGATGCCCTTGAGGCGCGCCGGCCACTCGCGCAGCAGGCTCAAGGCCTCGCTGCTGAGGGACTTGATGGCGTCCTGGTAGCGCTGGCGCAGCAGCAGGAGGCTCTTGTCCAGGGTGCGCGAGCCCTCCCCCTGGCTCGCGGCAGGGGGCAGCAAGGCCTCTGTGGCGTACACGTCCAGCTGCCTGGGCAGCAGCGGATCTTCGATCTCGTGCAGCGCCTGCCAGAAGGCCTGGGCGCGGTCGGCGGCTTCGGCCTGGCGCTCGATGTCCTGGTTGATGCCACGGCCGCTCTCGGCGATCTCGGCGAGGTAGCGGACGCGGTTGCCGGGGATCAGCACCGTCGCGCGCGGCTCCCTGATGCTGGTGTCGAGGTCCGGCGTCCACCGGTCCGCCGGCAGCGCCAGCTTGTCGCGCAGCAGGCGGCACAGGTTGGTGAACATCCAGGTCACGCCCGGGTCGTTGAACTGGCTGGCGATGGTCGGGTAGACCGGCACGTCCTGATCCGGAAGCGTGAACTTTACCCGGTTGCGCTTCCACTGCTTGCGCACGTCGCGCAGCGCGTCCTCGGCGCCGCGGCGGTCGTACTTGTTCAGCACCACCAGCTCGGCGAAGTCCAGCATGTCGATCTTCTCGAGCTGGCTGGCGGCGCCGTAGTCGCTGGTCATGACGTAGACCGGGAAGTCGACCAGGTCGACGATCTCCGAGTCGGACTGGCCGATGCCGGCGGTCTCGACGATCACCAGGTCGTAGCCCTGGCCGCGCAGGAAGCCGATGCAGTCCTTCAGCACCACGCTGGTCGCCATGTGCTGGCGCCGGGTGGCCATGGAGCGCATGTAGACGCGCTTGCTGCGCAGGGAGTTCATGCGGATGCGGTCGCCCAGCAGGGCGCCGCCGCTGCGGCGGCGGGTGGGGTCCACCGCCAGCACGGCGATGCGCATCTGCGGGAACGCCTGCAGGAAGCGCAGCAGCAGTTCGTCCACCACCGAGGATTTGCCGGCGCCGCCGGTGCCGGTGAAGCCGATGACGGGAGTCTTCTTGCCGGCGATGGCCCACTGCTTGCGCAGCTTGGCCAGCTCGGCCTCGCCGAACAGCCCTTCCTCGATCGCGCTGAGCATGCGGCCGACGCTGATCTCGTCGTCGAGCGAGACCTGGGCCGGGACCCGCGTCGCCTGCCGGTGCGACTCGGCGCGCTTGACCAGGTCCTCGATCATGCCGACCAGGCCGAGCTTGGCGCCGTCGTTGGGGTGGTAGATGCGCTCCACGCCGTAGTCCTGCAGCGCCTTGATCTCCTCCGGCGTGATGGTGCCGCCGCCGCCGCCGAAAACCTTGATGTGGCCGGCGCCGCGCTCGCGCAGCATGTCGACCATGTACTTGAAGAACTCGTTGTGCCCGCCCTGATAGGAGGACAGGGCGATGCCGTCGGCGTCCTCCTGCAGCGCGGCCCGCACGATGTCCTCGACCGAGCGGTTGTGGCCGAGGTGGACCAGTTCCGCGCCCTGGGCCTGGATCAGCCGCCGCATGACGTTGATGGCGGCGTCATGGCCGTCGAACAGGCTGGCGGCGGTAATGAAGCGCAGCGGCGCGAGGGTCGCGGCTTCGCCGGCTTCGGACGGGTTGGTGGGGGCGGGGCGGGACATGCAGCGGCTCCAGTAAGAGACATTACAGCGTGGCCCGATTTTACCGCCTCGAGCTCGCCATTAGTGGGTAATCCAGGTTTCTCAATGACTTGCCTGTCATCTTGAGCGCGGCCAAGGACCCGCTGCCGTCAGGCGCGCGGGGCGGGGGCGGGCTTCTTCGCTCCGCTCTGCAATGACAGCCGCATTGTCAGCCCTGATTGCGCTTCACAGCCTCCCGCAACTGGGTGATATTTTCGCGCAGCATATCGGCCACCAGCTCGTCGGTGCGCGGGTCGCGCAGGACCTCCTGCACCACCGCCAGGGCCGCGTCGACGGTGCTGGCGACGATGTCGTCGTAGAACGGCAGGCGCCTGAGCCGGCCGGTGCTGGGGTTGTCGCGCAGCTTGTCGGCGATCATCGCGCGCAGCTCGCCGTGGTTCTCGTCCAGCGCGCGGGCGATGTTGCGGGTGTAGGTGCCTTTCTGCAGCACCTCCGCCACTTCCTCCAGCACGGCGACGGTGACCGGGCCGCTGATGGCATCGACGATCTGGTTCTTGAAGCGGTCCACCAGGCGCCAGGTGAATTCCTCGCCGATGGCGCGGTCCGCCGCCATGCCGAAGCGCGACAGCAGGATCGCGATGCGCACCACCCGGAACAGGCGGAAGCCGCGCAAGGCGGGGGTCGATACCGGAATCATGCCGAGCACGTCGTACCAGTGGCGGCCGAGATGGCGCCAGGTCCAGCCGGCGCGGCGCCAGTGCCACAGGAACTCGGCCAGGAACACGGCGCAGATCAGGTAGTCGGCGCGGATGATCCAGGCGGTCTGCGCCGGCGTGGCCGGGCCCCAGGTCTCGTAAGCAAGCAGGCCGATCGAAATCACGGCCAGCAGCAGCATCAGCCAGTCGCCCAGGGGGATGCCGCGCGCTGCGGCGGCGGCGAGCGAATGCTCCCGCTGCGGCGCGGCGCCCACGCGCTAGGTCCTGCCCTGCGCCGCCTGGCTGGCGCGCACGCCCAGCATGTAGGCATGGTTGGAGGCGAACCAGGCGCGGAACCGGTCCACCGGCAGCGCCTTGGAAAACAGCCAGCCCTGCACATAGTCGACCTTGAGCCCCTGCAGGTAGGCGAGCTGCGCCGGCGTCTCCACGCCCTCGGCGACGATCTTCAGCCTGAACTGCCGCGCCATGCTGACGATGGTGTCGACCAGGCCGGCGGTCAGCGACTCGGTGCCGATGGCGTCGATGAAGGCCTTGTCGATCTTCAGGTAATCGAAGGGGAAGCTGCTCAGGTAGCGCAGGCTGGAATAGCCGCTGCCGAAGTCGTCGAGGGCGATGGGCGTGCCGAGGGCGCGGATCTGCTGCAGCATCTCCAGCGCCTTGCGGTCCTCGTTCATGATCAACTCGTGCTCGGTCACCTCGATCACGATCTGTCCGGGCGCGATGCGGTCGCCGGTCATGCGCTTGATGTCGGCCAGCAGGCTGCGCTCGGCCAGATGCTGCGGGCTGAGGTTGACCGAGACGTGGAGCTCGGGGTGGGCCATCAGCAGCTCGGCCATGTCGGTGATGATGCGGCGCATCAGCCAGCGGGTCAGCTTGACGATGAAGCCGCTCTCCTCGGCCGCCGGGATGAAGGCGTCCGGCGACAGCACGCCGAGCTGCGGGTGATGCCAGCGCAGCAGCGACTCGGCGCCGACGCAGCCGCCGGTCATGGCGTCGACCATCGGCTGGTAGTAGACCTGGAACTGGCCGTCGTCGAGCGCATCCTCCATGCTGGCGCTGGCCGAGAGCTGGCGCCGCGCCGCCATCAGCAGCAGCACGCAGAGCAGGGCCGAGGTCATCAGGCCGGCGCTGACATAGGCCAGAACGTCCTGCTTCCAGTTGCGGGTCAGCCAGCTCGGCGAGGCGACGGCGACGACGCGGATCGGATAGCGCGCCGATTGCAGCGCCACCCGTGCGCCCGGCAGGCGGGCCAGCGGCAGCTCGGGGTGCAGGCCGCAGCGCGCCAGCTCGGCGCCGTCGCTGCGCAGCACCGCCAGGCTGATGCCGTCCTCGAGCGCATATTTCTGCTCCGGCTCGCCGAGCAGGCGCGGATTCAGATGCAGCCCGAACATGCTCCGCTCGCCGGCGCGGTAGTGGATGACGATGGACACCATGTTTTCCCGCGCCAGCGTCACCGGCGCCGAGATATGGATGCCCTGCGCCGGGATGACGCGGTTCTCGGCGTTGGCGATCGGCTGCGGCGGGTTGTAGACCTGCGTGTTGGTGCAGCGCACCGCGTCGTCCACCACCAGGGTCGCTTCCTGGAAATAGATCGACTCCAGCACGGCGCGGCCCAGCCCTTGCACCGTCGCCGGCGTGCAGCGCGGCTCGAGCCGGCCGGCGAGCTGGGCGAGGGTGGTCTCGGCGTTGCCGAAGATCTGGTCGGCGCGGTCCAGGGTGTGGGAGGCGTAGCGCTGCAGCTGGGTGTTCATCTCCCGCTGCGCCTGCTTCCAGGAGATCAGCATGAACCCTGCGGTCGGCAGCAGGCCGGCCAGGGCGACCAGGGCGAAGAGCACGGTCCTGCGGCGCCGGCCGGTCACGTCGAAAGCTCTCCGTTGGGTCTTGTTATCAGTTTGTTATACAACAAAGCTCAAGGATATGGTCAGCATTGCCCAGCCCCCGGGCAGCGATCCAGCCACCTGTCGTATATTTCATCCCAGACCTTCCCCTTTTGCGAGCCTCTCATGCTGTTCCGTCAGCTGTTCGAGGCGGAATCCTCGACCTACACCTATTTGCTGGCCGCACGTCCCGGCGGCGAAGCCCTGCTGATCGACCCGGTGCAGTCGCACACCGGGCAATACCTGCAGCTGATCCGCGAACTGGAGCTCAAGCTGGTGATCGCGGTGGACACCCATACCCATGCCGACCATATCACCGCCCTGGGCGACCTGCGCAGCGCCACCGCCTGCGTCACGCTGATGGGCGAGCGCACCCGGGCCGAGTGCGTCTCGGCGCAGTTCCGCGACGGCGAGACCATCGGCTGCGACGGCGTGCGGCTGCGCGCGCTCTACACCCCGGGGCACACCGACGAATCCTTCAGCCTGGTCGGCGAGGACCGCGTCTTCACCGGCGACGTGCTGCTGATCCGCGGCACCGGCCGCACCGATTTCCAGAACGGCGACCCCTACCAGTCCTACGACTCCATCTTCAACAAGCTGCTGCGCCTGCCCGACGAGACCCTGGTCTACCCGGCGCATGACTACAAGGGCATGACCGTCTCGACCATCGCCGAGGAGCGGGCCCACAACCCGCGCCTGCAGGTGCGCTCGGCCGAGGAGTACGCGCAGCTGATGAATGCCTTGCGCCTGCCCAATCCCAGGCTGATGGACGTGGCGGTGCCGGCCAACCTGCGCTGTGGCAGGGCGGCGTAAAACGAGCCTCTCTTCCCGCGTCATTACAGCTCAAGGTGAAGGGCGCGCCTGCGCCGGTGGCGCGCAATGCTCCTGCTTCATTGTTCTTCGCTGCTGCCGCGGGAGCGGGTGAAGCGGCGGCTTATGTCGAGACCTTCTATCAATAGCCCGTGAAAGTCTCGCGCGGCTATATACGATGATCTTCGCCCTCTCTACGATCCCCACGCACAACCGGGGCTCATGGGACCATGAAGAACAAGCAGTACGCCGCGGCCGCCGCCGTGGCGCTCGGCCTGGCGGCGTTGCCGGCGCAGGCCACCAACGGCTATTTCATGCACGGCTATGGCACCGCTTCCAAGGCGATGGGCGGCGTGGCCTACGCGCTGCCGCAGGATTCGCTGGTGGTGGCGAGCAACCCGGCCGGCCTGAGCCTGGCGGGCGACCGCCTGGACCTGGGCGTGGACTGGTTCATCCCGCGCCGCGCCGGCGAGATCGAGGGCAACAACACCGTGGCCACCCTGCTCAGCGGGCGCAGCGCCAACGGCCGGTACGACGGCAACGCCATCGGGAATTTCTATATCCCCGGCTTCGGCTACGCGCGCCAGCTGGGTCCGCGCTTCAGCGCCGGCATCGCCGTGTACGGCAACGGCGGTCTCAACACCGATTACCGGGTGAACCCGTTCGGCGCCTTCCAGCTCAGCGGCACGCCGCGCAACGCCGGGGTGAATCTGGAGCAGCTGTTCGTCGCGCCCTCGCTGGCGTTCCGCCTCACCGGGCGCCAGTCGGTGGGCGTGTCGCTGGACATCGCCTACCAGATGTTCAAGGCCTACGGCCTGCAGGCGTTCGCGCTGCAGGGCTTTCCTTCGGCGCAGCTGCCCCTGGTGGGGCCGTTCTCGGTGGCGCCGGACGATGTCACCGACAAGGGCTACGCCCGCTCCTGGGGCGTGGGCTACCGCCTCGGCTACCTGGCCGAGCCGTTCGAGGGCTTCACCATCGGCGCCAGCTGGCAGCCGAAGATCCACATGCAGCGCTTCCGCCAGTACCAGGGCCTGTTCGCCGGCCACGGCAGCTTCGACGTGCCGGCCAACTTCGGCGGCGGCGTGGCGTATCGCTGGCACAAGGCCGTCGTCGTTTCCGCCGACGTGCAGCGCATCATCTATAGCAGCGTCGAGTCGGTGGGCAACAGCCTGCAGCCCTTCGTCGACGGCGTGAAGCTGGGCGCCGACGGCGGCCCCGGCTTCGGCTGGCGCAACATGACGGTCTACAAGTTCGGCGCCGCCTGGCGGCCGTGGCAGCCGCTGGAGCTGATGGCCGGCTACAGCTATGGCCGGCAGCCGGTGCCGCAGGACCAGACCCTGTTCAACATCCTGGCGCCGGGCGTGATCACGCGGCACTACACCGCCGGCGCGGAGCTGAGCCTGGGCGGCGGTTACGAGGTCAGCCTCTATTACATGCGCGCGCCGGAAAATCGCGTCGATGGGCAGGGCTCGATCCCCGGCAACGGCCTGCTGCCGCCCGGCAGCTTCGGCGGCGGCGAGGCCAATGTGCGCTTGAAGGAGCAGGCTTTGGGCGCATCATTGGCGGTGCGGTTCCAATAGGCCGCGGGCTTGGCAAGCCGGCCTTCGGGCCGACGGCGCCGCCGTCCCGGAGGGCGGACTACAACAGGAGATGGCTTCATGTACCTGCAAGCACTGGAAGGCGGCCTGCTGATCGGCCTGGCGGCCTCGCTGCTGCTGCTGTTCAACGGCCAGATCGCCGGCATCAGCGGCGTGCTCGGCAGCCTGGTGGAAGGGCGCGGCGGCAGCTGGCGCTGGCTGTTCCTCGGCGGATTGATCGGCGCGGTGCTGATCGTGCGCCTGGCCGGCGGCGCGGTGCCTGGACAGCTGGCGCTGGCCTGGCCGGTGCTGGTCGGCTCCGGCCTGCTGGTCGGCTTCGGCACGAGGCTCGGCTCGGGCTGCACCAGCGGCCATGGCCTGTGTGGCCTGGGCAACCTCTCGACCCGCTCCCTGGTGGCGACCCTGGTGTTCATGGCGGCGGGCTTCGCCACCGTGTTCGTGGTGCGGCACGTGCTGCCCGGAGCCTGAGATGAGCGCATCGATCCAGAAGGTTCTGCCGCTCGTGTCCGGTCTGCTGTTCGGCTTCGGCCTGATCCTGTCCGGCATGACCGACCCGCTGCGCATCCAGGCATTCCTCGACATCGCCGGCGCCTGGAACCCGGCCATGGCGCTGGTGATGGGCGGCGCCATCGCCGTGACCCTGCCGGCCTATACCTGGGTGCGCCTGCGCGGCCGCAATGCGCTAGGCGCCGCCGTGAGCCTGCCGGACCGCAAGACCATCACGCCGCGCCTGGTCATCGGCAGCGGCCTGTTCGGCATCGGCTGGGGCCTGAGCGGCGTCTGCCCGGGGCCGGCCATCCTGATCGCCGCCAACGGCCTGCTCGGCGGCGTGTGGCCGCCGGTCGTGTTCCTGCTCGGCGTGCTGGGTGGCATGCTGCTTTACGCCGGCTGGTCGCGGCGCGCGCCGGCGGCCAGTGTGCCGGCGTCGGTGCAGGCCAACGGGCTGTAGGCCATGCGAGCCGCCGGCGATCACGACGAGCAGCTGACCTCGATGCGCTGTGCATCCGGCGGCGGCTCCGCCGCATAGGCCTCCATCTCCGGTTGCTCGTCGAACGGCTTCTGCAGCAGCCGGAACAGGCGGTCGATCTCGCCGTAGTCGCCGCTCTGCGCCTGCTCGATGGCGGCTTGCGCCAGGTGGTTGCGCAGCACGTATTTCGGGTTGACCGCGTTCATGCGCGCGGCGCGCCCGGCATCGTCGGTCTGCTCGCCGCGCAGGCGGCCGCGATAGTCCGCCACCCAGGCGTCGAAGCCGGCAAGGTCAGCGATCTCGTCGCGGACGCCGTGGGCGGGTTCGTCGGTGTCGGTGCGCAGCCGTGCAAGATGGCGGAAGCTGCGGGTGAAGTCGGAGCGGCCGCGATGCAGGATGCTGAGGAAGCGGTTGACCAGTTCGGCGTCGCCTTCGCGCGCCTCGCGCAGGCCGAGCTTGGCAGTCCATAGCTCCAGCATTGCTTTGGAATAGACCGCCGGATAGAGGTCGAGGATGCCGGTGGCGATCTCGACCGCTTTTTCCGGCTCGTCCGAGAGCAGCGGCAGGGTCGCCTGCAGCAGCTTGGAGCAGTTCCAGTGCCCGATCATCGGCTGCTGGTCGTAGGCGTAGCGGCCCGCTTCGTCGCTGTGGTTGCAGATGTAATGGGCGTCGAAGCCGTCGATGAAGCCGTAGGGGCCGTAGTCGATGGTCAGGCCCAGCGCGGAGAAGTTGTCGGTGTTCATCACGCCGTGGCAGAAGCCCACCGCCTGCCACTGCGCCATCAGGCGCGCGGTGCGCTCCACCACCTCGGTCAGCCAGGCGTGATAGCGGTCCTCGCGCTGCGCGAACTGCGGGAAGTGTTCGGCGATCACGTGGTCGGCCAGCGGCGCCAGATGCTGGTGCTGGTTCTGGTAGTAGAAGAATTCGAAGTGGCCGAAGCGGACGAAGCCGGGCGCGGCGCGGCACACCACCGCGGCGGTCTCCAGGGTCTCGCGCCGCACCGGCTGCGGCGACCCGACCAGGCTGAGCGCGCGGGTGCTGGGGATGCCGAGCGCATGCATCGCCTCCGAGGCGAGGTATTCGCGGATCGAGGAGCGCAACACGGCCCGGCCGTCGGCGAAGCGCGACCAGGGCGTCTGGCCGCTGCCCTTGAGCTGCAGTTCCCAGCGGCGGCCGTCGCGGCCCTGCAGCTCGGCGATGAGATGGGCGCGGCCGTCGCCGAGCTGCGGCACCAGCACGCCGAACTGGTGGCCGGCATAGACCGAGCTGACGGCCGGATAGCCGGGCCACGCCTGGTTGCCCGCCAGGCGGGCGGTGAACTCCGGCCCGGCGACAGCGGCCGGGTCGAAGCCGATCTGCTCGGCCAGCGCGCGGTTCAGGTGGAGCAGCTGCGGCTCGGGCAGGGGCGTGGCCGGCACCTGCGGCGCGTAGGTGTCGCCGAGCGCGCCGAAACGGCGCTGCGGCGGCAGCGGGATCGGGCCGCCCTGAACGCCGCCTTCAGCGGGCGCTTCGATGTTGCCAGTGCCTGGGGTTGCGAGCATGGTGCAGGACGGCGATGAATGAAGTGGGTGACCAGGCCGGCTGCGTTGTTGCCGGTGCCGGCGGCTGCCTCCGGATCATCCGGCACAGGCGGATGGCGGGTGGCGGCCCACTGCCGAAGGATACGGTGTCACGGCGACCTTAGCGCAAAGCCCTGTTTTCCGCCAACCTAGGCCGGCGCCTATGGCGTGCGCTGCTCTGCCGTCGGGTCGGAGCCGACGATCAGGCGCGCGCCGCGGCTGAAGCTGACGTAGTCGAACATCCATTGCAACGCCACCAGCAAGCGGTTGCGCGCGCCGATCAGGAAGTAGATGTGGGCCACGCCCCATAGCAGCCAGGCGATGAAGCCCTTCATGCGCAGGAAGCCGAAGTCGATCACCGCCAGGTTGCGGCCGATGGTGGCGAGGTTGCCGAAGTGGCGGTAGCGGAACGGACCCGGCCGCGGCTTGCCGGCGACGGCGGCGCGGATCAGCCGGGCCACGTAGGCGCCGGCCTGCTTGGCAGCGGGCGCGATGCCGGGGATGGGCTTGCCGTCCTGCGTGAACAGGGCGGTGTCGCCGATGACGAAGACGCGGTCCTGGCCGGGCACGCCCAGGTCCGGCCCGACCAGGACCCGGCCGGCGCGGTCCGCGGCTGCGCCGAGCCAGCGCGCGGCCGGCGAGGCGGCGACGCCGGCGGCCCACAGGATGGTCGCCGCTTCCAGGCGCTCGCCCGAGGCGGTGACGCCCTGCGGGTCGCACTCCGTCACCTGGCGGCCGAGCCACACTTCCACACCCAGGCGCTCCAGCGCCGTCTTGGCATAGTCCGACAGCGCCGGGGGGAAGGCGCCCAGCACGCGCGGCGCCCCTTCGATCAGCACGATGCGCGCGTCGCGCGGGTCGATGGCGTGGAAGTCGGAGGCCAGGGCCTTCTTCGACAGCTCGGCGATGGCGCCGGCCAGCTCCACGCCGGTGGGGCCGGCGCCGATGATGGCGAAGGTCATCAGGCGGCGGCGCTCCGCCTCGTCGGTGGTGTTCTCGGCGCGCTCGAAGGCGAGCAGGATGCGGCGCCGGATCAGGGTGGCGTCGTCGATGCGCTTGAGGCCGGGCGCGATCGGCGCCCAGCGATCGTTGCCGAAGTAATTGTGGGTGGCGCCGGTGGCCAGGATCAGCCAGTCGTAGGGCAGCTGGCGGCCGTCCACCAGCTTGACCCGCCGCGTGGCGGGGTCGACGCCGCAGACCTCGCCCAGCAGCACGCGGGCATTGCCCTGGCGGTTGAGGATGCTGCGCACCGGCCAGGCCACGTCGGAGGGATTGAGGCCGGCGGTGGCCACCTGGTAGAGCAGGGGCTGGAACAGGTGGAAATTGCGGCGGTCGACGACGGTGACATCCACCGCCGCTTTGGCCAGCGCGCGCGCCGCGGTGAGGCCGCCGAAGCCGGCGCCGACGATGAGGACCTGGGGCCTGGCCACTGCCTGAGACATGATCGGTTCTTTATGGGCGTTGAGGGGATTTGCAACGGGCAGTGTGCCGCAACTGCGTGACCCGCGCGCGGCAGCGTTGCCGATCGCGTACGGCGGGGCGCAAAATCCGGATTTACGGATCATTTCCCGGACAAATCGCTCATGGATCAACAGCAGCAGGACAGCATCGAGGCGGCGGTGTTCCGGCGCCTGCTGGAGCACCTGGACAGCCGCAAGGACGTGCAGAACATCGACCTGATGAACCTCGCCGGGTTCTGCCGCAACTGCCTGTCGAAGTGGTACGCGCAGGCGGCCCGCGAGCGGGGCGTGGAGGTGGCCGACGAGGCCGCGCGCGAACGCGTCTACGGCATGCCTTACGGCGAGTGGAAGCGACTCCACCAGAAAGAGATGAAGTAGACATCCTGTCCCGGAACCGGCCATCCTTGGGCCGGGCTGTTTCAGACAAGCGACAACAGGGGGCGGACGTGCGCGGACGTGGCTTGTGGGGGGTGCTGCTGTTGCTGCCGTTCTTGCCGGCGGGGGCCGATCCGGCGGTGGACAAGGTGATGGACTGCATGCGCGGCAATGTGCCGCCGACCTTGCGCATCCAGGAAATCGAGCTGGCCGCCAAGGACCGCACCGGCGCCACCCGCGTGCTCAAGGGCAAGCTGTTCGCGATGCGCGACAAGGGCCTGCTGCGCGCCATGGTGCACGTGGCCGAGCCGTCGGACCTGGCCGGCGCCTCCTACCTGGTGCGCGAGACCGCCTCGGCCGACCATGCCGACGAGATGTACATGTTCCTGCCGGCGGTAAACCGGGTGCGGCGCATCACCGGCGCCAGCGCCGACGGCTCCTTCCTCGGCACCGATTTCAGCTACAACGACGTCAAGCAGATCGAGAACGCCTTCAGCGACTCCGACGGCAAGCTGGAGAAGCCGGAGACGATCGAGCAGCGGCCGGTCTACGTCCTCAGCTTCAAGCCCAGGCCGGAGCAGGGTTCGCGCTACAGCCTGCTGCGCGCCTGGGTCGACCAGAAGACCTGCGTGGCGCTGAAGGTGGATTTCTACGAGGGCGAGGCCACCCGCAAGGAGCTCACCGCGCCGGCTTCGGCGCTGCAGCAGTCGGGCAGCTACTGGTACCTGTCGCAGGCGACCATGGAGGACCTCAAGGACCATACGCATACCCAGTTGCGCGTGGTCGGGGTCACCAGCGGCAGCGATATCGCCACCCGCTATTTCGATCCCCACTCGTTCTACCTGGGGAACTGAACCCCGCCCGTGTTCTTCTGGATCCCCAGGGTCGCGCGCCATCCATACCTGATGCTGGCGCTGGGCTTCGTCCTGGCGGCCGGCGCGCTGCTGCTGTGCGTGGATCCGCACAGCGGCAAGCCGCGCTTCAAGGTCGATCCCTCGGCCGAGGCGCTGCTGCCGGCGCAGGACGGCGACCGTGCGGTGCTGGCCAAGGTGCGGCAGACCTTCGGCGAGGACGATCCGGTGATCGTCTCGCTGCGGCTGGAGCCCAGCGTCTTCACCCCGGAGAACCTGGAGAAGATCGCGCAGCTGAGCCAGCGCCTGCAGCAGCTGCCGGGCGTGCGCGCGGTGTTCTCGCTGGCCACCGCGCCCAACCTGATGGCCTCGGGGGACGAGGTCTCGATCACCTCGTTCACCGAACAGGCGAAAGCCGATCCGACGCAGGTGGCGCAGTTCCCGGCGCAGCTGGCCGCCAACCCGCTGTACCGCGGCACCCTGGTCTCGCCCGACGGCCACAGCGCAGCCTTCGCCCTGGCCTTCGCCGACAACGAGCCCGGGCGCTACGCCGCGCTCGGCCTGAACCGCCAGATCCGCGCCGCCGCCGCCGCGGTGGCGCCGGGCAGCGAGGTGCACATCACCGGCACGCTGCCGGTGCGCGCCGCCACCGCCGCGGCGCTGTCGCATACCCTGGCCTTCACCGTGCCGGCAGTGTTCGCGGTGGTGGCGCTGCTGCTGCTCGCCACCTACCGCAGCCTGCGCGCGGCGCTGTCGGCGCTGCTGGCGGTGGGCATGGCGCTGGTGCTGACGGTAGCCACCGCGGTGCTGCTGCGCATCGAGTTCAACCTGGTGACGGCGATCGTGCCGCCGCTGGTCATCACCATCGGCCTGTCCTATACCATCCACCTGCTGTCGGCCTATTTCCTGTCGCAGCAGATGGTGCCGCAGGCCGACGCGCGCCAGCGCGCCGAGTGGGTGATGAACCGCATCGCCACCGGCCTGAGCCTGTCCGGGGCGACCACCATCGTCGGCTTCCTGTCGCTGATGCTCAATCCGCTGCCGGCGATCCGCTCGTTCGCGCTGCTGGCCAGCATCGGCACCGCCTACGTCGGCCTGATCACGCTGATCTTCATGCCGGCGCTGCTCAATCTCCTGGGCTGCTCGCGCCGCTCCCAGCCGATGGCCGAGCGCCTGTTCGCGCGCTGGGGCGTGCGCCTGGCCAACTTCGACACGCGCTGGCGCATGCAGATCATCGCCGTCGCCCTGGTGCTGATCCCGCTGGACGTCTATTTCGCCACCCGCATCCGCAGCGGCACCGAGTTCATCCAGAGCTTCGGCCCCGGCTCGCCGGTGCGCCAGGACTTCGAGGCGATCAACCGCACCTTCAACGGCGCCAACCTGGTCACCGTCTACGTCGACAGCCATGTCAACGACGCGCTGACCGATCCGGTGCAGATCAAGCCGCTGGAGCAGCTGGAGGAGTGGCTGCGCGCCCAGCCCGAGGTCGGCGCGGTGGTTTCCTACATCGACCATCTCAAGCTGCTCAACCAGGCCCTCAACCAGAACGACCCGGCGTATTTCCGCATTCCCGACAGCGCCGCCGCGGTGAAGCAGTTGCTGGTGTTCGCCGGCGGCGACGCCATCCAGCACGTAGTCGACCCGCGCTTCCGCAGCGCCGTGATCTCGGTCCGCATCAACGTCGACGGCTCCATCGCCATCGGCGACTTCCTCAAGCGTCTCGACCAGAAGCTCGACGCGCTGCCGCCGCCGCTGCAGGCCCAGGCTACCGGCAGCACCGTGATCGCCACGCGCGCCGTCTCGGCCATCGCCAGCGGCCACATGGCCTCGATCGCCATCGCCACCTTCGCCATCTGGGCCCTGCTGTCGGTGATGTTCACCTCGATGCGCGCCGGCTTCATCGCCACCCTGCCCAACATCGTGCCGGTGTCGGTCTACTTCGGCACCCTCGGCCTGCTGCACATCAGCCTCAACCCGACCACCAGCCTGATCGCCTGCATCGTGCTGGGCATCGCCGTCAACGACACGGTGCACTTCCTGGCGCGCTTCAACGACGACGCGCGCGAGCAGGGCGGGGAGGCGGGGGCGATCCGCTCGGCGTTGTCGGCGGTGCTGCGCCCGATCACGCTGGCCACCGCGGCGCTGTGCCTGGGCTTCCTGGTATTCACCGGCAGCGAGCTGCGCAACCAGGTGCAGTTCGGCGCGCTCTCCGCCTGGACCCTGTTCTGCGCCTGGATCGCCGACATGACCCTGACGCCGGCGCTGGGCTCGCGCCTGCGCATTGTCACCCTGTGGGACATGCTGCGCCTGGACCTGGGCCGCAGCCCGCAGCACACCATTCCGCTGCTGTCCGGCCTGAGCCTGCGCCAGGCGCGGCTGTTCGCGCTGATGTCGCGGCTGGAGCAGGTGGCGGCGGGCACCCGCATCATCCAGGAGGGCGACCTGGCGCGCGACGTGTTCGTGGTCATCGACGGCACCGTGGAAGTGGTGCTCGACCGCCACGGCGAGCGCAAGGTGCTGTCCACCCTCGGCCGCGGCGCGGTGATGGGCGAGGCCGGCTACTTCGGCCAGCGCCGCACCGCCAGCATCGACGCCCTCAGCGCCGTGCGCCTGCTGCGCTTCGACTCGCAGGACCTGGAGCGGCTGCGCGTGCGCTACCCGGCGATCGCCGCGACCATCTTCAGGAACCTCAACCGCATCCAGGCCGAGCGCATCGCGCGCATGACGGCGATGGTGCAGTAGTTGTCCTGAACCAAGGACCTGGTTCCGGCGCCCCGGATGACTGCCGGAGCTTTACTGCTTCATCAACCCGTCGATCTGCCCCTTCTGATCCAGCAGCGCGCCGCGCGCGAGCACCGGGTTGCCCGGCTGCGGGCCGAAGAACTGCCAGTCGCCGAAGGCGGAAGCGATCAGGCCGAACAGGCCGATGAAGCGGCGCTGGGTCAGCTCGGCGCGGAACTGCGCGGCGCGGCCGGTGGCGGGGGCGGTGACGTCGATGTCCACCTGGTATCGCTGGTCGCAGACTTCGGGGACCACGCCGACGGTGAGGTAGGACAGGGCATAGTCCAGGCAGAACGGGCCGGTGGTGGAACCGATCACCTTCTCGTCCACGGCGGAAATCACCAGGTCGGGCTGGGCGTCGCCGGTGGCGAAGTCGCCGAACAGGCCGGTGCGCTTCAGCTCGTCCTGCAGCTGGGCGGTGGCTTCCGCGTTCTGCGCCTGGACCTTGACGCGCAGGCTGTGCCAGTCGGCGCCGCCGGTGGTTTCGGGGCGGATCTTGGTGGCGCCGCAGGCGCACAGCAGCAGCAGCGGCAGGGCGAGGCAGGCGAGGCGTTTCATGGGGCCTTGGGCATTTCTTGGAATGCGCGATTATGCCGGTTCGGGCCCGGCCGCGGCGGGGAATTTACGCACGGCCCGCGGGTAAGGCCGAATACCAGGCCACCTGCGCTAGACTGGCCGCGACAATAACCAGCAGCTGCGACAGGAGCGGGATATGAGTCTCAAGGGCAAGACACTGTTCATTACCGGCGGCTCGCGCGGCATCGGCGAAGCCATCGCCATCCGCGCGGCGCAAGACGGCGCCAACGTGGTCATCGCCGCCAAGACCGCCGAGCCGCACCCCAAGCTGCCGGGCACCATCCACACCGCGGTGGAGGCGATCGAGAAGGCCGGGGGCAAGGGCCTGGGCGTGGTCTGCGACATCCGCGACGAGCAGCAGGTGATCAGCGCGGTGAAGCAGGCGGTCGACACCTTCGGCGGCATCGACATCCTGGTTAACAATGCCAGCGCCATCAGCCTCACCGGCACCCTGCAGACCGACATGAAGCGCTACGACCTGATGAACGGGATCAACGCCCGCGGCACCTACCTGTCCGGCCGGGTCTGCATCCCGCACCTGCAGGCCAGCGCCAAGGCCGGCCGCAACCCGCACATCCTGACCTTGTCGCCGCCGCTGGACATGCGCAGCAAGTGGTTCGCGCCGCACGTGGCCTACTCGATGGCCAAGTACGGCATGAGCCTGTGCACCCTGGCCTGGGCCGAGGAGTTCAAGCGCGACGGCATCGCCGCCAACTCGCTGTGGCCGCGCACCGGCATCGCCACCGCCGCGATCAAGCTGATCGGCGGCGACCCGCTGATGAAGAAGAGCCGCACCGCCGAGATCATGGCCGACGCCGCGCACGTGATCCTGACCCAGCCTTCGCGCGATTTCACCGGCCGTTTCTGCATCGACGACGTGG
>DASRFD010000149.1:0-44250 GCA_035651715.1 Nevskia sp.
TGAGGTTGGAAATGCTCGCCTGCGCCGACAGCAGCAGGTTAGTGCTGTCGGCGTCGCCCAGGGTCAGGCTGGAGAAGGCAGTTACCGCCACCGGACCGCCGCCTTCGGTGAAGGATGCCGCCGTGCCGCCGACGCCGGCGATGGTCGGGGCATTGTCCACCGCCTGCACGGTGACCAGCGTCGAGCCGACGTTGCTGTCGAGCGTGCCGTCGTTGACCTTGATGTTGATCTGCCGGATGGCGGTGTGGGGCGTGGCCGAGGTGTCGTTGTAAACCAGGGTGCGCAGCACGCCCTGGTAGGTGGCCACGGTCACGTTGTTGCTGCCGCTGCTCAGGGTGAGCACGCCGGTGCTGCTGTTGTAGCTGGCGGTCAGGCCGCTGGCGCCGACCGTCACCGCCAGGCTCTCGGACGCGCCGTCGAGCAGGTTGCTGATCGTCGCCGTCGCCGAGCTCAGGTAGGTGCTGTCGACGTCGCTCAGGGTCAGGCCGGCCACCCCGGCATTCACCGCCGCGCCGCCTTCGGTGAAAGCCCCGGCCGTCGTGCCGACGCCGCCCAGTACTGTAGCGTTGTCCACCGGCGTGACCGTCACCGAAGCGGTCACCGCGGCGCTGCTCTTCTGGCCATCGCTGACCACGGCGCTGATGGTGCGCGCCGCGGTGTGAGGTGCCTGCGAGCTATTGCTGTAGGCCAGGCTCTTGAGCACGCCGGCATAGGTCGTCAGGCTGGCCAGGCCGATCAGGGTCAGGGTGCCGGTATTGCTGGTGGAGTTGTAGACATAGCTCTGGCTCAGGCCGGAGCTGCCCAGGCTCACCGACAGGCCCTCCGCCGCGCCGTCGAGGATGCCGCTGAGCACCACGCTGGCGGACAGCAGATTGCCGGTGTCGCCGTCGCTGACGGCAAATGTCGAGAAGGGCTGCACCGCGGCGCCGCCCTCGGTATAGGCGAGATTGCTGGTGGTGGCGGTGACGGTCGGCGCGTTGTCGACCGAGGCGACGGTCACCAGCGTGGCGGCGGTGTTGCTATCCAGCGTGCCGTCGTTGACCTTGACGGTGATGGCGCGGGTGGTAGTGGTGGGGTTGCCCGAGGTGTTGTTGTAGACCAGCGAGCGCAGCACGCCTTGGTAGGTCGCTAAGCTGGCGCTGCCAGTGAGGGTCAGCACGCCGGTGCTGCTGTTGTAACTGGAGGTCAGGCCGCTGCTGCCCACGGTCACCGCCAGGCTCTCCGCGGTGCCGTCGAGCAGGTTGCTGATCGACACCGTAGCCGAGGCTAGATTTGCGCTGTCAATGTCCGCCAGAGTCAGGCCCGACACACCGAGTGCCACCGCGCCGCCGCCCTCGGTGAAGACTGCGGCGGTGGTGCCGATGCCGGTGACCGAGGGTGCGTCGTCGACGCTGGTCACGGCCACGGTGGACGTGGCCGCCGCGCTGTTGCGCAGGCCGTCGCTGACCACCACGGTAATGCTGCGGCTGGTCGTATTGGGGGTCTGGGCGCCGTTGTAGTAGGTCAGCGTGCGCAGCACCGCCTGGTAGGTGGCGGCGCTGGCCGGCCCATTGATAAACAAGACGCCGGTCGTGCTGTTGTAGGTGGCCGACAGGCCGGTGGCGCCGAGGTTGACGCTCAGGGCTTCGGCGGCGCCGTCCGGATGGTTGGTGAGGGTGACCGTAGCCGAGATCAGCTGGTCGCTGCCGGAGGCGGTGACGGCGAGGTTGTTGGGATCGACCACGGCTACCGGGGCGGAGTTTTCCACGAAGGTGGCGCTGTAGCCGGTGCCGGTCGCCGCGCCGTTGAGGTCTACCGTCGGCGAGGGATCCGACACGGTGACGAGGGCGGTGGCAATGTTGCTGTCCAGGCCGTCGTTGGCGGTGGAGGTGGTGCTGTCGTTGACGGTGACGTCGATGGTGCGGTCGCCGGCGCTGCGCAGCTGGGCGACGTTCTGGTAGGTGAGCGTGCGCAGCACGCTCTGGTAGGTGGCGGCACTGGCCGTGCCGGTGAGGGTCAGAATCCCGGTCGCGCTGCTGTACGAAGCGACAAGGCCGCTACTGCCGACATTGACCGCCAGGCTCTCGGCGGCGCCGTCGAGGGGATTGACCAGCACGGCCTTGGCCGAGGTGAGGTTGCCGCCGTTAACGTCGGTGATGGTCAGGGTGCCGCTGACCGCCGCCACGGCCGTGCCGGCCACGGCATAGGTGGTGCGATAGTCGTGGCCGTTGGTGGTGTTGGATTCGAGGTCGACCACCGGGCGGACGTCCTGGCGGGTGCCGCCGCGCACCGTGTACAGGTCGATCGGTAGCGGATTCTTGCTGGCGTCGACCAGCGCGGCGGTGACGGTTCCGGCGTAGTGGATTTCCCGGATCTTCTGGCCGTCGTCGTTGTAGACGGTCTCGGTCAACTCGTTCTGCGGCGAGATGACGCCGACCTGCCAGCCGCGCGGATCCCAGATGTAATGGGTCAGCGCCCCGGTCGGGTCCTTGACCATGCGCAGCCAGCCGTTGGCGTCGTAGTAGTACTGGGTGACGTCCAGTTGGACACTGCTGGCAGTGTGGCTGAGGCTGGTCAGATCGCCGTCCGGGTTGTAGACCTTGGTGGTCACCGTCGCGGCCGGGTTGGTGGTGGTGACGACGGTGTTGTGGGAGGCGTCGTAGGTGTAAGTGGTGATGGTGGTCTTGCCCTGGTCGTTCTGCAGCTTCGTGACGCGGTTGAAGCCGTCGTAGACGTAGCTGGTGACGTAGAGCGTGGCGTCGTTGTAGCTGTTGCTGGTCTGGCTGATGTCAGTTTGGGTGCCACTGGCGCGCGGATCGATCTGCATCAGCAGCCGGCCCATGCGATCGAAGACCTGGTTGCGCACCAACTCCACACCGTCGGAGACGCCCGCGCCGCTGCCATCGGACTTGATGCTGTTCCAATAAGTCGTTGTCTTGATCTGGCCGGTCAGGTCGTAGGCGTAGTCGGTACGCTGCGACTGGGTCTTGTCGAATGCAGTGGCAGTGCCCTTGACCAAGCCGGATACGTAGCTCTCCCCGACCCAATTCATCACGTCGTTTTCAAGCGGCGCGCCGTTGGGGCCGCTGTGCGCTCCGCCGTAGGTCGCCGCCGTATAAAGGATGGAGCTGATGCGCTCCCCATTGAGGTCGTACTGGTATTCGGTGACCCGCCCCTCGGGGGTGATGACGAAGCGCAGGTTTTCGCGGCTGTCGTAGACGTAATAGGTGGTCTGGGCGCCGCTGGGGGTGCCGCTGGCGGCGGTGCCGGTGTAGACGGTTTCGCTCACCAGGTGGTCGGCGGTGTCGTAGGTACGGTCGATGACGTGGCCGTCGGCGTCGCGGATCTCGCTGAGGTTGCCGTCGGCGTCGTAGCTGTACTTGACGACGCGCCCGGCGGCGTCGGTGACCTGGGTGATGTTGCCGTCGGTGTTGTAGGTGTAGCTGGTCAGGGTGCGGCGGCCGCCGCCGACATCGGGGGACTCCACCGCCACCATGCGGTTGGAGGTATCGTAGTAATAGCTCGTGACGTTGCCCAGCGGATCGGTGACGTCGGTGCGGCCCTTGGCCAGGTCGTAGTGGAATTCGGTGGTATGGCCAAGGTCGTCGGTCAGGGTCCAGACCCGGTAGACCCCGCCCTGCTGGACGTAGCCGATCGACAGGCTGGTGCCGTCGCTTTGGCTGACCTTGCTGATCAGCGTGCTCGTGCTGTTGAGGTAGGTATAGGTGGTGGTGTAGACGTTGCTGTCCTGCGTCGGAGCACTGGCACCGTTGACCACAGGGGTCATTTCCATCGACACAGACTGCAGGCGGTTCTGGGCGTCGTAGCTGTAGCTGACCCGCATCAGGGTCTGGGTCTCGGTCGTGGCGGTGGCGCCGGCAACCAGACCGGTGACCTGGATATCCTTGATGTTGTTGGTGCCGGTGAAGTAGTCGAGGGTGACGGTCTGGCCGGACTGGTCGGTGATGGAGGCGACCTGAGTCCCGGCGGTGTTGTAGTGGTAGGTGAGGGTGTTGCCGTTGGCGTCGGTGAGGGTCTGGATATAACCGGTGGCGTTGTAGTGCTCGACCTGTCCGGTACCGCCTTGGATGTACTTGTAGCCGGTCCCCTCGACTTCGATCAGGTCGTAGGCGCCGGTGCCGTCCTTGCACTGCCACGCGCCGGCGCCGCCGTTGAGGGTGGCGACCCAGGTGAAGACCTGGGCGTGGCCATCGGGGGATTCGCGGGTGATCGGACCGTGGCTGCTGCCGACCTGGGACAAGTCGAGCCGGCGCTCAAAGGAGAATTGCCACTGGTCGCCGTTGTAGGGGACGGCGGTGCCATTGACGGTGGCCTGGCCCAGGCTGTTGTAGGTCCGCACCAGGGCGTCGCTCAGGCCGATGGCGGCGACGAAGTCGTCCTGGCCCTGGAAGATCAGGTTTCCGGTCGCCGCATCGACGTAGGCCTGGTCACTGCCGTTGCCCACCCGGCTGCTTCCGGATGTACCGTAGCCGTTGACCTGCGTCTGCGAGCTGCCCAGCAGTCCCAAGCCGTTGCCGACAAAAATCGATGCCATTTTCCCGACCTTTCGCGCATTTGTGTGGAACGCCTTCCGCACTCCCGACGGAATTTGCGCAACCTTGCGCTAGGCCCTTCTATATACTTAATCCGCGTATCAGGAAGTTTTGTTTAGGGCAATTTTTGACTTTAATGCGTTGAAATACAGATGGTTACGGGTGAGCCGCGTCAGCGGGGCGTTCAGGTGCGGGAGGGATCCGGTGATTTCTTACTACGGGCTTACGTTTTCAGCGCAAGTCAAGCCGTTGCCCATGCTGCCTCCGCCGGGCAAGCCGGAGGCGTCGAATTTCTATTTGGTCCCGGCCGAGGAGCCCCGATCTCTGAGACGGTGGTCGGCCTGGTGAAGATGCGCCTGCCGCGCAAATTCGGCTGGACTAGGTGCAGGACATCCAGAAAAGCGGGATGATGGACCCGTAGGGACTTTCTGGCTGCGGCGTCGAGTTCCGAGAACAAGCTACCCGTACATCATTTTCGGGGAAACGGGGGTATTGTCGGTCACGCTCACCACGGCATCATGCAGGCATGAATACAAGGTGGGCCTCCCCGAAGATGCACGACGTCGGACCTGGCACAAGTTACCTTGTTCCAGACCTACGACCACCCATCGATGGACGGCACGGCCCTCGACGCCAGCATCGGCTTGCTCGATATCGGCACACACCTTAGCGGTTGCACCCGGCCCGCACAGGCTTCAGGTTCAAGTACTAGGACCGCACGGTCATGGGGGCGGTGTGGACCAACAGATGAGCTGGCCCTGCAGTACGGCAGCCGTATTGACCATGGCGCCGGTGCCGCCGCCGAAGAACACGGCCGCGGACGCGCTGCGCTCGCTGGGCATGAACGCCGCGGCCTGCACTGTCAAGCGGATGTCCTGACCGAGTTGGAGCTGGGAGGCTTGGGCCGCGTCGGCGAATCTCGACCGGAGCGCGGCCAGTTGCGCCTCGCTCGGGGCACCAAGTACTGCCAGTTCATACAGCGCCATTCGCGCTGCCTCGATGTTTGGTCATTCTCGTCGGCTTGTATCTGAGCACAAAACCAGCCGGGCTGTTGGGACAACGTCTCATCTCGCCAGTGCTGGCCGGCTCAACCTGGCGTGGTCGGACCACCAGCAACAGCGCCGCCGCTTCGGCATCTGCGGCATCACAGCCGACGGCGAGCTAATAGTGATCCTGGTGACGGGGCAGAGAAACCGGACTCTATATAGTTAAGCACCAAATGTTCCCTTGACCAGTCCAATTAATAGCAGGCCTACAGAAACGAACAATAGGCACGCGATACCCAGCCGCTTGTACCTGTGCTGCTCAAAATCGTGGATCGCCGCGATCGGTACACTGGTAGCTAGTACGATGATCAGAAGAGTAATTGACGCCATGATGATCTGGACGGAGCCCGAAGCCACGTGAGCGTATTCGCCGAGAATGGCCATCAGATCGAATCCGGCGAGAAACGCAAGCACGCCCGACACAAAATCGCGAAGATTCGAACTCAACCGATTCGCCGAGCGTTTCCAGAAATCGGAGCGATGATAGGTGCCTGACATGGCAACCGTGAACGACGCCGCGACGATAAATAGTCCGAAGAGCTCAACGGAAACTAAGTCTTTGAATAAACGAGAGGGCAGGCTATTTGCTCCATGTGCGAATATTTGTGGATAGCGCTCGGTAAGTATCGACATGCCGGCGATCAACGCGCCAAACGGACCGAGCAGAAGCATGGAGGCTGCGGCCGTTTTGCGGTGTAGGTGAAACTGCTTCGTCAGCTTGGACTTGACGTCATCCCACGGCGTTACTTCACGCTCGGGCTTTGTGGATGGCTCCTGTGATCCGGCCTTTCTCTCGCCCAACTTCATATCGTCAGCCATCGTTTAGTCTCCTGTTTCTGATTCAGTAGAACAGCGGTGCGCCTCTTTCAATTGCTTTCCCTTTCCCACGCCCAGCCAGTCGCTACATGTGCCTGCCACCCAAAACAGCATCGGGCTCCGGGTTTTAGAAAGAATGGCTCGCCACTCGGCAACATCGATGGATGACGGACTGGCGTGCGATTCCGGATGCGTGTGCCACTCACCTAAATAGTCTGCACGCCGACCGCTTTGATTCCAGCGGGCAATGAGGCTTGCGTCGGTAACCCTGGCGCGTCGTCGGATGCAAGTCGAAGCCAAAGCCAAGCCAGCCTGCCGGCGAGTTCACTGCAAAGGTGATGAAGGAATACTTCAGATATTCCTGGCGGCGCTCCAGAACTTGCTGCACCTTGTTGTACACCGCCCGGTCCCACGACTTGAGGTAGGCGAACAACTCCTGCACTGTTTCTGGCAGCTTCACCGGCGCCGCCGGATAGAGCTCGGATCGGATGAGCCAGCACTGTACTGCTCCCCCCTTTGGGGGCTCGACGTTCAACGCACGGGCAAACCGCGCGGCCTCTTCCCGGCTACTGCAAATCATGACTTTGCGAGCGCCTTCGGGACCTAGTACAAAATAGCTTGCCGATTCACTGTCGGGCTCAACTGAGCCCAGCACGACCGGCCAGATGCGCCGCTGCCCCAGTAGCCAGTAGGCGAGGAATTCGTCCTGAAGATCCTGGGCGCGCTGTACCGGGTTCGTGGCCATGCGTTCCAACACTTGCTGGGCCTGCCGGAGACAGCTCAGGATCGAACCGGCGGGGTTGAAGCGATCCAGCACCACGCTATCTTGCTGGAAATAGCACAGGTCGCCTTGCGCCCCGACATGCGGCGTGAGCGCCGGCAGAAAGGCCGGGCGCTCCAGCAGGCGAATCATGGGGTACATGAGAAAGTCCCAGTCCTCGACTTCCAGCCGGACGCCGACGCTGCCCACGGAGAGCTTGAATGCTCCATCGAATACGCGCCCGTGGCCCCGTGCGCGCTTGGCGACAAAGCCCTCCTGTTTCAGAACGCGCAGCACCTCCCCGAGCTGGGCCGCGTTCACGATCAACCGGCCTTGGTGGAATCCACCCGTGGCGACGGCACGATGATGGCAGGGGTCGACCGCACATCCTCGGCCTGCCCGTCGATCTCCACCCAGTCCAGGCGATATGGAATACGGTCACCGAACTGACTACGTAGCCCTTCGATCGCCTTGCTCTTCTCGTTGACGGTGCGGTTGCGGGCTGCGCGGATGGCGTCGCGCAGTTCGACGGCCCTGGCCGAGGCCCGGGAGCGTTCCATAGCGCTGAGGCGGTTGAAATCCTCATTGCCGTCGTCGATCCCAGATTCGCGGATATCGCCCGCAAGGGCGGAAATCAAATGGCCTGCGACATGCTCCAGCGCCAAGTCGTCACGCCGGAGCTTCTGCACGAACCCCTGGGTCGCCGCGATCATGAGCACGATCGAAGTGGGGCCGCCGCCATCGCGCCAGATGTAGTCGCGCCATCGGTCTCGGTTTCCCCAAGGTATCCGGTGTGGCGTCGAGGACGTCACGCGGTGGGATGCGGCGTACAAGGCCATCGAAGCGGAGGCCAACACCTTTGCCGCGTTCGTATTGATGCCTTTAAATGAGTTTCGCCGACAGATTCCAGATGATGAAGCGGCGACCTGGGAGATGCTTTCCAACTGCGCGCAGCGATTTGGGACGTCGCTAATTGCCGCCACTTCTCAATGGCTGACCTATACCAAACGCAGGTGCGTGTTGGTGGTATCGCGAGATCAGTTTGTGTTGTGGGCAAAATCCAGTAAGCGTGCGGCACAGACTGGTGCGTTTTTCCGTACCAAGGGTAAGACGGTCCCAGTGCCGGCCACATCCCCCGCATGCCAGGAGGTGGTGCCTGGAACTGTGCTCAAGGCGGATCACGAACCTGGTGTTTGGCTTCAGGAGCCTGTCATCGAGTACGTCATCCGCTCGGACAGCTATGATTTGACCATGTCGCTGCTGCAGTTGGGAGCGGCCCCCGATTTTCGCAAGCCGGACGACGAAGACGACGGCCTCTTGAGCGTGTCCGATTTCATTCGCTTGCCGTTCAAACCGCCTAGCTAGTCGCACTTCTCCGATAGCGGACATCACGGCAGCCTCGTTGGTGTTCTCGGTGATTTACCACCGCGGATTCTAGTGCCGCTGGTCGAGCGGCTGGTCTATGGCCTGATAGTCCGCCTGACAGCGCGCGGATACCCACGACCCAGTGTTGCGTCTGCGTCGACTACCGCGGTAGAAATTCATCGGTTTCGGGCTCAGGCCGAGTGGACTGCAGTTCGTGAAGCCAACGCGCGTCTTCCTCAATCCGTTGTTGCGCCGCAGCCTCTTCGCTTTGATCCAAGAATGACGTTTTGCCCAACCGCGCCTGAACTTTGGGCATCGAGATCAAGCCGGCTGCGAGGCCGGCTCGGATCCAGCGCCGATCACGCGGTTCCCCGCGCGCGTATTTTGAAATCGCGGCGTCGTCGGGATCGATAAACCAAGCGCAGCTACCGTTTCGTTCGATCGGCAACAGCCGGCCTTCCCAGCCTTCGGGAAGGGTGGGCAGCTTCGGGCTTACTACATCGAGGTAAAAGCCCTCCTTTTCGTGAAAGGCACTGCCTTCGCCGAGTTCCTTGGCGAGTTCGCCCGTTCGGCCGGGATCGTCCTTCAAGTAAGAATCCAGGTCCATCGACATCGCCATGTCGGCAGGAATCTCCGAGTGCTCGGCCAATCCGAGTACCGAATTGCTGCCGATGACGACAATGTCCCGATGGTGCGTGAGAGCCCGGGCACGTTCAACCAGTTTGAAGACCTGGTCAAGAGTCATAGACTCACCGGCCACGGTGAGTTTTGCCGCAGCGCCTTGCCCCAGCCATCCAGATCCCCGCACATCGTTTCTGCCAGGGAGCCGACGGGCAGCGACAACAACTCCCGCCAGCGGCCAATGAAGTGATGACTACAAAGCGACTCGCGCTCCCAGCGATCAACCACTTGGGAAGCATCGCGCACTAGTTTGCTTGCTTGCTCCGGCTCCTTGAGCAAGCGGATGGCGACCCGCTGATGGCGGATCAAACGATCGGATTCGACCTTCTCCTGTTGCATGCGGGCGAGCCGGCGTTCCGACTGGTCGTTGGACACAAAGACCGGCGGCACCATCATCGCCACGATCTTCCCGTGCCGCTGGATGGCCACTGGCTGATTTTCAGCTTGGCCGAGTGCCTCGCTGAATTTCTGCTTTGCCTGGGTCGCGGATATCGTTTGCATGGCTACTCGACCTTTGTTTTCGCCTATTTTAGTGCAAAATGGACATTTAGACAAAATGACAAATTGAGTTCGACATTTGTGTTGAATTAACAATTAAAACAATAGGTTGATCCGATCTGGTCATCGCCGGATCGTCCAATAGAATTTTTTCGTATTGAACTAAGGCTCGGATGGTTGGCGCCAAGTCTCGCTACTCTAGGGTGTGCCGCTTCGGCGCGACTCAGCGCTGTTGAGGTGCTGAGCCCGCGGACGGGGGCGGGGGCGATGTCACAACGTTCGGTGCGTTTGCTGTTGGCGCGAAGCTTAAAACGGGTCGGCAAGCACCATCGCACGCAATACAGCATGCAGCCGCACTGGCTCGGATTGGGTGACCGATTTCGTCGGATTGCGCATGTGGTGCAGTTGCATCGCGGCAAAAGCGATGCTTCCACTTCTCGCATCAGTTCATATACGCCTCACACCGCCCACGAACTTCGCGTTGCCATAGATACGAAGCCGCCGGCTCACAGCAGCACACACCAGAACAACAAGCCCCCACCCAAAAGCACCTCCGCCACCGCCCGCTCCACCTCCACCGGTCCCGCCGCTGCTCGATCCGCCCTGCGACACCGTGACGTTGGCACTCCGACTCGTGGAGCCTCCGCCGTTGGTACAGGTCAGCGTATACGTCACGGTGCCAGTGCTACCCGGTGTCTGCGGGGAGGCGCCGCTCATCGCCTTCGTCCCGGACCAGGCCCCACTGGCCACGCACGAGTCCGCCCCGGTCGACGACCACGTCAACGTCGTGCTGCCGCCCAGGACGATGCTTTGCGGCGAAGCCGAAATCGTCACCGCAGGCGATGATGCCGCCGGACCTTCCTTGCCGTCATTGACCAGCACCCCGGTGTGCGTCGGATCCAGGTACTGCGCCATGGTAGCCATCGGCTGTGAGCTGCTGCGGTCGACGGTCGAATCGTAGGTGACCTTCAGGGCCGTATAGGAGGTCGCCCGGTTCTGGCTCGTCGGCGGCGTCGGCGGCGAGGTCGGACACGCGTCGCTGCCGCTCGTCACCGATCCCACCAGGCGATTACCCGGGTCAAACAGGCCGGACCCGGAGGCGCCGTGTTCCGTGCTGCCCTTCTGGGGATTCACGCCCCAGAACGCCGTCTCCGACTGGAACTGCTGCCCGCTGGTGTTCGTGCCATTGAACGTCGCAGTCTGGTACACCGCCTGCCCGTACCATTCGACAAACTGCTTGGCGTTACCGTTGCCGTGGTGGATGCCATACCCGCCGGAAAATGCTCCTCCAGTGGCGTCCCACCCGGCGTAATACACGCCAGTAGGTGGATTGCTGCCCAGCTTCACCAGCCAAGCGTCCATCTGCTCCACCAGAGTAGTGGCGCCGGCCGTGGTCGAGGTCGCCGAGTTGTAGATGGTGCCCAGGGTCTGGCCGCAGGGCGTGGTCGCGTTCCAGTAGAAGGTGAGCCGGGAGGCATCCGGGTTCTCGAGGCCATTGCCGGTCGGGTCCTCGCAGTGACGCGCGGTCAGCACGTAATTCGCATAGTCGCCGGCCACGTCGTTGAGCAGCGTGCCGGTGCACTGGCTCTGGTTCGCGATCACCACCGCCATCGTCGCACGCCCCGGCCCGTCGTTGGCAGCGGTCTTGTCGCATTCGTAGTTCTCCACGCAGCCGGCAGACGCCGCTGCCCGGCCCTGCTCCACCAAGGCGCGGTAATAGGGATGGCTCGGCGCCCCGCCCAGCCCGCGATATCCCGCCTGGAACTGGTCGATCCGTAGATCCGCCACGGACCGCTCACGGGCAGGGAGCCTCAGCCTTAGCTCCAGGCTGTTGCCCGGCGCAATATGGCTCCACAGCTCGCCGGCAGCCAGCTGCTTGGCCGTGTATACATAGACCTGATCCGCCGCCAGGACCGTCAGCACCGCATCCGGCGGAAGCCGGATCTCCCTGGCATGGAAGGAGATCGAAACGGCCTCCGGGATGCGGATCCGGAAGCTCCAGGTGGCCACGCCGCCCTGCTCCACCCACTCCCCGGATGCAGCCGTCGTGACCTGGCGTGGGACCGGCACCGCAAATGCACCCGGATTGTGAGCGGCCTGGGCGATGAGCGGCTTCAAATCCACATCGACGGTCTCCACCGCCAAACCGGCCAGTGCCAGGGGGCTGATCGAGAGGGCGATCAGGGCAACCAGCCTGGTACAGAATCGGATGTGCATGGGACTCCCCTAAGCCGGCATCGCCTGGTCGCGCCACCGGCGG
Source organism: Nevskia sp. (assembly GCA_035651715.1). Lineage (GTDB taxonomy): Bacteria > Pseudomonadota > Gammaproteobacteria > Nevskiales > Nevskiaceae > Nevskia. The sequence goes on from DASRFD010000149.1 coordinate 11,959, forward strand.
AAGCGCCGCGGCGGACGGACCAGGCTGAAGTAGAAGGCGGCCGCCACCGCCGCGAAGCAGCCGATGCCGAGTAACCCATGGCCGAAACCGAAGGCGAAACAACCGACCAGGATCAAGACGATCGACAACGGCACCAGCAAGACCAGCAGCAGCTTCTCGATGGGATTGCTGACGAAGCCGATGGGGGTGCGATCGTCGTAGGTCTGGCCCAGCTCGCGCACATACACTCGCGCCACGCCCAGGCCACCGCCGGACCATACGCCGAGGGCCCGTAGGTTGTGGCCTGGGCGGACCGGAATCGCGGAATCCAGGTACAGCACCGCTTCCGGGCCCTGGGTCGGATTCAGCCAGACGTGGCTGGGCCGGGCGCTGTTGCCCGGCTCGACATGGCGCACCTCGCCCTCGACGATCTCGAACTTGTGGCCCCGGTAGTGCAACGAGCCGGACATCGGATCCTCCAAACGCCGCCCGCGGCGGCGATTCATAGCTCGCTCCGTTTGTAGCACATGTACCACGCGGTATGTGGCACATGTACCGTGGCTATACGCGCACAGTGTGCGGAAGCTCACACTTATGCGCAGAGACCGTCAGGCCATCGCCAAAGCGTTCGGGAGCGCCTTGCGCGAACTCCGGGCCGAGAAGCAGCTGGCCCAGGAAGAGCTGGCCCTGGCCGCCGAGGTCGACCGCACCTTCGTGTCCAAAGCCGAGCGCGGGGTCAACCAGCCGGCGCTGACCACGGTGTTCCTGCTCAGCGAGGCCCTGAAGGTGCCGGCGGCCGAGCTGATCGCGCGCACCGAGCAGCATCTGCGCGGGCGCAGGATTTCCACGCTGCGCCGCTGAGATCTGTGCCCGGCCGGCGTCAGTGCAGCCATTGCCAGCCTTCCCGAAGGATCAGCAGAGAGGGGGTCCGCGAGCTTGGGCGCTCTTCTTCCCTCGGTTTGCGGCTAGCCGGGGGAAAGTGCTCGGGGCACAGTTCCAGCTTGCGCCTGGATCGAGGGCTGCGCTCCAGCACCTGGGCATAGGTCTCCTCCAGCAGGCGCTTGAGCAAGCGCGGCGGCTGCCCCGCCAGGCTGTCGAGGATCGACGCCGACAGCGGGGCAAACAGCTTCTTCAGCGCCGGGTTCTCCTGCCGCAGGCTGCGGTCGATCGAGCGGATCACGGCCGGCATCTGCGCGGCCGTGGGTTGTGGGATGTGGACGACGCGCAGCCGCGAAACGATCTCCGGCCGTACGCGGTCGAGGCGGTTGGCGGTGAGCAGGCAGGACACCGGGCTGGCGTCCAGCACCAGGTCCAGGCACTCGTCGCGGAAGATCTGGGCGCTGCGCCGCTCCAGCAGGCCGAGCAGTGCGGTGTCGGTGGGGAAGCTGCCGCTGCTGCGGACCTTGTCCAGCTCGTCCAGCATCAGCAGCGGCGCACTGCCTTCCGGGCAGCCGGCGATCAGCTTGGCGACGAGGCCGGGGGCGCCGTTGGTCCAGCTGCTGGAGTTGCCGGTCAGGAGGAAGTGTCCGGACAGGTCGGCCAGGGAGTGAAAGGCGAAGTGCATGGGCAGCACCTCGCCGAGCCGACGCCCGAACTCCGTCTTGCCGACCCCCGGCGGGCCCAGCAGAAGCAGGGTCGGCAGACGCAGGGCGGCGCCGGTGCGGGTCCGCAGCAGCAGCTCGCGGGCGATGGCGTCGATGGCAGGCTGGAAGTGCGGGAAGTCCTGGCTCAATGCCCGGACCTGGCCGATGTGAGCGGAGGTCGCCTTGGGCAGGTAGCGGCAGGAATGGAAGCTCAACTGCTCCAGCAGGCGCTTCTGCTCGGACTGCTTGGCCGAAAAGGTGGCGGCACGGTTGGCGGCCTCGAGCGCATCGCAGGTCGTCCAGAGAACGCCGGAGCGAACAGGCTTCGGCCTTGGGGGTGGGCTCAAATCCAGCTTGAGTGGGGTAGGCGACGCAGGTGGCGGTGGCTCGGGCTTGCGGCTGTCGAGGAGCGCTTTGGCCGCCCGCTGCTCGAGGTCCACCACGGCACTGTCCAGGCCGAGCCCGGCTCCGGTGAAGCGCAAGATGCGGCTGGCATGGCGGTCAATCAAGTAGTCCAGCGCCCGCGCCGATAGGCCGTCCGCCAGATAGAAGCTGACCCCTGCGGACCAGCTCACGAGCCGGTTGCTGGGTTGCGCGTACCAGGTACAGAGGTCTTGGGCGACGGCGGGGGTCATGGCGGCGATCCGTTCAGAGAGGCTGGGCCAGGCGCTGCAGGGCCCGACCAAAAGCCTCGAGCAGCTGGCACCATTCGGGATAGGTGGGGTCGCGGTATGCCAGCGGCGGGTGGCTGATCAGGAGCCACTGGCGCACGGCATGGCGGCCGTGGTTGGAGGGCAGCCGGGTGAGTCCGGTCAGCGAGGCGCCGGGGAGGACGGCAAAGCGGCGCAGCAGCTCGTCGGCCAGGCGCTCGGTCCGCTGCGGGTCGTGGTCGGGGTATGGGGGCAAAGGCTCGGGCGGGCACAGGGGCTCGCGGTAGAGACGTTGCAGCGGGCTGGGGTGGTTCGCGGGTGGGGTGTGGGTATTCATGGCTGGGGATGAGGGGGTCGTTTGGATTTGGTCAGATGAATCCGGCGGCGGATCCAGAGCTGGGTGTCGGTCATCGGGGGCTGGCGCAGCGGGTCGAAACGCAGCTGGGTCTGCTCCGCGTCAAGGCCCAGAAACCGCTTGCAGACGATGCCCAGGAAGAAGCGCGCTGCCACTTCGCACTGCACGACGTCGTCCTGGCCGAACAGGTCGCGCACAACGTAATCGGCGCCGGCGTCGGCCAGGTCGAGGATCAGGACGCGGCTGAGCAGGCGGGCGTGGGACAGGGCCTTGCGCTCCGCCCGGCCCCACAGGTGTCCGACTTGACGCAGGATGACGACGGCGGACAGCAGATTTGTCGAACCCTGGCTCGGTGCCATGCTGCAAGAAACCAGCAAAGCGTTGAGCGCAGCGCGGGCCGACCGGGCGTAGTGCACGCAGATCTCGCGCTCGCTATGCAGAGCTTCCTGGCGCAACCAGCAGCCTTCCTCGAAATGCGCGAGGGCGGCTTCGGCCCAGTAGGCATAGTGTGCAGCCATGTCAGTAGTCCGAACGATTTCCGAGATCAGCCCTGGGCTTGTGTCCTGGCCGGCAGTGACACGAGGCGGTTGCGCAGGACCTGTACGGCGCCGCGGAACTCCTTGCCCTGGAAGTCGCGCCAAGCCAACTCGTGCTGGTACTGCATCAGCCACTGGCAGACGGACTGCTCGTTGGTGCTGGCGGGCAGGCCTGTCAGGCGGCCCGCCAAATCGTCGCCATCATTGATAGAGAACACGCGCATCAAGTGACGGGCATGTTTGCGAAGGCGGGCTTCGACCTCCGCGGCCAAGGTATCGGAATCACGGACTGGAGTTGCGCCAGGCAGTGAGGCGGCGACGTTATTCATGCCTTGATCTCCCACTTCATGCCATGAAAGGCGCTTCGAAGCAGAACCGCTGTAAGGAATAGTCCGATCAAGGATGAAAGCGAGATGGATTGCCATCCCTCGGGGAGAAAGCCGAAGTAGCGGCGACCAAGCCCACAGACGGTCCAGAGCAGCCAGACAGGAACAGCCAGCAGGCAGGTCCACAGCCAAGAAAGGATTTGCAGGCTGAGCAAAGCGGTAATGGCGCTCACGCTTCGGCTCCGGGATTCGTTGCGACGTGGACTTCCGTACTTGAACGGCTCGCAGCCAGCGATTCGAACTGGCTCAACATCCGCAGTCTCTCTTCGGCAACCGTCGCCGTGCGCAGGCCATCCTCGCGAGCCGCGGCGACGTCCGCTTCGAGGTCGTGAATGCGCCGGCGAAACTCGGCGACCATTCGCTCCCGATTGGCCAAGTCCTGTTTGAGCGCGGCGATCGACGCGTACTGCTCGTCGATCAGGGCCCGCTGCGCAGACTGGCAGATGTCTATCCGCTCGCTTTCCTCGAGCTGCTTGGCTGCCAGTTGCTCGGAGGCCTGTTGCAACCATTGGGCGATCAGCGCGCGGATGCCGCTCTCGATTGATGGCGGGAACACCAGTTGGCTGTGCGCCGCGCGCTGCGCCAGGCTGAGCTTTAGATTGCGGATCGCCGTCAGGGCGCGCTTACGTTGGCAGCCACCGGCCTCGGTGATCAACTCGTCCGCCCGCGGGGGACGACCTAGCCGATGGTTCAGCCTGGTTGCGAGCAAAACGAGCGCCTCGTCGGACACGACGGCGGGCCGCCCACCCTTGGGTTCGGAACCATTTGGAACCGGGAATTCGGAACCGTTCCGAACTCCACTCATATAATTGAGGTCAGGCTTGGGCATAGTTCGCACCTTCGGCAACACGGTTGAGGTGGCGCGTCAGGCGTTCCATCAGGGTGAAGAGCTCGGCGGCGCCGGGGTCCGGCGCCGCATCCTTCAGCTGCTTCACGACCCAGGTAACCAGCGCATCGCGATTGTCGCGGCAGCCGGCATCGGCAAGCCACGCCACCAGGTCGCGGCCTTGAGCGTTGACCCTGAGCGCCAGCAGCAGGCCGTCGGCCAGGCGGACCGCGCGCCGGTGGCGCTGGATCGCCTGCTGTTCGCGGGCGAACGCCGGCAGCATGTCTACGCTACGCATGTACGGCCTCCCCGGTCGGGAGCGTTGGTGCCGCCGGCGAACCGACACCTTCCGCGGCAAGCAGTCGCTCGAATGCGGAGCCGTCTCGGCGGGTCAGGTTCGGTACGAAGCGGGAATAGACCCGGAACAGCATCTCGGTGGTGGAGTGCCCGAGCTGCCGGGCGATCCACTCCGGGTTCTCGCCCGCCGCCAACCACAAGGTCGCGCAGGTGTGGCGCATCTGGTACGGGCGGCGGCGCTTCAGATCCAGGTGGCGCAGTAACGGGTACCACACCCGGTCGGTGAAGTTCTTGTTATCGATCGGACCGCCTTCGCGGGTGTGAAACACGTAGGCTTCCGGATCCGGCTTGGCCGGACGCATTCGTGTGAGCGCATCGAACGTCGGCTGCGACATGTCGATCTCGCGTTGCGAGCCGTCCGTCTTGGTGTACTCCGTGCGGTTCTGGCTGAAGGTCTCGCGCACCAGGATTTGCCGGCGCTGGAAATCGACGTACTTCCACTTGAGGCCATGGGCCTCTCCCGAGCGCATGCCGGTGAAGAAACGCACGGTCAGGTAGTCGCGGTAGTCGGCGCGGACCTTGGCCAGAATCAGCCGGACCTGTTCGAGGGTGAAAGGCTCGATGTCTTGCTTCGGATTCTTCAGGCGCTTGATGCGCGAGCAGGGATTCGGGAACGAGTGGCGGACACTGGCTTCGTCGAAGATCTGGCGCAGGATGCCCATGATCCGGTTGACCGTGGCTGGCGCGTGCATGTCGTCAGGGTTGGACTCATCGCCCCTGAGTTCTGCGCGGAAGCAGAGCAGCGCTTCGCGATCGATGCCGGCGATCGGTTGCTCCCCGAATCTTGGTAGCAGGTGGGTGTTGAGGATCGAGTCGACGGTTGCGCGATAGCTGGCGCGCCACTCGACGCCCTTTTCCGTGCGCCAGGTGGCGGCGAAATCACGGAATAGCGGGCCAGCGCCGAACTTGCCGCCAGGAGCGGACGAGCTCGCCGAGGCGAACTGCGCTGCCAGCTTGCTGTTGGGAAAGTAGCGCGGGTAGTCGAAGGTTCCGAGTGTGATCTCGGCTGCGACCTTGTTCAGCACTTGCTGCATGCGCTTGCGGTTGGCAGGCGTATCGTCGAGCTTCGTGTACTCCCTGCACCGCCTTCTTTGGTAGTAGAAATCGAAGAACAACATGCCCTGCCGGCTTCCAATGCTACCCATGGCACACCCCGCCGGCAGCCATCGGGATGAGCACATCACCGACCGGCGCTACCGTCATGTCGGCCTCGATCACCTCCCAGACGTACAGAATCTTTCGGCCGCCAAACGGGCGGAAATAATGCCGGCCTTCCAAAAGTACGGAGTCCTTCAAGCGCTCGCGAATGGTCCTGGGGTCATACTTGATCCGGGCGGCCAATTCTTCCGTCGTTAAGTAAGTTGCGCTCATTTGTGCTCCTAATAGTTCATATATGAGTCATACTAATCATGAATGGATCATAAGGGCACGAAACTACTCTGTCAAGCATCTTTCTAATCATCCATGATTAGGTGCGGTCGGCTAATATCCGCAAATGATCAGGGTGATGCTGAAACAGATGCTCGACGAGAAGTGCTTCCGGGAGCGCCGCAGAATTACGTTGAACGAAGTCGCCGAAGCGACGGGAATATCGCGGCCGACTTTGACCCGGATAGCAAATACGCCCGGTTACAACACCAATACCGATACAGTTGCCGCACTTTGCAAATATTTCGCGTGCGCGCCGGGAGATTTGCTGGTCTTAGTCGATGAGTAGCGGCGTACGTGCCGCAAGCCTCGTGGAGTTTGATCGCTTGACCGGAAAGCCGTTCTGGGCGCTCACCTGGCAGCGGTCGAGAGGGAAACTGCACAATCAATTCGAAGTCTGTCTCGATCGCCCGATCGATTGATTGCGAGGGGCACGGCTGATCCCTGATGCGACGCCATTCGGTGAAGGTCTGTCCCAGGGCCTTGGCGTGCAACGCCGCCTATCCTTAGAGTACCGAGACGGCGCGGCGGGAGGCCACCACGCGGGACCGGGGCCTGCCTGCGTCACACCTCATTTTTCATCATGCCGTGTCGGACGCGATCAAACATCAGCGTCACCTGAGGGTCCTTGGCTTGGCTGACCAGCTTCTCGATGGTTGGCAGCAGGGCAGCGGCCGCCTTCGGATCCGTTCGCGACTCCTCCAGTAAAATGTGCGTGCCGGCCAAGGCCCAGCTTCTGCCATCTTTGCTGTCCCGCGCCAGTTCCATTGCGTGCAGATAGGCCTCGCGGCCGGCAAGAAAATCCCCTTGTCGGTAGAGCAGCAGCCCGCGGGTTGCATTGAACGTGACAGCATCTCCCAGACCGTGCCGCATCAGTACGGAAAACTCCGCTTGCGCATCTTCCAACTTGTCTTGCAGCGCTAGGGCCACGGCCAGATTGTTTCGGAGCATTAGCGAGTCAGGATTCGCTAGCAAGCCCCGTCGTGAAAATGCCTCGGACTGGGCATAGTCACCCTGTGCCACTACCGCTATGTAGGAGCCCAGCTCAGCGGCTCGCCTCGAGTAAGGCTCGTCGATTAGCCAGTCATTGCAATTTTCCAGCGCGGCGTCCCACCGCTGCAAGGCCTGATATTTCAGAGTGTTCGCCTCGAAGGCGTTGGGTACCTCTAGCGCCTGGGGAGGAATTTGCAGCGGCTGTCCGTGGTTCGAAGCCCATACCGCCTGCGCCACCGCATTGTCGGTGGGCTGGATTAGGCTGGATTGGAAGTGGCGCCTTGATGCGCGTCCGTCGCCGGCCAAAAACTCGACAGAGGCCAGAGACCCGTTCAGCTCAGACAGCTGGAACGGGGAGTGCCTTGCGGTCTTCACCAAGTCCTTTGCCACGGCGATGTACTTAGATGTGCGTTCCAGCACGCCGGAGGCGGCAATCTCCGCCGACAACACCCAGGGATCGTGGCGCAAACCCTCGTACCGGAGCAGGATCGCATGGGCAATGTCCGGCTTGCCGAAATGGATGAACAACCGGGTAGCCGCCCGGACAATGTAGCGATTGTGAGGTGCGAGTTGAGCGGCGACGGTCATAGCGTCCTTCGCCCTGTGGATATTGCCCACCGACGTATGCGCGCGCGACAGTTCCGACCAAAGGAACGGGTTCCGCGGACACGTTTTTATCAAGCTGCGAATGGCGTGAATGGAGGCATGCCACTCAAGCTGCGGATCAATGGTCTCGACCAGGCCGCGCGGGTCGACGACGTCGGGCCTGGACAGCACCGCGCGCGCCAGGTTGCGCTCCGCAGGGGTAGCATCATTCTGCCGTTCGACATATTCCCCGGCAGCCGACGCTAAGGCGCGCTGGTCGAGAAGAATTGCGGCGGAGGCAAGTTCGATCGCCGAGTCGCGGTCCTTTTGAGCGTTCCAGAGCGCGAGCTTTTCCTCGAGAAACGCATTGCCCAACAGCTCTACGTTTTTGGGTGCCCGCGGGTTGGTGGTGAGCTCGCCTGAGCTGGCGCTGTCCCTTTTGGAACGCCAGCGGGGGACCAGGCGCCGCGGGACGTCCCGCGTTCCGGTGCTCAAGGTGATTTCGCTGCCACTCGCATGGCTACCTCAGCCTTGTAAGCCAGTAGGTTGAAACTGCTAATGTAGCGCTCCATCGAATACTGGTTGGCGGGGCTGTGCATGCCCCGTGGATGCCCACGCTTCTCTAGCTCGGGCTCACAAAGCTCCCGAACCATGCGGAAGAATTCATCACGGTACGGCTCCGGCACCGTTGCTTGTGCATCTACGATCGCACGGTCCATCGCGTCTCTGACGTACGGCAATACCTGGACATACGTGCCGCCCCAGCCGCCCATGCCTGGATGATGGGTCCGATGGAGATGCGATAGCCACTGGCCGGTCATGGGAACGTTGGTAAACATCTGGAACAGCAAGCTGCCTAGCAAATACATATCACATCCAAACCGGCGAGTGCGCCAGTCCGAGTGGACGTGCCCGTAGAGCTGTTCAGGCGGAGCATAGGTGCGATCGCCCGCCACCATGAGCGCGTCGTGCCGCATCGGCGGCTTGCCGAACAGAGACGCACGGCCAAAGTCGCCAATCTTCGAGCCGGTTCCATTGAACACTAGGACGTTGCTGAACTTGAGGTCCTGATGGGCGATGTTCTGCTTGTGGACCTGCCACAGCCCCGTGGCGACGTGGTGAGCCACGCGGAACGACCACGCATGCTGAAATGCAATTGCGAACCTGCTGCGATGATGAAGCGTTCCCTCCGCCAGTTCAAAAATCAGAAACTGGACTAGACCGGCATGGGGGGCCGGCACGTCTACTCGTCCATCCTCGATGGCGACCACTACACGACGCAGCCGGTCGTCCTTACACTGCTGAAGGATGTCGCGCTCGAAGTTGAACGCCTCCGTCAGTTCCTGAAGGAAGCGGGCCGGGTCGGGGTGTCCCGGCGGCACACTGAAGTCGATCGCCTTGAGAAACGCCTTTTTTCCATCGGCAGCTTCAACAATATAACCGGTCGAAAAATGGCCGCCGGATTCTCCGGGCTTTTTTACCAGTTTGTCTATGACCGTCCAGCCGCTGCCAACGGTAAGCCCCAATAGATGTTCGGCAGGCTTCATTTCTCACCATCCGATTGTTTTGATCGTCTCCACCGCGCACCACGGCGGTTGGCCGGTTCTCCGCCAGCCGCAGCAGCATCGAAAATGTTCAAGCCTCCTGCACACCATTCTCGAATTTGAGTTCGGGGTCCACCCAGTCATCGTTTACTCCGCCGCTGACCGAGATGTTGGGCTCCGAGAATCCGACGCGGCCGGCGACCCGGTAAAGTTCAACGGTAACGATCATGTCGATCTTATCGCCGCAGAAAGGTCGCTCCGGATCAGAGTCTCCGTTGTACTGCCCGGTGATTTCCAACCGCACGAGCTCGGCCTCGTCAGTGACCTCAGCCGACTCGTAGTACGCTTCGTCGAAGTAGGCATTGGTTTCAGCCATAACGCCCGACAGCTCGTCCTGTATCAGGCTATCTTCTTCCCGTAACAGTTCTTCCATCACGTAGCTTTCTAGGGACTCGTAGAGCCATACTTTTCCGGAAAAATGGCCCTGCTGCTTCAGAAAATCACCTACCAAGGACGCGATTTGCAACGACGAGGGCAGCAGCGGGGTAAGCCCATCGAGGCAACCGCGCCGTTGTTCGATGAGGCGTACGTCGGGAACCAGCACCACCACCTCATCCAGGTGGGATAGGGGGTAGTTCTTCTCGTCCAGTAAGGCCGCGCGACTCTTGTAGCCAAAATAGGCAGCAACCAGCTCGTGGGCGTGACTCGCCTTGAGCTTAACGCCGATGCTAGACGCAACATGAGAACGTAAAAAATCCGAACAGCTCTTGGAAACGTCGGTTTGCATGACGCAATCTCCATCAAATGCTGGACTTTGGTCAGTAGCCGAGAGCGTTTAAAGACTACTTGTGCCAGCGTATGGGATTGCCAACGGACGTGTAGTCGAAACTAGAGCTGCGTCGTCTTTTTGGCCGCTTTCAACCAGGGCGTACGACTCCTGCCTTGAAAGTAGCACATCGCCAATATTCCGCCAAGTGCTGCGCGAAGGTCGGTAGTGCCGCTACTTGCTCATCAGGCTGACGGCGTTCAGCCAGGGCCTGATCCACTCGCCCGTATTCCGGCGGTCGTACATCAGGAGCTTCGCTTCTTCAACCTTGGCCCAAAGGGTGTTGGCATGCGTCAACATGGCCGTTGCTGCCGAAGGGCTGGCGGCGATTTGCCTCTCAGTGTCCTTGAACCACCTCAGGTACTGACGCCACCCGAGCGCAACCCAAGCATCCTTCTTTCCTGAGTCAATGATCCGGAGGATTTCCGCTGCATAAGGGTTGGTGGCGGCGCATGTGCGGTCGACCAAACCGTGCATATCTAGGAGTCTGAGGTCGTCTTCCCTCAGCCAGGTGACGAAGCCGCCGTCAGTCCAATAGGGGACGACCCGGCCACCCTCCTCGGGATCATCCCATCGTCCCGGAACGAAGCGTCGAAGGTTGAAGAATTTGCCACTTGCCACATCGGCCGATCCGGCAGCCTTCCACAGGATCATGTCGAAGCCGCTGAATGCTGTCAGTACACGTGAGCCCGCCTGTTGGAGCAGGCGAATCAGTCGACCGGCATTGGCCAGCATCTGGAAATCGGTCCGCTGGTCACGCGGATACAGATCGTCGTAGAAGACGAGGTAGACGCGGGAAACATCCACTGAGGTCAAAATACTGGCGATCGCTTCGGCACGACCCTGCTTTGTCAAATCCGGGAGATGGACGATCGCCGTAACCAGCAAATCCAGCTTCTTTGCACTGGCCAAGGGCTGGAGGCGAGCAGCGACATCCGCGGAAAACTGGTAGTAGTCGTCGTCAAAGACTTTGGGCAGCATCGCCGGGGAGCAAATCGCTTCCACTCCAATGGTAGTGGCGCACTCGCACAAGGCCTTGCCACGCTCGTCCCACCACCGGTTGTCGCCCAGCTCCACGGTATCGACGTCAGCATCGAAGTGCGGCCAGGAGGCCAGCGCCCCTCGATCACTACTCGGCTTGTAAAGTTGCGGATCGAGGACCATCTCCAGCGAACCGGGAATTCTCAGACCGCCAAGCCTGGCCTGCACGTCGCCGGGTCCGTCATTGACCGGGCTGAGTATCAGGCCCGCGTAACCCTCCAACGCCGCCTCAGCAACGAGGTTCCAGGAATCATGCCCCATCTGGTGGTATGCCGGCATTGCAGCCTCCTACTTCAGCGCCTCAATGAACTCAGCCGGCTGGCGATAACGCTCCACAGGCCATGGCGAGAGAGCCCTTACCAGCGGGGTCAGCCCGCGCTCCTCCAGCATCTTCTTAACCTCGTCGGTCAGGGGCTTGCGTTCCGCCACCGCCAACACCGCCCCCTGCTGGGAACCATCGCTCGGAGCAAACGGATGGTGACCAAGCACCCATTCCGCCAGAACAATGCCCAGACAGAATTGGTCGGTGCGCCAGTCTATGAGGGCCTTTTGGTTGTGCAGCTGTTCGGGTGCGGCGTAGTACGGGGTGCCAGGCCCCTGCATCATGAAATCATGAGTTAGCGAGGGCTCACCCAAGATGCGGACGATGCCGAAGTCCGAGAGCACCGGCTCGGCCGGCGTGCGGAACAGGATGTTTGCAGGCTTGACGTCGCGGTGTACCAAACAGCGCTGCTTCAAGTGTCCGAGGGCGTCCGCGAGCCTGCAGCCAATCTGTTTAACCGTGGCTGTCTCGCAGGGTTTTGCGGCTTTGAACTCCTCTAACGTGCCGCCGGGAAGGAATTCCTCGAGCATGACCGTGTAGCTGAAACCATCGATCTCTTGGCGCTCGACGTGATGGAGCGTTGCGATCCCGGCATGCTGGCACTGCAGTAGAGCAGTGGCCTCGCGGGCTAGGCGTGCCTCCATGGCGCTAGTGACGGGAGCGATCTTGAGGGCGAGATTACCACCACCAGCAGCGGCGACGAGAAATGCGCGCTTGTGTGCCCCGGAGCCGAGATCACGCTGAAGCGTGACCCTCAGTCTCGAACAAACCTCCGGAACGACCTTTCCCCAGTCCGCCACTGTGGTCACGAGGGCCTCGATCGAAAAACTCTTCTGCGCTCGCCCGCAGCCATGGAATCAGGGGCTTAGAGGGCTTTGCTTCGATCAGTATTCTTACGCGCTTTCCATCGAAGCTGCAGAGCCCGACACCGTACGCCTCGAATACCGGGAGATGTTTGGCCGCGGCCGCGGCCTTGCCGGCCGGCATCACCACGTAGGCAACCCCGGCAAAGACGGTATTTCTGTACGCCTGATGGGCAGCCCTGCGCCAATCTGAAAGCTTGGCTTCAAAGGCGATCAGCCGCCCCTCAGAATCGCGTGCCAGGACGTCTGTGACCCCGTTTCGATAGTCCCACTCCCGGGTAAATTCGACGGCTCCCCAGGGGGTATGAGCGTGTGCCAGATGATCCGCGAAACTGTCCACCATCTCGTCTTCCGACGAGAAGCCGGGGCGCTCTGCGCGCCGGTTCAATTGCACGGCAGTGGACATGATGTCGAATTTAATACTATAAAATTCGAGATGCAATGACCAGGACATCAGGGCATATGGCCGGACGCAAGCCAACCTCCGACAACACCCGCTTGGTGCAGCTCACCCTGCCCACCCAGGTGGACGACGCTATTGAGAAACTGGTTGGCGTCGGCTTCTACGGCCGATCCAAGTCGGAGGTGGTCGTCACGCTCTTATCGCGTGAGTTCGAGCGGATCGCCAAAGACCGCCTTGTAGACGAACTCGCAGGTCTGGCCAAACGAGGCCGATAGGTTTGATCCCTCTGAGCTTTTTCGCATTTGGGGCCTTGGTATCTAGTGCGCGACGCCGTCCCTTCGGCACAACCTTGGTGCGTTCTCCGGAACAACCCGTGACTACCCTCCGGGCCAAGCTGCGATCAAGGGGAGCTACATACGGGCCGATGCGAGAACGAAAGCTTACGAACGGCTGTGGAGGAAAAGGTCAAAATCAAACGTAGACCAGAATTCCTGACCGGGCGCTGGACTCAGATTGGTCTCAATTAGGTCTCAGCGCGATTTGAACCGAATCTTCAGTTTCGGAGCAGCTTCGTTAGCTACTGAAAGAGAAGGGGAAACTGGTGCGCCCGACTGGATTCGAACCAGTGACCCCTGCCTTCGGAGGGCAGTACTCTATCCAGCTGAGCTACGGGCGCGTGCGGGAATGGCCGCGCAAGGATACCCGCGAACGGCGGTGCGGACAACGAATCCGGGTCCGCCGCCGCCCCGTCCGCTCCCGGAAGCCGCGGCGCGGCCCAACTGTGACGGCCCCGTACCGGCCCAGCTGTACACCGGCCGCCGGGAACCTTTGCGCTATGATGCGCCCCCTCTTTTCGCGCCGGCGCAGCCGGCACGGATGCGGTCATGAATCGCAGCTTCTACCAGGGCTTCTGGGCGGTATTCGGCGCCTTCGTCATCTGGGGCCTGTTTCCCCTCTACTGGCATCAGCTGCGCGAGGTCCCGGCGCTGCAGATCGTCGCCCACCGCGTGGTCTGGTGCGGGGCTTTCGTCGGCGGCTGGCTGCTGCTGCGCAACGGCACCGGCTGGCTGCTCCAGGCCCTGCGCCAGCCGCGCGCGCCGCTGATGCTGGCCTGCAGCAGCATCCTGATCAGCCTCAACTGGGGCCTCTACATCTGGGCCGTGAACAACGGCCACGTGGTCGAATCGAGCCTCGGCTATTTCATCAACCCCCTGGTCAACGTGCTGCTCGGCGTGGTGGTGCTCCACGAAAAGCTCAACACGGCGCAGCGCCTGGCCGTGGCCTGCGCCGCCGCCGGCGTGGCCTGGCTGACCTGGCAGCTCGGCGCGCTGCCGTGGATCGCGCTGGCCCTGGCCCTGTCCTTCGGCAGCTACGGCCTGATCCGCAAGATCGCGGCGGTCGAGGCGATCCCGGGCCTCGGCGTGGAGAGCGTGTTCCTGTTCCTGCCGGCGCTGGCCTACCTGCTGTGGACCCATCAGGCCGGCGCGGGCGCCTTCGGCCATCTGCCGGCGGCGCAGAACCTGATGCTGGTCGCCGGCGGCGCGATGACCGCGATCCCGCTGATCTGGTTCGCCTACGGCGCGCGCCGCATCCCCTATTCGCTGGTCGGCATCATCCAGTACGTGGGGCCGACGCTGCAGCTGCTGACCGGCGTGTTCCTGTTCGGCGAGAGCTTCACCCCCACCCAGGCCGTCGGCTTCGGCCTGATCTGGGCGGCCCTGGCGATCTATGCCGCCGACGGCTTGTGGCGCAGCCGTTCGCGCGCGCCGGCGCCGATGGCCCCGGCGGCGGCGGCCGAGACCAAGTAGGCCGGCAAGTAGACCGGGCTCAGCGGTTGCGTTCGAGCAGCGCCAGCACGCGCTGCAGGGCGCCGCGATTGGCTTCGACCGCGGCCCTGCCGGCGGCGCCCATGCGGTCGCGCCGCACCGGGTCGTCCAGCAGCCGCAGCAGCGCCGGCGCCAGCCCGGCGGTCGCGATTTCCTCCGCCGCTTCGTGCTGCAGCAGCAGCTCGCGCGCCGCGACGAAGTTGTGCATGTGGGGGCCGAACAGCACCGGCAGGCCCAGCGCCGCGGGCTCCAGCACGTTGTGGCCTCCCACCGGCGCCAGGCTGCCGCCGACGAAGGCGACGTCGGCCGCGGCGAAGTAGGCATACATCTCGCCCATGCTGTCGCCGAGCAGCACCTGGGCCTGCGCGTCCGGCGCGCCGGCGCTGCGCCGCGCCGCACGCAGGCCGCTGCGCCCGATCAGCCTGGCCACCTCGTCGAAGCGCTGCGGATGGCGCGGCACCAGGATCAGTGCGCAGCCCGGCAGGCGGCGCAGCAGCTCGCCGTGCGCCTCCAGCGCGGCCTGCTCCTCGCCTTCATGGGTGCTCGCGGCGATCCATACCGGGCGCGCCGCGCCGAGCTGCTGGCGGAAGCCGCGGCCGCGCTGCAGCTGCTCCTCCGGCACGCTCATGTCGAACTTGATGTTGCCCATCACGCTGACCCGCGGCGCGCCCAGCTGGCGGAAGCGCTGCGCATCGGCCTCGCTCTGCGCCGCCACCTCGGTGCAGTCCGCCAGCACGCCGCCGATGGAGCGGCGCAGGCGGCCGTAGCCGCGGAACGAGCGGGGCGACAGGCGCGCGTTGACCACGAACAGCGGCAGGCCGCGGCGGCGCACGGCGCGGAACAGCGTCGGCCACAGCTCGGTTTCCATGATCACGACCTGGCGCGGCCGCGCGCGGTCCAGGAAACGCGCCACCGCGCCGGGCAGGTCGTAAGGCGCGTAGCTGTGGCGCACGCGCCCGCCCAGCGCGGCGCTGACCCGCGCCGAGCCGGTCGGCGTGGTGGTGGTGACCCAGACGCGGCCTTCGCCGTGCTGCCTGATCAGGGCCTCGATCAGCGGCAGCGCCGCCAGGCTCTCGCCGACCGACACCGCATGGACCCATACCGCCACCCCACCGGGCGCGGGCGGCACCCGGCCGAAGCGCTCGCCGATGCGCTGGCGGTACTCGGGCTGCAGGCGGCTCTTCCACAGCAGGCGCAGCAGCACCAGGGGCGTGATCAGGTGCAGCAGCAGGACGTAGAGCGCGCGCATCGCGCAAAGCCTAGAGGTTTCGCCGCAACGGGTAAAATGCACGGATGCCCGAATTGAACCCCGCCCCGCTGCCGCGCGCGCTGCTGCGGGTCCGCTACTGGCCGGCCTGGATCGGTTTGGGCCTGCTGTGGCTGCTGGCCTTCCTGCCGATGCCGCTGCTGCGCGGCATCGGCGCCGCCCTCGGCGAGCTGTTCCACCTGCTGGTGCCGAGCCGGCGCCGCATCGTGCGGATCAATCTGCGCCTGTGCTTCCCGGAGCTGGACGAGAAGGCGCGGCGGCGCCTGGCGCGCGCGCATTTCCGCGCGCTGGGCGCCGGCTTCCTCGAGATCCCGCTGGCCTGGTTCGCCTCGGACGCCCGCTTGCGGCGCTCGGTCGAGTTCGTCGGCGCCGAGCACCTGCGCGCGGCGCAGGCCGACGGCAGCGGCGTGCTGCTGCTGACCGGGCACTTCACCACCATGGAGCTGGGCTGCCGCCTGGTGCACCTGGCCGGCTTTCCCTTCCACGGCATGTACCGGCGCGCCGACAACGCGTTCGCCGACTACTGGATGTGCCGCCTGCGCGAGGCGCGGCTGGGCCTGCCGATGGTGCCGAAAGAGGACCTGAAGCGGATCGTGAAACTGCTGCGGCGCGGCGGCCGTGTCTGGTACGGCCCGGACCAGACCATCGAGGCGGCCAACGCCACCTTCGTGCCGTTCTTCGGCGAGCCGGTGCTGACCCTGACCGCGACCTCGCGCCTGGCCGAAATGGGCCGGGCGAAGGTGGTGCCGTACTTCCCGCAGCGCCACGGCGGCCGCTATCGCGTGGTGTTCGGGCCGGCGCTGGACCATTTCCCCTGCGGCGACGACAGCGCCGACGCGGCGCGCGTCAACCGGCTGCTGGAGGACGCCATCCGCGAGGTGCCGGAGCAGTACTTCTGGGTGCACCGCCGCTTCAAGGACGGGCCGCCGGGACGCCGCGACCCTTACGCGCGCTAGGCGATACACTCCGCGTCCATGCGCATCATCCAGGTCAATTCCCATTTCCACGGCGGCGGCGTCGACACGCAGACGCTGGAGCTGTGCGGCGGCCTGATCGAACAGGGCCACGAGGTGATGCTGGCGGTCAACCCCGACGGCCGCTGGGTGCCGCGCGCGCAGGCGGTGCCGGGCCTGCGCATCGAGTTCATCGAAGGCGGCAAGCTGCACTGGGGCCTGCGCCTGCGGCGCCTGGCGGAGCGCTTCGACGCGCAGGTGCTGCACGGCCACCACGGCCGCGACTACTGGACCACCGGGCTCGGCGCCCGGCTCGCCGCCAACAAGCCGCAGGCGGTGCTGACCCGCCACCTGATCACGCCGCTGAGCTCGACCAGCGCGCGCTGGCTGCTGTGGCTGGGGCACGTCACCGCGGTGTCCAAGGCGGTGGAGCAGAACATGCGGCGCGAGCTGAAGGGCGACCTGTCGCGCCTGCACCTGGTCTATTCCGGCATCGACCTGCGGCGCTTCCGTCCCGACGCGGCGCTGCGGGCCAGCGCGCGCGCCGCGCACGGCTGGAACGAGAGCCAGGTGCTCTACGCGGTGATCGGCGGCGCCGGCCTGCCCGACGGCAAGGGCCAGCGCGAATTCGTCGAAGCCGGGGCGCGGCTGATCCGCGAATTCCCGCAGGTGAAGCTGCTGCTGGTCGGCGAGGGCGACCTGATCCCGGTGCTGCAGCGGCGCATCGCCGAGCTGGGACTGGAGCAGTCGATCCTCTGCGTCGGCTTCACCGACGAGGTCGAGCGCGTCACGGCGATGATCGACGTGCTGGTGCACCCGGCGGTGGGCACCGAGGCGCTCGGCCTGGTGATCTGGGAGGGCATGGCGGCGGCGCATCCGGTGATCGCCTCGCGCCTGGGCGGCATCCCCGAAACCTTCGTCGAGCCGGACCACGGCCGCCTGGTGGCGCCGCGCAGCGTCGACGAGCTGCACGCGGCGATGCGCCTCTACGCCGCCGACCGCGAACTGCGCGAACGCAGCGGCGCCGCCGCGCGCCAATGGCTGATCGCCAACGACTACACCCGCGCCGGCCAGGCGCGGCGGTTCGCCGAGCTGTACCAGCAGATCCAGCCCCGCTGATTCAGGCCGGACGCGGATAGCGGCGCATCTGATCCAGCAACGCCTGCCCCACGCGCGCCGGCGCGATGCCATCCATGCCGCCGGGGCCGTCGGCCTGCAGCGGTTCCAGCCAGGGCACGTAGCGCATCGGCGGCGAGATGCCGAACAGGCCGATGGTCGGCAGCTGGTGCGCCACCGCCAGGTGCAGGGCGAGGCTGTCGTTGCTGACGCAGCCCTGGCAGAGCGCCATCAGGGCGCTGCCGACGCGCAGGTCCAGATCCAGGGCGGTGATGTCGAGCAGGCGCACCGGGGCGGCGCAGAGCCGGCGGATGCCGGCGGCCAGCTCCGCCACATCCGCGGCGCCGAACAGGAGGAAGGAATATCCCGGGTCGCGCGCGGCGAGGTGGCCGATCAGCTCGGCGCAGCGCGCGGCGGAATAGCGGCGCGCCGGCACCGAGGCGCCCAGCCCCAGCGCGATCAGGCGCGGATGGCCCTGGGCCAGCTCGCGCGCCCGCGCCCGCGCCTCGGCGCCGTCGAACAGCGAGGGATAGAGGGCCGCGGCCGGATAGCCATGGCGGGCGAACAGCTGCGGCAGCCAGACGTGCGTGTCGGGATGGGTGACGCCGCGCTTCTGCACCAGCACGCTGCGGGTGAACAGCCAGCCGTTGTAGAACTGGTGGCGGCGCGCGAAGCCGATGCGTTGCGGCACGCGCGCGCGCCAGGCGGCCAGCGCGGCGTAGGTCTTGAAGTTGAAGAAGAACAGCGATTCCAGGCCCAGCCCGTGCAGCAGCGACTGCATGCGCCGCCCGCGGCTGCGCTTGTCGCCGTCCTGCTCGATGTCGCGGACCGACACCACCCGCTCGATGTAGGGCTGGGCCTCGAACAGGCGGTTCACCGCCTGCGGCAGCGGGTTGATCAGGATCAGGGGCCGGCCGAGGTGCTGCGACAGCGCGCGCATGAAGCCCAGGTGCAGCACCGAGTCGCCGATGTTGCCCGAGATGTAGACCGCCGCCGGGCCGGCGGCCTGCGGCGCAGCCATCAGGCGCGGGCCGGCGCGGCGGCGAGCAGCTCCAGCGCCGCCTGGCACAGCGCCTCGGCCGCGATGTCGGTGAGGCCGCTGTTGTGGCCGAGCAGCACGCGGTGCGGCGGCGGCGGCATGTATTCGCGGTTGTCGTGCTTGACCAGGAACCAGCTGACCGAGGGCGTGCCCATCATCCAGGCCAGGTGCAGCGGCCCGGTGTCGCCGGACAGGTGCAGCGCGGCGCCGCCGATCACCGCGCTGAGCTGCACCACGTCGAGCGTGCCGGTGTGGACGAGCCAGGGCCGGAAGCCGAGCCGGCCGAGGATGTCGTCCATGCGCGCGCGCTCGCGCTCGTTGCCCATGCCGCTCAGCACCAGGCGGTACTGCGGCAGTCGCGCGTGCAGCTGCTCCAGCAGCGCGGCCAGCTGTTCCACCGGCAGCTGGCGGCTGTCGTCGGTGGTGTTGGGGCTGACGTGGATATAGCTGCCGCGGTCCGCCGCGGCGATGCCGGTGCCGTCCAGTGCCTGCGGCGGCAGCTCGACGTGGAACCCCGCCTCGCCGGCGAAGCCGGCCTGGGCCAGGCAGCCGAGCCACTGCCGGTACATCGGCTCGTGGTCGTAGCGGAAATCCATCGCCTCGTGCTGCAGCAGGCGCCAGCCGGCCTTCTTGTCCCAGTAGGGACGGCGCCCGATGCGCTGGCGCACGCCGGCGGCCCAGGCCAGCACGCAGCCGTGGTTGGTGCCGGGCAGGTTGATCGAGACGTCGTAGCCGCTGCGGCGCAGCCGCAGGATCAGCCGCAGCTCGCTCATGGTCAGGCCGGACTTGCGGCTGGCGTAGGCGATGCGGTGGTCGATCCAGGGCAGCAGGCCGAGCAGGCCGATGGCGGCGCCGGGGCTGAGCACGTCGAGCTGCGCCTGCGGGTAGGCCTGGCGGATCGACCACAGCGCCGGGAAGCTGTGCACGATGTCGCCGAGGCCGCCCCACAGCAGCACCAGCACCTTGCGCGCGCTGGCGGTGCGCCGCGCGAAGTCCGGCGTGGCGCGGCGGTAGCGCAGGCCGGGACGCGGCGGCATGGTCAAGGCGGTTTCGCTGCTGTGCATGGTCGCGGCGGAGCCCGCCCCCGGAAGGAATCTGCGCCGTATTATTCCACGCGCCGTCGCTGCTATGCTGCGGCATGCCCCGCCTGTCCGTCGTCCTGATCACCCGCAACGAGGCGCACAACATCGCCGCCTGCCTCGAGTCCGTGGCCTGGGCCGACGAGATCGTGGTGCTGGATTCCGGCAGCAGCGACGAGACGGTGGCGATCTGCCGGCGCCATGGCGCCAGGGTCGAGATCAGCCCCGACTGGCCCGGCTTCGGCCCGCAGAAGAACCGCGCGCTCGACCTGGCCGGCGGCGACTGGCTGCTGTCGCTCGACGCCGACGAGCGGGTCACGCCGGAGCTGCGCGCCGAGATCGAGCAGGTGCTGCGCGCCCCCGACGCCGAGGCCTACGACATGCCGCGCCTGTCCAGCTACCTGGGGCAGCCGATGCGCCACGGCGGCTGGTGGCCGGACCATGTCACCCGGCTGTTCCGCCGCGGCGCGGCGCGCTTCACCGAGGCGCGGGTGCACGAGGCCCTGGTGGTGCAGGGCCGCACCGGCCGCCTGCGGAATCATCTGGTGCATTATTCGTTCCGCACCCTGGAGCAGGTCGTCGCCAAGATGGACGCGTACTCGACCTACGCCGCCGAGGGCCTGGCGCAGCGCGGCCGCAGCGCCGGCCTGGGCTCGGCGGTGCTGCACGGCCTGTTCGCCTTCCTGCGCACCTATATCCTGCGCGCCGGCTTCCTCGACGGCCGCCTCGGCTTCGTGCTGGCGGTGTCGAACGCCGAAGGCGCGTACTACAAGTACCTCAAGCTGGCGCGGCTCAGCGGGCGGCTGGGCTCCTAGCGGAGAACCGCCCCACGCATCAGGCGACGCCGGGAACCTGCGCCAGCAGGCCCCGCGCCTTCTCCAGCACCTCGTCCAGCGAAAAGCCGTTGACGGTATCGCGGTTGCGCGAAATCACCGCGGCGCAGTGCGTCGCCAGCGGCGCCCACTCCACCGACTTCACCGGGTCGTTGAAATAGATGCCGAGGACCGGCCGGTCCAGCGCCGAGGCGATGTGGATCAGGGATGTGTCGGTGCTGACGACCAGGCTGGCGCGCGCGCACAGCGAAATCAGGCGCCGCAGGTTCTTTTCCGTGTTCACCGTCTTGCCCGCCGTGCCGGACGCGGCGATGGCGCGCCGCGCCGCATCCTCGGTGGCGTCGGTGCAGCTCAGGCACAGGCTCGCCTGCGGCGCCAGCGCCGCCAGGCCGGCCAGCACCCGCGCGCCGTGCTCGACATCGATGGTCTTGGGCGGCTCGGCCGAGAACATGTTGAACAGGATCGCGGGGCGCTGCGGCGGCAGTTCGGCGTCGAAGCTCGACGGCGGATCGAGGTCCAGGCCGAGGCGGTAGCGGACCTTGATGCCGTCGACCCGCGCGCCGTAGATCAGGCGCAGCGACTCGCTGCTCTTGCGGATGGCATGCGCGGTGCGGCCGGGCAGCCGCCCTTCCTCGTAGAGGGTGCCGCGCGTCGGCGCCGCCAGCCACAGCATCAGCCTGGTCTTCTCGCTGCTGAAGCGCTCCTTCCAGGTCACGACATAGTCGAAGCGCTCGCGGCGCAGCGCCAGCGAGGTGCGCAGCGCCTCGCCCAGCGGCGGGTTCTTGTAGCGCCAGACGCGGGCGACGCGCCGGTCCATCTGCCAGAAATTCTCGGTGACGTCGGACACCAGGGCATGCAGCTCCGCGCCGGGGTCGAGCTGCTTCACGCCGTCGACGAAGGCGGTGTTGACCACCGCGTCGCCGAGCTTGCCGTCGTGGGAGAAGAACAGGATTTTCAAGTCGTGCGGCCGCGTCGCGGGGATGTATCATTCTAGCGACATCGCGCCCACAGGGACTTCGCTAGAAGTGACATCTTCCGCCGCCGCCGCGAGTCCGCGACGCCCGACCATCGCCATCTGCCTCACCACGCACCAGCGCCTGGACTGCGCGCGCATCGGCATGGAGATCATCCGCTACAACTATCCCGGCGAATGGAAGATCGTCCACGCCTGCTCCGGCTCCGGCTACGAACAGTACCTGGAGGACGAGCTGGTCCGCTGCGAGCCGAAGCCGCTGACCGAGGGCGCGCTCAACCTGCTGCTGCAATCGTTCCGGCGCGCGGTCGATCGCTGGAATCCGGACTACCTGGTGCACCTCGAGGGCGACACCTGGGTGCTCGACCATCAGGTCCTGCTCAAGTACATCGGGCTGCTGGAACGCGATCCCGCTGCGATGATCGCCGCCTCGTCGTGGAACGTGGACAAGCTGCGGCTGTGGCAGTGGCGCTGGCGGCAGGAGCGCAGCCTGATCAGCGCCGCGAAGTACCGGCTGGCGCTGTGGCTGCGGCCGCGCGGCATCCAGTTCGGCCTGCGCGAGCGCGACACGCTGTCGACCCAGTTCTTCATCGTCAAGAACCGGCCGCAAACGATGGAGCTGCTGGAGCAGCTCGATCCGTCCAGCGGCTACATCCTGGAGAACGTGCTTTACAAGAGCGTGGTGCGGCGGTTCGGCACGGCGGCGATCGTCGGCATACCGGAGAGCGAGCCGCTGCGGCCCGATCACCGCTGGCTGTGCCGGGCACTGACCCTGTATGGCCAGCATTGGCCCACCACCATCCCCGACCCCGATCCGGGCCGCCTGCCCGACCCGGCCTCGCACTACGGCATCCCCGGCAAGAAGGAAACCCTGCAGCAGGCCACCTGGCTCAAGCGCGGCCCCCATATGGAGCGGCTGCTGACCGACCCGGACCTGGGCTACTACAATGGCCGGGCAGCACGGCACTGACGCAGGCCGCATCGACATGGCTACCCGCTGCATGATCTCCATCATCGTCACCACCTACGAGTGGCCGCAGGCGCTGGCGCGGGTGCTCGAATGCCTGGACCGGCTCGACGACCGCGACTTCGAGATCATCGTCGCCGACGACGGCTCCGGCCCCGCCACCGCCGCGACCGTCGCGGCCTTCGCCCGGACCGCGCGCGTGCCGGTGCAGCATTCCTGGCAGGAGCACCGCGGCTTCCGCGCCGCCGAGTCGCGCAACCGCGCGGTGCAGCGCAGCCGCGGCGACTACCTGATCTTCCTCGACGGCGACTGCCTGGCGCGGCCGGACTTCCTCGCCGCGCACCGCGCGCTGGCGGAGCCGGGCTGGTTCGTCGCCGGCAACCGCGCGCTGCTGTCGGAGAGCTTCACCGCCGGGCTGGTCGATTCGCCGCGGGCGGTGGCCGACTGGACGGCGCGGCCGCTGGGCGGCTGGCTCGGCGCGCGCCTGCGCGGCGACATCAACCGCCTGGCGCCGATGATCCACCTGCCGGCCGGCTGGCAGCGCAAGAACAAGCCGCGCGAATGGCGCGGCGCCAAGACCTGCAACCTGGCGGTGTGGCGCGACGACTTCCTCGCCGTCGACGGCTTCGACGAGAGCTACGTCGGCTGGGGCCACGAGGACGCCGACCTGGCGGTGCGCCTGATCCGCAGCGGCGTGCTGCGCAAGGAAGGCCGCTTCGCCGCCTCGGTGCTGCACCTGTGGCACGCGCCGGCGCCGCGCCAGGGACTCAGCGCCAATGAAGGCCGCCTGGCCGAGGTGATCGCGGCGCAGCGCACGCGGGCCCTGCTGGGCATCGGGCGGGAGCGGCCGGCGGAGAGCTGAGGCGGCGGCCTCAAAAGCAGCCCCCGCGGTTGCGGCTGCCGCGGCAACGGCGCCGCTTTGAAGAGAAGCGCGCCGGACCTATAGCCCGAACGGCTCGCGCGCCAGCGCCGCCCGCACCCGCTCCACCGTCACCGTCGTCGGCCTCTCGCGGTCGATGTCCCGGTGCTCGCCGGAGGTCAGCCACACCTGGTTGGCGCCGACCGCGCCGGTCAGCTGCGGCAGGGTCGGACCGTACAGCGAGACCTGCGGCGTGCCCAGCGCCGCCGCGAGGTGGGCCAGGCCGGTGTCCACGCCCACGCACAGCCGCGCCCAGGCCAGCCAGCCGGCCAGCCCGGTGAGGCCAAGCCGCGGCAGCACCAGGCCGTCGCAGGCCTCGGCGATGCGCTGCGCGTCGGAGCGCTCGGCCTCGCTGCCCCAGGGCAGCACCACGCGCAGGCCGCGCCCCGCGATCCAGGCGCCCAGCTCGCACCACTGCGGCAGCGGCCAGCGCTTGCCCGGCCAGGTGGTGCCGTGCAGGAACACGGCATAGGGCAGCGGCGACTCCGGCCGCGGAAAGCGCGCGCGGTCCAGGCCCGCGTCCGGCGGGCTGTCGTTCCACGCATAGCCGAGCGCCTGGGCGAACAGGCGGCGGCTGCGCTCCACCGCGTGCGCCGCGTCGTGGCGGGGCACGGCATAGCCGCGCCGGTACAGCGCCGCCGCCAGCGGCTCGCGCGCCGAGACGCGGTCCGGCCCCGCCACGGGGCCGCGCGCCTGGCGCGCCAGCCACGCGCTCTTCACCAGGCCCTGCGCATCGATGACCAGGTCGTAGCGGGTCTGGCGCAGCTCGCCGCGGAAGCGCGACCAGTCGCCGCCGAACACGGTGCGGCCCAGGTTGCGGCGCCAGCCGCGCAGATCGCACTGGATGACCCGCTCCACCGCCGGGTGCCAGGCCGGGATTTCGGCGAAGGCGCGCTCCGCCAGCCAGTCGCAGCGCAGGCCGGGCAGGGCGCGCGCGGCGTCGGTGACGGCGGGCAGGGTGTGCACGATGTCACCCAGGGACGAGGTCTTGACGATCAGGAGGCGCATAGATTGGCGCGCGTTGCCGCCGCCCCGGGGACTTGCTGATATATTAAGTGAACGAGTGGAAACGTTAACGCGAAGAGGGATCCGAGTGAAACGGAATGCACGCCGCGCCGCGGCCATCATGCTTTTGGCGGCGGGCTCCGCCCTGCCCGCGCTGGCTGCCGCCCCGGCGGTGCAGGAAGCCCAGACCCTGATGTCGCAGGGCGACTACAAGAGCGCCCTGGACCGTCTCGACCGCTACCTGGCCAGCTCGCCGCAGGACGCCGAAGGGCGCTTCAGCCGCGGCCTGGTGCTGGTCAAGTTGAACCGTACCGACGAGGCGATCAAGACCTTCGCCGACCTCACCCGCGACTATCCGCAGCTGCCCGAGCCCTACAACAACCTGGCCGTGCTCTACGCCCAGAAGGGCGATTACGAGAAGGCCCGCGACGCGCTGGAAGCGGCGCTGGCGACGCATCCGGCCTATGCCACCGCCCACGAGAACCTCGGCGACATCTACTCCGCGCTGGCCGGCGCCGCCTACAACCGCGCCTTGCAGCTGGACCAGGGCAACCAGGCGGTGCGCTACAAGCTGGCGCTGATCAACCAGCTCGGCAGCGGCCCGGGGGGCTATGCCCCGGCCGGCACCACCAGCCTGCCGGCGGGCTCGCCCAAGTCCGAGACGCTCGGTCCCGCGGCGAGCGCCGCGGCCGTGGCGCCGCCCCCGCCGCCGGCTCCGACCGCGGCTCCGGCCGCCGCCCCGGCGGCGGACACCGACCTGCAGGGCGCCACCGCCGCCGTCAATGGCTGGGCCCAGGCCTGGGCCGCCAAGGACGTGAACAGCTACCTGTCGTATTACGCCGCCGATTTCCAGCCGGACGGCGGCCTCAGCCGCGCCGCCTGGGAAGCCCAGCGGCGCGAGCGCGTGGGCAAGCCCGGGCGCATCAGCGTCAGGGTGCTCAGCCCGCAGGCCAGCCGCATCGACGCGCACCGCGCGCGCGTCACCTTCATCCAGGGCTATGCCTCGGATACGGTGAACGACCGGGTCAAGAAGACCGTCGAGCTGAACAACAGCAGCGGCAGCTGGAAGATCACCCGAGAGACCATCAGCCGCTGATGCCTGCATCCGTATCTCCCGCCGGCCGTCCGCTGCGGTTCAAGCTTCGTTGCGCGGCACTGACGGCTGCCGCGGTCCTCAGCTTCGCCCTGCCCACGCTCGCCGGCTCGGCGCTGCCCGCCGACCTGACCAAGCCGGAGGACCAGCTGCTGGAGGCGGTCGACGCGCTGCGCGGCGGCGACTCCAGCGGCGCGCTGAAGAAGCTGCAGGCGCTGGTGCAGCGCGAGCCGAACTTCCGCCTGGCCCAGCTGCTGTACGGCCAGGTGCTGGCCCAGCGCTCCGGCCTGCCCGGCCTGGTCTCGCCGCTGGCCGATGACCGCGATCCGCACGTCAGGGAGCTGCTCGACGAATACCGCGCGCGCCTGGCTGAAGCCGAGTCCGGCCCGCCCGCCAGCACCCTGCCCAGCTCGATCCTGCGCCTGTCGCCGGACCACCGCTACGCCATCGTCGCCGACCTGCCGCGCTCGCGCGTCTACGTGCTGGAGAACCAGAACGGCCGGCTGCGCCAGGTGCGCGACTACTACGCCTCCATCGCCCGCAACGGCTATGGCAAGCAGAACTCCGGCGACCTGCGCACCCCGGTCGGCATCTACCGCGTCACCGGCTTTACCCCCGGTGTGAAGCTGCCGCCGTTCTACGGTGCCGGCGCCTATCCGCTGAACTATCCCAACGCCTGGGACCGCGTGCACGGCCGCACCGGCTCCGGCATCTGGCTGCACGGCGTGCCCACCACCACCTACGTGCGCCCGCCGCGCGCCAGCGAAGGCTGCGTGGTGCTGGCCAATTCGGACCTCGCCGACCTCAAGAGCCTGATCGTCCCCGGCATGACCCCGGTGGTGCTGAGCGACAAGGTGGAATGGCTGCCGGCCGATGCGATGGAGAAGCAGCGCGAGGAGATGATCAAGCGCATCGAAGCCTGGCGCGGCAAGTGGACCTCCCTCAACACCGAGGCCTACCTGGCGTTCTACGGCGACGACTTCCACACCGACGACGGCATGAACAAGGCCCAGTTCGCCGCCTACAAGCGCCGCGTCAACCAGGGCAAGAAGCGCGTCCAGGTGCAGCTCAAGGACCTGGACCTGTTCACCTATCCGGGCGAGCAGAACCTGGTGCTGGCCGAGTTCACCCAGGACTACAAGAGCGACAACTTCGCCATGTCCACGCGCAAGGAGCAGTACTGGCGGCGCGAGCCGGACGGGCAGTGGAAGATCGTGCGGGAAGAAAACCGGACGCTGTGAAGCAGTGGTGAGGTCGGTTGGCGAGCGGTCCGCAGGAGCAAAAAGCGCGGGCCGGGTTGTGACTGGCCACCCACGACTAAACTGCCCACAACTTGTTTTTCCCCCCAAAGGCGCAAAATAGGGACTCATCTCCTCCCTCCGGCGCTCCCTTTGGCCCATACCCCCCGCCGCCGCACCCCGGACACCGCCGAGCAGGCGCCGCCGCTGAAGGTGCGCGACACCCTGGCCACGCTGTGGCCGTACATGACCGAGTTCCCGGGGCGCGTGGTGCTGGCGATGAGCCTGCTGGTCGCCGCCAAGCTGGCCGGCGTGTACCTGCCGCAGCTGCTCAAGCACCTGGTCAATGCCCTGACCGCGCACCCCGGCGCCGGGGCGGTGATGGCCGTGCCGCTGGCGCTGCTGTTCGCCTATGGCGCGGCGCGCTTCGCCAACGTGCTGTTCGGCGAGCTGCGCGACGTCACTTTCGGCAAGGTGGCCGAGCGGGCGCAGCGGCGGGCGGCGCTGCGCGTGTTCGACCACCTGCACCGGCTCGACCTGGACTTCCACCTGTCGCGCCGCACCGGCGGGCTGGCCCGCGAGATCGAGAAGGGCGTCGACGGCATCAGCTTCCTGCTGCGCTTCACCCTGTTCAACATCTTCCCGACCCTGCTGGAAATCGGCCTGGTGGCGGCAATCCTGTGGCGGCAGTACGACATCCGCTTCGCCGCCATCGCCCTGGTGGCGGTGGTGCTGTACATCGGCTTTTCGGTGGCGGTGACGGAGTGGCGCACCGAGTTCGTCCGCCGCGCCAACACGCTCGACGCCAGGGCCAACAGCCGCGCCATCGACAGCCTGATCAACTACGAGACGGTGAAGTATTTCGGCAACGAGCGCTGGGAGTCGCAACGTTACGACGACAGCATGGCCGCCTGGGAACGCGCCGCCGGCCAGAACCGCCTGTCGCTGTCCAGCCTCAACACCGGCCAGTCGCTGATCGTGGCCGGCGCCATCACCGCGATGATGTGGCTGGCGGCGGTGGACGTGACGCGCGGGCGCATGAACGTCGGCGATTTCGTCGCGGTCAACGCCTACATGGTGCAGCTGTTCGTGCCGCTCAATTTCCTCGGCTTCGTCTACCGCGAGATCCGCCGCGCGCTGACCGACATGCAGAAGATGTTCGGCCTGCTCGGCCAGCCGTCGAAGGTGCGGGACGCGCCGGGCGCCGCGGCGATCGAGGCGCGGCGCGCGCGCATCAGCTTCGAGCGGGTCAGCTTCGGCTACACCCCGGCGCGGCGCATCCTCGACGGCATCAGCTTCGACATCCCCGAGGGCAGGAAACTGGCCGTGGTCGGCGCCAGCGGCGCCGGCAAGTCGACCCTGGCGCGCCTGCTGTTCCGCTTCTACGATCCGGACGCCGGCCACATCCGCATCAACGGCCAGGACCTGCGCGGCCTGACCCAGGACAGCGTGCGCGCCCTGATCGGCGTGGTGCCGCAGGACACGGTGCTGTTCAACGACACGATCGAATACAACATCGCCTACGGGCGCCCCGGCGCCAGCCGCGCCGAGGTCGAGCGGGCGGCCCGCGCGGCGCACCTGGACCACTTCATCGCCCAGCTGCCGGAGGGCTACGAAACCCTGGTCGGCGAGCGCGGCCTCAAGGTCTCCGGCGGCGAGAAGCAGCGCATCGCCATCGCCCGCGCCCTGCTCAAGGACCCGCCGATCCTGATCCTGGACGAGGCCACCTCCTCGCTCGACTCGGCCGCCGAGCAGGCCATCCTCGGCGCCCTGCGCGAGGCGGCGGAGCGCCGCACCACCCTGGTCATCGCCCACCGCCTGTCGACCATCACCGACGCCGACGAGATCGTGGTGCTGGACCGCGGCCGCATCGTCGAGCGCGGCACCCATGCCGAGCTGCTGGCGCGCGACGGCGCCTATGCCCGGCTGTGGGCGCACCAGCGCGAACAGGCCCAGGGCAAGGCGCCCGGCACCGCCGGCCCCGTGGCCGTGACCGCCGGGTAGGCCGGCTGTCGCCGCCGGCCGACAGCTGACGCCTCCGCCAGAAAATAAATCGCCCGGGCGCCTTCCGCGTCCGGGCCATTTCGTCTAACTTGTCCGGGCGAACGGACCGCCGGGGTTCTGAAGCCCGGCCAGCGGAAAAAACAATGCTCAGTTTCGGCAAGCTGGACCTCAAGGAAAGGGCCCTGGCGCACCTGGTGACGCCGGAAATCGAACAGCTGGTGGCCAGCATCCCCAAGCCCGTGGGCAGCTTCGGCTACGATCCCTGGGGCTACAACGAGGACCGCTTCAAGGTCGCGCTCGGCTTCTGCAAGCTGCTCTACGAGAAATACTTCCGCGTCACCGCCCACGGGCTGGACAACATCCCGGCGCAGGGCCGGGTGCTGATCATCGGCAACCACAGCGGCCAGCTGCCGATGGACGGGGTGATGGTCGGCGTGGCGGCGGCCACCAACCCGCACGGCCCGCGCCTGGCCCGCGCCATGATCGAGCGCTTCTTCCCCACCGTGCCCTGGCTCGGCAACTACCTCAACGCCCTGGGCGGGGTGATCGGCGACCCGGTGAACTGCGCCAAGATGCTGGAAATGGAGGAGGCGATCATCGTCTTCCCCGAGGGCGTGCGCGGTTCCGGCAAGCTGTACAAGCACCGCTACCAGCTGCAGCGCTTCGGCAACGGCTTCATGCACCTGGCGATGAACAACAAGGCGCCGATCGTGCCGGTGGGCATCGTCGGCTGCGAGGAGACCATGCCGGCCATCGCCAACCTCAAGCCGCTGGCCAGGCTGTTGGGCATTCCCTATGCCCCGGTGGTGCCCTCCCTGCTGCCGCTGCCGGCGCGGGTCTACCTCAACTTCGGCAAGCCGATGCACTTTTCCAGCTGCGCCAACGAAGCCGAGGTCACCGAGCGTGTCGAGGAAGTGAAGGCCGAGCTGCGCGCGCTGATCGAGAAAGGCCTGCAGGAACGCACCAGCATCTACTGACCGCCATGGCCACCGCCAACAAGAAAACCGTCCTCGTCACCGGCGCCGCCGGCTCGCTGGCCAAGCGTGTCATCGCCCGCCTGCACGGCCGCTACAACGTCATCGCCGTCGACTTCCGCCGCAAGGTGGAGACCGACGCCGGCATTCCCAGCTACCTGGTGGAGCTGCACAAGCGCGGCTTCGAGGACATCTTCGCCGACCACAAGGTCGACGCGGTGATCCACATCGGCCGCATGTTCGCGCACGAGCGCGACCGCACCCAGCGCTACAACGCCAACGTGCTCGGCACCAAGCGCCTGCTCGACCTGAGCCGCAAGTACGGCGTGCGGCAGGTGATCATCCACAGCACCTACTATGTCTACGGCGCCTCGCCCTACAACCCGGCCCTGCTCGACGAGGAGGCGCCGCTCAAGGCCAGCGAGGTGACGCAGGACCTGGTGGACTCGGTGGAAGTGGAGAGCCTGGCCAACGTCTACCTGTGGAAGCACCCGGATCTCAACATCACCATCCTGCGGCCCTGCAACGTGTTGGGGCCGGGCGTGCGCAACACCATGTCGATCCTGCTGGCGCGGCCGCTGGTGCCGGTGCTGGTGGGTTTCTCGCCGATGATGCAGTTCCTGCATGTGGAGGACATGGCGGAGGCCATGATCCTGGCCTTCGAGGGCAACAAGCCGGGCATCTACAACGTCGCGCCGGAGGACTACTGCCCCTACCAGCAGGCGGTGACCGAATGCGGCTGCCGCAAGCTGCCGATCCCCTCGATCCCGCCGATGCTGCCCCGGACCATCAGCGGCGCGCTGAACTGGAACGCCTTCTTCCCGCCGTACCTGATCAACTACTTCAAGTACCCGGTGATCCTCGAGGGCAAGTTGTTCCGCGAGACCTTCGGCTGGAAGCCCAAGCGCAACCTCAACGACATCTTCAGCTACTACCGTAAGCAGAAACTGGCGGCGAAGGCCGCAAGGTGATAGTTTTCACCAATCGTTCGGCGCCGAAGATTTCATTTTCATAATCTCCGGCGCGCCACTACAGTAAGGGCGCCAATCAAGGAGAGAGCCTCATGTCCGCCTATTCCACCAAGATCGACATCCCGGCCGCGACCCGCGACAAGATCATCGCCTTGCTCAACCAGCAGCTGGCCGATACCTTCGACCTGTTCAGCCAGATCAAGCAGGCGCACTGGAACGTGAAGGGCATGCACTTCATCGCCCTGCACGAGCTGTTCGACAAGCTGGCCGAGGAAACCGAGGACTACGTCGACGACATCGCCGAGCGCGCCACCGCCCTGGGTGGGGTTGCCGTCGGCACCGCCCGCGCGGCGGGCAAGGTGTCGCGGCTGCCGGAGTTCCCGCTGGAAGGCCTGCACGGCAAGGCCGCGGTCGAGGCCCTGGTCGAGCGCTACGCGGCGCTGGCCTCCAGCACCCGCAAGGCGATCGAGACCGCCGCCAGCCTCGGCGACGCCGACACCTCGGACCTGTTCACCGGCGTATCGCGCGGGCTCGACAAGAGCCTGTGGTTCCTGGAAGCGCACCTGCAGTAAGGGTGCTTCGCGGTCCGGTGTGCCACTCGCCCTGCTTTTAGCAGGGCGAGTTTTTTGGATCAGGGTAAGGGGATGGGGTTCCCTCCACTTTCACCCAAAGTCTGTTCGCCCCGAGTGACGCCGCGCAGTGATGTTGTGTCGAGGGGATGGGCCAATCACTTCAATCTCGTCATTCCGGCGAAAGCCGGAATCCAGGGCATCACGCGCCGCGTCTGCCTTCCTTTATGAAGTCGTGGATTTCCGCCTACAGGCGGGTCATCGCGCTTCTGCTTTTGCGATGAGGGGCGCAGTTCCCGGGAGGCGGCGCTTTTTGGTTACTTTTTGGCGCTGCTGCCAAACAGTAACTCGCCTGCAGGCGAAAACCCACGGCTTCATTTCGCGAAGGCAGTGCAGCGCGTGACCCCCTGGATTCCGGCTTTCGCCGGAATGACGAGTCAAAAGGTGCGAGGAATGGCACCAGATCCTTCGCTCCGCTCGGGATGACAGCAAAGCTTCCCACCCCCGCGGGAATGACGAGTCGCAGGGGCCAGGCGCGAAACACCGCCACCCAACAAAAAAGCCCCCGCCCCTTCCGGGACGAGGGCCCCACCGCGAAGACGGGCCGCGCGCTTAGCGCGCGGACAGTTCCTTGTAATCGCGCACCGGCGCGCCGACGTAGACCTGGCGCGGGCGGCCGATCTTCAGGCTGCCCGGCTCGGACACCATCTCGCTCCAGTGCGCCACCCAGCCGACGGTGCGGGCGATGGCGAACATCGGCGTGAACATGTTCACCGGGATGCCGAGCGC
>DASRFD010000150.1:0-238656 GCA_035651715.1 Nevskia sp.
CGGCGCCTTCATCACTCCGCCGGAGCAGCGCGACGCCTCGCAGCAGGCGGTGGTGGAATACTCCGACGCCCTGATCAACGAGCTGAAGCAGGCCGACCTGATCGTGCTGGGCCTGCCGATGTACAACTTCGGCGTGCCGTCCCAGCTCAAGGCCTACTTCGATCACGTCGCCCGCGCCGGCGTCACCTTCAAGTACACCGAGAAGGGCCCGGTCGGGCTGCTCACCGGCAAGAAGGCGCTGGTGTTCGCCGCCCGCGGCGGCATCTACGCCGGCACGCCGATGGACACCCAGACCAGCTACGTGCGCGACTTCCTGCGCTTCATCGGCATCGCCGAGGTCGAGTTCGTCTACGCTGAAGGCCTGGCCTATGGTCCGGAAGCCAAGACCGCCTCGGTGGCCAAGGCCAACGAAGCCGCGATCAAGCTCGCCGCCTGAGCGGCGTCCTGCCACGCACCGCGCCATCCACGGCGCGGCCCCTTCAAGCAAGCCATCGGATGTTCAGCTCAAGGAGCACTGCAATGAACAAATTCTTCGACACCACCAAGCCCGTGTCCGACCTCGTCGGCCGCGTGCTGATCGCCACGCTTTTCATCCTCTCCGGCTGGAGCAAGATCGCCGGCTACGCCGGCACCCAGGCCTACATGCAGTCGGCCGGCGTCCCCGGCGGCCTGCTGCCGCTGGTGATCCTGGTCGAGCTGGGCGGCGGCCTGGCCATCGTGCTGGGGCTGTATACCCGCGCGGTCGCCCTGGCGCTGGCCGGCTTCAGCATCATTGCCGGCTTCCTGTTCCACGGCGGCGCCGACCAGATCTCGCAGATCATGCTGATGAAGAACATCGCCATCGCCGGCGGCTTCCTGTTCCTGGTCGCCAACGGCCCCGGCAAGCTGAGCCTGGATGCGAAGCTGGGCAAGCTGGACCCCGCGGCCGCCGCCCAGGCCAGCCGCGCCTGAGGCTTTCACGCAGACCCGCCCGCCGGCCGCGAGGCCGGCGGGATTTCCCACGGAGGGCACCATGAGCACCACTTCCCGGACCCTGGTCCACGTCATCGAATCGCAGCCCACTTCCGACGGCGCCGGCGTCAAGCTGCGCCGCAGCATCGGCAGCCAGCGCGGCCTCTACGTGGATCCCTTCCTGATGCTCGACGAGTTCTATTCCGACAACCCGGACGACTATCTCGCCGGCTTCCCGCCGCATCCGCACCGCGGCTTCGAGACGGTCACTTACATGCTCGACGGCCACATGCGCCACGAGGACCATCTCGGCAACCAGGGCGATCTCGGCCCCGGCGGCGTGCAGTGGATGACCGCGGCGCGCGGCATCATCCATTCGGAAATGCCGCAGCAGAGCCAGGGCCGCATGCGCGGCTTCCAGCTGTGGATCAACCTGCCGTCGAAGGAAAAGATGAAGCCCGCCGGCTACCGCGACATCCCCGCCGCCGAGATTCCGGTGGCGGCGCTGCCGGGCGGCGGCCAGGTCAAGGTCATCGCCGGCAGCCTCGCCGTCGAGGGCCGCGACCTCGCCGGGCCGGTCAACGGCCCGGGCGCGAGGCTCGCCACCGATCCGCTGTACGTCGACGTGCAGCTGCCGCCGCACGGCCGCTTCGAAGCGCCGCTGCCGGCCGGCCGCAATGCCTTCCTCTACGCCTACGAGGGCAGTGCCACGGTCGGCGCGGACGGGCAGCAGCGCGAACTGCCGCACCGCGCCGCCGGCGTGCTGTCCGACGGCGACAGCCTGCGGGTGCAGGCCGGCCCCGAAGGCGCGCGCTTCCTGCTGCTGGCGGCGCGGCCGCTGCGCGAGCCGGTGGTGCAGTACGGCCCCTTCGTGATGAATACGCGCGAGGAGATCGAGCAGGCCCTGGCCGACTACCGCGACGGCAAGCTCGCCGCCGCGGCCTGAGCCGCGGCGCCGGCCCCGCCATCCGCCCGCACGGCGATGGCGCCGGCGGGCTAGGAAGCCGCTGCCCGGTCGGAGACGTAAGGATTGGTCTGCCGCTCCGCCCCGAAGGTCGACATCGGCCCGTGACCGGGCACGAAGCGGGTCTCGTCGCCGAGCGGGAACAGGCGCTGGCGGATCGAGCGGATCAGGTCGTCGTGGTTGCCGCGCGGGAAATCGGTGCGGCCGATCGAGCCCTGGAACAGCACGTCGCCGACGAAAGCCAGCTGCGAGGGCGCATGGTGGAACACGACATGGCCCGGCGTATGGCCGGGGCAGTGCAGCACGTCGAACTGCAGCGAGCCCAGGCTGACACTGTCGCCGTGCTGCAGCCAGCGGTCCGGCACGAAGCTGCGCGCCGGCGGAAAACCGTAGCGCCGCGCGTGGTCGGGCAGCGCCTCGATCCAGAACAGGTCGTCCTGGTGGGGGCCCTCGATCGGCAGCTTCAGCCGCTCGGCCAGGTCGCGCACGCCGCTGGCATGGTCGAGGTGGCCGTGCGTCACCAGCAGCTTCTCCAGGGTGACGCCGTGGTGCGCCACGCGGCCGAGCAGGTGCTCCACCTCGCCGCCGGCATCGACCAGGGCGCCGCGCATGGTGGCGCTGTCCCATACCAGCGAGCAGTTCTGCTCGAAGGCGGTGACCGGGATGATCTCGCAGCGCAGGGTCGACACGCTCAGCTCCCGCCGGGCCCGGCGGCCACCGCCCGGAGACGGACCGGCGCATCCACCGTGAGGGTCTGCGCAGGATAGGCCAGCTGCACGCCCTCCTTCTCGAAGGCGCGCACCAGGGCCAGGTTGATCGCCTGCTGCGAATCCATGTAGAGCCGGTAGTCCGGCTCGCGCACCCAGTAGACCACTTCGAAGCCGTAGGCGCTGCCGCCCAGATCCTTGAAGTGGGCGCGGTCGAAGCGGACCTTGTCCACGCTTTCGATGATGCCGCGCACCAGACCCGGGATCCTCTCCAGCCGGTCGGCGGGGGTGCTGAACGGCACGGTGAAGCCGAAGGTGATGCAGCGCTCCTGCATGCGCTTGTAGTTGCGCAGGCGCGCCTTGAGCATGTCGCTGTTGGCGACGATCAGCTGCTCGCCGGTGGAGCTGCGGATGCGCGTGGTCTTGAGGCCGATGTGCTCGACCGTGCCGGACAGCGAGTCCACGGCGATGGAGTCGCCGATGACGAAGGGCTTGTCCATGACGATGGACAGCGAGGCGAACAGGTCGCCGAGGATGTTCTGCACCGCCAGCGCCACCGCGATGCCACCCACGCCCAGCGAGGTGGCCAGCGCGGTGATGTTGACGCCGAGGTTGTCCAGCACCAGCAGCAGCACCAGGGTCCACAGCACCAGGCGGCCGAGAAAGCTGAAGGGATCGAGGCTGCCCGCGCCGGCCGCCTGGGTGTCGATGACGCGGTTGCGCGAGCGGGTGATCCAGAAGTCGAGCAGGGCGCTGATCCAGATGCCGAACTGCAGGAAGGCGGCGATGGTGGCCAGCCGTTCCAGCCACAGGTCGGCCTTGTGCGGCAGCTCGAGGAACTGGCCGCCGATTTCCAGCGCGATCAGCGCCAGCAGCCACAGGCGGGTGGCCTGGGCCGCCTTGACCATGGCGCTGTAGACCGGCCGCTCGCTGCGCCGGGCCAGCACCGACAGGCGCCTGATCACCTGGCGCCGCATCACTGCCGCCAGCAGACCCAGGCCGAGCACCACGCCGACGGCGATCAGCCAGTCGTGCAGGGAGTTGTGCAGCAGGGTGCGGTCGAGTTGCAGCAGGTCTTTGAAATTCATGTGGGAACAACGGCGCGGTGTTTCGGCTACATTATCGCTCAAGGAGCCTTTGATTACTTCCGTGCCTGCCGCGCTTGCCCAAGCGGGGCGCCGCGCGACACCCGGAAACCCCATGCGCACCATCACCGTCCAGCACACCATCAAGGCCCCGCCGGAGAAGATCTTCGACATCCTCGCCGACCACGCCAACTACAAGCAGTTTCCCGGCGTCACCGCCTCGCGGCTGCTGCAGCCGGGCAAGCGTGACAAGAACGGCATCGGCGCGGTGCGCCAGATCGAGGTCGGCCGCGCCCGCTTCGTCGAGCTGATCACGCGCTACAAGCGGCCGACGCGGCTGGACTACCGCATCGTCAAATCGTTTCCGCCGGTGAAGCACGAGGGCGGCAGCATCACCCTGGAAGCCGCGGCGGAAGGCACCGTGGTGACCTGGACTTCCAGGATCCAGCTGCGGCTGCCGGTGGTGGGCGGCCTGCTGACGCCGCTGCTGACGGCGCAGCTGTCGAAGGGCTTCCTGCACACGCTGAAGGCGGTCGAGAAGAAGCTCGCCGCGTGAGCGGCGCTCAAATCCCCAGCATCACCCGCCAGGCGATGGTCGCCAGCACGCCGACGGTCAGCGTGGCGCGCAGGGTGAAGTAGCCGCTGAGCGGATCGATGGTGCGCTCGCGCCAGATTTCGGCCAGCACCAGCAGGACGAACACCCCGGCCAGCGCGAACAGGGACAGGCGGAACGGCAGCGCCAGCGCGGCCCAGGCCAGCAGCATCAGCAGGCCCGACAGCGCCATGCCGAGCTGGCCCTGCGGCCCTTCCGCCACCAGCAGCGCCATGCCCCAGAAGGTGCCGGCCATGAACGAGGCGATCAGCCCGGCGTAGAGCAGCCAGACGTGGTCCAGCCAGGGTGGCGCGGTCAGCGGCGAAAACGTCAGCCAGGCCGGGCCGATCAGGAACGGGATCAGCCCGGCATACCCCAGCAGGAACACCATGGGCGGCAGGCGCATGGCGGGTATTATGCGCCCACGGAACCACCCTCGGCGCACACCGTCTACAGTCCATGAAATCGCACCGCAAGGAACTCTGGTTCGAGACTCCCGCCCGCACCGCCTTCCTCAACATCACGCCCCAGGTCGAGGCAGCCCTGCGCGAAAGCGGCGTGCGCGAGGGCCTGTGCCTGGTCAACGCCATGCACATCTCCGCCTCGGTGTTCATCAACGACGACGAACGCGGCCTGCACCAGGACTTCACCCGCTGGCTGGAAGGCCTGGCGCCGCACGAGCCGGTGAGGCAGTGGCGCCACAACGACACCGGCGAGGACAACGCCGATGCGCACCTCAAGCGCCAGATCATGGGCCGCGAGGTGGTGGTGGCGGTCACCGCCGGCAAGCTCGATTTCGGCCCCTGGGAGCAGATCTTCTACGGCGAGTTCGACGGCCGGCGCCGCAAGCGGGTCCTGGTGAAAATCATCGGCGAGTAATTCCCCGGCAATGGCAAGGAGGCCGACATGCAGGGTTTGCAGGGTTATTCCGCGGTGGTCACCGGCGGCGCGCAGGGCATCGGCAAGGCGATCAGCGCCGCGCTGGCCGGCGCCGGCATGCACGTGGTCATGCT
Source organism: Nevskia sp. (assembly GCA_035651715.1). Lineage (GTDB taxonomy): Bacteria > Pseudomonadota > Gammaproteobacteria > Nevskiales > Nevskiaceae > Nevskia. Next base: position 5,313 of record DASRFD010000150.1, read on the forward strand.
CGACCCGGACCGGCAGGCGGGGCGCGAGGCGGCCAAGGAGCTGTCGCGCTCGACCACCGTGCAGGCCATCGCCGGCGATGCCGCCGACGAAACCGCGGTGCGCTCCGCCGTGGCGGCCGCGCTCAAGCTCGGCAAGGGCTTGCGCGCAGCGGTGGCCAACGCCGGCATCTCGCTGAACAAGCCGGTGACCAGGCTCCGGCTGGAGGAATGGAACCGCGTGCTCGCGGTCAACCTGGGCGGCGGCTTCCTGCTGGCCAAGCACGCCGCCGCCGGCCTGAAACGGCGCGAGGGCGCGATGGTGCTGATCGGCTCCAGCCGCGCGCTGATGTCGGAACCGGACTGGGAGGCCTATGGCGCCTCCAAGGGCGGCGTGGTGGCCCTGAGCCATGCCCTGGCGATCAGCCTGGGCCCGCGCGTGCGGGTCAATTGCGTCAGCCCGGCTGGATCGCGACCGGGGACTGGCAGCGCGCGGGCAAGCGCCGCCAGCCGCGGCACCGCGAGGAAGACCACACGCAGCACCCGGCGGGGCGCGTCGGCACGCCGCCGGATGTGGCGCGGCTGGTGCGCTTCCTGCTTTCCGACGAGGCCGGTTTCATCACCGGCGCGCACTACGTGGTCGACGGCGGCATGACCCGCAAGATGATCTACGTCTGAGGCGGGCAGGGCCGCGGCCCGGCTAAGCTATGCGCGGCGCGGGCGCAGGGCCCGCGATCACGACGAGACACCATGAGCACCGCAGCGGCCACGCAGCGGCCTCCCGCAACGCCGGGCACCGGCCGCATCGTGATGGCAAGCCTGGTCGGCACGACCATCGAGTACTACGATTTCTACATCTACGGCACCGCCGCGGCGCTGGTGCTGGGCACGATGTTCTTTCCCGCCGGCGCCGCCGGCGCCCAGCCGCTGGCCGCTTTCGCCAGCTTCGGCATCGCCTTCCTGGCGCGGCCGCTGGGCTCGTTCCTGTTCGGCCATTTCGGCGACCGCGTCGGCCGCAAGTCGACCCTGGTGGCGTCGATGCTGACCATGGGCCTGTCGACCGCGCTGATCGGACTGCTGCCCGGCTACGCCACCGCGGGTGCGCTGGCGCCGGCGCTGCTGTGCCTGCTGCGCCTGGGCCAGGGCATCGGCCTGGGCGGGGAATGGGGCGGCGCGGCCCTGCTCGCCACCGAGTACGCGCCGCCCGGGCGCCGCGCCTGGTTCGGCATGTTCCCGCAGCTCGGCCCCTCGCTCGGCTTCCTCCTCGCCAACGGCCTATTCCTGGGCCTGCTGCTCCTGCTCGACGAGCGGCAGTTCGCCGCCTGGGGCTGGCGCCTGCCGTTCCTGGCCAGTGCGCTGCTGGTGGCGGTGGGCCTGTACGTGCGCACGCGCCTGGCCGAGACGCCGGCCTTCAGCCGCCTCGCCGCGCGCGGCGAACGGCTGCGGGTACCGCTGGCGGAGCTGCTGCGCCACCACGGCGGCAGCCTGGCGCTGGGCGCGCTGGCCATCGTCGCCTGCTACGCCATCTTCTACATCTCCACCGTCTTCGCGCTCGACTACGGCGTGCGCGTGGCGCAGATCCCGCGCAGCCGCTTCCTGCAGCTGATGTGCCTGGCCGCCGTGGCGATGGCCGCGACGACATTGCTCTCGGCGGCGCTGGCCGGGCGCTACGGCTGCCGCCCCGTGCTGCTGGTGGGGCTGGCGCTGACCGCGCTGTCCGGCTTCGCCCTCGCGCCGCTGCTCGGCGCCGGCGACGCCGTCCATGCGCTGCTGTTCCTGCTGCTGGCGCTGGGCCTGATGGGCCTGATCTTCGCGCCGATGGGCGCGCTGCTGCCGGCGCTGTTCCCCGCCGCGGTGCGCTACACCGGCGCCTCCGCCGCCTACAACCTCGGCGGCATCCTCGGCGCCTCCCTGGCGCCGTTCGCCGCGCAGCTGCTGCTCGGCCGCGGCGGCCTGCCCTGGGTGGGCTTTTACATCACCGCCGCGGCGGCGGTGAGCTTCGCGGCGGTGCTGGGGCTGCGCGAACGCTACACGCAGTAGCGGCTAGCGGCCCTTCGCCCACACCAGGCAGCGGTTGTTCGCCGGCATTGGGCAGTCCTCCACCAGGCTGAAGCCGATGCCGCGCGCCAGCGCATCCACCGCCTCGAAATCGCGGATGCCGCGATGCGGCACCGCCGCCTTCAGCGCCGCGTCGAAGGCCGCGTTGCTGTCGCTGGTGTAGCGGCCGCCGTAATTGAAGGGCCCGTAGATCGCCAGCTTCGCATCCGCCTCGAGCACCTGCGGCAGGCGCGCGAACAGCGCCTGCACTTCCAGCCAGCTCATGATGTGCAGCGTGTTGGCGCTGTACACGGCGTCCACGCGCAGCGCCGGCCAGGCGCGCTGGTTCACGTCCAGTTCCAGCGGCGGCGGCGTGTTCGGCAGCCCCGCCTGGTCCAGCCACAGCCGGATGCCTGGCAGATTCTCCGCGCGGTCGCTGCATTGCCACGCCACCCCGGGCAGCGCCGCGGCGAAATGCACCGCATGCTGTCCGGTGCCGCTGCCGATCTCCAGCACCCGGCGGCGGTCGGCGAAATGCCCGCCCAGCACCGCGAGGATGGGATCGCGGTTGCGCTCGCTGGCGGCGGAGAAGGGCTTGTCGGTCATGTGGCGGCTCCGAGACGTTGCGCATCCTGGCTCTGGCCGAAGGCAGGCCTGCCGTCGAAGTCCGCCGCCGGGCGGCGCCGGCGGACGGACCAGCAGGCCGGGCAGGCGGCGTGAGCCCGGGCCGGGCTATACGGAAAAAAACAGCCGCGCTCAGCGCGCGCAGCACCAGATCCAGTGCGCCTGGACCGCCTGGTAGATGCACAGCCCTCCGCAGACGACCAGCAGCAGGAAGGTCAGCAGCGTGCCCCAGTAGCGGCCGAACTGCCATTTCTGGGTGAAGGACAGGGCGATGCCGTGCAGCACGCGCGCCACCAGCAGGGTGATGCCGATGGCGTGCAGCACGTAGATCGAGAAGCGGCCCAGCTCCAGCAGGCCGAGCATCAGCAGGATCAGCGGCACGTACTCGGCGAAGTTCGCGTGGCCGCGGATCAGGCGCAGCATGCCGGGGTCGCCGCCGTCGCCCAGGCCGATGCCATGGCCGCGGTAGTTGACCACCTTCATGCTCAGCACGACATACCAGATCGCCAGCAGGCCGGCGTACAGCGGCGTCACCATCATGGTTGCTCCCCCGTTGGGCCCGGCGAAGATGCGCCGTGCCGCTTGTTCCGTTCAGCCCCTCAGCGCCGCGTTCAACTCCCCGATCAGGGCCCATAGCTGCTCGCCGAAGGCGCGGTAGGCCGGGCGCAGCAGATCCTCGGCGATCAGCCGGTCGCGGTCGAGCCTGCCGCCGGCGGCGACGCAGTCGCGCATCCGGCGCAGGCAATTCATCTGCTCGTCGGTATAGACGGCGCCCGCCTGCCTGCGGCCGCTGAGCCAGCGGGCGAAGCGCGCCCGCGCCTGGTCGGCGAGGCTCGGGCCCGCCGCCGCTTCGCCGGAGCCCGGGGCCAGGAAGTGGCGCAGTTCCGGATTGTCGAACGGAGCGCAGGCCTTGGCGGCCAGCACTTGCCGCACCTGGAGGTAATGCTGCGGGCCGAGGGTTTCGTCGCGGGCGGCGGCATGGAGCAGCGCTTCGTGGCTGATCCGTTGCGCGTCCACCGCTTCCAGCAGGCGGGCGGCGACCGCGGCGAGGGTTTCGCCGCCGGCCAGCTCGGCGGCGCGCGCCCGCTGCTCCGGCGTGAGCCCGGCGTCGACGCGGCTCAAGGCGGCGGCGAGGCGGCGCAGGCTAGCCTCGTCGCACTTGTCCGAGGCGGCCCTGAGCAGCAGCTGGTCCAGGGCCTCCGGCTCGGGTGGACTGGAATGGGGGGGAGCCAACCGTGTCCTCCGGTGCAAACGACCCCGCTACTTTAGCCCAGATGGGCGGCGGCGGAGCGGGATGCGGCGATCGGGGCCGTCACAGCTTGCGGTAAACCTCGGCGCCCTGCTGCTTGAACTCGCTGGCCTTCTGCTTCATGCCCTCGGCCAGCGCCGCCTGCTCGTCCATGCCCTGCCTGGCGGCGTAGTCGCGCACGTCCTGGGTGATCTTCATCGAGCAGAAGTGCGGGCCGCACATCGAGCAGAAGTGGGCCAGCTTGGCGCCCTCCTGCGGCAGCGTCTCGTCGTGGAATTCCTTGGCCTTCTCCGGATCCAGGCCGAGATTGAACTGGTCTTCCCAGCGGAACTCGAAGCGCGCCTTGGACAGCGCGTTGTCCCGCACCTGCGCCGCCGGGTGGCCCTTGGCCAGGTCGGCGGCATGGGCGGCGATCTTGTAGGTGATGATGCCCTCGCGCACGTCGTCCTTGTCCGGCAGCCCCAGGTGCTCCTTGGGCGTGACGTAGCACAGCATGGCGGTGCCGAACCACCCGATCATGGCGGCGCCGATGCCGCTGGTGATGTGGTCGTAGCCCGGCGCGATGTCGGTCGTCAGCGGCCCCAGGGTATAGAACGGCGCCTCGTCGCAATCCTTGAGCTGCTTGTCCATGTTTTCCTTGATCAGCTGCATCGGCACGTGGCCGGGGCCCTCGATCATGGTCTGCACATCGTGCTTCCAGGCGATGCGGGTCAGCTCGCCCAGGGTCTCCAGCTCGCCGAACTGGGCCTCGTCGTTGGCGTCGGCGATGGAGCCGGGGCGCAGGCCGTCGCCGAGCGAGAAGCTGACGTCGTAGGCCTTCATGATCTCGCAGATGTCCTCGAAATGGGTGTAGAGGAAATTCTCCCGATGGTGCGCCAGGCACCACTTGGCGAGGATCGAGCCGCCGCGCGAGACGATGCCGGTGACGCGCCTGGCCGTCAGCGGGATGTAGCGCAGCAGCACGCCGGCGTGGATGGTGAAGTAGTCCACCCCCTGCTCGGCCTGCTCGATCAGCGTGTCGCGGAAGATCTCCCAGGTCAGTTCCTCGGCTTTGCCGTCGACCTTCTCCAGCGCCTGGTAGATCGGCACGGTACCGATGGGAACCGGCGAGTTGCGCAGGATCCACTCGCGCGTCTCGTGAATGTGCTTGCCGGTGGACAGGTCCATCACCGTGTCGCCGCCCCAGTGCGTGGCCCACACCATCTTCTCCACCTCCTCGGCGATGCTGGAGGTGACGGCGCTGTTGCCGATGTTGGCGTTGATCTTCACCAGGAAATTGCGGCCGATGATCATCGGCTCCAGTTCCGGGTGGTTGATGTTGGCCGGAATGATGGCGCGGCCGCGCGCCAGCTCGCTGCGCACGAACTCGGGGGTGATGCCGGGCGGAATCGCCGCGCCGAAGGACTGGCCCTGGTGCCGGCGCAGGTAGCCCGCCCTGGCGTAGGTCTCGCGCAGCTCCTCCAGCCGCGCGTTCTCGCGGATGGCGACGTACTCCATTTCCGGCGTGACGATGCCGCGGCGGGCGTAGTGCATCTGGCTGACATTGGCCCCGGCCCTGGCCTTGAGCGGCTTGCGGATGTGGCCGAAGCGCAGGTGCCGTGTTTTCTCGTCGGCGGCGCGGATGCGGCCGAAGATCGAGGTCGGCCCCTTCAGCGCTTCGGTGTCGCCGCGCTCGGCGATCCAGGCCGAGCGCAGCGGCGGCAGGCCGGCCAGCAGGTCGATGCGCGCATCCGGATCCGTGTAGGGGCCGCTGGTGTCGTAGACGGTGAGCGGCGGGTTGGCTTCCTCGCCGTTGGCGGTGCGGGTCGGCGTCTGGCTGACTTCGCGCATCGGCACGCGGAGGTCCGGACGCGAGCCCTGGACGTAGATCTTGCGGCTTTTCGGGAACGGCTGGCGAACTTCGGCCGAGAGCTCCTCGGCTTTGCGTTGCAGGCTTTGGCTCAGGACATCTTCGGCGGCGGCGCTCATGCATCTTCCTCGCGTCAAGGCGAAGGGAAAGCGCGCGCAAAGAGTGGTTCCGCGGCAGCCTTCCCTACGCCGGTATCATCCGGATCAGGTTCCAAGGGACTCTCTCAGCCGCGCCCGATGGCACGGCACCCCCGGCTGTTTGCATCACGATAGGGCAAGTGCCCCGGCACGGCAAGGAAAATCGCCCGCGCGGCGCCTTGGCCCGCTTGTTGCGTTGCCTGTTGCAAACACAGGGAGCCGGACCAATGAGACAAGGGGCAGGAATGCTGCGGCCGGGGCTTGCGGCCCTGCTGCTGCTGGCCGCGGGGCCGCTGCTGGCCGACGACACGCCAGCGGCGCCGACCGCCCCGTTCGTGACCACGCTGGACAAGATCAACTCCGGCGACACCGCCTGGATGCTGGCCTCCACCGCCCTGGTGCTGCTGATGACCATTCCCGGCCTGGCCCTGTTCTACGCCGGCATGGTGCGCAAGAAGAACGTCATCGGCACCGCGCTGCAGAGCTTCACCATCACCTGCCTGGTGACTGTGTTGTGGGTGGTGATCGGCTACAGCCTGGCGTTCACCCCCGGCACCCCCTGGATCGGCGGCCTGAGCCGCGTCCTGCTCGGCGGCGTGACGTTCGACAAGAACCAGAACCTGATCAGCGTCAGCCACGTCGCCAGCACCATCCCCGAGACGGTACTGATCATGTTCCAGCTGACCTTCGCCATCATCACGCCGGCCCTGATCGCCGGCGCCTTCGCCGAGCGGATGCGCTTCGGCGCCATGGTGGTCTTCATGAGCCTGTGGTCGCTGCTGGTCTACGCGCCGGTGGCGCACTGGGTGTGGGAGCCGGGCGGCTGGCTGGCGGCCATGGGCGACCAGGACTTCGCCGGCGGCACGGTGGTGCACATCAACGCCGGCGCCGCCGGCATCGTCTGCGCCTACATGCTGGGCAAGCGCCACGGCTACGGCCGCGAACCTTTCATCCCCTACAACCTGGCCTTCACCATGACCGGCGCGGCGCTGCTGTGGGTGGGCTGGTTCGGCTTCAACGCCGGCTCGGCCACCGCCGCCGACGGCCGTGCCGGCATGGCCATGCTGGTGACGCAGCTGGCCACCGCGACCGCCGCGCTGACCTGGATGTTGACGGAATGGATGCTGCGCATGCGGGTGTCGCTGCTCGGCGCCTGCTCCGGCGCCGTCGCCGGGCTGGTGGCGATCACTCCCGCCTCGGGCTTCGTCGACCAGTTCGGGGCGCTGGCCATCGGCGCCGTCGCCGGCATCGGTTGCTACTGGGGCGCCACCGGCCTGAAGAAGCTGCTCGGCGCCGACGATTCGCTCGACGTGTTCGGCATCCACGGCATCGGCGGCATGATCGGCGCCATCCTCACCGGCGTGTTCTCGAACAAGGCGATCAGCGGCGCCGAAGCCAACCTGCTGACGCAATGTATCGGCGCCTTCGCCACGCTGGGCTACAGCGCCGTCATGTCGCTGCTGATCCTCTGCGTGGTGAAGTGGACCATGGGCCTGCGGGTGGACGCGGAAGCGGAATTCACCGGCCTGGACCTGTCGCAGCACGGCGAGCAGATTCCATGAGCGTGCAAAGGGGCGCACAGAAATGACGCAAGTCGAACGTTTTTCCCTGGCCACCCACTTGTACGTGCGGCTGCGGCGCAGCAGCGGCCGCGTGGTGGATGCAATGTGGATGGCGCAGAACGACGAATACGCGCGCGAAATCCTGCGCCTTGCCGCCAGCGACCCGGACCCCGAAACGCAGAACCTGGTGCAGCGCTTCCAGGCCCTGCTGGGCGGCCGTCCGGCGCCGCGCAAGCCGGCACCCGCGGCGGCGCGGCCGGCCAGCGTGGAGCCGGACGTGGCGCAGCACTACATCGGCACCTTGCGCTGAACCATCCCATCCTGGCGGGCCGCGGCGGTGCCGCCGGCCGTTTCAGCCGTTCTGCGCGAACCACAGCCCGGCATAGATGCGCGGCTCGACCAGCTTGCCGGCCTGCCCCTGCCCGGCCAGCCACTGCGGCGCCTGGTCCAGCGGCACCACGTGCACCGTGATGTCCTCGCCGTCCACGCCGCCGCCGGCGTGCACCCGCCGCAGACCGTGGGCGCGATACAGGTGCAGCATTTCCGAGGTCAGGCCGCAGGCCACCGGGCCGCTGACGAGCAGCTCGGCATGGCTGCCGCGGAAGCCGGTCTCCTCCTCCAGCTCGCGCAGCGCGGCGGCGCCCACCGCCTCGTCCTTGAACGCCGCCTCGTCGCCGATGATGCCGGCCGGCAGCTCGATGCAGCGGGCGCGCAACGGCACGCGGTACTGCTCCACCAGCACGATTTCGCGCGCCTCGGTGACGGCGAGGATGAAGGCGGCGCCGCGCTGGTTGACACGTTCGACGTACTCCCAATGCCCGCTGCGGCGCAGGATCAGGAACTGGCCCTGGTGCAGGGTGCGGATCGGCGCTGCGGCCGGGTTGCCGGTTTCGGACATGGCGCTGGCTTGAGGTGGCGAGGGCCTACCCTGCCCCATCGCCCGCGCGCTGCGCAAGCACGGCGTTGACGTAGCCGGGCTCCAGCGTCTTCAGCGGGTGCGAGGCGGTGACATGGCCCATGAAGGGCGGCCAGATGCCGTAGCCGAGCAGCTGCTGCAGGCGCGGCGCCATGCCCCGCACCAGCTGCGGCGGCACGCCGAGGTAGAAATTCTCCTGGGTACGCGCCCAGGGCTCGCAGTACTGGTTGGAGAAGGCCAGGCGCGGCGCCGCGCTGCGGTTGGCGCCGCCGCGGTGCAGGAGAGTGCCGAGAAAGACCACGCAGGCGCCGGCCGGCATCTGCACCGGGCGCAGCTGCGCCAGCAGCGCCGGGCTTTCGGCCGGCTCCATGCCGCCGCTGCCGTACAGGCTCCTGACGTGCTCGTCGCCCCAGGCATGGCTGCCGGCGATGATCTCGGTGCCGCCGTTTTCGGCGGTGAAGGCGTCGACCGCGACGATGGTGCTGAGGCTGATCGGCGGGCGCGGCCGCGGGATCAGGTAGAAGGAATCGTCGGCATGCACCGGCTGCGGCGTCTCCCCCGGATGGATGCAGATAGCCTGGCTGGCGGTAAGCAGGTAGCCGGGCTGGAGGAACAGGTCGAGCAGGGACAGCACGCGCGCGTCGCAGGCAATGTCCTGGAACACCGGGGCCCGCGCCACCAGGGTGTAGACGCGCTCGGTCTTGTAGCCTTCGAAATTGTTGCGGCCCTGGTGGCTGCCCAGATAGGGCTTGAGGCCCTCGCGCACGGCGCGCAGCGTCTCCGGCGGCAGGAAGTCCGGGATGATGGTGTAGCCTTCACGCCGCAGCCGCTCGGCGTGGGCGGCCGTATCGAACGCGACCCCGCTCTCCGCCATGGCCTCCTCCGTGGTCTTCCTAAGCCTGCGTAATCGTAAAGCCTGCGCGCGGTCCCTGCGCAAGCCGCGGCTTGAGCCATTGCAGGGCGGCGGCGGCCTCGGCCTCGAAGCAGAACGGGGGATTCACCACCAGCAGGCCGCAGGCGTGCATGATCTTCTTCTCGGCGACGCGGGCGATGCCAGTGGAGGCCTCGGCCTGATGGCGCCGCCGCGCCTCGGGCCGCTCGCGCCGCTGCGGCTGGCCCGGCCGCGGCCGGTCGGTGCTGACGAAGCGGATGCCGTCCTCGGCCTCGGCGCCATTGTCGAATTCCAGGTTGAGCAGCGGCTTGCCGGTGTCCTTGGCGACGCCGCGCACGAAGCGCGACACCTGGTGGGGGTTCTTCACCGGATACCAGGCGGCATAGATGCCGCCGGCGAAGCGGGCGACGGACTTGCCGATCAGCCCGGCGATGGCGTCGAGCTCGTCGCTGCGCTCGAACGGCGGGTCGATCAGCACCAGGCCGCGCTTTTCCGCCGGCGGCAGCAGCGCGTGGGCCTCGTAGCCGTCGCGCAGGTGCACCGCGGCGCGGCGGTCGCCGCGCAGCGAGGTTTTCAGCGCCGCCGCCACCTCCGGCACCTTCTCGCACAGCACCAGGCGGTCGTCCGGGCGGGCCAGGGCGCGGGCGAACTGCGGCGAGCCCGGGTAGTGCTCGGCCTGGCCATGGCGGCGGCCGGCGGCGATCAGCCGCAGGTATTCGGCCACCAGCTCCGGGGCGCCGTGGGCGTCGCCAAGGCGGCCGATGCCGTCGCGCCACTCGCCGGTGCGGTTGGCGCCCTCGAAGCCGAGGTCGTAGTCCCCCGCCCCGGCATGGGTGTCGAGGTAGCACCAGGGCTTGTCCTTGCGGTTGAGGGCGCCGAGCAGGCCGACCAGCAGGACATGCTTGAACACGTCGGCGAAGTTGCCGGCGTGGTAACTGTGACGGTAGTGGACCATGTCCCGCCATTATGCGGCTTTGGTCGAATAGGACGTGACAGGCCGATGCGGCTAAAACCTCTCAGGCGCGCCGCGCTTCAAGGAACCCCGCTTTGCGATACTCTGGCCTGCAACTACGACAAGCCCTGCCCGTGAACCCCGGGACGGGCGGCTCCCCGCCGGAGGACGCGACCCCCTTGAGCCTGGTTTCGACGCTGATCATCGCCGACGACCATCCGCTGTTCCGCAGCGCCCTGCGCACGGCGGTGGCGCAGCTGCTGCCCGGCGTGCAGATCGTCGAAGCCGATTCGCCCGAGGCGCTGCACCGGGCGGTGCAGGACCATCCGCGCGCCGACCTGATCCTGCTCGACCTGCGCATGCCCGGCGTGCAGGGCTTCTCGGCCCTGATCGGACTGCGCGGCCAGTACCCGGCGATTCCGGTGGTGCTGGTGTCGGCGGTGGAGGAGCCGGCGGTGATGCGCCGCGCCCTCGACTTCGGCGCCTGCGGCTTCATCCCCAAGTCGGCCGGGATCGAGATCATCGGCGAGGCCCTGCACGCGGTGCTGGAAGGCGGCGTCTGGCTGCCGCCCGGGGTGCCGGAGAGCACGGCGGAGGAGGACGGCGAGGAGCGCGAACTGGCGCAGCGCGTCTCCAGCCTCACGCCGCAGCAGTTCCGGGTGCTGATGATGCTGGCCGACGGCCGCCTCAACAAGCAGATCGCCGGCGACCTCAACGTGTCGGAGGCGACGATCAAGGCCCATGTCACCGCCATCCTGCGCAAGCTGGGCCTGTACCGCCGCACCCAGGCCGCGGTGCTGGCGCAGCGCCTGCTCAAGGCCGAGGCTGCGCCGCTGGCGCACGCAGTCAGCGCGGCGGCGGCGGGCGGCGAGGACGAGGCGGAGTGATGCGCAAGGAACCGGGGCCTGGTGGAAGCGGTTGATCCCGAACCGCCGGTCCCCTGACCCCCGGCTTCAAAGCCCGGCGAGCCGCTTCAGCAGCGCTTCGCTCTCCGCATCCGCCGGGAACAGGTGCTCCACCCGCAGGCTGTCGGTGGTCACGTCCTGCGGCGTGCCGAAGGTGCTGAGCATGGTGAACAGGCTGAGGCGCAGCTCGCCCATGCGCAGCTGCGCCGCCAGCACCGGCGGCGGGTGCGACACCGGGTCGGCGTGCTTCCAGCGCATCGGCGTGTCGGGATAGGCCAGGATCTCGTCGAGCAGCCGGGCCACGGCAGGCTCCTCCAGCGCCTCCAGCCGCGCCCGCGCCAGCAGCTCGGAGCCGACCTCGGCCATGTTGCTGACCAGCGGCCGCATCCCCTGCGGATGGAAGGTGAACTTGAGCATGTTGCGCGGACCGTCGCCGCAGACGCGGCGCCATACCGCGTCGGGGTCGCCGAGCAGGCCGGTCAGGCGGTCCAGCGCGCGGTTGGTCATCAGGATGTTCCAGCCGCGGTCCATCACCAGGGCGGGATACGGTTCGTGGTGGCTGAGCAGTCGCTGCAGGGCCTGGCGCACCGGCGCCATGTCCTCGCTGTCGAGCGCCCGCTGCGGGAACACCGGGGCGAAGCCGGCGGCGACCAGCAGGCGGTTGCGCACCCGCAGCGGCAGCTCCAGCGACTCGGCCAGCTGCAGCACCATGGCGCGGCTCGGGCGGGCGCGGCCGGATTCGAGGAAGCTGAGGTGGCGCTGCGAGATGCCGGCCTCGACCGCCAGCTCGAGCTGGCTCAGCTTGCGCGCGCCGCGCGTCTCGCGCAGCACCTCGCCGAAGCTGAGGTCGGTCGGGATCGGCGCGGGCCGGGCGTTGCGGACGGGCTGTACGGTGGACATGGCCGCAGTCTGCGCCTTCGCCGGCCGGCCGGCTATTACCTGGGGCGTAATTGAGCCTCCTACCCCCGCCGCGCACAGTGCCCGGGCATCCCCCAACAGGAGCCCGTCATGGCCCGCGTACTGCTCATCCTGGTTTTTGCCGCCTTCGGCGCCTACTCCACCTATGTGCTGTTCAATGTCGGCTATGTCGGCATCCTGAGCAGCCACCTGAGCAATGCCGGCGGCATCCAGGTACTGTGCGACCTGACCGTTTCCCTGAGCCTGGTCTGCGTGTGGATGGTCCAGGATGCGCGCCAGCGCGGCCGCGGTGCCTGGCCTTTCGTGGTGGCGACGATTTTCCTCGGGTCCTTCGGGCCGCTGCTGTACCTGCTGCTGCGCCAGCGCCAGCCGGCCCGCGACGGCCGCATCTCGCGGCAGGTCGCCGCCAACCTGATCCACTGAGGCCGCCGTGCCCATGCTCACGGTGCTGTGCATCGCCGCCGGCTTCGCCGCGATGGGGCTGGCGGCGCTGGCCCGGCCGGAACGCATCGTGGCGTATTTCGGCACGCCCGGCCTGACGCGCGACGGCCGCAACGAGGTGCGCGCGGTCTACGGCGGCTTCGGCCTGGCCGTCGCCGCCCTGCTGTGCGGCGCGCAGGCGCCGCTGCGCAGCGGCGTGCTGCTGGCCGTGGCGGTGGCCTTGCTCGGCATGGCGGCGGGCCGCCTGCTCTCCGCCCTGCTCGACGGTGCGCCGGGCCGCTGGCCCTGGATCTTCATGGCGGTGGAGCTGGCCGGCGGCTGCGCGCTGCTGGCTGCGATGCCTGACGCAGGCGCGGCATGAACCCGGCGGAGGCGATCAACGCGCAGTTCAAGAACCTGCTGCCGGGCCTGCTTGGCCTGGAGTTGACCGAAGCCGGGCCGGAGCGGGTCTGCGGCCGGCTGAAGGTGCGCCCGGAGCTGTGCACCCTCGGCGGCATCCTGCACGGCGGCAGCATGATGGCGCTGGCCGACACGCTCGGCGCCGTCGGCGCATTCCTCAACCTGCCGCCCAACGCCCGCACCACCACGCTGGAGTCCAAGACCAACTTCCTCGGCGCGGCGCCCGCGGGCGCCACGGTGCTGGCCGAATGCACCGCCGTGCACCGCGGCAGGACCACGTCGGTATGGCAGACCACCCTCCGCTCCGAAGCCGGCAAGCTGCTGGCGCTGGTGACGCAGACGCAGCTGGTGATCGGCGGGTGACGACGGCAGACATGCCACATGCGCGCGAGCGGCCGGACCCCTGACTCGCCCGTTGCCGCGGGAGCGGCAACGGCGGCGATGACCGGAGGCCGCCGCTCTCTCCGGGGCGGAGAGGGCGGCGGCAAAGCTAGCCCGACGCGGCGAGCAGGCGCGCGTTGCCGCCGACCGCGGCGGTGTTGACCGTCAGGGTGCGCTCGGTGACGAAGCGCAGCAGGTAGTGCGGGCCGCCGGCCTTGGGGCCGGTGCCGGACAGGCCCTCGCCGCCGAAAGGCTGCACCCCGACCACCGCGCCGGTCATGCCGCGGTTGATGTAGCAGTTGCCGACGTGGGCCAGGGACTGGACCCGGCGCCAGGTCGACTCGATGCGGCTGTGCACACCCAGGGTCAGTCCGAACCCGGTCTGGTTGATCGACTCGATCACCGCCTCCAGGCGGCGCCCCGGATAGCGGGCGATGTGCAGGATCGGGCCGAAGTGCTCCTCCTGCAGGTCCTCCAGCCTGCCGATCTCCACCGCCAGCGGCGCGAAATAGGTGCCGTGCGCCACCGGTTGCGGCAGCGCCAGCTGCTGCACCAGCCTGCCGTTCTGCTGGATCGCCGCGCCGTGCGCCGCCAGGCGCGCGCGTGCCGGCTCGTCGATGACCGGGCCGACGTCGGTGGATAGCAGCGCCGGGTCGCCGATGGCCAGTTCCTGCATGGCGCCCTTGAGCATGTGGATGGTCTTGTCGGCGATTTCTTCCTGCAGCAGCAGCACGCGCAGCGCCGAGCAGCGCTGGCCGGCGGAATAGAAGGCCGAATACAGGGCGTCCTTCACCACCTGCTCGGGCAGCGCCGAGGAATCGACCACCATCGCATTCTGGCCGCCGGTCTCGGCGATCAGGGTGGCGATCGGGCCCTTGCGCGCGGCCAGGCTGCGGTTGATGGCCTGCGCCACCTCGACCGAGCCGGTGAAGGCGACGCCGGCGATGCGCGGATCGCCCACCAGCTCGGCGCCGATGTCGCCCTCGCCCAGCACGTTCTGGAACACGTAGCTCGGCACGCCGGCGTCGCGCAGCAGCTGCGCCATCTGCGCCGCGACCAGGTTGGTCTGCTCGGCCGGCTTGGCGATGACCGGATTGCCGGCCACCAGCGCGGCGGCGATCTGGCCGGTGTAGATGGCCAACGGGAAGTTCCAGGGGCTGATGCAGACGAACACGCCGCGGCCGTGCAGCTGCAGCTCGTTGTGTTCGCCGGTCGGGCCCGGCAGCGTTTCGGCGTGGGCCAGCAGGCGCCGCCCCTGCGCGGCGTAGAAGCGCAGGAAATCGACCGCCTCGCGCACTTCGGCCAGGGCATCGAGCACGGTCTTGCCGGCCTCGGCGATCAGCAGCTGCATGAACTCGGCGCGGCGCGCCTCGAGGCGGTCGGCGGCGCGTTCCAGGATCGCGGCGCGGCTTTCCACCGGCGTGGCGTTCCAGCGCGGATAGGCGCCGGCGGCGGCGGCCACCGCGTCGCGCACCCGCGCCCGCTCCAGCGGCAGCCACTCGCCGACCACCCGCCGGCGGTCCGCGGGGCTGGTGATGGCGCGCACCTCGCCGGCAGTGGCGGCGCCGTCGTACAGCATCGAGGCGGCGCGCGGCGGCGGCGGCACCGCCGCCAGCTCGCGGGCAAAGCCGCGCTGCACCGCCTCGTCGGCGAGGTTGAGGCCGGCCGAGTTGCGGCGGGTGGCGCCGTACAGCTCGGCCGGCAGCGGCAGCGCCGGGTTGGGCTTGACCGCCAGGGCCTTGACCGCGGCCACCGGGTCGGCGACCAGGTGCTCCGGCTCGACGTTCTCGTCGAAGATGCGGTTGACGAACGAGGTATTGGCGCCGTTCTCCAGCAGGCGCCGCACCAGGTAGGGCAGCAGGTCCTCGTGGCTGCCGACCGGGGCGTAGACGCGGCAGGGCACGGGCGAATCCTCCCGTACCACCTGGTACAGGGCCTCGCCCATGCCGTGCAGGCGCTGGAACTCGTA
Source organism: Nevskia sp. (assembly GCA_035651715.1). GTDB lineage: Bacteria > Pseudomonadota > Gammaproteobacteria > Nevskiales > Nevskiaceae > Nevskia. The sequence continues at coordinate 20,520 of DASRFD010000150.1, forward strand.
GCCCTGGTCGTTGCCGGCGTAGGCGCGCACCGCCGCCACGGTGTGGGCGTTGTGGGTGGCCAGCTGCGGGTAGAACAGCTCGCGCGCTGCGATCAGCCGGCGGGCGCAGGCCAGGTAGGCGACGTCGGTGTTGGCCTTGCGGGTGAACACCGGGTAGCCGGGCAGGCCCTGCTCCTGAGCGCGCTTGACCTCGGTGTCCCAGTAAGCGCCCTTGACCAGGCGCACCGGCATGCGCCGGCCGACCTCGCGCACCAGGCTTTCCAGCCATTCGATCACGGCGATGCCGCGCTTCTGGAACGCCTGCACCGCCAGGCCCAGGCCCTCCCAGCCACGCAGGCTGTGGTCGCGGTACACCGCCTCCAGCACGTCCAGCGACAGCTCCAGGCGGTCGGCCTCCTCGGCATCGACGGTCAGGCCGATGTCCTGGGCGCGCGCCGCCTGCGCCAGGCTCAGCAGCTTGGGCGTCAGCTCGGCCAGCACGCGGGCGCGGTTGCCGTACTCGTAGCGCGGATGCAGCGCCGACAGCTTGACCGAGATGCCCGGCCGCAGGAACACCGGCAGGTCGCGGCTGCCGCCGCTGAAGCTGCCGATGCTGACGATGGCGGCCTGGTAGGACCTGAAATAGCGCTCGGCGTCGGCGGCGGTGAGCGCGGCCTCGCCGAGCATGTCGAAGGAATGCAGGTAGGCGCGCTGGTCGCGGCCCTGCGAGCGCTTCAGCGCCTCCTCGATGGTGCGCCCCATCACGAACTGGCTGCCCATCATCCGCATGGCACGGCGCACCGCGACGCGGATCACCGGCTCGCCGCCGCGCGCCATCAGGCGCTGCCAGACGGCGCGGAAGTTCCCCGGGGTGTCGACCGGCATGCGCACGATGCGCCCGGTCAGCATCAGCCCCCAGGTGGAGGCGTTGACGAACAGCGAGTCGGAGGAGCCCAGGTGCTTCTCCCAGTCGGCCTCGGACAGCTTGTCGGCGATCAGCTTCTCGGCGGTCTCGTCGTCCGGAATGCGCAGCAGGGCCTCGGCCAGGCACATCAGCAGCACGCCCTCCTCGGACGACAGGTCGTATTCGCGCATGAAGGCGTCGAGCGCGCTCTGCGACTCCTTGAGCTGGCGCACGCGGCGCACCCAGTCCGCGGCCTGGCCGATGATCTGGCCGCCCAGTTCGTTCGGCGGCTCGGCGATGGCCAGCAGGCGGTTGACCAGGGCGGTCTCGTCGGCCAGGTACAGTTCGGTGATGGCCGCGCGCAGCGGCGAGCGCGCCGGCAGGGGCTCGGCGTGCAGATAATTCGGTTCGGGGTTGAGCATGGCGTGCGGCAATAGGGGGTATGGCCTATTTTTGCACGGCGCCGCTCAAAAGCTTAAAAGCGGTCTCCTGCGGTTGCGAGGGCGCCGGGCGGGTCATGAACGCTTGCCTTTGCCCGGCGTCCCCGCGCCTGGCGCGAGGCGGCCTTCGCTTCAGAAGTCGGTGCGGACCAGCCCCATGCGGGCCGCTTCCAGGGCCGCTTCGGCGCGGCTGGAGATGTTGAGCTTGCGGTAGATGGCCTTGATGAAGCCGGCGGCGGTGTGGCGGGTCACGCCGAGCTGCTGCGCCACGTCCGGCAGGCGGAACCCCTTGGCGATCAGCACCAGGGTTTCGCGCTCGCGGGCGGTCAGGCGCGCCTCCTCCGAGCTGTTCTGCGCCTGCTCGTCGCTGAACACGCGCAACAGGCGCTGGGCGATGGCCGGGGACAGCGGCGGCTCGCCGCCGCCGATGGCCTGCAGCGCGGCGACCACGCGCTCGATCGGCTGGTCCTTGAGCAGGTAGCCCTGGGCGCCGGAACGCAGCGCCGGAAACAGGTGGCGGTCGTCGGCGTAGATGGTGGTGACGATGCAGCGGCAGGCCGGATAGGCGCGGCTGAACTCGCGGATCAGGTCGACGCCGGACCCGTCCGGCAGGTCGAGGTCCACCAGCGCGATGTCGGGCTCGGTCTTGAGCGCGGCGGCGCGCGCTTCCTGCAAGGTCTCGGCGGTGATGGCCGTGATTCCCGGGAAGGCCTCCTGCAATACGCGTGCGAGCCATTGCGCGGAGGCGGCCAGGTCTTCCACCACCAAGCCGTGCCGCATCTCTGCCACTCCTGGGAATTGCCTTTGCTGCATCACAGTTTCTTCCTCATCCTTGAACTACGTCACCCCCCAAAACAGGGGCACTTCCACGCCGCGGACACACTGCGCGCCCGCCGGCCCCGGCGCAAGCGCCGTCGCGTAAAGATCTTGTAAAACCCGCCAGGCTTTTTATAAAAACACCATCCGCTCAGTGCAGCGGCAGGCGCAGCGCCACCCGGGTGCGGCGCTCGTCGCCGTCCAGGCTGAGGCTGCCGCCCAGCCGCTGCATGCGATGGTCCATGCCGCGCAGGCCCAGGCCGCTGCGCCACTGTTCCGGCGGCTGGCCGGCGCCGTCGTTGGCCAGCGAGATCTCCAGCGCATTGTCGACCACCGCGACCTCGATCTCCACCCGGGTCGGCCGGGCATGACGCAGCGCATTGCTCAGCGCTTCGCGGATCACCCGCGCCAGGTTGAGCTGCTGCGGCGCGTCGAGCATCGCCCCGCACAGCGGCGCGCGCTCGCGCCATTCCAGGTGCACGCCGGACGCCTCGCAGCGCTCGCCCGCCTCGGCGCGCCAGTGGGCCAGGCAGTCGACGATCGACTGCGGCCGCGCGCCGAGGCCGTAGACCGTCAGGCGCAGGCTGGCCAGCACTTCGCGGATCGACTGCGCCGCTTCGCCTTCCGAGCGGTGCAGCAGGGTCAGCAGGCGCGCGCCGATGTCGTCGTGCAGGTCCTGGGCGACGCGCGCGCGCTCCTGCTCGATGCCGCGTTCCACCGCCACCTGGTAGGCGGCGACGCGGTCCAGCACGGCGCGCACCGCCGAGGCCACCTCGGCGTCGCGGCGGGTGAACAGCCGCTGGCCGTCGCCGGCGAAGCGCGCCTCCCAGGCCGGCTGGGCGCCGATGCCGGGCACGCGCAGCGCCAGGCCTTCGTCGGCGATGACCACCTCCTCCAGCGGCGCCGGCAGCGGGTGCAGCGCCAGCGGGTTGTAGAGCTGGCGCAGCGCCTCCGGCAACAGCTCGTCGACGGCGTAGGCGTTGGGCGCGAGCACGTCTCGCAGCAGACCCGGCACGTCGTCGACGCGCAGGCGCTGCGCGCCGGTGAGGAAGCGCGACATCAGCCATTGCCGCGCCGGAAAGTACATCCAGCCGGCCAGGATCAGCGAAGCGGCCAGCGCCGCCGGCGCCTCGAAATGCAGGGTGGCGGCGAACACCACGTCGAGCACCACCACCGAGAAGCCGCCGATGACCAGCATCACCGCCCGGAACCACCAGGTTTCCAGGTCGAACAGGCGGTAGCGCGAAATGCCGAGGGCCAGGCCGATGCAGTTGAGCAGCAGGAAGCTGAAGGCATACGCCTGCAGGCTGCCGCTGTCGATGCCGGCCAGCGCCGGCACCGACACCAGGGCCAGGAAGGCGCCGCTGCCGACGAACCAGGACAGGAAGAACCACTGCAGCGCGGCGCGGCGCAGCGGGTCGCCCCGGGCGGCGCGCCATTGCACCGCGGCCAGCACCATGCTGGAGAAATAGCCGCCGATGATCACCAGTTGCTGGAACAGGTTGCCGAAGGGCAGCAGCTGCAGGAAATCGACGGCCCAGGCCAGGGTGTAGCCGAGCACCAGCCACAGGCCCGGACGGGCCCGCCCCAGCGCCTGGGGGTAGTGCCACAGCACCGCGGTGAAGGCGCCGATGTTGAACAGGGCGCCGAAGTGGTTGGCGCCGGACAGCAGCCGGAACAGCTGTCCGGGCAGCGCCAGGTCGCGCGAGCTGTACACCGCCGCGCTGCCGCACATCAGCAGCGCGCCGAAGCCGGCGACGGCGCAGTACTTCGCCGCAGCCTGATCCGGGCGGAAGGCGAAAATCGCCATGCCGGTGAGCCAGGCGCCGATGGCGCAGACCACCTGCAGCCAGAAGATGAAGGGCAGGTCGGACACCGCGCGGTGCCGCTCCATCGGCACGCGCAGCACGCCGCCGTCGGCGGTGTGCAGCTCGATCTCCGGCGCCGCCATGATCTCGCTCAGCCGCTGCTGGCGCTCGAAGAAACGGTTGAAGCTGGCGTAGTCCTGGAAGGCCGCATCGGGCTCGGGGGCCAGGTCGTCGCCGCGCAGCGCCATCGGCGCCTGGCCGGGCACGCCGATGGCGACGATCGGCGTGCCGGCGGCCAGCGGCGCCAGCGCCGGAGACATGGACTGCAGCAGGGGCGGTTGGTCGCCCTGCACGTAGCGCAGGTCCAGGCCCGGATCGGGCCGGCCGCAGACCAGTTCCAGGCACAGCACCAGGGTGGCCAGTGACAGGGCGACGGCGAAGCCGAGCACGCGCGAGGGCGGCAAGGCCTGGGCCTGGCTGGCGGGGGCGGGCTTGATGGCGACGCTGGTCACCGCCGGACTGTAACCAGCCGCGGGCCGCCGCGCCATGCCGGGCAGGTGGCGGAGCCTGCGCCGCGCCCTTAGACTGCGCCTGCGCCGTACCGCACGCTTTTCCATGCCCCGCAGCCCGACCCGCCAGAGCGCCGAGATCCTGTTGGTTTTCATCAGCTGTCCCGCCGGGTCGGCCGATGCCTTGGGCACGGCCCTGGTGGAAGCGCGGCTGGCCGCCTGCGTCAGCGCCGTGCCCGGCGCGCGCTCGGTGTATCGCTGGCAGGGGCAGGTCGAGCGCAGCGAGGAGACCGTGCTGATCGCCAAGACCACCCGCGCCCGCTACGCCGCGCTGGAGACCGAGGTGCGCCGCCTGCATCCTTACGAACTTCCGGAGATCGTGGCGGTCAATGTCGCTGGCGGGCTCCCCGCCTACCTGCATTGGGTTCAGGACTCGACCACATGAACAAGGCGGCCCGAACTGGCCAGCGGCAGCCGCTGGCTGCCGGCCATCGTTCCTCGCCCGCGCCGCGGAACAGGGAGAGGCCGCCGGCGGATGGCGGCGGAGCCGCTGCAGACCGCCTCGCCGCAGCCGGCCGCAGCCGCGCTCGGCGCCGCCGCGGCCTTCTCCTGGCGACGCTCGCCGTCCTGCTTTCCGGCGCGGCTGTCGCGGACGGCTTCTGGCCGTCGAAGACCGGCGCTGCCGGCAACAGCCAGGACCTGCTCAAGGCCGACCAGGCCTTCCGCCTGGTCGCCGCAGCGCGCGAAGGCGACAGCCTTAAAGTGAACTGGGACATCGCCCCCGGCTATTACCTGTACCGCAAGCGGCTCGTCTTCCAGGTGGTGCAGCCGCAGGGCGGCCGGCTCGACGCGCCGCAGTTGCCCAAGGGCGAGACGGTGCATGACGAGCACGAGGGCACCGCCGAGATCTACCGCAACAGCCTGCTGGCCACGCTGCACTGGCCCAAGGGCGCCGCGGCGCCGCAGCAGCTGCGGGTGAACTGGCAGGGCTGCGCCGAAGCCGGCGTGTGCTATCCGCCGCAGTCGCGGCTGGTCGACGTCGTCGATCTCGGCCGCTGAGTTTTTCGAACAACAAGACTCCGGATCGAAGATGCGCTCCACCCTCCTGATCGTCGCCGCCGCCCTGATCGCCGCGGCCGCCGGCTTCGGCTTCTACCGCTACGCCCACCAGGGCGGCGTCGCGGCCGGCGGCGAGCCCCTGCCCGCTGGCCTGCAACTGAACGGCCTCGACGGCCATCCGCACAGCCTCGACGAGTGGCATGGCAAGCTGCTGCTGGTGAATTTCTGGGCCACCTGGTGCACGCCGTGCCTGCACGAGATTCCCGAACTGGTGAAGCTGCAGAAGCAGTACGGCGCGCGGGGCTTGCAGGTCATCGGCCCGGCGGTGGATGATCCGGATGCGGTGCGCAGCATGCTGCAGCCGCTGGGCATCAATTATCCGGTGCTGACGGGCACGCCCGACTCGATGATCGACCTGATGGAAAAGCTCGGCAATGGCCCGGGCGGCCTGCCGTTCTCGGTGGTGGTCAGCCCGGACGGCCTGCTGATCGACCGGCATCTTGGGGAGTTCACCCCGGCCGAGCTGGCGAAGGTGGTCGAGACGCACCTCCCCAGCTCCTCGCAATAAATCAGAATCTGCCTTCAACCGCATCGAACGAGCGGTCAAAATTCGTTAACTTCGCGTTGCTGTTGTTTCCGGCCGGCGCTTCATGCACAATGCGGCCTGTCCCCGGAAGAGCCGCACGCGTGAGCCGACTGCTGCTGCTGAATGGCCCCAACCTGAACCTGCTCGGCAGCCGCGAGCCGGGGATCTACGGCACGCAGACCCTGGCCCAGATCGAGTCGGCCCTGGCGGCCGAGGCGCAGCGCCTGGGCCACACCCTGGACTGCTTTCAGGACAACCGTGAAGGCGTGCTGATCGATCGCATCCACCAGGCACGGCAGGACGGCGCGGCGTTCATCCTGTTCAACCCGGGCGGCTACACGCATACCAGCATCGCCCTGCGCGACGCCTTGCTCGGCGTGGGCATCCCGTTCATCGAGATCCACCTGTCGAACGTGCATGCACGGGAGAGCTTCAGGCATCACTCGTATTTTTCCGACATCGCCGCCGGCGTGATCCTCGGCCTCGGCCCGCTCGGCTATCGCCTGGCGCTGCAGGCCGCGCACGAACGGCTGCAACAGCATTGAACCGGCCGCGTTCCGCGGCGATCGAGAAATTTTAGGGAGTCAGCAAGGCTATGGACCTGCGCAAGATCAAGACCCTCATCGAACTGGTCGAGGAATCCGGCATCGCCGAACTGGAAGTCAAGGAAGGCGAAGAGTCGGTCCGCATCAGCCGCCAGCCGACCGGCATGCCGATGCCGGTGCAGTACCTGGCCCCGCCGCTGCCGGCGCCGGCAGCGCCCGCTCCCGTAGCCGCCCCTGCGCCCGCCGCCGTCCCGGCCGCCGCGCCCGCGCCGGCCGCCCGGCCCGCCGACACCCGCCACATCATCAAGGCGCCGATGGTCGGCACCTTCTACCGCGCGCCCTCGCCCGGCGCCAAGCCGTTCGTCGAGGTCGGCCAGACCGTCAAGGCCGGGCAGACGCTGTGCATCATCGAGGCGATGAAGATGCTCAACCAGATCGAGGCCGACCGCGCCGGCGTGGTGGTCGAGGTGCTGGCGGACAACGAAAAGCCTGTGGAATTCGATCAGCCCCTCTTCGCGATTGATCCAGCCTGAGGCTGAGGGGCTGACATGTTCCAGAAAATCCTGATCGCCAACCGCGGCGAGATCGCGCTGCGCATCCAGCGCTGCTGCCGCGAGCTGGGCATCAAGACGGTGGCGGTGCACTCCACCGCCGACCGCGACCTCAAGCACGTGCGCCTGGCCGACGAGACGGTGTGCATCGGCCCTGCGCCGGCCACCGGCAGCTACCTCAACATGGCGGCGATCATCAGCGCCGCCGAGGTGACCCAGGCCGACGCGATCCATCCCGGCTACGGCTTCCTGTCGGAGAACGCCGACTTCGCCGAGAGCGTGGAGAAGAGCGGCTTCGTCTTCATCGGCCCGCGCTCCGAGACCATCCGGCTGATGGGCGGCAAGACCACCGCCAAAGCCGAGATGATCAGCGCCGGCGTGCCCTGCGTGCCCGGCTCCGACGGCATTCTGCCGGACGACGAGCACAGGTGCCGCGAAATCGCGGCCCGGGTGGGCTATCCCGTGCTGATCAAGGCCGCCGCCGGCGGCGGCGGCCGCGGCATGCACGTGGTGCGCAGGGAAGACGACCTGATCCACTCGATCCAGCTGGCCCGCACCGAGGCCTTGCAGGCGTTCAAGGACGGCTCGGTGTTCCTCGAGAAGTACCTGGAAGTGCCGCGCCACATCGAGATCCAGGTGCTGGCCGACGAGCACGGCAATGCCGTCTACCTCGGCGAGCGCGACTGCTCGATGCAGCGCCGCAACCAGAAAGTGGTGGAGGAGGCGCTGGCCCCGGGCATCACCCAGGCGCAGCGCGAGGAGATCGGCAAGCTGTGCACCGACGCCTGCAGGCGCATCGGCTACCGCGGCGCCGGCACCATGGAGTTCCTCTACGACAACGGCCGCTTCTACTTCATCGAGATGAACACGCGCATCCAGGTGGAGCACCCGGTGACCGAGATGGTCACCGGCATCGACCTGATCCGCCAGCAGATCATGGTCGCCGCCGGCGAGCCGCTGCCGTTCCGGCAGGAGGACATCCAGCTGCGCGGGCACGCCATCGAGTGCCGCATCAACGCCGAGGACCCGTTCAAGTTCATCCCCTCGCCCGGCGAGGTGAAGAAGTACCACGCGCCGGGCGGGCCCGGCATCCGCATGGACTCGCACGTCTACGCCGGCTACCGCGTGCCGCCGAACTACGACTCGATGATCGGCAAGCTCATCGCCTACGGCCCGACGCGCGAATCGGCCATCGCCCGCATGCGCACCGCGCTGGCGGAGATGATCGTCGAAGGCATCCAGACCAACATCCCGCTGCAACGCAGGATCATGGAGGACGAGGTGTTCGTGCGCGGCGAGCACCACATCCACTATCTGGGCGAGCGCATCCCGGAGTGGGCCGCCGGGGCTTGAGCTCACGCAAGAGGCGAAGCCGGCGGGAGAAGCGCGAAGAAAAAGCCGTCTTTTGACTTTCCCCTGCGGCCTTCGCGCCTGCGCGTGAGGCGTTTTTGCTTTCCGAGGAGCGGATGCATGTCCTGGATTGAACTGTCCGTCGTCAGCGAATATCCCGAGTTCGCCGAAGAAGTGCTGCTGGCGCAGGGCGCGGTGTCGGTCAGCATGAACGATGCGGCCGACGATCCCTTGTTCGAGCCCGGGGTCGGCGAGACGCCGCTGTGGCAGCACACCGCCACGCGCGGCCTGTTCCATCCGGAAGCCGACCTGGACCGGGTACGCACGATACTGCGCGAGCTGCTGCCCGACGGCGCGGCGCTGCGCTTCGAACAACGCAAGGTCGAGGACAAGGACTGGATCAACGCCTGGCTGCAGCACGCCAAGCCAATGCGCTTCGGCGGCGCGCAAGCGCCGGGCCTGTGGATCTGCCCGACCGGCCACGTCGTCGAAGAACCTGCGGCGACGGTGGTGCGGCTCGACCCCGGCCTGGCTTTCGGCACCGGCACGCACCCCAGCACGGCGCTGTGCCTGCAGTGGCTGGCCGGCAATGATGTTTCCGCCAAACGCGTGCTCGACTATGGGTGCGGCTCCGGCATTCTCGCCATCGCGGCGCTCAAGCGCGGCGCCGCGCAGGCCGTCGCCGTCGACATCGACCCGCAGGCGCTGACCGCAACCCAGGGCAATGCGCAGCTCAACGGCGTCGACGCGCGCCTGCGTTGCGCGGACCTTGCGCAATTCACTGAACAAGCTGTGGATGAATCTGTGGACATCGTGTTGGCGAACATCCTCGCCAAGCCGCTGATCGCGCTTGCACCGATGTTGTGCCGGCAACTGCGCCGCGGCGGCCACATCGTTCTCGCCGGCGTGCTGCGCTCGCAGGCCGACGAGGTGCGCGCCGCGTACGCACCGTGGTGCGAGTTCGACGAGGACGGCGTGCAGGAGGATTGGGCGCGCATCAGCGCGCGCAAGCGTTGAACGAAGTGAAGCGGTCGCTGTAACGTGACGAACGGTGCTTTCGCTCACCGCGTGACTTCAGTATTATCGCCTCCCCCTTTTTCGATCTGGCGAAAAAATGTTCAGCGAGGGAGCAGCGCCGGATCACGCAGAACTTGTGAACACGGCGGGGAATCGCTCGAGCGGCGCGGGCACGTTGGTCCGGGCAGACTCGAACAATAACAAGCACGACGAAGTGGGCAGCATCGTTCTCTAATGTCCAAGACTGAGCACAAAGCACTCAGCCACTCGGTGGCCGATTGCCTCGACGAGTACTTCAACACGCTCAACGGCCACGCGCCGAAAGACCTGTACGAGATCATCCTCGGCCAGGTGGAGCCGCCGCTGCTGCGCGCCACGCTGCGCTACTGCGACGGCAACCAGTCGCGCGCCGCCGATCTGCTGGGCCTGAACCGCGCCACGCTGCGCAAGAAATTGAGCCAGTACAAGATCGCCGCCAAATCCGACGCGATGCACCTGCGATGAGCGCGCTCAAGCCGCGCCGCGCGCTGCTGTCGGTTTCCGACAAGCACGGCCTGATCGACTTCGCCGCCCGCCTCGCGGCCGACGGCATCGAGCTCATCTCCACCGGCGGCACCTTCAAGTCGCTGCGCGCCGCCGGCATCCCGGCGCGCGAAGTCTCGGACGTCACCGGCTTTCCCGAGATCATGGACGGCCGCGTCAAGACGCTGCATCCGAAAATCCACGGCGGCATCCTGGCCCGCCGCGGCACCGACGAGGCGGTGATGGCCGAGCACGGCATCGCGCCGATCGACCTGATCGTGGTCAACCTCTATCCCTTCGAACAGACCGTGGCCAAGCCGGCCGTCGGCATCGACGAGGCGATCGAGAACATCGACATCGGCGGCCCGGCGATGGTGCGCGCCTCGGCCAAGAACCATGCTCATGTCGCCATCGTCGTCGATCCCGCCGACTACGGCGCGGTGCTGGCCGCCATCGAAGGCGCCGGCCTCGACGCGGGCTTCCGCCGCGCCCTCGCCACCAAGGCCTTCGCCCACACTTCGCGCTACGACGCGGCGGTGGCCGCCTACCTGTCGAGCCTGGCGGCGGACGGCAGCCGCGATTTCTTCCCGGGCGTGCTGGGCCTGCAGTTCGACAAGAAGCAGGCGATGCGCTACGGCGAGAACCCGCACCAGCGCGCGGCGTTCTATGTCGAGCGCCACGCCCCTTCCGGCAGCATCGGCGCGGCGCGCCAGCTGCAGGGCAAGGAGCTGTCCTACAACAACGTCGCCGACGCCGACGCCGCGCTGGAGTGCGTCAAGTCCTTCGTCAAGCCGGCCTGCGTGATCGTCAAGCACGCCAATCCCTGCGGCGTGGCGGTCAGCCTGGACGGCATCGGCAAGGCCTATGAGCTGGCCTGGCAGACCGATCCCACTTCCGCCTTCGGCGGCATCATCGCCTTCAACCGCGAACTCGACGCCGCCACCGCCAAGGCCATCGTCGAGCGCCAGTTCGTCGAGGTGATCATCGCGCCGCAGGTTTCCGCGGAAGCCCGGCAGGTGGTCGCGGCCAAGCAGAACGTGCGCCTGCTGGAAAGCGGCACCTGGCTCGACGGGCCCGCCGCCGCACTGGACTACAAGCGCGTCGCCGGCGGCCTGCTGGTGCAGGACCGCGACGAGCACCGCATCAAGCTGGAAGAGCTCAAGGTGGTGAGCCAGCGCGCGCCGACCGAGGCCGAGCTGCACGACCTGGTGTTCGCCTGGAAGGTGGCGAAGTTCGTCAAGTCGAACGCCATCGTCTACGCCAAGAACCGCCAGACCATCGGCGTCGGCGCCGGCCAGATGAGCCGGGTCTACTCGGCCAAGATCGCCGGCATCAAGGCGGCCGACGAGAAGCTGACCGTGGCCGGCTCGGTGATGGCGAGCGACGCCTTCTTCCCGTTCCGCGACGGCATCGACGCCGCGGCCGCGGCCGGCATCACCGCGGTGATCCAGCCAGGCGGCTCGATGCGCGACGCCGAGGTGATCGCCGCGGCCGACGAGCACGGCATGGCCATGGTGTTCACCGGCATCCGCCACTTCCGCCACTAAAGGCGCCCCGGGCAAAAACCACGTCGGCCCGCTCCCGGCAACGGCTAGCGCGGCGGCGCAGGGGGTGCGGGAGCTGTGGGCGGTGTCGGCGGCGTGACGCCGGCCCCCTGCAGGCGGTCGATGCGCACGTCGCCGCTGAAGGTCGACAGTTCCAGGCTGACGCCCTTGCCGTCGCCGAACACGAACTCGCGGCGCTTGCCCTTGCTGGCGGTGGAGACGCTGGTGTGCTGCATGTCGCACTGCGCCTCGCCGCTGAAGCTCTTGACCAAGGCGGTGCCGGACACGTCGGACGGCACGCGCAAGGTGATGCTGCCGGACAAGGTCTCGCCGACGACCCGCGCCTGCGGCTCGAACGAAGCTTCCAGGCCCATGTCGCCGGAAACCGACTTCAGGCGCAGCTCCGAGAAGCGGCTGCCGCTGACGGAAAGATTGCCCGACACCGATTCCGCCGCGAGCATGCCCTGCAGGCCGCTGAGATGCAGATCGCCGCTGACGGTGTTGACGCGGGTGGACTTCGACGGCGCGCGCAGGATCAGGTCGCCGCTGATGGTCTGCACCGCCACATCCTGCGACTGCACGTCGGCGCCGACGTCGCCGCTGACGGTGGTGATCTTCAGGGGCCCGCGCGCGCCCTGCACCGAGACGTCGGCGCTCACCGTATCCAGCTCGACGCGCGCGCCCTGCGGCACCATCAGGCGCAGGTCGCTCTCGCCGACGTTATGGCTGTGCTTGGGCAGCTTGACGACGAAGCTGAGGTCGGAGGCGTCGCCACTCACTTCGAGGCGGTCGACGCCGTAGCCGAGCGTGCCGGTGGCCAGCACCTCGTTGCGGTCCCAGGCGCTGACCACCACGGTGCCGGCGACGTCGTTGATGTAGACGCGGCCGTCGGCATTGAGCGGGCGGCGCTCGTTGACCGGGCGGTCGCCGCCGGCATTGCCGTCGCCGGAATCGACCGTTTCGTGGTGGTGCTTGCGGCCGAACATTTCCGGCGAAATCGCGGCCAGCGGCAGCGTGTTGAGGGCGGTCAGCGCGGACCAGTCGCGCCCCTCCACCGCCTGCTCGGCCCGCTCCTGGGCCTGGGCGGCGACGCGCCCGATCTCGGCCGAGCGGCGCGCCAGCTCCGCTTCGGCGCGCGCCTGGGCAGCCTGGCCACGGGCCTGGGCAGCTTCGGCCCTGGCCCGGGCCCGCTCCTGCGCGGCCTCGGCGCGGGCCTGGGCCTGGTCCACGGCCCGCTGCACCCGGTCGGCGATGCCGCCGTCGTCCGGGTCCGCCAGGGCCGGAAGGGCGGCGGCGGCCAGCACGGCGGCCAGCATAAGCTTGAGCCACGGCTTGTTCATCTTGCGTGCCGGCCTCACCGCGCGTCCGCCAGGACCACGTGCAGCTGTTCCTTCTGCTGCCGCGCGGTGTCGAGCAGGCTCTTGAGGTAGGCGCCGTCCGGGTCGGCGGCAAGCGCGCGCTTGAGCTGGCTCTCGGCGCTGTCGACGATCTTCAGGTTGGCCTTGACCAGGGCGCGGGTCTCCGGGTGCATGCGCGCCGTGGCGGGCAGCAGCGGCATGTCGCGCGAGGCGACGGGCAGGCCGACGCCGGGCGGGGACTGCAGCGGCTCGGCCGGCTTGCGCAGGCTCTGCACGCCCACCACCGCGCTGAGCACCAGCAGGGCCGAGGCGGCGATGCCCACCGCCGCCTGCCAGGGCGCGCGCTGGCGGCGCATGCGCCGCGCGCGGATGCGCGAGTCGATGCCGGTCCACAGGTCGCGCTGCGGCGCCAGGTCGCGCTTGAGGCCGCCGAGGCCGGGGATGGGCGGCTCTTCGCCGCCCGGTTCGAACTGTTTCATTGCAACCACCCTCTCATCAGGCGCCGCGCGCGATGCAGCTGCGCTTTCGAGGTGCCGACGGCGATGCCGGTCAGCGAGGCGATCTCCTCGTGCTGATAGCCCTCGATGTCATGCAGCACCAAGACCGTGCGCGCGCCGTTCGGCAACTTCGAAAGCGCGCGCTCCAGATCCATCTTCATGCCTTCGTCCTCGTGCTGGACCGCCAGGAGCGCATCCGGGGAGGATTCATCTTCCGTGCCGACGCTGTCGTCGAAGGTGACCCAGCGCTTGAGCAGGCGGTGCTCGCCCAGCACCACGTTCACGGTCAGCCGGTGCAGCCAGGTGCCGAAGCGGCTCTCGCCGCGGAAGCTGCCGAGCTTTTCCCAGGCGCGGACGAAGGCGTCCTGGGTCGACTGCTCGGCGCGCAGGCGGTCGCCGTTGCACAGGCGGCAGCACAGGCCATAGATGCGGTCCACGTGCATGCGGTAGAGCCGCTCGAACGCGCGCTGGTCCCCGGCCGCCGCCTGGCGCACCAGGGCGATGTCTTCGGATTCCGCCGTCGCGGTGCCGCTAGCCACGCTTGCCGCCACCGTGATCAAGCCGGCCTCCAGGCTGGGACATATGCTTGCCGTAGTCATTTGCCGATCTGATGCGCCAGCGCCCTCCGGGGTTTGAACCCGGCCCTCGGCGCGCACCGTCCGTCGCCAAAGTATCACCCTGGAATCATAAAGTTGCACACCACGCCCGGTTCACGCGGGCGGCCCCCGCTATCCCTTAAAATCCGCGCTTCCAGGCCCATCCGAGCACCGCCGATGATGTCCTACCTGTTTTCGCCGTACTACCTGCCGATCCTGCTGCTGCAGATCGCCTGCGCCGTGCATGTGGTGCGCAGCGGCCGCGACACCGTCTGGCTGTGGATCGTCATCATCTTTTCCTTCATCGGCTGCGTGGTCTACCTGATCACCCAGGTCTTGCCCCACCTGGGCCAGAGCCCCGCCGTGCGCCAGGCGAAGAGGACCGCCAGCCGCATCCTCGATCCCGAAGGCCAGCGGCGGCGCATCGAGGCGCGGCTGGCGCTGTCGGACACGCTCGACAACCGCACCGCCCTGGCGCGCGAGTGCATGAACCGCGGCGACTACGGGAACGCGGCCGACCTGTTCCGCTCCTGCCTCAAGGGCATGTACGCCCACGACCCGGCGATCATGCTCGACCTGGCCCGCGCCCTTTTCGCGGCGGAGGATTACGCCGCCACGCGCCAGACCCTGGAAGAGCTGATCGGGAAGAATCCGGACTACAGGTCGCCGGAAGGGCACCTGCTCTACGCCCGCGCGCTCGAGAACCTGGGCGAGAACGACCAGGCCCTGCAGGAATATACCGTGCTCGACAGCACCTACCCCGGCGAGGAGGCGCGGGCGCGCCATGCCGTGCTGCTCAAGCGCCTCGGCCGCACCGCGGAAGCGCAGACGGTGCTGACGACGATGCGGACCCGCTTCAAGGCGGCGCCGCCGTTCTACCAGCGCAACGAGCGCTCCTGGCTGGACCTGGCCAGGCGCGAGCTGGGGTGACCGATCCGGTCTCCCTGTTCGCGGCGGTCGCCGCCGCGCACGGCCTGGCGGTGATCAGCCCCGGACCGGACTTCGTGGTCGTCACCCGGCAAACCCTGGCGCACGGCCGCGCCGCCGGCGTCCGCACCGCGCTGGGCGTGGCCTGCGCCATCGGCATCCACGTCAGCTACAGCCTGTTCGGGCTGGCGTGGGCGATCCGGCAATACCCGCCGCTGCTGACCGGGCTGCGCTATGCCGGCGCCGTGCTGCTGCTGTGGATCGGCTGGAACGCGCTGCGCGCCCGCCCGGCCGCCGTGACCGCCGCCGCGCCGGTTCGCGCCGCGAACCGCGACTTTGCCGTTGGCTTCCTCACCAATGCGCTCAACGCGAAGGCGATGCTGTTCTTCGTGGCGCTGTGCACCGCGGTGCTCAGCGCGGGCGCTTCCGCGGCGCTGCGCCTGGGCCTGGGCGCCTGGATGGTCGTCGCTACCGGCGCCTGGTTCTCGTTTCTGGCCTGGACCCTGGGCCATCCGCGGGTGCGCGAGCGGCTGCGCCGCTGGAGCCACTGGATCGAGCGGGCGATGGGCGTCATTCTCGTGCTGCTGGGGGCGCTGGTGCTGCTGGAAGGCTTGGCCGGATAACCGGCCCGCACGGCTTTCCGCTGGTTGCTGCACACCGTTAGAATCGACGGGAGAGATGGCGAGACCGCGTAAAGTCGCGGGCAGAAAAGACCCAAGGGGATTCCCGCGTGAGCACCGCCCAGCTGCAGAGCGCCTCGATCGAGGCCGTAGAGGTCGAGTTCCCGAGCCAAGGCGTCACTCTGCGCGCCGGGCATTTCCTGCCGGCCGGGCCGGCGCTGAAGAATCAGCGGGGCCAGCCTTGCGTCGTCATGGGCCATGGCCTCGGCGGCACCCGCGCGGCGGGCCTGGAGCCGTTCGCGCGGCGTTTCGCCGCCAGCGGCCTACACGTCTTGTGCTTCGACTACCGCGGCTTCGGCAGGAGCGACGGCGAGCCGCGCCAATGGGTCAGCGTGAAGCGGCAACTGCAGGACTGGGCCGCCGCGATCGCCTTTGCCCGCACCCTGCCGGGAGTGGACCCGGATCGCATCGCCACCTGGGGCAGCTCCTTTTCCGGCGCGCATTCGGTCGCCGCGGCGGTCGCCGACGGCAGGATCGCGGCGGTCAGCTCGCAGGGCGCGATGATGGATGGCACGGCCGCCCTTTTCAACCTGCTGCGGCAGTGCGGCCTGGGCGCGGTGCTGAAGCTCAGCGCCTACGGCGTCGCCGACGCCGTGCGCAGCAGCCTCGGCCTGGGCCGCGTGACCATGCCGGTGGTCGGGCTGCCGGGGGAAACGGCGGCTCTGACCACGCCGGATTCCAAGCCCGGCTACCTGCGCATCGCGCCAGGGGACTGGCGCAATGAGATCAGCTGTAGCTGGGCGGTGGGCCTGGCGACCTACCGGCCGAACACCATGACCGCGCGGCTGCCCTGCCCGGCGCTGTTCTGCATCGCCACCGAGGACCAGGTGGTGCCCCCGGCGGCGATGGAAGACGGCGCGCGCCGCAGCGGCGGCAAGGTGGAAGTGAAGCGCTACCCGATCGGGCACTTCGACATCTATGTCGACAAGGGCTTCGAACAGGCTTCGCGGGACCAAGTCGAGTTCTTCACGCGGGTGCTGACACCGCGCTGAGCCATCCGGAAGTGGCGAAGGCGAAAATCGCCTTTAATCCCGTATCTCCACTCCCGGCTAGTACACCGAGGGCACGAACATCGAGGCCGGCACCGGGTTGCGCAGGTAGTCGGCGTGATGAACGCGTTCCGGCAGCGTGATCGGCGGGTGTTCGACCGTGTCGTAGGGAATCTGGGTCAGCAGGTGGTTGATCAGGTTGAGGCGCGCCTTCTTCTTGTCCACCGCCTCGACCACCCACCACGGCGCCTCGGGAATGTGGGTGCGCTCCAGCATCGTCTCCTTGGCCTTGGTGTACAGCTCCCAGCGGCGGCGCGACTCCAGGTCCATGGGCGAAAGCTTCCACTGCTTCAGCGGATCGTGGATGCGCGCCAGGAAGCGGCGGTGCTGCTCGGCGTCGGTGATCGAGAACCAGTACTTGATGAGGACGATGCCGGAGCGCACCAGCATGCGCTCGAAGTCCGGCACCGTGCGGAAGAACTCCTCGTACTCGTCGTCGGTGCAGAAGCCCATCACCCGCTCGACCCCGGCGCGGTTGTACCAGCTGCGGTCGAACAGCACGATTTCGCCGCCGGCCGGCAGGTGCGCGACGTAGCGCTGGAAGTACCACTGCGTGCGCTCGCGGTCGTTCGGCGCCGGCAGCGCGGCGACGCGGCAGACGCGCGGGTTGAGGCGCTGGGTCACGCGCTTGATCGCGCCGCCCTTGCCGGCGGAGTCGCGGCCCTCGAACAGCACCACCACCTTGAGCTTGTTCTTGACCACCCAGTCCTGCAGCTTGACCAGCTCGGTCTGCAGGCGCAGCAGCTCGCGGAAATAGAAGTGGCGGTCGACGTCGGTGCCCGCAGCGGCGCCGGCGCCGTCGACGAGCGCGTCGAGCCGCGCATCGTCGAATTCCATTTCCAGTTCCTCGTCGATGCTTTCCTGGAGTTCCTCCTGCAGCAGGCGTTCCTGTTCGGGCGTGGGCTTGGACGTATTCATGAGTGCGGCTCGGCGAAAGTCGGGCCGGGCGGAAACACCCGGGCCGTCCATGTTAGGAGGCCGGGTGTGACAAGCCTGTTACGTCATCCGCGCCGGATTCAGACCGGCTTGGAAATCGCCCGCCACAGCATCTCGAACAGCACGTTCGCCTGCTTGGTCAGCGACTCGCGCTGGCCGCGGTGGAAATACATCTGCACCAGGCGGAACATCACGCCGAAGATGTAATCGAGCAGGATCTTCTCGTCGACCTGGTCGTTGAGCACGCCCTTGGCGCGGCCCTCGCCCAGCACGCGGATGAAGGTGCCGAACAACTCGGGGTTCTGGAACGTCTCCTGCTTGCGCCAGGTGTTGAGATACACCGAACTCATCACCAGCTGCATCACCTTGGGGTTGCGCTCGAAGAAGTCCAGCGAGACCCAGAACACCTTGCGGAAGCGCTCCTTGTAATCCTCGATCCCCTGCAGATGGTCGATCATGCGGGCGCCGAGCTTGCCCATCCAGGTGTCGAGGCTGGAGAACAGCAGCGCCTCCTTGCTGCCGTAGTACTTGTAGATGGTCTGCAGCGAGACGTTGGCGCCGCGCGCCACCTCGATCAGGCCGACGCGGTGGAATTCGCGCTCGGAAAAGATGTCCAGCACCGCTTGCTCGATGCGCAGCCGGGTGTCGGGATCGAGCTGGGAGCGGTCCGCCACCGGGGCGGCCTCGCGCTCGGGGCGCAAGCCCTTGTCTTCAAACGCGGTGTTCACAACGGATTTCCTCGACGATGTGTAATGTCAGTTACTGCAGGCTTGGTCCTGCCCCCACTCTTTCCATACGCAAGCGTATTGACTGGCATCCGGCATCTGGCTATGCTCGGGGACACTGCTTTTCTGCGCGGAGCGTATCATCCGGTTTGTTGCTCATCCCGCGGCCAGAGCCGTAGCCGGCTTGCCCTCGGGAAACACAGAGTAATAAAGATTACCCAACTCTACAACCCCCTTCCCACATCCGCCCCTTCGAGGACCCCATGAGCGAAGCTTTCATCTACGACGCGGTACGCACGCCGCGCGGCAAGGGCAAGAAAGACGGCAGCCTGCACGAGGTGACCCCGGTGCACCTGCTCGGCAACCTGTTCCACGCCCTGAAGGAGCGCAACCAGCTCGATACCCGCCAGGTCGACGATGTGGTGCTCGGCTGCGTCACTCCGGTGGGGGAGCAGGGCGCCGACATCGCCCGCACCGCCGTGCTGTACTCCGGCTGGGCCGAGAACGTGCCGGGCGTGACGCAGAGCCGCTTCTGCGCCTCCGGCCTGGAGTCGGTGAATCTGGCGGCGATGAAGGTCATGTCCGGCCAGGAAGACCTGGTGGTCGCCGGCGGCGTGGAGAGCATGTCACGCTGGCCGATGGGCTCGGACGGCGGCGCCTGGGCGATGGACCCGCGCATCAACAACCAGCTCGGCTTCGCTCCGCAAGGCATCGGCGCCGACCTGATCGCCTCGCTGGAGGGCTTTTCCCGCGCCGACGTCGACGGCTTCGCCGTCCGCTCGCAGCAGCGCGCGGCGCGGGCGCGCGACGCGGGCTACTTCAAGAAGTCGGTGGTGCCGGTGACCGACGTCAACGGCATGACCGTGCTCGACCACGACGAGTACATCCGCCCCGAAACCACGGTGGAGGGCCTGGCCACGCTCAAGCCCTCGTTCGAGCAGATGGGCCAGATGGGCTTCGATGCCACCGCGCTGCGCAAGTACACGACGATCGAGAAGATCACCCACGTGCACCATGCCGGCAACTCCTCCGGCATCGTCGACGGCGCCGCGCTGGTGCTGATCGGCTCCGGCGACAAGGGCAAGGCCCTGGGCCTGAGGCCCCGCGCCAGGATCCGCTCGGTGGCGGTGATCGGCAGCGAGCCGACCATCATGCTCACCGGCATCGCCCCGGCCGCGCAGAAGGCGCTGAAGAAGGCCGGCATGTCGGTCAAGGACATCGACCTGTTCGAGATCAACGAAGCCTTCGCCGCGGTGGTGCTGAAGGCGGTGCGCGCGCTCGACATCGACCTGGACCAGGTCAACGTCAACGGCGGCTCCATCGCCATGGGCCACCCGCTGGGCGCCACCGGCAGCATCATCCTCGGCACCGCGCTCGACGAGCTGGAGCGCACCAACAAGTCCACCGCCCTAATTTCGCTGTGCGTCGGCGCCGGCATGGGCATCGCCACCATCATCGAACGGGTCTGAGTCACATGAACGGCACCAACAACACCGCTGTGCGCTACGGGCAGGATGCCGACGGCATCGTCACGCTGACCCTGGACCTGCCGGGCCGCTCGATGAACGTGCTCGACGAGACGCTCACCCGCGGCCTGGCCGACGCCGTCGAACGGATCGTCGCCGACACCGCCGTCAAGGGCGTGATCATCACCTCCGGCAAGAAGGAATTCCTGGCCGGCGCCGACATCGAAGGCCTGTACCGGAACACCGATGTCAAGGCCGTGTTCGCCATGGCCGAGGCCTACAAGACCATTCTGCGCAAGCTCGAGACCAGCGGCCGGCCGGTGGTGGCCGCGCTCAACGGCACCGCGCTCGGCGGCGGGCTGGAGCTGGCGATGGCCTGCCACTACCGCATCGCGGTGGACAATCCCAAGGCCAAGTTCGGCCTGCCCGAGGTGAAGCTGGGCCTGCTGCCCGGCGGCGGCGGCACGCAGCGCCTGCCGCGCCTGATCGGCATCCAGGCGGCGCTGCCGCTGATGCTGGAGGGCAAGGAACTGCGCGCCGACCAGGCGCTCAAGGCCGGCATCCTGCACGAGGTGGTGAAGGACATCCCGGCCATGCTGGAGCGGGCCAAAGCCTGGTGCGTGGCCAATCCGAAACCGGTGCAGCCCTGGGACGACAAGAAATTCAAGTGGCCGGGCGGCGACTCCAAGTCGCCGGCCAACGCCCAGATGTGGGCCATCGCCCCGTCGATGGCCAATGCCAAGAGCCAGGGTAACTACCCGGCGCTGACCAACATCATGAGCTGCGTGTTCGAGGGCGGCGTGGTCGACTTCGACACCGGCTGCCGCATCGAGTCGCGCTACTTCGCCGAGCTGGGCGTGAGCCAGGTGTCGAAGAACATGATCGGCACCCTGTGGTTCCAGCTCAACGCCATCAACAAGGGCAAGTCGCGCCCGGAGGGCTTCGACAAGTCGACGGTGAAGAAGCTGGGGGTGCTCGGCGCCGGCATGATGGGCGCCGGCATCGCCTACGTCTCGGCCAAGGCCGGCATCGACGTGGTGCTGCTCGACACGACCGTCGAGGCCGCCGAGAAGGGCAAGGCCTATTCCGCCGGACTGCTCGACAAGGCGATCAAGAAAGGCCGCGAAACCCCGGCCGGCAAGGCCGCGTTCCTCGACAGGATCAAGGCCACCAGCTCCTTCGGCGATCTCGAAGGCTGCGACCTGGTGATCGAGGCGGTGTTCGAGGACCGCGCCATCAAGGCCGACGTGACGAAGAAGACGGAAGCGGTGATTCCGGCTTCGGCGACGTTCGCCTCCAACACCTCGACCCTGCCGATCAGCGGCCTGGCCAAGGCCAGCGTGCGGCCCGGGCAGTTCATCGGCCTGCATTTCTTCTCGCCGGTGGACAAGATGCCGCTGGTCGAGATCATCGTCGGCGAGAAGACTTCCAAGGCAACCCTGGCCAAGGGCTTCGACTACGTGCAGCAGATCAAGAAGACGCCGATCGTGGTCAACGACTCGCGCGGCTTCTACACCTCGCGCTCGTTCTCGACCTACGTCATGGAGGGCATGACCCTGCTGCTGGAAGGCCAGCACCCGCGCTCGATCGAGGCGGCGGGCGTGCAGGCCGGCATGCCGGTCGGCCCACTGGCGGTGCAGGACGAAGTCTCCCTGTCCCTGGGCCTGCACGTGCTGGAGCAGACCCAGAAGGACTTTGCCGCGGACGGCAAGGCGTATGCCGGCCATCCGGGCGAGGCGGTGCTGGTCAAGATGGTCAAGGCGCTGGACCGCCCGGGCAAGAAGGCCGGCAAGGGCTTCTACGAATACCCGGCCAACGGCCAGAAATACCTGTGGCCGGAACTTAACCGTCACTTCCCGCTGTCGAAGAGCCAGCTGAGCCAGCAGGAGATGATGGAACGCCTGATGTTCGCGCAGGCGAACGAGGCGGCAAGGTGCTACGAGGAGAAGGTGGTCATGACCGTGGCCGATGCCAACATCGGCTCGATCTTCGGCTGGGGCTTCGCGCCCCACCAGGGCGGGGCGCTGCAGTACATCAATGCCTACGGCGTGGCCCGATTCGTCAAGCGCGCCGAGGAGCTCGCGACCAAGTACGGGCCGCGCTTCAAGCCGGCGGCGATCCTGGTCGAAATGGCCGGGAACGGCAAGAGCTTCAGCTGACGCGCCCCACCCTTACAGGAGCACAAGCCATGTTCGCATTGCTGATGAACTGGATGAAGGCCAACAAGATCCTGCCGCAGATCTCGGACACCGAGCGGCAGGCCCTGGAGGCCGGCAAGGTCTGGATCGACGGCGAATTCTTCGCCGGCAATCCGGACTTCAGGAAAATCCTCGCGCAGAACTACAACCGGCTGCCGCCGGAGGAGCAGGCCTTCCTCGACGGGCCGGTGGAAGAGCTGTGCCGCATGGTCGACCGCTACGACATCGGCCGCACCAAGCGCGTGCCGGACGAGATCCTGGAGTTCATCAAGAAGTCCGGCATGATGGGCTTCCTGATCCCCAAGGAGTACGGCGGCAAGCAGTTTTCGACCCTGGGCATCAGCACCATCCTGGCCAAGATCGGCCCGGTCAGCGCCACCGTCGGCACCTTCGTGGTGATCCCCAGTTCGCTGGGCGCGGCCGAACTGATCATCCACTACGGCACGCAGGAGCAGAAGAACCACTACCTGCCGAAACTGGCAGCCGGCGAATATGTTCCCTGCTTCGGCCTGACCGAGCCGACCGCCGGCTCCGACGCCGCCTCGATCAAGGCCGAAGGCCTGGTGTTCCGCGACGGCGACGGCGCGATCAAGCTCAAGCTCAACTTCCGCAAGCGCTACATCACTCTGGCACCGATCGCCAACCTGGCGACCATTGCCTGCCGCCTGCACGACCCGCAGAACCTGCTGGGCAAGGGCGAGGACGTCGGCATCACCTGCGTGCTGGTGCACCAGGGCACGCCGGGCTTCAGTAACGGCGACCATCACGACCCGATCGGCGACCCGTTCTACAACGGCCCGCTGCTGGGCAAGGACGTGGTGGTGCCGCTGGACAACATTATCGGCGGCGCGGCCGGCGCCGGCCAGGGCTGGCGCATGCTGATGGAGCAGCTGGCGGGCGGCCGCATGGTGAGCCTGCCGGCCGGCGCAGTCGGCGGCGCCAAGGCGGTGGCGGCGGTGACCGGCCCCTACTCGATGGTGCGCCAGCAGTTCGGCATTCCCATCGGCCGCATGGAAGGCGTGGAGGAAAAGGTCGGCAAGATCGCCGCCCTCACCTACATGATGGACGGCGCGCGCATCTTCGGCTGCTCGGCAGTGGACGGCGGCATCCAGCCGCCGGTGGTCTCGGCGGTGATGAAGGCCTACACCACCGAGCTGGCGCGCGAGCTGACCGCGGACGGCATGGACGTGTTCTCGGGCTCCGGCGTGATGCAGGGCCCGAACAACATCCTCGGCATGGGCTACAAGTCGGCGCCGGTGGGCATCACGGTCGAAGGCGCCAACATCATGACACGCACCCTGATGGTGTTCGGCCAGGGCGCCACGCGCTGCCATCCCTACGCGCTGAACGTGGTCCACGCCGTGGAAGGCAACGACGTTCCGGCATTCCGCAAGAACCTGCTGGGGTGGATCGGCCACTTCATTCTCAACATCCTGCGCAGCTGGGTGCGCTACTGGACCCGCGGCCTCAGCGCCGGCGCCCCGGTGGCCGGGCCCACCGCCCGCTACTACCGGCGGCTGGCCTGGGCCGCGACCCGCTATGCCGTGCTCACCGACCTGGCGATGTTCACCATCGGCGGCAAGCTCAAGGTACGCGGCAAGCTCACCGGCCGCTATTCCGACGCCCTGGCCTGGATGATCCTCGCCACCGGCGCCCTGCGCCGCTACGAGGCGGAAGGACGCAAGGCCGAGGACCTGCCGTTGCTGCATTACTCGGTGCAGTACGCGCTGGCCAAGATCCAGGAAGCCTTCGCCGGCATCTACGCCAACTTCGGCGGCGGCCTGCCCGGGTGGTGGCTGCGCGGCGTCGGCGCCCTGTTCCTGCGCCTGAACCCGCTGGGCCACCCGCCGGGCGACCAGCTCGGCAATCAGGCCGCGCTGGCGATCCAGGCGCCGAGCGAACAGTACCGGCGCCTCACCAACGGCGTGTTCCTCTCGCCGGACGAGAGCCTCGGCGCCGGCCGCCTGCTCAAGGCGTTCAGGCTGCTGGCGCAGGCCGAGCCGGTGCTGGCCAAGATCCACGCCGCGCAAAAGAACAAGCAGCTGCCGCGCGGCCATGCGGAGGATCTGGCCCAGGACGCGGTGAACAAGAACCTGATCAGCGGCGAAGAGGCAGCCCTGCTGCGCCGGGCCACCGCCGCGCGCCTCGAAGCGATCGAAGTGGACGTGTTCACGCCGGAGCAGTACTTCGGCACCATCGGCCAGCACGGCGGCCTGGAACTCGGCGAGGCGCCGCGCCGGCGCGCGGCGAACGGCTAGGAGCCGGATGGCAAAAGCCCGCCGCGGTTGGCCGCGGCGGGCTTTTTTGCGCCTTACTCGCCGCCGTTCAGCTTGAAATTGATCGGCACGCTGAAGTCCACTTCGGGATTGCCGGGCTGGTAATCCGAAGGCACGGCTGAGAAGTGGCCGATGCGCGCGAACACCGCCAGCGCCTCGCTGTTGAGCGCCGAGTAGGACGAGCGCTGCAGGATCTCGGTCTTGACGATGGAGCCATCGCGCTTCAGGTGCACCCGCACCGTGATGTCACCTTCCTCGCCGCCCTGCAGCGAGCGCTGGGGGTAACGCAAGCTCTGCCGCACCGAGCCGGTGACGTCCCGGTACCAGGCCGAAAAGTCGGACCCACTGCGTACCGCCGGCGCCGCGCTGGCCACCGTCGTTGCCGCGGCTGTCGCCTGGGCTTCCTTCTCCTTGCGCAGGCGCTCGACCTCGGCCTGCAGCTGGCGGAGCTTTTCGGCCGCATCCGCGTCCGCCGCGCCGGGCTGGGCCGCCGCCGGGGCGGCCTGCTGCTGCGCAGCCTTGTTGGCCACGCTGACCGGGGTCGCCTTGGCCTGCTCGCGCTCCGCCTGGAGCTGGTCGCGCGCCTCGGCCAGCTTCTTCTCCTTGTTCATCAGGTCCTGGGCCAAACGGTCGAGATCGGTGCCGCCCCCGGCGGGCGGCGCCGGCGCGGCGGCAGTGTCGGTCGCGGCGGCCGGCGTGACCGACGCGGCCGGCGCCGCGGCGGCGACCGGGGCGGCCGCAGACGAGGGCGCCGGCGCGCCCGCCGGGGCGGCGGATGGGCGCAGCAGCGAGTAGGCCCCGGCCGCCCCGGCCAGCACCGCGCCCACGCCAAGCAGCAGGGGCAGGCGCGAGCGCCGCGGCGCCGCCTGGTATTCGGCGGCCGGCAGTGCGGCCGCGGCCTCGGGCGCAGAGTCCGGCGCGGCGGCGCCCTGCAGCATCGCGCGCCAGCCGGCGACCGACTGCGGGCGCTGCTCGGCGATCAGGTGCAAGGCTTCGTCGATGGCCGCCGCCAGCGATTCGCTCAGGCGCACCTTGGCGCTCAGCGCCACCGGCGCCAGCGCCGGCCCGCTGCCGCGGCTGCGCGCGTCCGGCGGGGGCTGGCCGGTGACGACGTGGTAGGCGGTGGCGCCCAGCGCGTACAGATCGGTCCAGGGACCGTGCACGCCGGCCATGAAAAACTCTTCCGGCGCCGCATAGGGCGGCGCGCCGGCGCTGAACACGGTGCGCGACTTGAAGCGGATCGGCGCGCGCAGCACGCCGAAGTCGGTCAACACGGCGCTGTCGTCGGCCCGCAGGATCAGGTTTTCCGGGCGGATATCCCGGTGCAGCAGGCCCACCGCGTGCGCCTGTTCCAGGCCCGCCAGCACCGGCGCCAGCAGGCGGCGCAACTGCGGCTCGCTGAGCGTGCCGTCGCGTTGCAGGATCGCCGCCAGCGACTGGCCGGCGACCCGCTCGGTGACGTAGTAGCCGGTGCCGTTGGCCTCGAACTGCTTCAGCACCCGGACCAGGCCCGGATGGTTGAGCTTCTGCAGCAGCACCGCCTTATCGAGGAAGCTGCGCAGCCAGAAGCGCAGCGGGGTCTTGTCGTCGGCGTCGCGCGGGCGCACCGCGTCGCCATCGCGGACCGCGAACTCGTGCGGCAGGAACTCCTTGATCAGGACTTCGGTGCCGGCCGCGTCGCGGGCAGAATAGGCGTGGCTGTAGCGGCCCTGCTCGACGACTTCCGTGATCGTATACGCGTCAAGACGCGTCCCCACCGCCAGCGGCGGCGATTCCTGCGTAGCCATCCGTGCCTCCCTTCCCCAGCCGCGCCGGGCCGTATGTTCGGCTCTGACGCGACGTTCCGGATTCCCGCGGGAATTCCGGTGTCGTTGCCATGGCATACCGACGCTTGCTCGGGGGCACCGCTGACGCGGCACTTCCTGCCGGCACATCGGTACGAAGATGCCCCCTATTTCAGGGGTGTCATCTTCCTGTAGTCAAGTGCCACGGGCGTTTTTCGAGAAAATATTTCGTCAAAATCGCCGCCGCCCGGGCGCCCGGTACCGCAACCGCGGCCAAAACGAATATGACGGCGGGTTTGGTACGATGGCGCCTCGATACCGCGCACCCGCTGCTCTAAAGCCGAGAAGACGATGAGCGAACCGCTGAACCCGGTCCAGACGCTGTTGCACAGGGCGCAGACCCGTCCGGACGACCCCTATCTGCACCAGCCCCGCGAGGGCGGCTGGCAGACCTACACCTGGGGCCAGGTGGCCGACCAGTCGCGGCGCATGGCCGCCGCGCTGCAGGCGCTGGGCATACCGGCCGGCAGCGCCATCGCCATCACCGGCCTCAACACCGCGCACTGGTTCATGGCCGACTTCGCCGCGGGCCTGGGCGGCTACGTCGGCGTCGGCCTGTATCCGAAGCAGTCGGAGGAGGCGGTCAGATTCATCCTCGGCCACTGCGAGGCCAGGGTGGCGTTCATCGGGCCGATGCCGGACATCGCCGACTTCATGAAGTGCATCCCGCCGGGCGTGATCACCGTCGCCTTGCCCTATCCCGGCGTGCCCAAGTGCGACCACAGCTGGGACGAGCTGACCGCCGCGCACGAGCCGCTGGCGCAGCCGGTGGCGCGCGACCCCGACGCCACCTACAGCCTGATCTACACCTCCGGCACCACCGGCAACCCCAAGGGCGTGATCGTCACCGAGCGCAACCTGGTGTTCACCATCTCCGGCGCCGTGCGCACCATGCCGCCACGGCCGGAGGGCGAGCACTTCCTGTCCTACCTGCCGCTGGCGCATGCCTTCGAGCGCGGGGCGGTCGAGTGCGTCAGCCTGTACATCGGCGCCCAGGTCTGGTTCCTGGAGAACCTGGAGAAGCTCGGCGACACCCTCAAGCAGGTGCGGCCGACCCGCTTCTACGGCGTGCCGCTGGTGTGGACCCGCATCCAGGCGCAGATCCTCAAGCAGCTGCCGCAGAAGAAGCTCGATCGCCTGCTGCGGATCCCGATCCTGTCCGGCATCGTCAAGCGCAAGGTCCGCGCCGGCCTCGGCCTCGACCGCTGCTGGCTGCGCGTGTCCGGCGCGGCGCCGCTGCCGGTGCCGGTGATGAACTGGTACAGCAGGCTCGGGCTCGACATCTACCAGGGCTACGGCATGACCGAGAACTCGATCTATGCCAGCGTCAACCTGCCCGGCGCCAATCGCATCGGCAGTGTCGGCAAGCCCTACAGCGATTCGCTGATGCGCATCGGCGAAGGCGGCGAGATCCAGAACAAGCACCCCGGCGTCACGCCGGGCTATTACAAAGACCCGGAAAAGACCCGCGAGCTGTTCACCGCCGACGGCTGGCTGCACACCGGCGACGTCGGCCGCATCGACGAGGACGGCTATCTCTACATCACCGGCCGCGTCAAGGAAATCTTCAAGACGCTGAAGGGCAAGTACGTCACGCCGGCGCCCATCGAGGGCGGCTTCAGCACCAACGGCGACATCGACCAGCTCTGCCTGGTCGGGTCCGGCCTGTTCCAGCCGATCATGGTGATCTCGCTCAACGCCGACGCCAGGAAGAAGCCGCGCGACCAGGTGGAGCAGGAGCTGGAAGCGACCATGGACCAGGTCAACGCCACGCTCGAGCCGCACGAGGCGGTGGCCAAGATCTACATCACCAAGGACGCCTGGACCATCGACAACGGCATGATGACGCCGACGATGAAGGTGCGCCGCAACGAAGTGGAGAAGAAGTTCGGCGAGGCGCTGCAGGCCGCGGAGAAGAACCGCGGCTTCAAGGTGATGTGGGAGAAGTAAAGCCGCTTCGCATTCAGAAAGGGCCGCGCGAGCGGCCCTTTTTCCGTTTCCCGGTCCGGGGATTATGAGCATGGCGACCGACGAATCCCGCGTCACGATCCACATGGCGGCCAGCCTCGACGGCTTCATCGCCCGCAAAGACGGGCGCGTCGACTGGATGGAAACCCAGGATGAGTTTCCCGGCGGCGAGGGCATGGACCCGGCCTACGTCGAGGCTTTTCTGAAGACCATCGACTGCTATCTCATGGGCTCGCGCACCTACGAGACGGCGCTGCGTTTCGAGGCCCAGGGCTACGGCTGGGCCTATGGCGACAAACCGACCTTCGTCCTCACCAGCCGCGGGTTGCCGCGCCCTCGGAAAAGCGTGGAATTCTGCCGCGGTGAGCTGACCCGGCTGGTGAACGGGCGCCTGCGCCAGCAGTACCGCTCCATCTGGGTTGCCGGTGGCGGCATGGTCGCCGCCCAATGCCTGCGCCTCGGGCTGGCCGACGAGGTTCGCTACTCGATCCTGCCGGTGTTGATCGGCGAAGGCATTGCGTTCTTCGAAAAGCTGGACCGCGACGTGGCGCTGCACCTGGCGGAGGTGACCGCCTACAAGAGCGGGATGGTGGCCTTGCGGTACGAGGTGCGCCGCTAGGGCGTGACGCCCCGGGCCGATGGAGAACAGCGCCGGGCCAATGGATGCCGTGGCTGCGCCGGCATGCATGTCCGCTCAATCGAACACGATGGTCTTGTTGCCGTCGACGATGATGCGGTCCTCGACGTGCCAGCGCACCGCCCGCGCCAGCACGGTGCGCTCCAGATCGCGTCCCAGCCGCCGCAGGTCCTCGATCTCGTCGCTGTGCGAGACGTGCGCCGTGTCCTGGGCGATGATCGGGCCCTGGTCGAGCTCGGCGGTGACGTAGTGCGCGGTGGCGCCGATGATCTTGACGCCGCGCTCGTAGGCCTGGCGGTAGGGGTCGGCGCCGACGAAGGCCGGCAGGAAGGAGTGGTGGATGTTGATGATGCGGCTCGGATAGCGCGCCACGAACGCCGGGCCGAGGATGCGCATGTAGCGCGCCAGCACCAGGAAGTCGCCGCGGTCGCCGAGCAGGTCCAGGATCCGCGACTCGGCGGCGGCGCGCTGCTCCGGGCTGTCCTGCGGCACGTGGTGGAACGGCACGCCGAATGCCTCCACCGCGCCGCGCAGGATGGCATGGTTGGAGATTACGCACGGGATGTCGACGCGGAGCTCGCCGCGCTGCCAGCGCCACAGCAGCTCCAGCGCCGCGTGGTCGTGGGCCGAGGCCAGCACCGCCATGCGCGGCCGGTCGGCGGCGTAGCTGATGTGCCAGTTCATGGCGAAGCGCTGCCCCACCGCCTCGCGGAACGCCTGCTCCAGCGCCTGCCGCGACAGGCCGGACTTCGGCGTCTGGAACTCCAGCCGCATGAAGAACAGGCCGCCGCTGGGATCGGTGGAGTGCTGGTCCAGCTCGGTGATGTTGGCGCCGTGCTGGTACAGGAAGCCGGTGACCGCGGCAACCAGGCCGGGCTGGTCGGCGCAGCGGATCAGGAGGCGGGCGAAGGATTCTGCGGCCATTGCTGCGGGATTCGGGATTCGGGACTGGCGAATAGTAACAGCCAATCGCCGCCGCGATTCCCGCAACCCCGACGCGGCTTGGCCCGCAACACCAGGGAACCTCTGAACAAGTCCATGCCCTGCCGCGGCTTGCCCTTTGACGCAGGGCAAGGCGCGAGGAGCGTGATGTACTCGAAGTACACCGCGTCGCTCGCGCCCTGCCTGGCGCAAAATGGGGGGCAACGGCAGGGCATGGACTTGTTCAGAGGTTCCCTGCCTAGCCGCCGACCAGCGCCTTCAGCTTCGCCGCACGCTGTGGAAACCAGGGGCCGTTGGCCTTGAGGGTGTCGGCCACCACCTGGCGCGCCTCGTCGCCGCGGTTGAGGCGGAGCAGCAGCTGCACCCGCTGTTCGGCGACCTCGAAACGGTTCACGCCGTAGGTCTTCGGCGCCGCCTGCTGCAGGTAGATCAGGGCCTGCTGGTACTGCCCGCGCGCCGCCAGGGCCTTGCCGGACAGGTAGTAGTAGACGTAGTCGTCGGGAAAGGCGGCGACCAGCCTGGGGTAGAGCAGATCCAGCTCGTCGGCCTTGCCGGCGCGCTCGAGGAACACGCGCAGGTTGTCGGCCAGGGCGCGGTCCTTCCTCAGGTTGCCGCCGAGGCGCATCTTGACGTCGGCGATGGCCTGGTCGAGCACGTCGCTTCCGGCCTGGGCATAACCCAGGGCCTTGTCGAGGTCGGCGGTGGTCAGCACCACGCTGCGCGTGTCGGCGCAGCTGGGATGGGCGATGAACACCTGGCCGTAGAGCTGGTGCGTCATCACCGGCTTCTGCGGCGCCAGCAGGCGGCTGCGCTCGGCGGCGGGCAGGCCGGCGATGCACTCCATCACCCGCTCCAGCTCGTAGGCGCGGTCGCAGCCCAGGTCGCCGGCCAGCACCGCCGGAGCCAGCGCCGCGCACTGCGCGGCGTCGCCGCCCTGCGCCGCCTGCATCAGGCGCAGGCGCCCGGTCCACAGCGCCGCCCGAGCATCCTTGTCGAGCGCATTCCGCGCCGCCTCCGGCAGCGCGGCGCGCCAGGCCAGGCCGCCGGCTGCGTCGTCGCGCGCGTAGTAGGCCTTGAGCACTTCGTGGGCGGCCTTGAGCGAGGCGCCGCCGCCGTCCTTCACCCGTCCGCCCAGGGCCTCGAGCGGGACGGTGCGGGCCAGGATCGATTCAAGCTGGCGGTAGAAATCCGCACGGGTCTGCTCGCCGGAGATGCGGCCCAGCTCCTCGCCCCGCTCGTTGAGCAGGACATAGCCGGGCAGGGTCTTCACCGCCAGGCGCTCCTGCCAGTAGGCGCCTTCCGGCGCGTCCGCATCCAGGTCCACCGGCACCGCGGCGCGGCGCGCCCGCTGCCATTCGGCGCCCTCCAGCACGTTGTGCCGCATGTAGTAGCAGGAATAGCACCAGGGCGCGTGGAACTCGACCAGCACCGGCGTGTGGCGCGCCGCGGCCTGCTTCAGCGCTTCGTCGAGCGGCGGCTGCCAGCCATCGCCCCGCGCCGCGCCCGCCAGCAGCAGGGCGGCGGCGGCAGCCCGTTCAATCCAGCGGCGGCAGGTTCCTGGGCGCATCGTCCGGCGGCTTGCTGTAGTAGGCGATGCGCGCATTGTACGGCTTGCCGGTGGCCGGGTTGATGACGTTGGAGATGCCGCGATACTCCAGCAGCTGCCGCGACTGCGGGTCGTAGGTCAGGATCAGCGGCTCGACCAGGAAGCGCAGCAGCGAATCCGGATCCACCTTGAGCTGGATCGCCGGCCGGCCCTCGAAGCTGGTCTGGCCGACCTTGCGGGCGCGGAAACTGTAGCTGTCGAGCTGGCCCGCTGCGGCGAAGGTGAACTTGAGCGTCTTGCCGGCGAGCAGCTGCGCCATGTGGTCGTAAAGATAGCTGTGGAAGCCGCTGTCCGCCGCCATCTCCTTGTCCCGCGACACGGTGGCGGTCTGGCGCCCCTTCTCGCGCGACTCCTTGAACATCTGCACGCCGTCCGCACCGACCGCGGTGATGCCCTCGGCGTAACCGGCCCCGGGCAGGTTCAGCGTATAGACCGGGACGTAGGGATCGGCGGCGAAGCTGAGGGTCTTTTCGCCGAGCTTGTTGCCGTCGGCGTCGTAGTAGCTGGTGTGGCCGCTGAGCCAGCGGTCGTTGTCGATCTCCTCGCGGTAGACCTCGGTGTAGAGATATTTGCCGCTCTGCAGATCGTAGGCATAGCCGTAGAAGTGCAGGGTCTTCGGCTCCGCCCGGGCGGCGCCGGCCGCAAGCAGCAGCGCCAGCAGCATGCGTCTCATGCGTTTACCCCGAAATTGACGAACCTCGATTCGCTTTCCGCGGCGCGAACAGATAATGCGCCACGCCCCATTCGTTGCCCCCGGCATAGCCGAACAGCTCGGCCACCGCCATGTAGAACATGCGCCAGCGCTGGAACCATACCGCCGCCTGCGCCTCGCCGTAGGTGGCGCGGAACACCGGCATGATCGCGGCCTTGCCGGCGTCCATGTTGGCGAGCCAGTGGTTCGAGGTCTTCTCGTAGTGCGCCCCGCTGACCCACCACTGCCGTTCGAGCCGCAGATCGTCCTGAAAGTTCAACAGCAGGTTTTCCGAGGGCATGGTGCCGCCGGTAAAGAAGTGTTGCGTCATCCAGTCGCTGCGGCCCTCCCCCTCGAAGTGATAGGCCAGCAGCTTGTGGGCGAAGATGTGCACGAACAGGCGCCCGTCGTCCTTCAGCCAGCGCGCGATCTTGGCCAGCAGCAGGCCGTAGTTCTTCATGTGCTCGAACATCTCGATCGAGATGACGCGGTCGAAGCCGGCCTCGACGCCCGTGCCGGGGAAGTCGAAGTCCACCACGTTGCCGGTGAGGATGCGCAGGTTGCGCAGGCCGCGCGCGGCGGCCTGCCGCTCGATGTACTCACGCTGGCCGCGGGAATTGGACAGGCCGACGATCGAAGACCCCGGGTACTTCCGCGCCAGCCATAGCGACAGCGAACCCCAGCCGCAGCCCAGGTCGAGGATGCGCATGCCGTCGCGCAGCCCGGCCCGCTCGGCGTACAGCTCCAGCATGGCCAGGCCGGCCTGCTCCAGCGTCTCGCCGCCGGTGGGGTAAAGGCAGCACGAATACTTCAGCAGCGGCCCCAGGTGCAGGTGGAAGAACTCCGCCGGGACCTCGTAGTGCTGCTCGTTGGCCGCGCCGGTTTCGACCGCGATCGGGCTGGCGCGCAGCTCGTCGAGAAAACGGTTGTAGCGCTGCATGCGGGCCTCCCCGTCGTGCGCGGCCTCGTCCCGCAGGCGCTGCCGCATCAGGCTGCGCATGCCGGCGCGCGCCAACGGGTCGGGGATGTAGCCGCGTTCGCAGAGGTCGATGACGTTCATGCAGCAGAAAACTCTCGGTGGGCAGTTGCGGGTGGCGAGTGGCCGGGCGATGCAGCCGGCCATTCAAAAAAACTTCACGGCTTCTTCGGCGGCCAAGGGATCAACATGCTGGTGGTGCGCATGTACTCGGCGTAGCCGGCGCGGCTGCGCGCGCTCTGCGCTTCCACCAACGGCACCCCGGAAAGCTTGAGCAACAGCCACGCCATCACCAGCGGCGAAGCCAGGCCCAGCCACCACCAGGAGTTGGCCGCCGCGAGCAGCGGATAGACCAGCCAGTGCAGGCATTCGAAAAAGTAGTTGGGGTGGCGCGAGTAGCGCCACAGCCCGTGGCGGCAGACCCGGCCGCGATTGGCCGGGTCCTTCTTGAACCGCTCCAGCTGCCAGTCGGCCAGGCCCTCGCCGCCCACCGACAGCAGCCATACCAGCACCGCGGCCACGGTGAACAGGCTGCCGGGCTCGGCCGGGCTCCAGGCGACCACGGCGAAGCTCACCGAGAGCAGCATCGAGAACACGACCTGGACCTGGAACATCCAGAACATCCGGCGGTTGGCCTGCGCCCCCCATTTCTCGCGCATGCGCGCATAGCGGCCGTCCTCCGGCTTGCCGTGGTTGCGCAGCAGCAGGTGGGTGCCCAGGCGCAGGCCCCAGGCGGCGCCGAGCAGGGCCAGCAGCAGGCGCAGCTGCGCCGGCGCCGAGCCGCACCAGGCGTACCACGCCGCGAGCAGGCCCAGCGACCACGACCAGACCGAGTCGACCAGGCCGGCATTGCGCGTGCCCAGCTGCACCAGCCAGGTCAGGGAAAACAGCAGGACCAGGGCCGCCAGGCCGAGCGCGGCCGCGCCGATCACGGACATGAGACGGCTCCGGTGGATATGATGGACACGTCAGGAAATGGCGGAATGCGATGCATGCTTCGCTCCTCTACGGACGAGCCGGCAATCCGGATGAGGCGCGATCCGCCCCGTACTTGACTTTAGCGTACCCGGCGCGGTCTGCTACTACTTAGATCAGGGGTGCCGACCAGGGCCCCGGCCCAGGGAGCAAGGCGTCAGCGACGCCGGGCGTATCACCGACAAGAAAACCGGAGGAATCCCGGTATGAAAACATCGCAAGCGGCGCAGCGTCTGTGCCTGGGTGCCGCCCTGGCGCTGTGCGCGTGCGCCACCGTGCCGCAACCCTCGAACGACGCCATCCGCGACGCCGGCAACCTCGTCGCCCAGGCCGAGGACGCCCGCGCCTCGGACTACGCGCCGCAGGAAATGCGCGCGGCGCGCGAGAAGCTGCAGGCGGCGCTGGAGCTGTCGCGCCAGGCGCGCAACAGCAACGACAGCGCCGGCCTGGTGCGCTCGCGCTGGCTGGCCGAAGAGGCCGCGGCCGACGCCCGGCTGGCCGAGGCCAGGGCCCAGGCCAGCCGCATGCAGGGCCTGCTGCGCGCGCGTCAGCGCGAGCTGGGACCGCCGCCCACGCCGGCCAACGGGAGCCAGCCATGAAGCATGCCCTGTTGTGGATTGCGGCGGCGCTGGCGCTGTCCGCCTGCTGGCACGGCGCGGTGAAGGACCCCGGCGCCGACAAGGCGCGGGCCGAGCTGAACCGCCTGGAGGCCGACCCGCAGCTGGCCGGCCGGGTGCCGGTGGCGATCCGCGAGGCGGAGGAAGCGGTGAAGGCCGCGGAAGCGCCGCAGAAGGATGCGGACCTGTCCAGCTACCTGGTCTACATCGCCGACCGCAAGGTGCAGACCGCACGCGCCCTGGCGGAGGCGCGCATCGCCGAAGACGAACTCAAGGGCCTCGGCGGACCGTAGCAGGGCCGCGCCGGGGCAATCTTCCGGCGATGGCCGCCGCGGCACTGGCGCAGGAGGCGGGGCTTCTCAATCGCCGTGCAGCGCCAGCAGGCGCTGTGCGCTCTGGCGCAGGTTGTCGCGCCAGGGGAGGCCGACGATAGGCTGGCCGGTGAGTGAATCCCGGAACGGCATCTCCTCGCCGCTGCCGATCACCAGGCGATAGTCGATGGTCAGCTCGGTGCCGGCCGGCAGGTCCTGCTCCGCGAAGATG
This sequence comes from Nevskia sp., assembly GCA_035651715.1. Lineage (GTDB taxonomy): Bacteria > Pseudomonadota > Gammaproteobacteria > Nevskiales > Nevskiaceae > Nevskia. The sequence continues at coordinate 55,657 of DASRFD010000150.1, forward strand.
AAGCCCAGGTGCCACAGGCCGGTGGGCGCGAACGAGTGGTTGGCATAGCACTCGTCGCTCCACTCGGGCGTCAGCGAGAACCAGTCCTCGAACCAGCGCACGCTCGACTCCACCTCGATCGAGTCCGGCGGATAGCGGCGCAGCTCGCGCTCCGGCAGCACCGTGTGCACCCGGTCCGGCGCCACGATCACCCGCCCGCGCGCCACCGCCTCGTCGAGGAACAGGCCCTTGCCGGCGCCGGGAATGCGCGAAGCTTCGATGCGATAGCGGGGAATGATCATGAAGTTTCCAGTTGTGACCCGTCGTTGCCGCGAAAGCGGCGATCCACGCATGCTTTCACGGCGCGGCGCCATGGCCGCGCCGGCTTCCCGCCGCCGCGGCAACGACGGGCTAATGGCGGGTGTTTGAGGGGATACTGCCGGCGGCGGCGAAAAGCTCCGCCGCCTCGGCCTTGCTGAACGCATACTCCTTGCCGCAGAACTCGCAAGTCACCGCGATGCGTCCCTGCTCGGCGAGGATGGAGTCGCACTCCTCCCGCCCCAGCGACAGCAGCAGCCGCGAGATGCCGGCACGGGAGCAACGGCAGCTGACCCTGACCGGGCGCGGCTCGAACAGGCGCAACTCCTCCTCGGCGAACAGGCGGCGCAGCACGGTGGGCGCGTCGACCTGCAGCAGCTCCTCGCGGCCCAGGGTGGCGGCGAGGATGGCGAGGCGCTCCCAGTCCTCCTCGCTGCCGCTGGCGTCCTCCAGCGGCAGGCGCTGCAGCATGAAGCCGCGCAGGCGCCGGCCGTCGGCGGCCAGGCGGATCAGGGTCGGCAGCTGCTCGGACTGGCTGAAATAGCCTTCCAGCGACTCGGCCAGGGACCGGCCCTCGATCGGCACCGTGGCCTGGCTGGCGGCGCGCTGCTCGCCGTTGGGCTCAAGCATCAGCGCCAGCACGCCGCCGTGCAGCAGGCCGGCGAAGCCGGCCTCGGGCTCGCCGCTGACCTTGGCCATGGCGCGCACTTCCAGGTGGTGGTCGACCTGGGCCACCAGCATTTTCAGCGCGCCCTCGCCCTGGAACTGCAGATTGATGCGGCCCTCGAAGCGCAGGTGGGTGGCCAGCAGCGGCATCGCCGCCATCGCCTCGCTGATCAGCGCCCGCACCTGCGGCGCATAGTCGCGCTGGCCCAGCATCTCGTCGACCCCGGCGGACAGCTCGACCACCGCGCCGTGCGCGACGTTGTTCTCGAACTTGAAGCCGGTGAGCTGGTTGACCACGTGGATCCCTAGCCGGCCAGCTTCTCTTTGAGCAGGCGGTTCACCGCGTCCGGATTGGCCTTGCCCTGCGTCGCCTTCATCACCTGGCCGACGAAGAAGCCGAACAGCTTGTCCTTGCCCGAACGGTAGTCGGCGAGCTGCCCCGGATTCTTCGCCATCACCTCCTCGATGGCCTTGACGATGGCCGACTCGTCGGTGATCTGCACCAGGCCGCGGGCCTTGATGACCGCGTCGGCTTCGCCCTCGCCGGCCAGCATCGCCTCGAACACTTCCTTGGCGATCTTGCCGGAGATGGTCTTGTCGGCGATGCGCTTGAGCAGGCCGGCCAGCCCCTCGGCGGAAACCGGCGACTCGGCGATGTCCTTGCCCAGCTTGTTGAGCGCGCCGAGCAGGTCGGTGATGACCCAGTTGGCACACAGCTTGGCCTCGGCGGCGGAGGCCTTGACCACCGCCTCGTAGTACGCCGCCAGCTGCTTCGAGCCGGTCAGCACGGCGGCGTCGTAGGCGGACAGGCCGTAGTCCTTCTGGAAGCGCGCCTTCTTGGCTTCCGGCAGCTCCGGCAGCCCGGCCCCGATCGCCGCGATGTACTCGGCGCTGCACAGCACCGGCAGCAGGTCCGGGTCCGGGAAGTAGCGGTAGTCGTTGGCGTCTTCCTTGGTGCGCATGGCGCGCGTCTCGCCGGTGTCCGGGTTGAACAGGCGCGTCTCCTGCACGATCCTGCCGCCGGACTCGATCACGTCGATCTGGCGTTCGATCTCGAACTCGATCGCCTTCTCGACGTAGCGGAAGGAGTTGACGTTCTTGGTCTCGGTGCGGGTGCCGAACTTCGTTTCGCCCTTGCGGCGCACGGAGACATTGGCGTCGCAGCGGAAGCTGCCTTCCTGCATGTTGCCGTCGCAGATGCCCAGGTACACCACCAGCTGGTGCAGCTTCTTCAGGTAGGCGACGGCCTCGGCCGGCGAGCGGATTTCCGGCTCGGACACGATCTCGATCAGCGGCGTGCCGGCGCGGTTGAGGTCGATGCCGCTGACGCCGGTGAAGTTTTCGTGCAGCGACTTGCCGGCGTCCTCCTCCAGGTGGGCGCGGGTGATGCCGACGGTCTTGACCGTGCCGTCGTCCAGCTCGATGTCGAGCTTGCCCTGGTAAACGATGGGCAGCTCGTACTGCGAGATCTGGTAGCCCTTGGGCAGGTCCGGGTAGAAGTAGTGCTTGCGCGCGAACACGCAGCGCTCGGCGATCCTGGCGTCCACCGCCAGGCCGAAGGTCACCGCCATGCGCACCGCCTCGCCGTTGAGCACCGGCAGCACGCCGGGGAAGCCCAGGGTCACCGCGTCGGCCTGGGTGTTCGGCTCGGCGCCATAGGCGGTGGCGGCGCCGGAGAAGATCTTCGACCTGGTCAGCAGCTGGCAGTGCACTTCCAGGCCGATGACGGCTTCCCAGCCTTCACGGATGCTGTAGCTCATGACGCGAACCCTTTCGGCCACTGCCGGTGGAAGTCGGTGGCCAGCTGGAACTGGTGGGCCGCGTTGAGCATGCGGCCCTCCTCGAAGAAATTGCCCATCAGCTGCATGCCCACCGGCAGGCCGCCGACGAAGCCGCAGGGCAGGCTCATCGCCGGGATGCCGGCGAGATTGGCGGCGATGGTGTAGATATCGTTGAGGTACATCGCCACCGGATCGTCGGTCTTGTCGCCGAGCTTGAAGGCGACGCTCTGCGCGGTCGGGCCCAGCACCAGGTCGACCTCGGCGAAGGCGCGGCGGAAGTCCTCGTAGATCAGCCGCCGCACTTTCTGCGCCTTGAGGTAGTAGGCGTCGTAGTAGCCGTGGCTCAGCACGTAGGTGCCGATCATGATGCGGCGCTGCACCTCGGCGCCGAAGCCCTCGCCGCGGCTGCGCTCGTACAGGTCGTTGAGGCTGGTGGCGCCCTCGGCGCGGTGGCCGTAGCGCACGCCGTCGAAGCGCGCCAGGTTGCTGGAGGCCTCGGCCGGGGCGACGACGTAGTAGGTCGGCACCGACAGCGGCGCGTTGGGCAGGGACACTTCCCGCACCGTCGCGCCCAGGCTCTGGTAGACCTTCACCGCGGCCTCGATGCAGGTGCGGGCGCCCGGGTCGAGCCCTTCGGCGAAGTATTCCTTCGGCAGGCCGATGCGCAGGCCCTGCAAGGGCGCGGCCAGGCCGCCGAGGTAGTCGTCGATCGGGCGCTCGACGCTGGTCGAGTCGCGCGGATCGTAGCCGGACATGGCCTGCAGCACGGCGGCGGCGTCCTCGGCCGAGCGCGCCACCACGCCGGCCTGGTCGAGGCTGGAGGCGAAGGCGATCATGCCGTAGCGCGAGACGCGGCCATAGGTCGGCTTGATGCCGGTCAGGTTGGTCAGCGAGGCGGGCTGGCGGATCGAGCCGCCGGTGTCGGTGGCGGTGGCCACCGGCGCCAGGCCGGCGGCGACGCTGGCGACCGAGCCGCCGGAGGACCCGCCCGGAACCCGGCTCAGGTCCCACGGATTCTTCACCGGGCCGTACCAGGAGGTCTCGTTGGACGAACCCATGGCGAACTCGTCCATGTTCACCTTGCCCAGCATGACCATGCCGGCCCCGCCGGCGGGGTCGTGGAGCTTTTCGACGATGGTGGCGTCGTAGGGGGCGATGAACTTGTCCAGCATCTTCGAACCGCAGGCGGTGCGGACGCCCTTGGTGCAGAAGATGTCCTTCTGCGCCAGCGGGATGCCGGTCAACGGACCGCCCTGGCCCCGGGCCAGCGCCGCGTCGGCCGCGGCGGCCTGCGCCAGCGCCCGCTCGGCGGTCACGGTGACATAGCTGTTCAGCGCCTTGTCGTGGGCCGCGATGCGGTCCAGGTAGTGGCGGGTCAGCTCCACCGAGGAGAATTTCTTGGCGCGGAGCCCTTCGGCCAGCGCGCGCAGCGACAGTTCGTGCAGGCTCATTCGATGACCTTGGGCACCAGATAAAGACCGTTTTCCACCGCCGGGGCGATGGCCTGGAAGTCCTCGCGCCGGTTATCCTCCGTCACCGCGTCCGGCCGCAGCCGCTGCACCATGTCCAGCGGGTGCGCCATCGGCTGCACCTCGTCGGTCCGGGCATTGGACAGCTGGCCGACCATGTCCAGGATGTTGGACAGCTGGCGGGCATAGGGCTCGACCTTGTCGGCCGGCAGCGACAGCCGCGCAAGACGCGCGACCTGCTTGACTTGCTCTGGGCTCAGGCTCATGGGGAAGGTTTCGATCGTAAGGAAGCGGTCGTACAGCCTGCTGCGAACTGGTCGGCAACCGTGCAAAAAATGGCCAGGCGGCAGCTTTTCAGGGAAGAAAATGCGTTATGATGAAATGATAAACGATTTGCCTGTTCTCTTCGCCTGCCGCGTCGCGCCCGGGGCTGCTTTCCTGCGGCGGCGGTGACGGACACACCCCACGAAAACCCGCCGCCCTCCCCAGCTTCCCCACAGATTCCGGATTTACAGACCACGATGTTCGACGCCGTCCGCCGCCTCTTCGTCAACGACCTCTCCATCGACCTCGGCACCGCCAACACCCTCGTTTATGTGCGGGACGAAGGCATCGTGCTGAACGAGCCTTCGGTGGTGGCCATCCGCCTGGATTCCCGCGGCAGCAAGAAGATCGAGGCGGTGGGCATCGACGCCAAGCGCATGCTCGGCCGCACCCCGACCAACATCTCCACCATCCGTCCGCTGCGCGACGGCGTGATCGCCGACTACACCGTGACGGAAAAGATGCTGCAGCACTTCATCCGCAAGGTGCAGAAGGGCCGCGTGATGCGGCCGATGACCCGCGTCGTGGTCTGCGTGCCCTACGGCTCGACCCAGGTCGAGCGCCGCGCCATCCGCGAGTCGGTGGAAAACGCCGGCGCGCGCAAGGTGTTCGTGATCGAGGAGCCGATCGCCGCCGCCCTGGGCGCCGGCATCCCCATTTCCGAGGCCCGCGGCTCGATGGTGGTGGACATCGGCGGCGGCACCTCCGAGGTGGCGGTGATCTCGCTCAACGGCATCGTCTACGCCGAGAGCGTGCGCATCGGCGGCGACAAGTTCGACGAGGCCATCGTCAGCTACGTGCGCCGCCAGTACAACATGCTGATCGGCGAGGCCACCGCCGAGCGCATCAAGCAGGAGATCGGCACCGCCTTCCCGGGGCCGGAAGTGCAGGAAATCGACGTCGTCGGCCGCCACCTGGCCGCCGGCGTGCCGCGCAACTTCACCATGAATTCCAACGAGATCCTCGACGCCCTGCAGGAGCCGCTGGCCGGCATCGTCAAGGCGGTGAAGCAGGCGCTGGAGCGCACCCCGCCGGAACTGGGCTCGGACGTGGCCGAGCGCGGCATCGTGCTGACCGGCGGCGGCGCCCTGCTGCGCGACCTGGACAAGCTGATTTCCGAGGAAACCGGCCTGCCGGTGATCATCGCCGACGACCCGCTGACCTGCGTGGCGCGCGGCGGCGGCATGCTGCTGGACATGCTGGACCGCCAGGGCGACATCTACCTGATGGATTAAGGCCGCACGGGGCCCGTCCGCACCGTGAGAAACGCCCGCCGCGACGAGTTGTCGGCGGGCGCGCCGGGCCCTATGCTTTGCCGAATGTCCGGGCGGCCCCGGGTCACCTCCTCGTAGCCGCTCCACCACCCCGCCCCGGCCCTTGAACACGCTCAGCGACGCCGCACGCAAAACCCTGTTTAACCGCGGCCCCGGTCTGGGGTTGAAGTTCCTCCTCCTCGCCAGCCTGTCGATCGGCATGATCGTGTCCGATTACCGCGGCGACTCGCGCCTGCGGCCGGTGCGGGAATGGACCGCGCGGGTGCTGCAGCCGCTGCTGTGGGTCACCGCCCTGCCGGGCGCCACCGCCAATCTGGGCGAGCATTTCCGCAGCCGCGAGGAGCTGCTCACCGAAAACCAGGCCCTGCACCAGAAGCAGCTGGAGCTGGAGGGCCGGGTGCTTCGCATGGAGGCGCTGGAGGCCGAGAACGAGCGCATCCGCGAGCTGCTGGCCTCGGCCGCCTCGTTGCAGACGCGCGTGCTGATCGCCGAGATCCTGTCGGTCAGCCAGGACCCCTACCGCCACCAGATCGTGCTCAACAAGGGCGAGCGCGACGGCGTCTACAAGGGCCAGGCCCTGGTCGACGCCAGCGGCGTGATGGGCCAGGTGATCGAGGTCAACTCGGCCAGCAGCGTGGCCCTGCTGATCACCGATCCGGACCACAGCATCCCGGTCGAGGTGAACCGCACCGGCCTGCAGACCATCGCCCGCGGCGACGGCCAGACCCTGTCGCTGCCGTTCCTGCCGGGCAACGCCGACGTCAAGGTCGGCGACCTGCTGGTCTCCTCCGGCCTGGGCGGCCGCTTCCCGGCGGGCTACCCGGTGGGCAAGGTCAACGAGCTGCGCCATCCCGCCGGCGAAAGCTTCATGGAGGCGGTGGCCTGGCCCAGCGCCCGCCTCAACCAGGGCCGCCAGGCCCTTCTGGTCTGGTCCGAACGCCCGGCCCCGACGCAGGAACCCGACCGCTCGGCGGAGCGGGTGGAGAACCCGGCCGAGCCGCGCAGATCGCCCGAGGCGCCGGCGGCCAGGCCGGCGGAGAAGCCGGCCGCCCGGCCCGCCCCGGCGGCCAAACCCGCCGACAAGCCGGCTGAGGCGGCGCGTAAGCCGGCCGCGCCGGCCGCGGCGCCGCCTGCTGCGCACAAGCCGGCCGCGCCGGCGCCGGGAACGCATCCATGAGGGGCAACTTCCCGGTATTCGCCCTCAGCCTGGCGCTGGCCCTGCTGCTGCAGGCCCTGCAGCTGCCGGATGCGATCGCGGCCTTCCGTCCGATGCTGCTGGTGCTGACCCTCAGCTACTGGGCCCTGCATGACGAGGACATGCCGGTGCTCATGGCCGGCTGGCTGCTGGGCCTGTGCTGCGACGTGCTGTACAACGCGCCGCTGGGCCAGTACGCGCTGGGGCTGGTCACGGTGGCGTATTTCGTGCGCCGCTTCAGCGGCACCCTGCTGGTGTATCCGATGCCGCAGGCCATGGCCATGGGCCTGGTGCCGATCTGGGCGCTGTACGTGTTCCTGATGTTCTGGATCGACGGCCTGACCCACCATCACGCCGACCCGGTGCGGCGCTGGCTGCCGCTGCTCACCACCGCCCTGCTGTGGCCGCTGGCGGGGCTGCTGCTGGGCAGCGCGCGACGCAGCCGCGGCCGCCGGGAATTCTGAGGCTCGGCATGACGGTCCACGTCAGCGTCATTACTTCCGCGCCCAAGCCGGTCAACAGCTGGGGCACCTGGTTCGCCCGCTGGCATTTCGACCTGGTGCTGGGCCTGCTGCTGCTGGCGGTGTCGGTGCTGGGCCTGTTCGTCCTGTATTCGGCCTCCGGCCAGTCCCTCGGCATGGTGGTGAGCCAGGCGCAGCGCCTGGTGCTGGGCTTCGTGGTGATGATCGTGCTGGCCCAGGCGCCGCCGGAGTTCTACCGCGCCGCGGCGCCCTGGTTCTACAGCTTCGCGCTGCTGCTGCTGCTGGCGGTGGCGCTGCTCGGCCAGCACGCCAAGGGCGCGCAGCGCTGGCTCGACCTGGGCGTGATGCGCTTCCAGCCGTCCGAGCTGATGAAGCTGGCGGCGCCGATCGCGGTGGCCGCCTACCTGCAAAGCCGCCACCTGCCGCCGAGCTTCAGCACCATCCTGGTCAGCCTGGCGCTGGTGATGCTGCCGACCGGCCTGATCGCGATCCAGCCGGACCTGGGCACCGCGCTGCTGGTGGTCACCGCGGGCCTGGCGGCGCTGTTCTTCGGCGGCCTGCGCTGGCGCTGGATCCTGCTCGCCGTCGGCGGCGTGGCCGCGGCGGCGCCGGTGCTGTTCCACAAGATGCACGACTACCAGCGCAAGCGCCTGCTGACCTTCCTCGATCCGGAAAGCGACCCGCTCGGCGCCGGCTACCACATCACCCAGAGCAAGATCGCCATCGGCTCCGGCGGCCTGTTCGGCAAGGGCTGGCTGCTCGGCACGCAGGCCAAGCTCGACTTCCTGCCGGAGGCGCACACCGACTTCATCTTCGCCGTCTACTCCGAGGAGCTGGGCCTGATCGGCGTGCTGCTGCTGCTGGCGCTGTACACCGCCATCGTGGTGCGCTGCATGGTCATCGCCATGCGCGGCCAGGACACCTTCCAGCGCCTGCTGGCCGGCAGCCTGGGCCTGACCTTCTTCATCTACGTCTTCATCAACACCGGCATGGTCATCGGCCTGCTGCCGGTGGTGGGCGTGCCGCTGCCGCTGGTCAGCTACGGCGGCACCTCGGCGGTGACCCTGCTGGCCGGCTTCGGCATCCTGATGTCGGTGCAGACGCACCGCAAGCTGCTGGCCAGCTAGGTCGCCATCCATGCGCATGCTCCCCCTGGTGGCGCTGTGCCTGTGCGCATCCGCCTCGGCCGACTTCAGCGGCGACGCCAGGACGCCGCGGCTGCTGCAGGACCTCAAGACCCAGTACGCCTTCTCCCCGGCGGAGCTGGACCAGGTCAAGGCGGCGCTGAAGGACGCGCGCGAGCTGCCGCAGCTGATCCACAGCGAGCAGACCAACAAGGAAAAGACCCTCACCTGGGAGGATTACCGCCCGCTGCACGTGATGCCGGCCAACATCAGCAACGGCCTGCGCTTCCTGCAGGAGCAGAAGCAGTGGCTGGACAAGGCGCAGGAACGCTACGGCGTGCCGCCCGAGGTGGTGACGGCGCTGCTGGGGGTGGAGACCAAGTACGGCATCTTCACCGGCCGCTACCGCGTGCTGGATTCCCTGTCGACCCTGGGCTACGAGCATCCCAGCCGCGCGCCTTTCTTCTTCGGCGAGCTGCTGCAGTTCTTCGTGCTGTGCCGCGACGATCGCCTCGACCCGGGCGCGGTGCGCGGCTCCTACGCCGGGGCCATGGGCATGGCGCAGTTCATGCCGAGCAACTACCGCAGCCTGGCGGTGGACTTCGACGGCGACGGCCGCGTCGACCTGTGGTCCCCGGCCGATGCCATCGGCAGCGTCGCCAACTACCTGGTCAACTACGACCCGCAGCGCAGCTGGAAGCGCGGCCAGCCGCTGCTGGCGCGCATCGACTCGGCGGCCGAGCCGCCGCCGGCCCTGGTGCGCAACGCCAAGCTGCCGCCGCAGGACATCGCCGCCCTGCGCGCCGCCGGCCTGGTCCTGCCGCAGGTGCTGCCCGACGCCATGCCGGCCGGGCTGCTCGAGCTGAGCCACAATGCCGGACCGCCGGAGTGGTGGGTGGCCCTGCCGAACTTCTACTCGGTGATGTCGTACAACCCCCGCGTGTTCTACGCCATGGCGGTGGCGTCTCTGGCATATGAGCTCAAAGTAGCGGAAGATACGCCGTGATCGGGCCCGCCGCTGCCATGCGCAGCCTCGCCGCCATCGCCGTGTGTTGTGCCGCCACCCTGTCGGCCGGTTGCTCGGACGTCGCCGTCCGCCCGGCCTCCGGCGGCCATCACGGCCACGCCGCCGGCCCTGCTTCCTCCCCCGCCGAAACGCCGCCGCCCTCGAACAACCCGAGCCAGGACGGTCCGCCGTCGGCGGCGGAGATTCCGCCCAACGTCGCGCTGATCCCCGACCCGGTGCCGCAGGTCGAGCCGAAGAGCAGCTACGGCAACCCGGATTCGTACGAGGTCTACGGCGACCACTACGTCATCCTCAAGGACGCGCGCGGCTACAAGGAGCGCGGCTACGCCTCCTGGTACGGCAAGAAGTTCCAGGGCAAGCGCACCTCCAGCGGCGAGCCCTACGACATGTTCAAGATGACGGCGGCGCACAAGACCCTGCCGATTCCCTGCTACGCCAAGGTCACCAACATCGAGAACGGCCGCAGCGTGATCGTGCGCATCAACGACCGCGGCCCGTTCCACGAGGGCCGCATCATCGACCTGTCCTATACCGCCGCGGTGAAGCTCGGCAGCCTGGGCAAGGGCTCGATCCCGGTGGAGGTGGAGGCGATCGACCCGGCACTGCCGCAGCCGTCGGTGATGGTGGCCACCGCGCCGCCGCCCCGGCCGGCACCGGCCACGCCGCCGCCCGCGGCCGCCGCGGTGACGGTGGCCAGCGCCCCGCCGGCGCGGCCGCCCGCTCCCGTCGTGACCCTGCCGCCGGGCCAGCGGCTGGTGCTGGATCCGAACCTGAGCCCGCCGGGCGCCGCGCCCGCCGTGGCGGCGGCGCCGCCGCCGTCGCAGGCCGCCGCGGTATCCGGCGTCGGCGCGGCGCTGCGCTACCTGCAGGCCGGGCTGTTCTACGATCCGATCAACGCCGTCAGCCTGCGCGAGCAGCTCAACGGCCTGGGCTTTTCCAACGTGCAACTGAAGAACGACGTGCGCAACGGCGCCAACGTCAGCCGCGTGCTGCTCGGCCCCTTCGCCGACGACGACGCGCTGGCGGTGGTGCGCAAGCGCCTGGGCGATCTGCAGATGAATGCGGTGCCGGTGGTGGAATAGCCGCCGCCGGCCGTTAAAATGCCCCCTGCTTTCCCGTTTTCCTCCCGCTCCCCCAACCGCCGCAAGGCATTCCGCTCGATGAACCTGAAATCCGGCCTGCTCGGCCTCGCTATTGCGCTGTTCTCCCTGTCCGGCCCCGCCCTGGCCGACGCTCCGACCCCGCCGCCGATCGACGGCTACAGCTATGGCCTGATGGACTACCAGAGCGGCGAGATCGTCGCCGGCCAGAACCTCGACGCGCACGTCGCGCCGGCCAGCATCACCAAGGTGATGACGGTTTACGTCGCCTTCGACATGATCAAGCAGGGCCGCCTCAAGCTGAGCGACACCGCCCTGGTCAGCGAGAAGGCCTGGAGCGAGGGCAAGGACTCCAGCGAGTCGCGCATGTTCCTCAGCCTGGGCAGCCGCGTCTCGATCGAGGACCTGCTGCGCGGCATCATCATCGTCTCCGGCAACGACGCCAGCGTCGCCCTGGCCGAGCACATCGCCGGCAGCGAGGATGCCTTCGCCCAGGTCATGAACCAGTACGCGCAGAAGCTGGGCATGACCAATACCCATTTCGTCGACGCCAGCGGCATGCCGAACGACCAGCACTACACCAGCGCGCGCGACCTGCTGACCCTGGCCCATGCCCTGATCCAGAACTTCCCGGAGGACTACAAGTACTTCTCCGAGAAGGAGTTCAAGTACGGCATCGAGCATCCGCAGCAGAACCGCAACGGCCTGCTGTTCAAGGACCCGAGCGTGGACGGCATCAAGACCGGGCACACCGCGGCCGCCGGCTACTGCCTGCTGGCCTCGGCCAGGCGCGACGGCCGCCGCCTGATCTCGGTGGTGATGGGCGGCCAGAGCTGGGCCTACCGCGAACAGGCCAACCAGGAGCTGCTCAACTACGGCTTCCGCAACTTCGACACCGCCAGCGTGCTCGGCGCCGCCGCGCCGGTGCAGACCGCCAGGGTCTACAAGGGCGCGGACACCCAGGTCGGCATCGGCACCCTCGATCCGGTCTACCTGGCGCTGCCGGCCGGCGAGAAGAGCCAGCTGCAGGTGCAGCCGCAGGTTGCCGCCAAGCTGGTGGCGCCGCTCACGGCCGGCCAGAAGGTCGGCGAAGCGACCATCCTGGTCGCCGGCAAGGAGCTGAAGAAGGTGCCGCTGGTGGTGCTCAAGGACGTGCCGGCCGGCGGCTTCTGGCACCGCCTGATCGACCAGATCAAGCTGTGGCTGGGACTGTGAGCGGGCTTTGAAAACCCGGGGCCAGGCCGCATATTGGACCGCATGAAACCGAACGTTTCCGATGTCGTGGGCCTGGTCTATCCCTGCTCCTTCCCGGTGAAGGTGTTCATCCGCCCCGAGCCCGGGGTGGAGGAACGCCTGCAGGACCTGGTGCGCGGCCACCTCCAGCCCGAGGCGCCCCTGGAGGTGGAGCGCCGCTCGTCCACCACCGGCAAGTACCTGTGCCTGACCCTGACGTTCATCGCCGAGGACGAGGCGCACCTGACGCGCATCACCACGGCGATCGGCGCCGACCCGGGCGTGGTGCTGTCGCTGTAAGCGGCCGATGGCGGAGATCCCTGCGGTCGTCCGCCGGCTTGGGCTGATCGACTACGCCGAGACCTACGCGCGGATGCGCGATTTCACCGCCGTCCGCGGCGCGGCAGCGGCGGACGAGCTGTGGTTCCTGGAGCACCCGCCGGTGTTCACCCAGGGCCAGGCCGGCAAGGCCGAGCACGTGCTGGCGCCCGGCGCCATCCCCATCGTGCAGAGCAATCGCGGCGGCCAGGTCACCTACCACGGGCCCGGCCAGGCGGTGGTCTACGTGCTGCTCGACCTGCACCGGCTCGGCTACGGCGCCCGCGACCTGGTGCGGCGGCTGGAACAGTCCATGATCGACGTCCTCGCCGGCTACGGCATCGCCGCATCGGCGCGGCCGGACGCGCCCGGGGTCTATGTCGAGCGCGCCTGGCCGGACGGCCGCCCCGGGCAGAGGAAGATCGGCTCGCTCGGCCTGCGGGTCAGCCGCGGCTGCAGCTACCACGGCATCGCGCTCAACGTGAACATGGACCTGGAGCCGTTCGGCCGCATCAACCCCTGCGGCCTCAGCGGCATGCGCATGACCCAGGTGGCGGAACTGGGCGGCCCGGCCGCGCTGGAGCGGGTGATGCGCGACCTGGAGCCGGTTTTGCTGAAAAATCTGGGCCTGGCGTTACCGTAAAAGCTCCTTTACGCCGGAACCAAGCCGGCGCCAGCCGCATCTAATCCGCGACCGATCGCGTAAAATGGCGGCGAGACGACGGTTTCCGCCCCTCAACGGCCCCCTGAATCCGACTTACTAGTCCATGACCTCGACTGGCCAAGAGACACTCGTGCGCGTGCGTGGGCTGCGTTTCGCCTTCGGCCCGCGCCCCATCTACGACGGCGTGGATCTGGACATCCCGCGCGGCAAGGTCACGGCCATCATGGGCCCGTCCGGCACCGGCAAGACCACCCTGCTGCGCCTGATCGGCGGCCAATGGCGGCCGCAGGGCGGCACCGTCGAATTCGACGGCGTCGACGTGCACAAGCAGTCGCGCTCGCAGCTGTTCGAGCTGCGCAAGCGCATGGGCATGCTGTTCCAGACCGGCGGCCTGTTCACCGACCTGACCGTGTTCGACAACGTCGCCTTTCCGCTGCGCGAGCACAGCGGCCTGCCCGAGAGCATGATCCGCGACATCGCGCTGATGAAGCTCGAGGCGGTGGGCCTGCGCGGCGCCGCCGAGCTTTATCCCGAGCAGATTTCCGGCGGCATGTCGCGGCGCGTGGCGCTGGCCCGCGCCATCGCGCTGGAACCGGCCATGGTGATGTACGACGAGCCCTTCACCGGCCAGGATCCGATTTCGATGGGCGTGCTGATGCGCCTGATCCGCACGCTCAACCAGGCGCTGGGGCTGACTTCGATCATCGTCTCCCACGACGTCGAGGAGGTGCTGTCGATCTCCGACCACGCCTACGTCGTTTCCGGCGGCAAGGTGCTCGACCACGGCACGCCGGAGGCGATCCGCAACAGCCCCTCGGAGCTGGTGCAGCAGTTCCTCCAGGGCGAGCCGGACGGACCGGTCCGGTTCCACTACAAGGCCGCGCGCGACTACGCCGCCGACCTGCTCGGAGGGGCCCCGTGAAGGTCGTCGGCGAGTTCCTGCGTGGCGTGGGCGAGGCGACGCTGTTCCTGTTCGCCATCCTGTCGGCCCTGCCGGCGGCGCTGCTGCGGCCGCGCCTGGTGGTGCACCAGCTCTACATGATCGGCATGCTGTCGCTGATCATCATCGCCATCTCCGGCTCGTTCATCGGCATGGTGCTGGCCCTGCAGGGCTACCGCACGCTGGCGCAGTTCGGCGCGGCGTCCTCGCTGGGCGTGGTGGTGGCGTTCAGCGTGGTGCGCGAGCTCGGCCCGGTGGTCACCGCCCTGCTTTTCGCCGGCCGCGCCGGCTCGGCCCTGGCCGCCGAGATCGGCCTGATGAAGGCCACTGACCAGCTTTCGGCGATGGAGATGATGGCGGTGGACCCGATCAAGCGGGTGGTGGCGCCGCGCTTCCTGGCGGGCTTCATCGCCATGCCGCTGCTGGCGGCGATCTTCGCCATGATGGCCATCGGCGTCGCCGGCGGCCACCTGATCGGCGTGATCCTGCTCGGCCTGGACGACGGGTCCTACTGGTCGCAGATCCACCAGTCGCTGCATCCGCACGACATCTGGGAGAGCATGTTGAAGAGCCTGGTGTTCGGCGCCGCGGTGAGCTGGATCGCGCTGTACCAGGGCTACCACGCGGCGCCGACTTCGGAGGGCGTGTCCCGCGCCACCACCTCCACCGTGGTGGTGTCCTCGCTGGCGGTGCTGGCCCTGGACTTCGTCCTGACCGCGTTCATGTTCCGTTAATCGCCGGCACCTTATATAGGAATTCGAGGCTGCGACTATGCAATCGAGAGCACTGGAAGTACTGGTCGGTTTTTTCGTCTGCCTCGGCGTGGCGGCGATCTTCGTGCTGACGTTCCGCGTGGCCAGCCTGGATACGGTGGGCGGCAGCTCGGCGAGCTACCACGTCACCGCCAAGTTCGACACCATCGGCAACCTGTCGAGCGGCGCCTCGGTGAAGATCGCCGGCGTGCGCATCGGCCGGGTCCGCGGCATCAGCATCGACCCCACCACGTTCCAGGCGGTGGCGACCCTTGAAATCTCGGGCGACCACGCCAATATTCCCGAGGACTCGACCGCCAAGATCCTTACAGCCGGCTTGCTCGGCGAACAGTATGTAGGATTGGAGCCGGGCGGGGACGACAAGCCCCTCAAGGAAGGCGACGAGATCAAGTTCACCCAGTCGGCATTCGTGCTGGAAAACCTGATCGGTCAGTTCCTCACTTCGATGACCCAGAAGGACAGCTCGCAGAAAAGCGGGCCTCAGAACCAGAACGTCGCGCC
This sequence comes from Nevskia sp., assembly GCA_035651715.1. Classification (GTDB taxonomy): domain Bacteria; phylum Pseudomonadota; class Gammaproteobacteria; order Nevskiales; family Nevskiaceae; genus Nevskia. Next base: position 70,825 of record DASRFD010000150.1, read on the forward strand.
CCCCGAGGCGCCGGCGCCGAAGTCCAAGTAAGGAGTCGCAGCGATGCTCAAGCACCCGTTCCGCAATACTTTGGCCGCCCCCCTGCTGGCCCTGGCCCTGATTCTCGGCCTGGGCGGCGCGGCCCGGGCCGCCGACCCGGCGCCGATGCAGGCGCCCGACGTGGCCCTGAAGAACACCACCGACCAGATCCGCGGCCTGATCAAGGCCCATTACGCCGAGTACAAGGCCGACCAGGCCAAGTACTACAAGGCGGTGGACGAGGTGGTGGTGCCGCGCTTCGACGTGCCGGGCATCGCCAAGCTGGTGCTGGGGGCCAACTACCGCAGCGCCACCCCGGAGCAGCGCGAGCGCTTCGCCAAGGCCTTCAAGAACATGCTTGTCAGCAGCTATGCCAACGCCATGCTCGACAACTACAATTCCGTCAATATCAACTGGATGCCGCCGCGCATGGCGCCGAATGCGACGGAGGCCGCAGTCAACACCTCGCTGACGCGCGACAATGGCCAGTCCTACGCCATCGGCTTCCGCGTGCATCTGGTGGATGGCGACTGGAAAATCTATGACATCGCCGTGGAAAACGTGTCGCTGGTGCTGAATTTCCGCACCCAGATCAATTCCGAGATCAAGCGCACCAGCCTCGACGATGTCATTGCCCGCATGGAAAGCGGACAATTCAAGGCTGCGGAAGGCAAGGGCGACGGCAAGCAGGCGCAGTAGCCGTCGCTTTTCCGGGGACGCGACAAGAATACGAACAGGCACCGATGGCCCAGGGAACGTTGGAAGGCGAATTGAGCTTCGCGCAGGTGCCGCAGCTGCTGCGGCAGGCGGAGGCGCTGGTCGCCGGCGGCAGCCTGGACCTGAGCCGCGTCAGCCGGGCCGACAGCGCCGGGCTGGCGCTGCTGCTGGAGCTGAGCCGCCGCAGCCGCAGCCGTCCGCTTGCGATCCGCGGCGCCAACGAGCAGGTATTGCAGCTGTCCCGCTTCTTCGGCCTCGACAAGATTCTGCATTTCGAATAAGGGAGCCCGTATGGGCACATGGAATCGCTGCAGCCTGATCCTCGCCGCGCTGGCGCTGTCCGCCTGCGCCCATCGGCCGGCCGACGATCCCGCCGACCCGCTGGAGTCGGCCAACCGCGCCGTCTACAAGTTCAACAACGGCGCCGACCGCTACATCCTGCGGCCGGCCGCCAAGGGCTACGTCGCGGTGGTGCCGGGCTGGGCGCGCGAAGGGGTCACCAACTTCTTCAACAACCTGTTCTACCCCACCACCATCGTCAACGACTTCCTGCAGGGCAAGCTCAAGCAGGGCACGGCCGACACCGGCCGCTTTGTCGTCAACAGCATCTGGGGCGTGGGCGGACTGATCGACGTCGGCAACCGCGTCGGCCTGGAGCGGCACGACGAGGACTTCGGCCAGACCCTGGGCACCTGGGGCGTGGGCGAAGGCTGGTTCCTGATGATCCCGTTCCTCGGGCCGAGCGACAACCGCGACCTGATCGGCAAGGGCGTGGACACCTTCACCAACCCGGTGCACTACCTGCCGGGCCGCTACGACCTGCCGCAGTACCTCACCACCTTCGTGCTGTTCAACGTCGACCGGCGCGCCAACCTGCTGTCCACCGACAGCCTGCTGGATGCGCAGTTCGACCAGTATCTGTTCGTCCGCACCGCCTACCTGCAGCACCGCCAGGCGCTGGTCTACGACGGCAACCCGCCGCCGGAAGACCTGGGGGTGAGCAGCTTCGACGACGACGCCAGCCAGGCGGCCCCGCCGGCCGCGGCCAAGCCCGCCGCCGCCCCGCCCGCCCAGGACCCCAAGGCCGGCGGACGCTGAGAAGCCCCGGCCGCCGCGGCCGCGGCGGGCGGCATGCCGTTCAGCCCGGCGGGTACTTCGCTGCCAGCTTGTGCACGGTGTTGATGCCGCGGAAGGTGGCACGCAGCTTCAGCGCCCGCTCCAGCACGGCGTTGGAAAAATCCGAATCGCTCTGCTTCTTGCGGCACAGCCAGTACAGTTCGCGCCCGTGGGCGTGGAATTCGTCAATCCCGGTGCGGAACCGGCTTTGCAGCTTATGCGCCTGCCCGGCATCCAGCGCTGCCGCCAGGAAGGCCACGTTGAGCGCAACCGCCTGCTTCATCAGCGCCGGCTTGAACGGCTGGTAGGCCGCAATCGCGGCGACCTCGGCGTCGCTGCGCACGAAAGTCTTCACCTCGTAGCCCAGCGCCTGCTGCAGGTGGGCCTCGATCTTCCGCTCCAGCGCCGCATCACCGCCGGCGCGGGTCTCGAAGATCACGTTACCGCTGGCGATAAAGGTCTCGACCCGCTCAAAACCCAGCGCCCCGAACAGGCCCCGCAGATCTTCCATCTTCACGGTATGGCCGCCGACATTGAGGGCGCGCAGGAAGGCGATGTAACGGGGCACCGGTTTCCTCCTTTGGCGGCCGCCTGGCGCCGATCAGGCCGCCTCAGCCCTGCCCCAGCTTGCTGCCCAGTAGCTTCAGCAGTTCCTGATACCGCTGCGGCGAGGCAAACCACCGCGCCGGCAGCACGTGAAACAGGTTGTGGGCCTGGTAGACCAGCGCGACCTCGCTGTTGGCCTTCCACTTGGCGAACAGGTGCCAGGGGATGTCGCTCTGCGCCACCGCGCTGCGCGCATGCAGCCCGTCCTCGCCCAGCTCGTAGCGGAAGTCCTGGCGCAGCAACTGGTGCGAGCGGTAGAGCCGCGCGTACTGCCACGGCAGCAGCACCAGATAGATCAGGGCGATGTAGACGAAGTAGGCCAGGGCCGCATAGTCGAACGTTTCGACCCGCCAGCCGCGCTGGCGGACATCCAGGAAACGCCCGGCCAGCCAGAGCAGCGCCATCAGCAGGCTCAGCACGCCGATCAGGCGCCAGGCCAGCCCGGACTTGCGGTGCAGGCGCTGCGCCGCGACATAGTCGGCGAACTCCACGCGACCGTCGACGACAATGGGTTCCACGGCTATCCCCGCGCTGCGGCCGGGCGCTACTTGCGGCGGCGCCCGAACCGCTCCAGCAGCAGCGGGATCACCGGCTTGGGCACCAGCTTCTTCACCGGCGCGCCGAGGCTGGTCAGCTCGCGCACCAGGCTGGAGGAGAGGTGGGCGTACTCCGGCGACGGCGCCAGCAGCACCGTGTCCAGCTGCGGATAAAGGTCGCGGTTCATCACCGCCATCTGCTTCTCGTAGTCGACGTCGCCGACGGTGCGCACGCCGCGCACCAGCACGGTCACGCCGTGCTCCTTGGCGAAGTCCACCACCAGGCCGGTGAAGCCGGTCACCTCGACGTTGCCCAGGTCCTGGGTCGAGGCGCGCACCAGGGCGATGCGCTCGTCGATATTGAAGCGCGGATTCTTCGACGGGTTGAGGCCGACCGCGACGATCAGCTTGGGGAACATGCGGGCGGCGCGGTGGATGATGTCGTTGTGGCCGAGCGTGATGGGATCGAAGGTGCCCGAGTAGGCGGCGATGACGCTCACGTGCATTCTCCCTGGTGCCTTCAGGCCGCTGCGGCGGCCCCGGCGTTGTAAGTGGCGAGCCCGTAGCTTACCTGACCGGCGGCTTTTTCCTTGAGCAGGGCGTAGCCCGGCGGCAGCGCCGGCGGCCGGCCCGCCGGCCATTCCAGGTAGATGCGGTGCATCGGCGCCAGCACCCGCGGCAACTCCGCCAGCACCGGCTCGAGCAGGCCGGCGCCATAGGGCGGATCGAGGAACACCACGTCGAAGCGCCGGCCGGTGGCGCGCAGCCAGGCCAGGGCATCGGCCTGCGCGATCTCGGCGCGCGCGCCGGCGGCGAGCCTGGCCGCGGCCTCGCGGATGGCCGCGGCCTGGGTGCCGCCGTGCTCGACGAAGCTGGCGTGGGCGGCGCCGCGCGACAGCGCCTCGAAGCCGAGCGCGCCGCTGCCGGCGAACAGGTCGAGCACGCTGGCGCCCTCGATCAGCGGCGCCAGCCAGTCGAACACGGTCTGGCGCACGCGGTCGGGCGTGGGCCGCACCCCGGCCGCGGCGTCGAAGCCGATCAGGCGGCTGCGCCACTGCCCGCCGATGATGCGCAGGGTGCCCAGCGCGCGCCGGGTCAAGGCTTGCCGCTCTGCAGCGGGTAGGACTGGTCGAAGCGGTGGTCCGGCAGCGCCGGATCGAATGCCAGGGGATGCTGGCGCATCGCCTGGCGCGGCATCCACACGGCCGAGGCCAGCGCCGCCGCCGCGCCCGCGGCGGCGAGCACGGCGCCGCGGCGCAACCACCGCTCCCGCGCCTGCTTGGCTTCGCCGCGGAGGATGCGCATGTCGTGGAACAGGCGCATCTGCGGCGGCGGATACTGCGCCGCGGCGCGCATGATGCGGCTGACCCGGTGCCAGTACAGCGCCAGGGCGGCCAGCAGGCCGGCGCCGGCGTAAAGGCAGAGCTGCAGCGCCGCCAGCACGGCCCGGCCGGAAGCGCGCATCTGGCCGGTGCTGTCCACCGGAAGATGTTCGAGGTAGTGGCCGAACCAGCGGCTCAACAGGTACAGCGCGGCGCCGCCCAGCGGCAGCAGCGCCAGCAGCAGGCGCCGCCGGCCCGGGTCGGCGCGATGGATCGAACCCGCCTCCGACGCTTCAGACACTGGTGCCGCCGACGGTCATCGCGTCGATTTTCAGGGTCGGCTGGCCCACGCCCACCGGCACGCTCTGCCCGTCCTTGCCGCAGACGCCGATGCCGCTGTCCAGCTTCAGGTCGGTGCCGAGCATCGACACGCGCGACAGCGACTCGGGGCCGTTGCCGGTGAGGGTGGCGCCCTTCACCGGGCGCGTCACCTTGCCGTCCTCGATCAGGTAGGCCTCGCTGGCGGAGAAGACGTAGTTGCCGTTGGTGATGTCGACCTGGCCGCCGGCGAAGTTCACCGCGTACAACCCCTTCTTGACCGAGCGGATGATCTCCGCGGGGTCGTGCGGGCCGGCCAGCAGATAGGTGTTGGTCATGCGCGGCATCGGCAGGTGCGCGAACGACTCGCGGCGGCCGTTGCCGGTGGGTTTCATGCCCATCAGGCGGGCGTTGAGCTTGTCCTGGATGTAGCCCTTGAGGATGCCGTTCTCGATCAGGGTCGTGCACTGCGTCGGCGTGCCCTCGTCGTCGAGGCTGAGCGAGCCGCGCCGGTTCGGCAGGGTGCCGTCGTCGACCACGGTGCACAGCGGGCTCGCCACCGGCTGGCCGATGCGGCCGGAATAGGCGGAGGTGCCCTTGCGGTTGAAGTCGCCTTCCAGGCCGTGGCCCACCGCCTCGTGCAGCATCACGCCGGGCCAGCCCGGGCCCAGCACCACCGGCATCGAGCCGGCCGGGGCCGGCACCGCCGTCAGCAGCGTGGTGGCCTGGCGCACCGCTTCGCGGGCGTAGCGCTCGGCGGCGTCGCCGCCGAAGAAATCGGCATAGGCGCCGCGCCCGCCGCCGCCGGTGCTGGCCTGCTCGCGGCGGCCCTTGTCCTCGGCGATGACCGAGACGTTCAGCCGCACCAGCGGACGCACGTCGGCGGCCAGGGTGCCGTCGGTGGCCGCCACCAGCACCACCTCGTGGCTGCCGGCGAGGGTCACCATCACCTGGGTGATGCGCGGATCGGCGGCGCGCGCCGCGGCGTCGGCGCGGCGCAGCAGATCGAGCTTCTTCTCCACCGGCCAGGAATCGAGCGGATTGACCGGCTGGTACAGCGCGGTGGCGCTGGCCGGGCGCGCCGCGGCGAGGCTGCCGGTCTGGCCCTGGCGCACGATGGCGCCGGCGGCGCCGGCGGCGTCGCTCAGCGCCGGCAACGCGATCTCGTCGGAATAGGCGAAGCCCTGCTTCTCGCCGGCCATGGCGCGCACGCCCACGCCCTGCTCGGTGTGGTGGCTGCCCTGCTTGACGATGCCGTCCTCGAAGAACCAGCTCTCGCTCACGGCGTGCTGGAAGTAGAGGTCGGCGGCGTCGACGCCGGGCTTCATCAGGCCGCTCAGCACGCGCTGCAGGCGGGATTCGTCGAGTTCGGCCGGCGCCAGCAGGGTCTGGCGGGCGAGTTCCAGTGATTGGCTCATGCCCGGGATTATGTGGGGTCCGGACGGGGGTTCCAAGTGAGGCCGGGTGTTGCGGGAAATGACCGGCCGGCCGGCGGGCCGGCGTTTTCACCGCGCCGGCAGGGCGCCGCGCAAGGCGGCCCTACAGCCGCCGGTGCGCCAGCGCCGGGAAGGACGTGCGCACCTGCGCCAGCCGGGCGCGCGAAACCGGCGCCAGCACCACCCCGTCGCCCTCCGCCTGCTGCGCCAGGACCTCGCCCCAGGGATCGATCACCAGGCTGTGGCCCCAGGTGGCGCGGCCGCCGGCATGGGTGCCGTGCTGGCCGGGCGCGATCAGGTAGCACTGGTTTTCGATGGCGCGGGCGCGCAGCAGCGCTTCCCAGTGCGCCTGGCCGGTGCGGGCGGTGAAGGCCGCCGGCACGCATAGCAGTTCGGCGCCGCGCGCCGCCAGGGCGCGGTACAGCTCGGGGAAGCGCAGGTCGTAGCACACCGACAGGCCGAGCCGGCCTGCCGGGGTGTCGACCACCACCGCCTCCGGCGCGCCGCGGGCGATGGTGTTGGACTCGTGGTAGCGCTCGCCGCCCGGCACTTCCACGTCGAACAGGTGGATCTTGTCGTAGCGCGCGGCGCGGCGGCCCTGCTCGTCGTAGACCAGGCAGGCGGCCCAGACCTTGCCGGGATCGCCGGATACCGCCAGCGGCACCGTGCCGGCGACGATCCACAGCTTCAGCTCGCGCGCGGTGGCGGCGAGGAATTGCTGGATCGGGCCCTGGCCATCGGCCTCGGCGACCGCCAGCTTGTCGCGCTCGCGCGCGCCCATGAAGGAAAAATTCTCGGGCAGCGCCGCCAGCACCGCGCCGGCCTGCGCCGCCTGGCGCAGCAGGCGCCCGGCGGTGGCCAAGTTGGCGTCGCGGTCGGCGACGGAGCTGAGCTGGATCGCGGCGACGAGGGGGGAGTTCGCGTGGCTGTCCATGCCCCCATCCTACCCCGCGTCCGGCCGGGTGTCGGCGGGCGCGGCCGGCGCCGGCACGGCCGACGGCGCGGCCGGTGCCGGTTTCTCCAGCTCCTGCTTCTCGCCGGCGTGGACCTGCGGATTGTCCCAGCTGCCGGTGACGTGGTAGCTGAACTTGCTCAGCGCGTTGAACGGCTTGCCGAACACTTCCTGCGCCAGCAGGGCGACGCCGCCGGCGATGGGGCCGCCGATCAGGGTGGCGCCGACGGTGACGCCGGTGGTGACGTTGGGATAGACCGTGATCTTCTCGTCGTAGTCGTGCGCCGCCAGGCCGATGCGGCCGGCCATCTGCATCTTCAGCGCAGGCGCCTCCACCACCAGGTCGCTGGTGCTGGCCTGGCCGTCGCCGAGCGTGAAGCTGCCGCTGAGATGGTCGAAGCCCAGGCCCTTGGCGGTCACGTCGTGGAAGTCCAGGGTCAGCAGGCGCTTGGGCAGGGCATAGAGGTTGAGCAGGCCCAGCACGCGGCCGGCGCCGGGCTTGACCGCGTTGAGCACGCCCTTGTCCACCGCCAGCGCGATGGTGCCGCGCGCCTGCGCCAGCTCCAGCCCCTTCGGCTCCTGCGGCCAGGTCAGCGCCCCGGAGAAGCGGGTGATGCGGCCGTCCATGGTTTCGGCGTAGCCCAGCGCGTGCAGCACCGCGCCGAGGTCGCTGCCGCTGATCTCGAAGGAGAGGTCGCCGTAGGAGCTGCCGTTGCGCCGCAGCCAGGTGCCGCGCGCGTTGGCCTGCAGCTGGCCGCCTGCGAGCTTGAACACGTCCATGGTCTGGCCGCCGGCGACGCGCGAGGTGAGCAGGCCGAAGCGGCCCAGATCGACGTCGCCCAGCTTGAGCGCCTCGCTCTCCAGGTCGAGCACCGCCGCCCCGGTCGGATCGAACGGCGGCCCGGGCGGCTCCGGCACCGCCGGCTCCTCCGCCGGCGCGCTGCTCAGCGGCTGCAGCTGCAGGCGCAGCAGGCGTGCCTGCACCTTGCCGCCGCCGGCGCGGCTGTAGTCGATATGGCCCTGCACGTTGGCGCCGTCGAGCTGCACGGTCCAGCCATCCGGCGCCGGCCGCGCCACCAGGTGCGCCTGCTCCAGCGCGGCGGCGCGGTAGATCAGGCGCTGCGGCCGCAGGTCCGCGCCGCGAAAGGCCAGCGCCGGCGGCGCGGCCACCGCGGGGGCCGGCGCCGCCGCCGGTGCGGCGGCGTCGATATCGTCCATCAGCCCGCTCCAGTCGCCGATCACCAGTTCCTGCGGCGCGCCGGAGACGAACACGCCGTCGGCATCGCCGCGCGGCATTTCGCCGGCGCCGAGGCGCACTTCGACGCTGCGCGTGGCCAGGCTGTCGGCGGGCGGCTTGCCGCTGCGGGCGAAGCGCAGCGCCACGCCGAAGCGGTCGCCGCCGTCGATGCGCACCCGCAGCGCATCCGCCTCCGTCGTCTTGCCGCTGCCGCCCTCGCCCACCGTGATGCGCAGCGGCAGGCTGTCGCCGGCGGCCTTGGCCACCGGTGCCGGCAGGCGCGCGGCGACACCACGCAGGTCGCTGCTGATCTCGAGCTGGCCGCTGCGCGGCCCGGCGAACGGCAGCCGCGCGTTGAGATGGGCGGTGCCGTCCAGGCGGTGCCACAGCCAGTCCGGCAGGTAGGCGGCGAACAGGCCGCCCGCCGCGGCCACCGGCGCGTCGGTCTGCGCCAGCAGCACGCCGTCCGGGCTTTCCGCTTCCCGGCGGATCGTCGCCGCCAGGGCGTTGCCGTAGAGCTGGGCCGAGAGGCCGTCGCTGCTGACCCCGTCCTCGTCGAACTCCAGCGTGCCGCGCAGGGCGGTGACCGGCTGGTCGAGCGCGCGCACCTTGACCGTGCCGCCGTCGAAGCGCGCCTTGCCCTTGACCTGCACCGGCGGATCGTCGACGTCGAGCGGGATCTCCAGATGCAGGTCCACCGCCGCCGGGCCGGCGGCGTCGGTCTGCGCCAGCAGGCTGGCGAGCTTGCGGCTCAGCGGGCTGTCGCGCAGCAGGCCGTAGTATTTCGCCGCGTCGCCGTGGGTGCTGCCGTCGACGAGCAGCCGGGCGGCGCGGAAATCGGGGATCTGCGCCTCGATGTGGTCGACGGCGTTGCCGGCGATCTGCGCGCCGCTGGCGCTGATCGACAGGCCGTGGCCGCGGAAGGCCAGCTGCGCCTGCAGCTTCTCCGCCTGCGGCCAGCCCGGGGCGTAGGCCAGCGTGGCATCGGCCACCTGCAGGTCGAGGATCCAGTGGCCGGTCGGCTTCTCGACATAGGGATAGTCGGGCAGCGGGCCGTCGAGCTGCAGGTGCCCCTTGGGCACGCGGCCATGCTGCAGGGCCCGCGTCAGCCAGTCGCGCGTGCCCTTGCCCCAGTCCTTGGGCATGTAGGACTTGAGTACCAGCACGTCCTCGGCGGTGAAGTCGACGGTGAGCTGCAGGTCGGGCGGCGTCTCGGCCTGATCCGGCAGCAGCAGGCCGAAACCGCCGTGGCCGCTGATGCCGAGGGCCTTCCACTCGAAAGCGGGGGCGGCGATGCGCCAGCCGGCGGGCTCGTGCTTCCAGCCGAATTCGCCGCTCAGCGCGGCCACCGGCAGGGGCTGCTCGAACACCTCCGGGAGCTGCAGCTGCACGGCGGCCTGCTGCAGGCTGAGCCGGCCGCCGTCCTGGTCGGCTTCGACGGTGGCGTCGAGTCCGGTAAAGCCGGGCTGGGCTGCGCTGCCCTCCAGCCCGGCGGCAGCCAGGCGGGTGCGCAGCTGGTAGCGCGGGGCCTGCCCGGCGCCGGGCGGCTGCTCGTAGTGCAGCGCCAGGTCATGCACGTCGCCGCGGACATCGCGCAGGCGCGCGGCGGCGGGCGGCAAGTCCTTCCACAGCGCCGCCCAGGGCACCAGGTCGTCGAGGCGCAGGCCGTCGGCGGCCAGGTCGAGCCCCGCGCCCTGCGGGTTCACCGCGTAGCGGAAATGGCCCTGCGCATTCCAGGCGCCGCGCGCCCCCGCGGCGCCGAAACGGCGCACCTCGGCGTTCCAGGCGTCCGCCTCCGGCCGCGCTGCCACCTCGACCTGCAGCTGCGCCAGGCGCGCCAGCACCTCCTGGCCGCGCAGCGCGGCAATCACGGCGGCCTCGCCCTGGGCCCTGACCTCGGTGATGCGCCCGGCCTCGATATGACCGTCGAGGCGCAGCCGCGCCTGCTGCAGGTCGAGCCGCACGCCGGGGCCGAAGCTCCCGGCCAGCCAGGGCCAGCCGCGGATGTCGCGCACCTGCACGGTCCAGTCGCCCTGCCAGCTGCGCGGGTCGCCCGGATCGCCGGCCAGCTCGGCGCTGGCGCCGGCGCCGCCGGCCAGTTCCGCCGGCGGCAGGAGCTGCGCCGACAGCCGCCAGCGGCCGTCGCGCTGGCGCAGCTCGGCGTCGCTCAGCCCGACCTCGAAGGGCTGGCGGCCGAGCTGGAGATCGTGCACCACCAGGCGGCAGTTGCGCAGGCGCACCCGGTCCAGCTGCGACAGGCGCCGCAGCTGCCCGCTGTCGCCGCCTTCGCCCCCGCCGAGGCCGCGCAGCGTCCAGTGGCCGAGGGCATCGACGTCGGCCTCCAGGGCCAGGCCCTGGATCTCGATGCTGCCCGGCATCCAGTCGGAGCCGAGCAGGCGCCGCAGGCTGAAGCCCAGGCGCAGGCGCGTGGCCTGCAGCAGCGGCTTGCCCTGCTCGTCGAGCAGGGCCACGTCGCGCAGGTCGAGGCTGGGCTGGAACCCCTGCCAGGTCAGCGCCACCGCGCCGATGCGGGTGGGATGTCCGGCGGCCTGCGACACCCGGTCCTGCAGCTTGTCGCGGTAGCCCGGCACCGCGTCCATCACCAGCCGGAAGCTCAGGCTCAGGGTCGCCGCCAGCACCACCAGGCCCGCCGCAATGCTCAGCCCCCAGGTCCACCAGCGGCGGCGTCTACGGTCCACGCGCGGCCCTCCGCGCCGGCCTGCCGGTCGTCGGCAGGCCGTGGCCGGTAAACCGCGGCTCCATCCCGACAACCGACAACCGCCAACCGGCAACCGCGGGCAAAGCGAGCTTCACACCGGAACCACGTCGAACACTTCCTGCTGGTAGTGGCTTTCCGGCTGCAGCTTGATCGGACGCTTCAGGCCGGCCTCGAGCTCGGCCAGGCCGCCGGACTGCTCCTCCTGCAGCCGCGCCACCACGTTGGGCGCGGCCAGCACCAGGAACGACCGCGGATCGTACAGGCGCGCGGCGCGCTGCACCTCGCGCGCGATCTCGTGGCACACCGTCTCCACCGTCTTGACGCAGCCCCTGCCGCCGCAGGCGCCGCAGGGCTCGCACAGGATGTGGCCGAGGCTCTCGCGCGTGCGCTTGCGCGTCATCTGCACCAGGCCCAGCTCGGAGAACGGGTAGATGCGGGTGCGCGCCGGGTCGCGCGCCACCTCTTTTTCCAGCGTGCGCAGCACCTGGGCGCGGTGCTCCTCGCTGCGCATGTCGATGAAGTCGAGGATGATGATGCCGCCGAGATTGCGCAGGCGCAGCTGGCGGGCGATGGCGGCGGCGGCCTCGAGATTGGTCTTGAGGATGGTCTCCTCGAGATTGCGGTGGCCGGTGAAGGCGCCGGTGTTGACGTCGATGGTGGTCATCGCCTCGGTCTGGTCGATGACCAGGTGGCCGCCGGACTTCAGCTCCACCTTGCGCTCGAGGGCGCGGTTCAGCTCGTCCTCGACGCCGTACAGGTCGAAGATCGGCGCCTGGCCGCAGTACGGCTCTATCTTCGCCGCCGCCTGCGGCACGAACACCTTGGCGAACTGCTGCACCCGCCGCGCCTCCTCGGCGTTGTCGATGCGCACGCGCTCGACCGCGGTGCCGAGCAGGTCGCGCAGGATGCGCATCGACAGCGGCAGGTCGCCGTGCACCATCTGGCCGCATCTGGCCTGCGTCACCTGCTGGCTCACCGCGCTCCACAGGCGGGTCAGGAACAGCAGGTCCTGGCGCAGCGCGTCGAGGTCGGCTCCCTCGGCGGCGGTGCGGGCGATCACGCCCCACTCCGGCGCCAGCTCCGGCACCAGGGTTTCCAGCGCCGCCTTGAGGCGGGTGCGCTCGCCCTCGTCCTCGATCTTGGTGGAGACGCCGACGTGCTTCTCGTACGGCATCAGCACCAGGTAGCGCGAGGGGATCGACAGCAGGGTGGTCAGGCGCGCGCCCTTGCTGCCGAGCGGGTCCTTGAGGATCTGCACCAGCACTTCCTGGCCCTCGTGCAGCAGCCGCTCCACCGGCGGCAGCGGCTCGGCGTGGGTTTCGCCGTTGAGCATGTCGGCGACATGGAGGAAGGCGGTGCGCTCCAGGCCGATGTCGACGAACGCCGCCTGCATGCCGGGCAGCACGCGCTTGACCGTGCCCTTGTAGATGTTGCCGACCAGGCCGTGGCGCGCGGCGCGCTGCACGTAGATCTCCTGCGCCGCGCCGCCCTCGACCAGCGCCACCCGCGTCTCCTGGGTGCCGATGTTGACCAGGATCTCGGTGCTCACGGCACCTCCACGCCGATGCGCCGCAGCAGCTCGCAGGTCTCGTACAGCGGCAGGCCGACGACGCCGCTGTAGCTGCCCTCGATGCGGCGCACCCAGCGCGCCGCATGGCCCTGGATGGCGTAGGCCCCGGCCTTGTCGGCCGGCTCGCCGCTGTCCCAGTAGGCCGCGGCCTGCACAGGGCTGATCGGGCCGAACTCGACCCGCGTCACGCTCAGCGCCGTCTCGACCCGCGCGCCGGCGATCACCGCCACGGCGCTGCACACCTCGTGGCCGCGCCCGGACAGGCGCGCCAGCATGGCCAGGGCGTCGGCGCGGTCGCGCGGCTTGCCGAGGATCTCGCCGTCGATCGACACGTCGGTGTCGGCGCCCAGCACCGGCAGGGGCCGCGGCGCCGCGTGCGCCGCCGCGCGCACCTTGGCCAGGGCCACGGCCAGGGCGTAGTCGGCCGGCGCCTGTCCCGGCTGCGGCTGCTCCGGCACATCGGCCGGCAGCGTCTCGAAACGCAGGCCCAGCTGCTCCAGGAAGCTGGCGCGGCGCGGCGAGCGCGAGGCGAGATAGAGTTGGGCCGGCATCGGGCCATTGTCCGCGATTCGCCCGCGCGCGCAAACCGCGCCGCGGCTCAGGACTTGGGCGCGAGCGGGATCGGCGGGTTTTCCGCCCCCTCGGGGGCGAGCGGCGCAGGCAGCGACAGCGGCGTGACGCCATGGACCTGCTGGTACAGCTCGATGTAGTGCTCGAACTGGGCCGCGGTCGCCTCCCGCTCCTGCCGGATCCGCTCCATCGCGCTGATGTTGGCGGCGTGGGCGACGGCGAAGGCCTTGATCTGGGCATCCAGCTCCGGGCTCGGGTCGCGTCCGGCGCTGCGCTCCACGTCGGCGCGGTCCTGCAGCTCCTTGAGCGAGGCCCCGCCCCGGTCCACGGCCTTCTGCGCCAGGTCCAGGCGGGTGTCGAAGGTGGCCAGGCGGTTGTCGCGCTCGGCCTTCAGCTCGTCCAGGCTGCGGTAGGTCTGCAGCACGAACTTGTCGTTGGCCTGCTGCTTCTGCTGCTCCTCCAGCTGGCGCTGCGCCTCCTCGGCCGCGCGCTGCTCCGCCGCGCGCTGCTCCGGCGTTTCCTCGGCCTTGAGGGTCTTCACCACGATGCCGCGCTGGTTGTAGACCTCGCGCTCCTTCTTGGCGTACTGCGGCGGCACGTGGTCGCCGCAGGCGCGCTGGCCCTTTTCGTCCTGCCAGCAGACGATGCCGTTGTCGGCATTCTGCTGCGCCCGGACCGGCAGGACGGCCGCGGCGCCTCCGAGCCAGGCCGCCGCCCACAACAGCACGCGCGCCGTCACCGCGGCGCCGCCCACCCTCCCCGAAAAGGGCCTAGCCCGGGACGCCATAACGCTGCTGGTAGGCGCGGATGGCGGACGCGGTGGCGCCATCGGCGGCGCTGCCGTCCAGGTACTGGAGCAAGTCCTGCACCGAAACCAGGGAGAAAACGGAAATCCCCGCTTTTTCAGAGAGTTCAGCCACCGCGGAGCGGCCATTGGGACCGATCTCCTGACGGTCCAGGGCGGTGACCGCGGCCACCGGGATGGCGCCGGCGGCGGTCAGCAGGGCGCAGGATTCGCGCAGCGCGGTGCCGGCGGTGAGCACGTCGTCCACAATCAGCGCCCGCCGGCCTTTGACGTCGGCGCCGACCAGCAGGCCGCCCTCGCCGTGGTCCTTGGCTTCCTTGCGGTTGTAGGCGAACGGCAGGTCGCGGCCCTGCTCGGCCAGGGCGCAGGCCACCGCCGCCGCGAGGGGGATGCCCTTGTAGGCCGGACCGAACAGCAGGTCGAACTGCAGGCCCGAATCGAGGATCGCTGCGGCGTAGGCTTGCCCCAGCTCGCGCAAGGCGCCGCCGGTGGAGATGCGGCCGAGGTTGAAGAAGTAAGGGCTGACCCGCCCCGACTTGAGCGTGAACGAGCCGAAGCGCAGCACCTCGTGCTCGAGCGCCAGCCGGAAGAAAGCGGTTTTGTAGTTTTGCATTGGATAGGAAGTTTACCGATGCCTTATTGTGCAAGACTAAACCCATTCCCCAAAGTATTTCGAACGAGATCAGTGTGCGCATCATCACCCTTAATGCCAACGGCATCCGCTCCGCCGCCAAGAAAGGCCTGTTCGAGTGGCTGCCGCAGCAGAAAGCCGACTTCCTCTGCCTGCAGGAGATCAAGGCCCAGATGAGCGACCTGGAGGGCGATGCTACCTATTCGCCCGCCGGCTGGCACGCCCATTTCAACCATGCCCAGAAAAAAGGCTACGCCGGCGTCGGCCTGTTCGCACGCAAGCCGCCGGACGCGGTACTGGACCGGCTCGGCGAAAAGGAATTCGACGACGAGGGCCGCTACCTCGAACTGCGCTACGGCAAGCTGTCGGTGGTGTCCCTGTACCTGCCGTCCGGTTCGGCCGGCCCGGAGCGGCAGGCTTCCAAGGACCGGTTCCTGGCCTTCTTCCTGCCGGTGCTGAAGGACTGGAAGGCCAGCGGCCGCGACTACGTGGTCTGCGGCGACTGGAACATCGCCCACCGCAACATCGACCTGAAGAACTGGCGCAGCAACCAGAAGAACTCCGGCTTCCTGCCGCACGAGCGCGCCTGGCTCGACACCCTGTTCGACGAGGTCGGCTGGGTCGACGGCTACCGCTCGCTGCACCCGGATGCCGAAGGCGAGGCCTACACCTGGTGGAGCAACCGCGGCAACGCCTACGCCAACAACGTGGGATGGCGCATCGACTACCACATCATCACCCCCGGCCTGAAAGGCAAGGTCAAGGCCGCCAGCGTCTACAAGGGCCAGAAGTTCTCCGACCACGCGCCGCTGACGCTGGACTACAAGATTTGAACGGGGCGGGCGGAGACCTTGATCAGGCCGCGGCGGCGGGCGGATCGGGCTGGCGCAACGCGCTGGCCGCCTACACCCATCCGCGCGTGCTGGCGATGCTGCTGCTCGGCTTTTCCGCCGGCCTGCCATTCCCGCTGGTACTGACCACGCTGTCGGCGCGGCTGCGCCAGGCCGGCATCGACCGCACCACCATCGGCTTCTTCAGCCTGGTGGGACTGGCCTACTCGCTGAAGTATTTCTGGGCCCCGATCGTCGACCGCCTGCCGCTGCCCCTGCTGCACCGCCTCGGCCGCCGCCGCGGCTGGATGCTGCTGGCGCAGTGCGGCATCGGCGTCGGCCTGGTGCTGATGGCCCTGCACGACCCGGCGGTCGATGCCCTGCAGATGGCCTGGCTGGCGGTGTTCACCGCGTTCTGCTCGGCGACCCAGGACATCGCCCTCGATGCCTGGCGCATCGAGGCGGTGGGCGCGGAGCGCCAGGGCGCGATGGCGGCGGCCTACCAGACCGGCTACCAGCTGGCGCTGATCTGCGCCGGCGCCGGCGCGCTGCACGCTGCGGCGACCGGCGGCTGGACCTTCTCTTACCTGCTGATGGCGGCCTGCGTCGCGGTAGGCCTGATCACCACGCTGAGCATCGCCGAGCCGGACGCCCAGGTGAACCGCGCCACCCTGGCGCAGGAGGCGCGCGTCGTCGCCTTCCTCGAAGGCTCGGCGCACTGGCCGGGCGCCCTGCGCAACGTCGTGGCCTGGCTGATCGGCGCGGTGGTCTGCCCGTTCGTCGACTTCTTCTCGCGCCAGGGCCTGCGCACCGGCCTGCCGATCCTGGGGCTGATCCTCACCTATCGACTCAATTACAGCACCATGGGCGTGGCGGCCAACCCGTTCTATATCGACATGGGCTATACCCTGGACCAGATCGCCCTGGTGTCGAAGGTCTACGGCGTGCTGATGACCCTGGCCGGGGCGCTGCTCGCCGGACTGCTGGTCAAGCGCTACGGCATCGCCCGCACCTTGCTCACCGGCTGGGTACTGCTGACGGTGGCGAACCTGTTCTATGCCTGGTTCGCCACCCTGCAGCATCCCGGCACGCAGTGGCTGGCGACGGCGGTGAGCTTCGACAACATCGGCAACGGCATCGCCGGCACCGCCTTCATCGCCTACATGTCCTCGCTGACCAACGCCGCCTACACCGCCACGCAGTACGCGCTGTTCGGCACCCTGTGGAGCCTGCCGGCGAAGAGCATCGCCAGCCAGTGGGGCCGTATCGTCGACGCTTTCGGCTATCCGCCGTTCTTCGTCTACACCGCCCTGGTGGGCCTGCCCTCGCTGCTGCTGGTCTTGTGGCTCATGCGGCAACCCGCTTCGCCCGCTCCAGGCCGCGCATGACGTCGTAAAAGCGCGCGCCGGCGGCGGTGCTCCGCGGCACGCGCGAAGCGCGGCCGTAGACCGGCATCTCCAGCGGCACGGCGTGATGGTCGGCGGGGCCGCGGCGGGCGCCGAGCTCGCGCAGGTGATGGATGAAGCGCGGATTGTCCTCGCTGACCTCGTAGAGGAAGCGCCGCAGCCGGTTGCGCGCGGCGCAGCGGTGCAGCGCCGCATGCAGCAGCATGCCGACGCCGCGGCCCTGCCAGGGGTCGAACACGGTGATCGCCACTTCGGCGGCGTCGGCCTTCGGCGCCGTGCGCACGTAGCGGGCGATGCCGAGGAACACGCCGTCCGGCGCCTGCGCGTCGAGCACGCCCCAGCCGACGCGATCGCGCGGATGCAGCTGCTCGAGGAAGCCCAGCGGCGCCTCGCTCGGCTGGTCGAAGAAGCGCAGGCGCCGCGACTGCGGCGACAGCAGGATATAGCCGGTGCGCAGGCGCTCGGCGTCGTCGGGCCGCAGCCGGCGCAGCAGCACCCGGTCCGCGCCGGCGAGCCGGATCTCGCAGGGCGGCGGCGGGCGGGACAACAGGCGCTCGAGCATGGCCGGAATCTAGCACCGTGACGGCCCCGCGGCGGGCTGGCACACTGCGCGCGGACCCTCACCGCCAGCGCATGAACCTCGCCGCCATCCCTCCCGAGCTGTGGGCCTCGCTGTGGTTGACGGTGCGGCTGGCCGCCACCTCCACCGCGATCCTGCTGCTTGCCGGGCTGCCGCTGGCGGGCTGGCTCAACCGCTCGCGCTCGGCCACGGCGCCGCTGGTGGAGGCGCTGGTCACCCTGCCGATCGTGCTGCCGCCGACGGTGATCGGCTTCTACGTGCTGCTGGCCCTGGGCAGCCGCAGCCCCATCGGCCAGGCCTGGGCCAGCCTGTTCGGCAGCTCCCTGGCCTTCAGCTTCCAGGGCCTGGTGGTGGGCTCGGTGGTCTACAGCCTGCCTTACGCGGTGCAGCCGATGCAGGCGGCGCTGCGCGACGTCGACGCCGGCCTGGTCGAAGCCGCCGCGGCGCTCGGCGCGCGGACGCGGCAGATCTTCTGGAAGGTCATGGTGCCGGCGGCGCGCAACGGCGTGCTGACCGGCGCCGCGCTGTCCTTCGCCCACACCATGGGCGAGTTCGGCGTGGTGCTGATGCTCGGCGGCAACATCCCCGGCGTCACCCGCGTCGCCTCGATCGCGCTCTACGACGAGACGCAGACGCTCAACTACAGCGTCGCCCACAGCTACGCCCTGGTGCTGCTGGCCTCGTCGTTGACGATGCTGCTGTTCATCGCCTGGCTGCGCCAGCGCACGCCGGCTCTGCCGCGGCCGCAGCCGCGGTAAAGCGGGCGGCGAGCGGTTGTCAGTTCCCGGCAAAAGCGCATACTTCGACGCGCTGTACCGGCCAGGAACCGGCAACCAACCCGCGACCACAACCCTCATGTCCCTCAAGATCCATCACCTCAACTGCGGCAGCATGTGTCCGCACGGCCGGCGCCTGATCAACGGCGACGGCGGCTGGCTGGAGCCGGCGCAGATGTGCTGCCACTGCCTGCTGATCGAAAGCGCCGACGGCCTGGTGCTGGTCGACACCGGGCTCGGCACCGCCGACGTGCGCGACCCGCGCCACCTCGGCCGCGGCTTCCTGGCCCTGACCCGGCCGCAGCTGCGCGCCGAGGAGACCGCGCTGCATCAGGTGCAGGCGCTGGGCTTCAGCGCCGCCGACGTGCGCCACATCGTGGTCACCCACCTCGACCTGGACCACGCCGGCGGCCTGCCCGACTTCCCCGAAGCGCAGGTGCACGTGTTCGCGCCGGAGCACCATGCGGCGATGGACCGCCCCAGCCTGGGCGAGAAGGCACGCTACCGCCCGGCGCATTTCGCGCACCGGCCGCGGTGGGTGGTGCACGAGGCCCGGGGCGAGCGCTGGTTCGGTTTCGACAGCATCCGCACCCTGCCCGGCAGCCGCGACGAGATCCTGCTGGTGCCGCTGGTCGGGCACACGCGCGGCCACAGCGGCGTAGCCGTCAACACCGGCGGCAAATGGCTGATCCACTGCGGCGACGCCTATTTCTACCGCGACGAGGTCAATGCGCAGCGGCCGTACTGCACGCCGGGGCTGCGCCTGTTCCAGAGCCTGGTGCAGGTCGATGGCGCGCAGCGCAAGGCCAACCAGGCGCGGCTGCTGCAGCTGGCGCGCGAGCACGGCGCCGAGGTCGACCTGTTCTGCGCCCACGACCCGGTGGAACTGGCCCGCTACGCCGGAGCCGCCTGATGAGACGCGCGATCCGCCTGGGCGCCGCGCTGGGCCTCGTCCTGCTGCTGGCCGCCTGCGCCGGCAGGCCGGCCGCGCCGGATCAGCCCGCGGCACCGGCCGCCGCGCCGGCTCCGGCGACGCCGCAGGATCCGCGCTGGCCGCTGTCCTACACGCTCGGCTACAACGTCGGCGGCAACCTGGTACGGGCGCGGGACTACACCGACCTCAACGCCTTCGGCGCGGGGCTGGACGATGCCTGGCAGCACCGCGCGACGCGCCTGGACGAGGCGCAGATGCGGCAGGCGATGGAGCAGGTTGCGCAGCGCCTGGCCAATCCGGCCGCCGCGCCGGCGCCGGACGGCCCCGGCCTGCCGGCCGATTTCTCCTATGCGCTCGGCGCCTCCGTCGCCGCCAGCCTGCAGCCGGCGCAGGACCGCATCGATCCAGACGTGTTGAAGCAGGCGGCGGCCGAGGCCTATGCCGGCAAGGCCGCGCAGGTCGATGCCGCGCGGCGCGTGGAGCTGGTGCGGCAGCTGCACGCCGACCTGCAGCAGCAGCGCCAGGCCGCGTCCGCCGGCCAGGGGAGCGAGGAATTCCTGGCCGACAACGCCAAGCATCCCGGCGTCAAGGTCACCGCCAGCGGCCTGCAGTACGAAGTGCTGCAGCAGGGCCAGGGCGGCCATCCGACGCCTGCCAGCCGGGTCACGGTGAACTACGTCGGCCGCCTGCTCAACGGCGCGGTGTTCGACGACGGGCACGGGCCGGGGCGGCCGCCGGCAAGCTTCCGCCTCGCCAACGTCATCGCCGGCTGGACCGAAGGCGTCCAGCTGATGGCGGTGGGCAGCCGTTACCGCTTTTACATCCCGCCGCGGCTGGCCTACGGCGAGCGCGGCGCGCCGCCGGCGATCGGCCCCGGCCAGGTGCTGATCTTCGACGTGCAGCTGGTCGCCATCGAGTAGGGCCGCTGCGGCGTGCCGCAACGGCACGCGGCATTCATCGTGGCGCAACACTAGCTTCATGCGCGGCCAATAGGATCGCTGCACCTGTCCGCCGGCGGAGGGCCGGCGGCAAAGATCCTGATCGGGCAAAGGAGTGCCCAACGCCATGACCACCCAGAATCGGCGCGACTTCCTGCGCCTCGCCGCCGGCTCCGTCGGCGCCGCCGCCAGCCTCGGCATGTTTCCCCCGGCCATCCGCAAGGCGCTGGCCCTGCCGGCCCACAACGCCACCGGCACCATCCAGGACGTCGAGCACATCGTCGTCCTGATGCAGGAAAACCGCTCCTTCGACCACTACTACGGCACCTTGCGCGGCGTGCGCGGCTACGGCGACCCGCATCCGGTCAAGCTGCCGGGCGGCCAGCCGGTATGGTTCCAGCCGGATGGCGCCGGCCACGTGCTGCCGTTCCATCCCGCCGCCGCCGGCCTCGGCCTGCAGTTCCTGCAGGACCTGGCGCACGACTGGGGCTCGACCCATGCCGCCTGGAACGGCGGCCGCTACGACCAGTGGGTGCCGGCCAAGGGCAGCACCACCATGGCGTACTACACGCGCCGGGACATCCCGTTCCACTACGCCCTGGCCGATGCCTTCACCATCTGCGACGCCTACCACTGCTCGCTGATGGGCCCGACCGATCCGAACCGCTACTACATGTGGACCGGCTGGGTCGGCAACGACGGCAGCGGCGGCGGGCCGGTGATCGACAATGCCGAGGCCGGCTACGGCTGGAGCACCTACCCGGAGCTGCTGGAGAAGGCCGGCGTGTCGTGGAAGATCTACCAGGATGTCGGCAACGGCCTCGACGCCGCCGGCTTCTGGGGCTGGACCGACGACGCCTACATCGGCAACTACGGCGACAACTCCCTGCTCTACTTCCACCAGTACCAGAACGCGCAGCCGGGCAGCGCGCTGTACGAGAAGGCGCGCACCGGCACCAACGTCCTCGAGGGCGGCACGCTGTTCGACGTGCTGCGCCAGGACGTGGCGCGGGACCGGCTGCCGCAGGTGTCCTGGATCGTGGCGCCCGAGGCTTACACCGAGCATCCCAACTGGCCGGCCAACTACGGCGCCTGGTACACCGCGCAGGTGCTCGACGCCCTCACCGCCAATCCCGAGGTCTGGAGCAAGACCGTGCTGCTCGTCACGTACGACGAGAACGACGGCTTCTTCGACCATGTCGTGCCGCCGGTGGCGCCGGCCTCGCGCGGACAGGGCCTGTCCACCGTCGATACCGCCAACGAGTACTTCGCCGGCGACGGCAGCTACGCCGCCGGCCCCTACGGGCTCGGGCCGCGCGTGCCGATGACCATCGTCTCGCCGTGGAGCAAGGGCGGCTGGGTCTGCTCGCAGGTGTTCGATCACACCTCGATCATCCAGTTCATCGAAAAGCGCTTCGGCGAGCAGTACCCCGGCATCCGCGAGCACAACATCAGCGCCTGGCGCCGCGCGGTCTGCGGCGACCTGACCGCCGCCTTCAATTTCGCCACGCCCAACGAGGCGGTGCCGGCGCTGCCGGACACGGCCGGCTATGCCCCGCCCGACCGGCAGCGCCACCCGGACTACGCGCCGGTGCCGCCGCTCGCGCAGTCATTGCCGCGGCAGGAGCCGGGCCTGCGCCTGGCGCGCGCCCTGCCCTATCGCCTCGCCGCCAGCGGCCGCATCGACGGCGCCGCCGGCCGCTTCTGGATCGACTTCGCCAACGCTGGCGAGGCTGGCGCGGCGTTCTACGTCTATGCCGCCAACCGCGCCGACGGCCCCTGGACCTACACCGTGGAAGCGGGCAAGACCCTGTCCGACTACTGGAGCGCGGCGGCGGTCAGCGCCGGCGAATACCAGCTGGCGGTATATGGGCCCAACGGCTTCCTGCGCGAATTCGCCGGCAACGTGGGGGCCGCCCACGGCGGCGCCAATCCGGAAGCGGTGCTGGAGTACGACGCCCGGGGCGAAGGCGTGGTGCTGGTGCTGAGCAACCATGGCGACCAGCCCTGCCGCGTGCGCGTTTGGTCCGGCTACCGCGACGAGCCCGAGCAGATTCACCTGCTGCGCCCCGGCGCCACCGTCCGCGATTACCGCGGCCTGCGCGCCAGTTACGGCTGGTACGACCTTCAGGTCAGCGCCGACCTGGTCAACGGCTTCCTGCGCCGCTTCGCCGGCCACGTCGAAACCGGCCGCGACGGCCTCAGCGACCCGGCCCTGGGCGGCCACGCCGACCACCACGGCCAGGAAGAGCAGGACGCGGCTGGCTGACAGGCCCGCCGGTCCGGGCAGCCGGGGCGACTCCGGCCGCTAACGCAGCTGCGCGGGGTTCCGTCCCGGGACGGACATCATGGGCAGGGAATGGTGTAGCGGCGATGAATTGCCTCGATCCCCTGCAGCGCTTCCTCGCCCAGCTTGAGCTGGGCCGAGGCGAGGTTGGAGCGCAGCTGCTCCATGGTGGTGGCGCCGATGATGGTGGAAGCGACGAACGGCCGCGACTGCACGTAAGCCAGCGCCATCTGCGCCGGATCCAGCCCGAGGCGCCGCGCCAGCGCCACGTACTCGGCCACGGCGCGGTCCGGGTGTTCGCCGTTGTAGCGGCCGAAGCGCGGGAACAGGGTGATGCGTCCGTCCGCCGGGCGCGCGCCGCCGAGATACTTGCCCGACAGCAGGCCGAAGGCCAGCGGCGAGTAGGCCAGCAGGCCGAGGCGGTCGCGGTGGGCGAATTCGGCCAGGCCGACCTCGAAGCTGCGGTTGAGCAGGTTGTAGGGATTCTGGATGCTCACCGGGCGCGGCCAGCCGTGCTGCTGCGCCAGGCGGAAGTATTCGGCCACGCCCCAGGGCGTCTCGTTGGAAATGCCGATGTGGCGCACCTTGCCCAGCCGCACCAGCTCGGCCATGGCGCCGTAGGTCTCCTCCACCGGCGTGGCGGCGCGGTCGTAGGTCGGGCGGTAGCCGAGCTGGCCGAAATAATTGGTGCTGCGCGCCGGCCAGTGCACCTGGTACAGGTCGATATGGTCGGTGCGCAGGCGCCGCAGGCTGCCGTCGCAGGCGGCCAGCACGCTGGCGCGGTCCAGGCGCGGGCCGCCGCGGATCCAGGGAAACTCGCCCGGGCCGATCACCTTGGTGGCGATCACCAGGCGCTGGCGGTTGCCGCGGGCCCTGAGCCAGCTGCCGAGGTACTGCTCGGTGCGGCCCTGGGTCTCGGCCTTCGGCGGCACCGGGTACATCTCGGCGGCGTCGATGAAATTGATGCCCGCGGCCACCGCGCAGTCCAGCTGCTCGTGCGCCTGCGCCTCGCTGTTCTGCTCGCCCCAGGTCATCGTGCCCAGGCAGATGCGGCTCACTTCCAGGTCGCTCGGGCCCAGCTTGCTCAGCCTCATCAATCGTCCTTGTCGCGCAGGGCCTTGTTGCGCGCCTTGATCAGCCGCTTGACCGCCGGCTTGAGCGTGGCTTCCATCGCCACGTCCATCTCGGTTCCGGGCACCACCAGGGTGGTGGAACGCGACAGGAAGGCGTTGGGAATGCCGTCCACCAGCTTGCCGATGTCGGCCTCGACCCTGGAGTTGAGGCGGAAGCTGATCACCACCAGGCTCTCCTCCTGGGTCGGGATCTGGCGCTCGACGAAGGGGTTGCTGGTGTCGACCAGGGGCACGCGCTGGAAGTTGACGTCGGTGCGCGAGAACTGCGGGGTGATGTAGTTCACGTAGTCCGGCAGCCGGCGCAGGATGGTCTTGGTCACGTCGTCCGCGCTCTGGCCGCGCTCGTCGAGGTCGCGGCGGATCTTCTGGATCCACTCCAGGTTGATGATGGGGGTCACGCCGATCAGCAGGTCGACATGGCGCGCGACGTTGACCTCGGAGGTGACGACGCCCCCGTGCAGGCCCTCGTAGAACAGCACGTCGGTGTCGGGCGGCAGCTTGCTCCACGGCGTAAAGGTGCCGACCGCCTGGCCGGCCGCCTCGGCTTCCGCCTCGGTGTGCAGGTAGCGCCGCACCAGACCGGTGCCGCGGGCGCCATAGTCGCGGAACAGCTTCTCCAGCTTGTCGAGCAGGTTGGCGCCGGGGCCGAAGTGGCTGAAGTTCTCGCCGCGGATGCGCGCCTTTTCGACCAGGGCGCGCATCTGCTCGCGGTCGTAGGCATGGAAGCTGTCGCCCTCAATCCAGGCCGCGTTCAGGCCGAGATCGTCGAAGATGCGGTGGAACACCCGCCGCGCCGTGCTGGTGCCGGCGCCGGAGGCGCCGGTGACGGCGATGATGGGGTGCTCGACGGACATTGCCCGGGTTACTTGCGGAGGTACTCGAAGTCCGCGACCGCGTGCCCCAGCCGCAGGCCGCGCGACTCGAAGCGGGTCAGCGGCCGGTCCTGCGGACGCGGCACGGCGCCGCCGTCGGCGGCGCAGTTGGCGAACTGCGGCGCGGCGTTCAAAACCTCCAGCATGTGGCGCGCGTAGTCGGCCCAGTCGGTGGCCAGGCGCAGGCGCCCGCCCGGCCGCAGCGCCCGCGCGAGCACCCCGGCAAAGGCCGGCTGGATCAGGCGGCGCTTGTGATGCCGCTTCTTCGGCCAGGGATCGGGGAAGAAGATCACGATCTCGTCGGCCGCGCCGGCCGGCAGGAAGTCGCGCAGCACCTCGACCGCGTCGTGGCACAGCACGCGCAGGTTGGACAGGTCCAGCTTCTCCGCCTGCTGCAGCACGCGGCCGGCGCCGGGGCGGTGCACCTCGATGCCGAGGAAGTCATGGTCCGGCCGGGCATTGGCGCTGGTCAGCAGGTGGTCGCCGGCGCCGAAGCCGATCTCCACCACCAGCGGCGCGCGGCGGCCGAACACGGCGGCCGGGTCCAGCGCTCCCGGTTCGAGGCCGTAGCGCGGCCACAGCCGTTCCAGCGCGTCGGTCTGCGCCGGCGTGATGCGGCCCTCGCGGCGCACGAAGCTGCGGATCGGGCGCAGCGGCGCGGCGTCCGGCGCGGCCTCGTGGCGGGTGGGTTCGCTCAAGCGCGCCCTCAGCCGACGGTGCCGTCGAGTGGCGAGGAGGCCGAGGCGTAGCGCCGGCGCGGCATGCGCCCGGCGCGGAAGGCCTCGCGGCCGGCGATGATGGCATGGCGCATGGCGCTGGCCATCAGCACCGGATCGCGGGCCTCGGCGATGGCGGTGTTCATAAGCACGCCGTCGCAGCCCAGCTCCATGGCGATGGCCGCGTCCGAGGCGGTGCCGACGCCGGCGTCCACCAGGATCGGCACCCGGGCGTTCTCGACGATGCTGAGGATGTTGTAGCGGTTCTGCACCCCCAGGCCCGAGCCGATCGGCGCCGCCAGCGGCATCACCGCGACACAGCCCAGGTCCTCCAGGCGCTTGGCGATGATCGGGTCGTCGCTGGTATAGACCATCACCTCGAACCCCTCCTTCACCAGCTGCCCGGCCGCCGCGAGGGTCGCGGTCACGTCCGGGAACAGGGTCTTCTGGTCGCCCAGCACTTCGAGCTTGACCAGCTTGTGCCCGTCCAGCAGCTCGCGGGCCAGGCGGCAGGTGCGCACCGCGTCGTCGGCGGTGTAGCAGCCGGCGGTGTTCGGCAGGATGGTGTAGCGGTCCGGCGGCAGCACTTCGAGCAGGTTGGGCTCGCCCGGTTTCTGCCCGATATTGGTGCGGCGGATCGCCACGGTGACGATCTCCGCGCCGCTGGCCTCGACCGCGCTGCGGGTCTGGTCCAGGTCCCGGTATTTGCCGGTGCCCACCAGCAGGCGGGAAGCGTAGGAACGGCCGGCGATGGTCAGGCGGTCTTGCAGGTTTTGCGTGGCTTCGGGTCGGGTCATTGCGGTCAATCCAGTGTGGCAGCCGGGCCGCGGGGGCGGGACGGCCGTTCGAGACGGTTCACCCACCGCCGATGGCGCGGACGATCTCGGCGCGGTCGCCCGGGTTCAGGCGCACCTCGGGCCAGCGGCTGCGCGGCACGATGTCGCCGTTCAGCTCGATCGCCAGGCGCTGTCCGCCCAGGCGCAGCTCGGCCACCAGCTGCGCCAGGCTGAGGCCCTCGGAGACGCTGGCGCTTTCGCCGTTGACGACGATCTGCATGGCTTTCGAAGCGGTGGATGGAGTTGCATTCTACTCCACCACCCGGCGGTGCCTGCCGGGCGGCAATCGTTTAAACTTTCCTGGCCTTAACAGGCCTCGAGCGGGTGTAGTTCAATGGTAGAACTGCAGCTTCCCAAGCTGCTAACGTGGGTTCGATTCCCATCACCCGCTCCACTTTCCCTGCGGTAATTGCCGACTGGCCGGGTCCGCGGCGCGGCCCGACGTGGCTCGCGCCCTGCCGGGGGCGTTTTTCCGCCGGGGCTAACTCGGCTCCCGCCGATGGGTCTACTTGCAAGCGCCTGGTCCCTCCAGCCTGCGCGCGTTCACACCCCCCCGGAACCTGACCTTTCGAGCGTAACCCGGCCGGGTTTTGGGCCTTGCCGGCCACCGCGCCCCGGCCATCCTGAGCCGTGACCCAGGTCCCGGCATCCGCCCGGAGCGCGGCTTGCCGCCGACCGCCCGGGTTCCTGGCCCGTACTTTGCTCCAAGAAGTGCAAATAACTTTCTCTTTTTACAGCGAAGTCAGTTACACTCGGTGCAAAGATGCAGGTACGTGCGAGTTCCGGGCTGAGGGGGAAATGCGGTCAGCCAGTACGCAGGTAGCGCCTCCTCCCGCGGGATCACGAAAAATTCATCAGGGCCGGGTATCCGTAATGGGGTACTTGGGAGTTGCACAATAAACTTAGGGAAGTCGTGCCCATGCGCATCCGTCTAACTCCGATCGCAGCTGCTGTGCTGGCGATGGTCTCCGCCGCGGCCGTTGCCGACGATTCGTCTTCGCCCAGCGTCAACACCCAGGAGGGCCTGGCATACAGCGACTACGTCGCCTTCATGCCCGGCTTCTTCAAGCCGGACAAGGGCCGCTTCGCCCCCAACCTCGACCGCGGCGTCCAGGGCACGGGCTTTTCCTTCACCTTCCTCTACGGCAACCAGTTCAGCGAGCACTGGTCGCTGGAAGGCAACGTGATCGGCTCCACGCTGGAGACCTGTAACGACTGCGGCACCAACTTCTACCAGTGGGGCGGCATGATCGACGTCGCCTACAGCCTGTGGGACCGGCGCAAGGCCACCGTGACGCCGTTCGTCTTCGGCGGCATCGGCGCCATGTACAACGACGTGATCCCGCGCGACAAGCAGGCCACCAGCTTCAACGGCGAGGCCGGGCTGGGCCTGGTGACCAAGGAGCTGTACCACGGCATCCGCCTGCGCGCCCAGGCCCAGTACATCCACGACACCTTCGAGGACGGCTACAACGACTACCGCGCCTCGATCGGCATCGAAGTGCCGCTGGGCCGCGTGGTGGAGCACGTGGTCGAAGTGCCGGCGCCGATGCCCCCGGTGATGACCCCGCTGGCCAAGGAAATCCCGCGGCCCTGGGTGGACAGCGACGGCGACGGCGTGGACGACGAGCACGACCTGTGCCCCAACACGCCGCATGGCCTGAAGGTCGACGCCCACGGTTGCGTCATCCCCGGCCAGCAGATCGAGCTCAACGGCGTGACCTTCGAGTTCAACAAGGCGCGCCTGATGGTCAATGCGCAGACCATCCTCGACACCATCGCGCCGGCCTTCACCGGCCAGCCGAACCTGCGGGTCGAGATCGCCGGCCACACCGACAGCATCGGCAGCGCCGCCGCCAACCTCAAGCTGTCGCAGGCGCGTGCGGAAGCGGTGCGCAATTACCTGATCAGCCGCGGCGCCAAGCCCGAGCAGGTCAGCGCCAGGGGTTACGGCAAGACCCAGCCGCTGATCAGCCCGGAGCGTACCGCCGAGGACCGCGAGCGTAACCGTCGCGTCGAATTCAGGATTCTGGAAAAGTAATCAGAGCCCAGGCTCAGGAAAAGTCATCATGAACGGCATCATCAAGTTGGGTATCTCCTCGCGCGGCGTCGCCGCGCTCCTGCTCACCGCCGCGCTGGGCCTGGCGGGCTGCCATGCCAATGGCGGCAACTTCAACGGCGGCGGCGGCGGCAGCGGCGGCGCCTCGTCGGGCGCTTCCTCGGGTGCGTCGGGCGCGTCGAGCGGCGCATCCTCGGGCGCCTCTAGCGGCGCCTCCTCCGGCGCCAGCAGCGGCGCTTCCTCCGGCGCCAGCAGCAGCAGCGGCGCTTCCTCCTCGTCGTCCGGCTCGTCCAGCGGCGGACCCACCGACAACGGCGGCGTCACGATCAAGCTGGTGCCCTCGTCGGTCGTCCCGAACCAGGCCTTCAACCTGATCTACACCGGCCCGCGCGTCCAGAACGCCTCCACGGTGTGCGTCGCCAGCAACAGCGCCGGCGATTCCAAGTGGATCGGCACGGTGCCCCCCGCGGGCGGCACGGTGCCGATGACGGCGCCGGCGACGCCCGACGTCTACATCTACGCCATCGCCTGCACCACCAACGGCCAGACCTTCACCGCCGCGGCGCAGCTGAACGACGGCGTGAGCCCGCCCGCCAACGGCGGCGTGAGCCTGAAGGTGGTGCCGAACTCGGTGCACCCGAACGACGGATTCACCCTGTTCTACACGGGCACGACCACGGTCGACTCCACCAGCACCTGCGCCGCCAACAACACCGCGGCCGATCCCAAGTGGCTAGGCTCGCAGGGGGTCTTCGGCGGCTCGGTGGCGCTGACGGCGCCGGCGGTGCCGAACATCTACACCTACTCGGTCGTCTGCACCACCGACAACAACGCCTTCGCCGCCTCGGACAAGCTGTTCGACGGCGTGCCCAAGCCGACGGATTGCGGCGTCTCCTTCAACGGCCAGGCGGTGTCGACGCTGAACCTGCTCGAGCCGACGGCGGTGGTTTCGCCCGTCACCACCGGCATCACGGTGGAAGCCGGGGTGTTCCAGCCCAACAACATCGTCGACCAGGATCCGAACGACTTCACCATCCTCAACCTGCCGGTCGGCCTGCTCGGCGGCAGCGTTGGCGCGAAGGTGACGGATACGACGCAGACCTACCCGGCCGGCACCCTGGCGGGCTTCGAGATCTCGCGTCCGGGCGATGACGGCCTGCTGACCCTGAGCCTGCTGCAGGACATCAGCGTCAGCACCCTGCTCGACGGCGTTCCGGCGGACACCGCCGGCGCCAGCGGCGGCTCGGCGCTGCAGCTCGACATCCTGAGCCTGCTGGCCAGCCCGAACCGCTCGTTCATCGGCTTCGTCACCACCAAGCCGTTCAACGCGATCCAGGTCAACAGCGGCGGACTGGTTTCGGCCCTGCAGCAGACCGACGTCTACCAGGCCTGCGTCAGCACCAAGGTGCTGAACTCCTCCAGCTCCAGCAGCTCGGGCGGCAGCTCGTCCTCGTCCTCCAGCTCGAGCAGCGGCGGCTCCTCGTCGAGCAGCAGCTCCTCCTCGGGCGGCTCGAGCAGCAGTTCGTCGAGCGGCGGCGCCCTGCCGCTGGGCACGGCCTCGGTGAGCGTCTGGCCGAATCCGGTGGCCGCGGGCGGCAGCTTCACGCTGACCTACACGCTGCCGGTGGGCATCAGCTGCACCGCCAGCAACACCGCCGGCCTGGTGGGCTGGACCGGCACCGCGTTCTCCGGCTCCGGCACGGTGACCCTGACCGCGCCGGCCACGCCGAACATCTACGCCTTCGGCCTGAGCTGCGGCACACCTCCGCTGGGCAGCAGCGCGACCGCCCAGGCCAACCTGTATGTCGGCCTGGCGGCACCGGTGAAGGCGGATTGCGGGGTCAACAGCGGCGGCACCGCGGTGCCGACGGTGGGCTTCACCGACGCCGACACCAGCGTGGCGACCACCAGCAGCGGCGCCCTGACCTGCCTGGACTGCCAGGTGAGCCAGCCCGCGAACGCGGTGAACTCGGACCTGAGCAACTACGCCTACATGGACAAGACCGTGGCGCTGCTGTCCATGAACAACCAGAGCCTGACGCTCAACCACAACGCCACCATCGACGCCGGCCACACCGTGGGCTTCGTGGTCTCCAACCCGACCCAGGTGCTGACCCTGGCGCTGCTGAATGGCCTCACCGTCGACACGCTGCTCAACGGCGTGACGCAGGACAGCGCCAGCAACAGCGGCTTCCTGCAGCTGGATCTGCTGCAGCTGCTCGGCAATCCGAGCCAGGCCTTCCTCGGCCTGACCGCCACCAAGCCGTTCAACCAGGTGCAGATCAACACCAATGCCACCCTGGCCCAGGCGATCGGCGAGCTGGACGTGTATCAGGCCTGCGTCACGACGCCCTGATCCGGCTGTAGGGCTTTAAAAAAGCCCGGCCCGTCGCGAGACGGGCCGGGCTTTTTCTTTGCGCGAAGCGGCGGCGGGGAAAGCGCCGTGTCCGCCGCGGGGACCGCCTCAGGCAGCGCGGGTCGTCAGCGTCACTTCGACGTTGTTGCGGGTGGCGTTGGAGTAGGGGCAGACCTCGTGGGCCTTGGCCACCAGCTTCTCCGCTTCGGCCTGGCCGATACCGCTGACGGTCACCTCCAGCGCCACCTTGAGGCCGAAACCGCCCTCCGAGCGCGTGCCGATGCCGACGGCGGCGTCGACCCGGACGGCGGTGACCGGCAGCTTCATCTGCTTGGCGACGAAGTCGGTGGCGCTGCCGAAGCAGGCGGCGTAGCCGGCGCCGAACAGGTCTTCGGGCGTGGTGGTGCCGGGCTTGCCCGGGCCGCCCATGGCCTTGGGTACGGACAGGTCGACCGAAACGATGCCGTCGGACGAGGCCGTATGGCCGTTGCGGCCGCCGGTGGAAGTGGCGTGGGCGGTATAGAGGATGTTGAGGGACATGCGGGCTTCCTTTTCCTTGAGCGGGAAAAACAGCCTGCGCCCGCATGCCGCTTTGCGCAAGCGCGGCGACAGCTGCCGCCGCACGCAAGGACCGGGAAACGCAACCCGCGCAAGGAGATGCCGGGGCTGGCCGCCGTTCGCGCTGCCGGCGCCCCTCGTGTGAATGCGGTTCAGCCCTGCTCCGGCGGCGTGCCCTCCTCCTCGCCCTCGCCCGACTCGAACAAGGCCTGCTGGCGCAGCGCCTCCGGCAGCTGCTTGCCGGCCTTCGCGCCGAGTTTTTTCAGCAGCTCGATCTTGCGCACCACGTTGCCGGGGCCTTCCAGCAGCTTGCCGCGGGCGTCGACGTAAAGCTTGCCGGCCAGTTCGATGGCGTTGCCGAGGCGGCTCAGGTCCTGCTCGAAGCCGACGAATTTGTCGTAGAGCCGACCGGCCTCGTCGGCGATCTGCATCGCGTTGCGGTTCTGCCGCTCCACCTTCCACTGGTTGTCGATGGTCCGCAGCGTCGGCAGCAGGGTCGAGGGGCAGACCAGCCCGATGTTCTGGTCCAGCGCTTCCTGGTACAGCTCGGGCGCGTTCTTCACCGCCTCGATGTAGGCCGCCTCGTTGGGCACGAACATCAACACGAAGTCGAGCGAGCCGAGGCCTTCGATGGCATGGTAGTTCTTGCCGCCCAGCTCGCGGATGTGGCTGCGCAGCGAGCTGATGTGGGCGGCCAGCGCGGCGGCTCGCTCGGCCTCGCCGGCGGCATCCACCAGGCGGGTGTAGGCGGTGAGCGAAACCTTGGAGTCGATGATGATGTCGCGCCCGCCGGGCAGGTGCACCACGGCGTCGGGCCGGTAGCGCTGGCCGGATTCGCTCTGGCCGCTGACCTGGGTCTGGTACTCGCGGTCCTTCTCCAGGCCGGACATCTCCAGGATGCGCTCCAGCACCAGCTCGCCCCAGGTGCCCTGGGTACGCACATTGCCGCGCAGCGCGCCGGCCAGGCTGCTGGTTTCGGCCGAGACCTGCTGGTTGAGCCGCGCCAGCTGCGCGATCTGCTCCTTCAGCGCGACGCGGTCGCGCGTCTCCGAATCGTAAGCCTGCTTCACCTGCTGCTCGAAGCCGGCGATCTTCTCGCGCAGCGGCTTGAGCACCTGCTCCAGGTTCTGCTGGTTCTGCTCGGTGAAACGGCGCGCCTTGTCCTCGAGAATCTCCTGCGACAGCTGCTTGAAGCGCAGCGTCATCTCCTCGCTGGCCTGCTGCAGCAGCTTCAGCTTGTCGACAGCGGCGCCGCGCTCCTGCTCCAGGGTCGCGCGCAGCACCGCGCGCTCGGATTCCGCCGCCGCCAGCTGGCCCCGCACCTGCTCGTGCGTGGCACGCAACGCCGCCAGTTCCTGCTCGCGCGCGGCCAGCGCCTGCGCGCGGGCCTCGGCGCCGGCTTGCGCCGCGGCGGTCAGGCTGCGCTGCCGCTCGATGGCGGCGCGGCCGGCCATCCAGGCCAGCAGGGCGCCGATCGCGGCGGCGAACAGGGCGGCGACAAGCAGGGAGGCATTCATCGGCCGATTTTAGGCGGCCGGCGCCCCGCTCCGCGAGCCGCTCAGCCGATGGTGAGCAGCTCTTCGTAAAAGGCGCCGATCCGGCGGCGCCGGTCGACGAAATGGATCTCCAGGATCCAGTGCCGCTCGCGCCCCAGCGGATCGAGCCCGCGCATCGGCGTGTGGTTGCCTGCGTCGGCCCAGGCCACCGCCGGGTCCACCGGCAATGACTTGTGCGGGAATTCGCCGATCAGGTGCGCCGCCAGCTTGCCGCCGAACTCCCAGCGGCCCTGCCGCGCCAGCTCGCGGACGTGGGCATACAGCTCGCTGCCGGTGATGCGCGGGCGCTCCTGGAAGTACCGCTTGGCGGCGGCAAAGGCGGCGGCCGCGTCGTCGCGCAGGCGCAGCTTGTGCGGATCCCGACCCAGCACGTAGGTGCGGCCGAAGTCCGCCTCCCAGGCCTCGAACACCGGGCCCAGGTCGACGAACAGGATGTCGTCCTCGCCCACGGTCAGGTCCGGCGGGTTCTCGTCGTAAGGCGCCAGCGTATTCGGCCCGGCGCGCACGATGCGCTTGTGCCAGTTCTGCTCGACGCCGAACTCGCGCCGCCCGAGCTCGGCGATGTCGCGGGTCAGCTGCAATTCGGTGATGCCGGGGCGGATCAGGCTTTCGATGCGCGAGAACAGGGCCGCAGCCTTGCGCTGCGCCTCGAGCAGCGCGGCAACGCGCTCGGCTTCGGAGAGCATGGCGGGTCCGTGGTCGACAGGGGCTGTATTAAAGCAGAACCGCAGGCCGCGGCGGCACACCCCCGGAACCGGCCGGCCGCTGATACATCTTTTATTTCAGGTACCTGCCCATGGCGAAGCGCGCCGGAAGGCAGCGGCGCTTGCTTTTGCCAATTTGTTTATTTAATTTGTTAATTACTTTCACTAATGATCGGCCGCCTTGCGGCCAGGCAAGACATGGCCGGACTCGCGCTGCGCCGAAGCACCCAGGCTCCCGCCCGTGGCCGCCCGCCGCGGGTCAGCGCCGCGGGCATGGTCGCGGCGGCGATCGACATCGGCCTGTCGCGCGTCACCCTGGCCGAGGTCGCCGCCCGCCTCGGCGTCACCGTGCCGGCGCTGTACCGCCACGTGCGCAACCGCGACGAGATCGTCAAGCTGGCGGCGATCCAGCTGACGGTGCGGCGCGCGCAGCCGGCCGGGGCCGCCCGCCACTGGTCCGAGGTGGTGCGGGGCTGCGCGGTCGGCATGGTCGAGCTGTTCACCGCCGAGCCGCAGCTGATCTGCGAGGTGATGAACGGCACCCTGGGGCCGGACGCCGAGATGGAATTCGTCGAGCAGTTCCTCGCCGCCCTGACGCCCCACGGCTTCGACCCGGCCGAAGGCATCCGCATCCACCATGCCGTGGCCATGCTCGCCATCGGCGCCGCGGTCAGCGCCACCGCGATGAAGGCCGGCTACAGCGGCGGCGCCTCCCACGAAAGCTCGATCCGCGCGGCGCTGGCACGGCGCGCGCCCAGGGAGCTGCCGCTGGTGCGCAGCGCCCTGCCCGCCTACCTGCACATCGATCCGCAGCAGTGGCGGGAATCGCTCGATGCCCTGGTCGCTGGCATCGCCGCCCGCCGCGGCGAGGCGCCGCCGCCGGCCGCCCCCGGCCGAGCCCGCGCACGCCCGAAAAAGTAGCGCCACCACAACAAGCAAAACGGAGGAGACCGTCATGACTTCACTGCTTATCCACGCCGGCCTGGGCCTGCTGTGCCTGGTCCTGTTCTTCTGGTTCAATGCCTATCTGTACCGGCCGGGCTGGAAGGGCGCGGCGCCGAGCTTCCTCGAGGTGCTGTACTACCTGATCGCGGTGGCCTCGGTCTGCGTCGGCTGGCACTTCAACATCGAGTACGTCATGGCCGACCCGGCCAAGGCGGGCTGGATCGATTACACCGAAAAGCTGTTCACCAATCCCGCCGCCGGCTCCGGCTCGCAGGACCTCATCACCGCCAACGCGATCCTGTTCCCGCTGTGGACCATCATCGATGGACCCAGGCGCGGGCTCAGGCAATGCTGGATCTATTTCGTGCTGAGCCTGTTCACCAGCTTCGGCTTCGCCATGGGCCTGTACCTGGCGGCGCAGGAGCGGCAGGTGCGCTGGCTCAAGGCCGGCAAATAGTTTTCGCCGGCACCACCTTGCACGAACAGGAGGCCCCCATGTCCACCGCTCCCGCCATTCCCGCGCCGCGCGCCATTCCCAAGGTGCCGGGCCTGCCGCTGGTCGGCAACCTGTTTTCGCTGACCAGCGATCCGGTGCGCTTCTTCGTCGACTGCTACCGCAAGTACGGTCCGCTCTGCGAGATGCGTGTCTTGAACCAGCGCTACCTGCTGCTCGGCGGCGTCGAGGCGGCCAACCTGCTGGGCTCGCGCACCGGCAAGGACTGCCTGCGCTCGCGCCAGTTCTGGGAGGGCCTGCTGCACGAGTACGGCGCGCAGCGCGCCCTGGTCAGCGAGGACGGCGAGTCGCACAAACAGCTGCGCGACATCATGCGCCGGGGCTACTCGAAGGAATCGGTGAAGGGCCGCTACGACGAGCTGGTGCGGATCCTCGACCGCGTCTACGGGCGCGACTGGCAGCCCGGGGCGCGCGTGCCGGTGGTGCAGGCGATGCAGTACATGGCGGTGGGCACGCTCGGCCCGCTGCTCACCGGCGCCACGCCGGTGGAGTACATCCGCGACATCCGCACCGCCATCCTCTACATCCTCAACGTGCTGGTGACGCGGCAGCGGCCGCGCTTCTACCTGTGGGCGCCGGAGTACCGCCGCGCCAAGGCGCGCGTGGTCGAGCTGGGCCAGCAGATGATCGCGGACGCCAGGCAGCGCGTCGGCAAGGTGCCGGACGGACAGATGAACCTGATCGACGACATCATGGCCGCGCACGCCGCCGACCCCGCGGTGCTGCCGGTCAACGACCTGATCGTCGCCGTCACCGGCCCCTACGTCGCCGGCCTCGACACCGTGGCCAACACCACCGCCGTCACCATCTACATGGTGCTCAAGCACCCCGAGGTGCTGGCGCGCATCCAGCGCGAGGTCGACGCCCTGTTCGCCGCCGGGCCGATCGACGAGGACAACCTGCTGAAGAACCTGCCGGTGCTGAACGGCGCGATCCTGGAAAGCATGCGCCTGTATCCGATCGCGGTGGCGCAGATCCGCACCGTGGTGCAGGACTTCGAGTTCGAGGGCTACAGGATCCGCAAGGGCGACATGCTCTACGTCAGCGCGGTGGTGCCGCATTTCCTCGACGAGTACTACCCCGACGCGAAGAAATTCGACGTCGAGCGCTACGAGAAGCCGCGCGCCGAGCACATGCAGCCCGGCGCCTTCTCGGCCTACGGCCGCGGCCCGCACACCTGCCTGGGCAAGAGCCTGGCCGAGGTGCAGCTGGCGCTGTCGATGGCGCGGCTGTTTTACAAGTACGACCTGGAGCTGGACCCGCCGGACTACCGGCTCAAGACCAAGATGGCGCCTACGCCGGGGCCGGCGATGAGCTTCAAGGTGCGGGTGAAGGGGTTGCGGCACTGACGCGCGGCACCCTGGCTTGCGGTCGGTCCCTCAGGGCAACCTGCCGGCGGGGATCGGTTCAGGCGGCGCAGGCACCGCCGGACGGCGCCGAACCTACGCCGCCTTCTTCCGCGCGAAACTCAGCAGGAACTCCATCTGGTCCGCCATGATCCGGCGGTTGCACAGGATCAGGTACTCGGCCAGGTTCGGCGTATAGGGCACCGCCAGCAGCTTCATGCCGGCTTCCTCGGGAGTGCGGTCGTCCTTGCGCTGGTTGCAGTGCCGGCAAGCCGTCACGCAGTTCTCCCAGGCGCTGGCGCCGCCGCGCGAGGCGGGGATGACGTGGTCGCGGGTCAGCAGGTTGGCCGGGAACTGGTGGCCGCAATACAGGCAGAGGTTGCGGTCGCGCTGGAACAGGGTGCGGTTGGTCAGCAGCGGGGCGCAGCCCTCGAAGCGGCGCGAGCGGTCGGCCACCGCGATGATCGAGCCGATCCGCAGCTCGGACACCCGGCCGGTGCGGGCGCAGGTGCCGCCGTGGATGACAAAACGCTCCTCACCCGCTTCCCAGCACACGCGCTTGCGGGCGTACAGAGTGGCGGCGGTCTGCCAGCGAATCCAAGCCACCGGCATACCGCCTTTATCGAGCTTGAGGATTGATGGAATCATCCTGCCCCTAATGTAGCAAAAACCGTCCTTTCATGTTTCAAATGCGATACTTGCAGCAGAATACCCAGGTTTCATGACATCCGCGGGTACCTTGCGGTCCCGCGGCGCACTATAGGAAATCCCATGCGCATCCTCCATACCATGCTGCGGGTCGGCGATCTCGACCGCTCCATCGCCTTCTATACCCAGGTCCTGGGGATGAAGCTGCTGTCGCGGCGGGACTACCCCGACGGCAAGTTCACCCTCGCCTTCCTCGGCTACGACGAGCGGGTCGACGGCCAGCAGGTCGGCGGCGCCGAGCTCGAGCTCACCTGCAACTGGGGCGTCGACAAGTACGAGCTGGGCACGGCCTACGGTCACATCGCGCTGCAGGTGGACGACGCCTACCAGGCCTGCGCCGAGGTCAAGCGGCGCGGCGGCAAGGTCACCCGCGAGGCCGGGCCGATGAAGCACGGCACCACGGTGATCGCCTTCGTCGAAGACCCGGACGGCTACAAGATCGAGTTCATCCAGCGCTAGGAGCGGGCTGCCGGCGAACCGAAGGCGCCGGTCCGCCTCGCACCGGCTCCTACAACCGCGCCGAATCTGCCAATATCCGGCCATGGGGGCTCAGGCAGTCAAACCAGGGGACCTGCGGAGCGCGCCGCGCTGGACCCTGCGCAAGCAGAACGGCGTGGCCGAGCTGGCCCTGGCCGGCGAGTGGACCATGGAAGCCCGCCTCAGCGGCATTCCCGAAGCGGCGGCGGCGCAGATCGAGCTGGAGCCGGGGCAGCGGCTGCGCATCGACGCCTGCGACGTGACGCGCTGGGACAGCGCCCTGCCCGCCTTCCTCCTGGCCCTGGCCGAATACTGCCGCAACCAGGGCTGGACCATGGATGCGGGGCGCCTGCCCGCCGGCCTGCGCACCGTGGTCAAGATGGCCGACGAGCTGTCGCCGCCGGCCTCGGCGCGGCCGCCGGTGCCGGTGCCGGTGCTGCGCCGCGTCGGCGAGCGCACCCTGGGCTACGCCGCCAAGGGCGGCGAATCGGTCGGCCTGTTGGGCGAGGTGCTGATCGCGCTGGGCCGCCTGCTGCGCGGCAAGGCGGTGTACTACCGCGACGATGCCTGGGGCGTGCTGCAGGCCTGCGGCGCCGAGGCCCTGCCCATCGTCGGCCTGGTCAACCTGCTGGTCGGCGCCATCATCGCTTTCGTCGGCTCGGTGCAGCTGCAGCAGTTCGGCGCCGGCGAGCTGCTGGCCGACGGCGTGGCCATCGCCACGGTGCGCGAGATGGCGGCGGTGATCACCGCGGTGGTGCTGTCCGGCCGCACCGGCGCCGCCTTCGCCGCGCAGATCGCCACCATGCAGGGCAACGAGGAGATCGACGCGCTGCGCGTGATGGGCGTGCCGGTGGTGGAATTCCTGGTGCTGCCGCGGGTGCTGGCCCTGGCGGTGATGACGCCGCTGCTGTATTTCTACGCCTGCCTGCTCGGCATTCTCGGCGGCTTCCTGGTCGGCACCGGCATGCTCGACCTGTCGCTGACCATCTTCATGGACCGCACCCAGCACGCGCTCAACTCCCACCATTTCCTGCTCGGCGTGAGCAAGAGCCTGGTCTTCGGCGCGCTGGTGGCGCTGTCGGGCTGCTACTACGGCCTGCGCGCAGGCCGCAACGCGGCGGCGGTGGGCCAGGCCACCACCTCCGCCGTGGTCGCCGGCATCGTCGGCGTGATCA
This sequence comes from Nevskia sp., assembly GCA_035651715.1. Lineage (GTDB taxonomy): Bacteria > Pseudomonadota > Gammaproteobacteria > Nevskiales > Nevskiaceae > Nevskia. The sequence goes on from DASRFD010000150.1 coordinate 109,085, forward strand.
TCGTCGACGCCATTTTCGCGGTATGCGCCAATGCCCTCGGCATCTGAGCCGCGCGAGGCGGTGTGCCGGGTCGAGGACCTGCGCATGTCCTATCCGGGCCGCCTGATCCAGGAGCAGATCTCCTTCAGCGTCGGCCGCGGCGAGATCTTCACCATCATGGGCGGCAGCGGCTGCGGCAAGAGCACCCTGCTGCGCCACATGATCGGCCTGAACCACCCGGCCGCCGGCCGCATCGTCTACGGCGGGCTCGACTACTGGAGCGCCACCCCCGGGCAGCAGGACCAGGTGCGGCGCCGCTTCGGCGTGCTGTTCCAGGGCGGCGCGCTGTTCAGCGCCATGACCCTGTTCGAGAACGTGGCCCTGCCGCTGCAGCTCTATACCCCGGCCAACGCGGTGGAGATCCGCGCCCTGGTGCGCTACAAGCTCGGCCTGGTCGGGCTGCGCGGCTACGAGGAGTTCTACCCCTCGGAGATCAGCGGCGGCATGCGCAAGCGCGCCGGCCTGGCGCGCGCCCTGGCGCTGGACCCCGACCTGCTGTTCCTGGACGAGCCCTCCGCCGGCCTCGACCCGATCAGCTCGCGCCGCCTCGACGACCTGATCCTGCAGCTGCGCGACGGCACCGGCGCCAGCATCGTGGTGGTCAGCCACGAGCTGGCCAGCCTGTTCGCCATCGGCGACAACGGCATCTTCCTCGACGCCGCCAGCAAGCGCCCCATCGCCCACGGCTCGCCCAAGGACATGCTGGAGCACAGCAGCCATCCGACGGTACAGGCCTTCCTGCGGCGCGAGCCGGTGCGGGACGGCGGCACCCACGACCTGGTGGTGCACGAAGGATGAAACCCCACGGCAACTCATGCCAGGACGGCACGACGCGGAGGAACAGCCCATGAAGCACAGACAGCCCGAGGCTTGCGGCGGGAAGAAGCTCCGCGCGGCTATTCCTCGCCGGCCGGCGTCCGGGAAGCGCCTGGCCGCTGATGGAGCCCAGCCATGAAGAAGGCCAATCCCGCCCTGATCGGCGGCTTCGTCGTCGGCGCGCTGCTGCTCGCCGCGGTGGCGGTGATCGCCGTCGGCGGCAACGCGCTGTTCGTGCGCCAGCGCCACGCGGTGATCTACTTCAGCGGCGCCGTCACCGGCCTGTCGGTCGGCGCGCCGGTGAACTTCCGCGGCGTGCGGGTCGGCCACGTCACCGACATCAAGCTGCAGTTCGATTCCAAGAACCTGGCCGCGCGCATCCCGGTGTACATCACCCTGGACCCGCGCAAGGTGCGCATGCTCGGCGGGCAGAAGCTGAGCGTGGCCGACGTGCCGTTCGAGAAGTTCATCGAGAAGGGCCTGCGCGCGCAGCTGGCGATCCAGAGCCTGGTCACCGGCCAGCTCGACGTGGAGCTCGACTTCCAGCCCGACACGCCGGCGGTGTTCGTCAGCGAGGACCCGGAAGCCAACGAGATTCCGGCGATGCGCTCGGACTTCGACACCTTCCGCGACCAGCTGTCGCAGCTGCCGCTGCGCCAGCTCACCGACGAGCTGCGCGAGACGATGCTGGCGGTGAAGCAGCTGGCCGTCACCGCCAACACCGAGCTGGGCGCCACCGCCGCCTCGGCGCGCCAGACCACCGATGCGCTGACCAGGGCCGTGACCCAGCTGCAGGGCGACACCCAGCGCACCCTCGCCTCGGTGCAGAAGCTCAGCGAGCACGTCGACACGGCGGTGACGACGCTGTCGCCGCAGCTCAACCAGACCCTGGCGACGGCGCAGAAGGCGCTGACTGACGCCGACGCCACCCTGGCCCACACCTCGGAGCTGACCGCGCCGGGGGCGCCGCTGCGCGCCGACCTGGAGGAGGCGCTGCGCAACCTCGCCGTCGCCTCCGAAGCGCTGCGCAGCTTCTCCGAAACCATCGACCGCAACCCGCAGGCCCTCGTCACCGGAGTGACCCGCAAATGAACCACACGCTCAAGCTCCTGCGGGCGGCCGCGCTGGCCCTGCTGCCGGCCCTTGCCGCCTGCGCCGCGCCGCAGCCGCGCCTGTTCCTGCTCAGCAACAACGTGGCGCCGCCGCCGGCGCCGGCCGGCGCGGCGGCGCGGCCGCTGCTGGTGGTGCGCACCGTGGCGCTGCCGGAATACCTGGACCGCCGCGCCGTGATCTACCGCAGCTCGGACGCCGAGCTGAAGCGCTTCGACGACGTGATCTGGGCCGAGCGCCCGGGCGAGAGCGTGACGCGCTGGGTGGCGCAGCAGCTGGCCGCCGACCTGCCGGAGTACGCGGTCGAGGCCTTCACCGTGCACGGCGACCGCAGCCCGGGGCTGGTGCTGAACATCGACCTGCAGAGCTTCGAGCCGGACGCCAGCGCCGGCCCCGCGGTGACCCTGCGCCTGCGCGGCAACTGGCACCTGTCCGGCGCGGCCAGCGCCGACGGCCAGCTCTCCGCCGACGCGCCGATGAGCACGCTGGACCCGGCGGCCACGGTGGCGGCGATGCGCAGCGCCCTGACCGTGGCCATCGACGGCGTCGCCGCCCGCATCCACCAGCTGCCGCCGCCGGCCAGGAAGTAGCGGGCGCCGGATGGCGCGATGCGCCGCCGGTACCGCGCCGGCTGCCGGACGAACAGGGCCTGCCGCCGGCTCAGTGGAAGTTGATGAAGAACGCCCCGGTGTAGAAACGGCCGCGGTCGTGCCGGATGGCGGCGAAGTTGCCGGCCGCCAGCGGCTGGTCGATGACCTGGTCGCTGTAGTTCTCGTTGGTCGCGTTCTGCACGCCCAGGCTCAGCCCCCAGGCGGCGGTGGCCTCATCGGCCAGCACCAGGTGCGGATTGACCATGAAGGTGGCCTTCTGCAGCTGGCGCGGATTGTCCTCGGAATTGAGATAGCGCTCGCCCTGGTAGAGCAGGTCCACCGAAGCGCTGACGCTGATCGAATACGGCAGGTGCAGGAAGGTGTAGGCCGGCGTCATCGCGGCCGTCCACTGCGGGGCGAAGGCCAGCGGCAGGCCGGAGAGGTTGCAGGCGTAGGTCGGATTATTCTGCGTCGATCCGGGCGCCGCGTGCTTGCGCTCCGGGGTGGGGCAGGTGTTGTCGCCGGCGATGAGGCCGTTGAAGTACTCGGTATAGCGCGCGTCGGCGAAGCCGAACGAGCTGTACAGCGACATGCCGCGGACCGGCAGCAGCCACTGCAGGTCGGCCTCGAAGCCCTGCGAGCGCGCTCCGGGGCCATTGACGATGACCACGTTGGTGCCCTGGAAGGTGGAAACCTGCAGGTTGCTGAAATGGGTGCGGTACAGCGACAGCGAGCCGCGGATCGGCCCGCCCCACAGGCGGTCCTTGATCTTGTAGCCGGCCTCGAAGCTGCTGGCCTTCTCCGGCCCGAACTCGATCTGCTGCGGGTTGAGCGGGATGCCGTTGAAACCGCCGCTCTTGAAGCCGTCGGACCAGTTGAAATAGGCCTCGGTGTGCTTGTTCGGCTGGTACTTGAAGCCGGCCTTGGGCGAGAAATCGACCTCGGTGCGGTGCAGGGCCTTGACGCCGGTATCGTCGAAGTCCTCCTGCTGGGCGATGGCCTTGATGATGGCGCTGCTGGAGAAGCTGTGCGGCTCGCCGCGGCGGTTCTCCTTGCCGTAGCGCAGGCCCAGCAGCAGGGCCCAGTCCTTGGCGAAGTACCACTCGGCGTTGCCGAAGGCGGCGTAATCCTTGGTGCGCAGGGCCAGGCCCGAAATGGCCTCCTGCTGCCCCACCAGGGGCTGGGCAAGAAGGTTGATCAGGTCACCCACGGTCACGCCGGGCGCGCCGGCGTGCTGCCCGCACAGCGTCTGCAGCAGCGGCCCCACGATGGGCAGGGACAGGCAGGGCAGCAGCGCCGTCGTCAGCAGGGGCGCGCAAACCGAGGCAGGGACATTGTTCTGGTCGCAGTCCCCGGCCAGGATGTAATTGGCGGCCGCCCCCAGGTTTTCCAGCTGGAACAGGTCGGAGGTGCGCAGGGTGTAGTTGTCGTAGTAAAGGCCGGCGACGAAAGTCGCATCGTGGCCGAAGCCGAACACGTCCGGCGCGGTGGCGGTGACGCGCAGCTCCTGCGTGAACTGGCGTTCCGGCTCCGGTTCCGACAGGCCATCGTGGATGAACGGGATCGGGCTGAAGTCGGCGTCGATGTCGCGCGCGCCGATCACATTCTGGGCCAGGCTGGTGGTGGAGACCAGGTGCAGCGACTTCATGCCGGCGGGATGGCCGAGGTCGCCGTCGAAAGTCACGTAGCCGCCGTGGGTGGTGGCGCTTTCGAAGGCCGGTACATCCTCCGACACGGTGCTGTCGATGTTGGTCTCGAAGCGCGGATCGTAGCTGCGCGCCAGCGCCTTCATGTTGTCGCCGGCCAGGAAGAGCTGTTGCTTGTTGAAGTTCTCCTCGTGATAGGCGGCGAACAGGCCCAGGTCCATGGTCCAGCCTTCATGCGAGTCGTAGCGCAGGCGGACGCGGCCGGAATCCTGCTGCGCGTTCTGCTCGCCGCGGTTGAGCAGGGTGTTCCACAGCGCGCCGCGGTCGCCGTGCTCGAAGTTGCCGGTGGCGCGGATGGCGAAGCCGCCGCCCAGGGGCAGGTTCACCACCGGCCGGAAGGCGCGGCTGCCGTAGCTGCGCCAGTCGGTGTCGAGCCGGATCAGCATTTCCTCCGGGTCCGGCGCATTGGTGGTGATGTTGAGGATGCCGGCGGTGACGTTCTTGCCGAACAGCGTGCCCTGCGGGCCGCGCAGCACCTCGTAGCGGTCGAGGTCGCCGAAGAACGCGGTGAGGTATTCGGGATAGGTGTAGACCACGCCGTCGACCACCACGCCGACCGAGGGATCCAGGCCGGGCACGTCGTTGAGCGTGCCGAAGCCGCGCACCAGCAACTGGGTCGAGGAGGAGGAGACCTGGAGATTGGTGTTGGCGGTGTAGTCCGACAGCTCCTGGAAATCGCGCACGCCGCTGTTGCGGATCTGCTCGCCGCCGATCGAGGTGACCGAGGCCGGCACCTGTTCGAGGGTCTGCCTGATCTTCTGCGCCGTGATCACCACTTCCTTGAGCTGCTGCTGCGGCGCGTCCTCGGCACAGGCCGCGCCGGCGGCCCCCGCCAGGACGATTGCGAACGCCACCCAAGCCTTCAGGCTCCGCCGGGCGCGAAGTGCCATGCCTCCCCCACCTTTTGAATTTCTTATGTAGAAACAGCCCGCTCTAGTCTGGAGCAGGCAGGGGCCGCCTGACAATCGCCGCGCGGCCCCGTCCCCCGCACGCGCTCAATCGCAATTGGCGCGCATTTTCTTGTTCTGGTCCGTCAGCCAGGCCATCAGGCCGTCGAAACCCTTCTGCTCGAACAGGCGGCTGTACTGGGTCGAGCGCAGCGCCAGGTCGCTGACGCCGTCGGCGACGACGTTGATGATGCGGTAGTTGCCGTCCTTGCCGCGCAGGATGTAGTCGAAGGCGACCGTGTCGCCGCTGCCGGGCTTGAGGCGGGCGTGCACCAGCTGGTCGCCGTTGGGCAGGGCGTCGGTGTCCTGGGTGGTGAACTCCTCGCCGCCGAAGCTGTTGAACTGGCTGGCGTAGGTCACCAGGGTGGTCTCGCGGAACGCGGCGATCAGCTGGTTGCGCTGGGCCTCGCTCAGCTCGCCCCAGTGCCGGCGCATCACGGTCTGGGCGATCAGCGGCACGTCGAACGAGGCGTCCACCACCGGCTGCAGGTGCTTGACCCGCCCGTCGCAGCCGTATTCCTTGGCGTGCTTCATGTTGTTGAGCAGGGCCGCGTGGACGGCGTTGACCACGTCCGCGGGGGTGCCCGCGGCGAACGCCGGCGGCGTGAAAAACAGCCCGGAAACAAGCGACAATAGAGCAATTCGCAAGAGGCGCAAAGCGGTCTCCGACACGGAAGGAACTGAGTTGGCCGGCGGCTTCTGGCCGCACCCACAGCTTTGACGGCTGTCGTAAAGACAAGTTTACACGAGTCACCTGAGCGGCCCCTGAACCGGGCGGCCGGGGAACTTTTGAATGCCCCGATGCGGGCGAAGGCAGAAAACTGAAGTGAATCAAACCGCTTCCGGAGCCGCCCTGACCCGCGCACTGCGCGGCTGGGTCGGGCTGATGCAGCGTCATCCCCGGTGGGTGCTGGGCCTGGCCCTGGTGCTGGGCCTGGGCCTGGGCCGCTATGCCTGGACCCACCTGACCGTGGATACCGATCCCGAGAACATGCTCTCGGCGCAGCTGCCCTGGCGCCAGGCCGAGCGGCGCATGGACCGGCTGTTCCCGGACCTCGACGAGGGCCTGGTGGCGGTGGTGGACGGCGCCTCGCCGGAAGTGGCGGACGAGGCGCAGCGGCGGCTGGTGGAGGCGCTGAAGGCGCAGCCCGACCAGTTCCTGGAGGTCTATGCCGCGGAAACCGACCCCTATTTCCGCCACAACGGCTTCCTCTACCTCGACAAGCCGGACCTGCAGAAGCTGGCCGACGGCCTCAACCAGGCCCAGCCCTTCCTCGGCGCGCTGACCCACGACCCCAGCCTGCACGGGCTGTTCACCCTGCTCGACCGCGCCGCCACCAATCCGGCCGCCGGCGATTTCGACCTGTCGCCCGCCTTCGGCGGCATCGCCGACGGCGTCGACGCGGCGGTGGCCGGCCGCTTCAGCGCGCTGTCCTGGCAGAGCCTGATGGGCACCGGCCTGCAGCAGGGCGACGCCAGCCGCCGCTTCATCGAGATCAAGCCCAAGCTGGATTTCAGCCAGCTGTTCCCCGCCGAGACGCCGATCGCCGCGTTCCGCGCCACCGTGGCGAAGCTGAACCTGAAGCCCGCCGAAGGCGTGACGGTGCGCCTGTCCGGCTCCAAGGCGATGGAGCACGAAGAGCTGAAGCAGGCCTTCGGCGGCGGCACCAAGGCGTTCGCGGTGGGCCTGCTGATGGTGATGGTGCTGCTGTACCTGGCGCTGCGCTCGGGCCGACTGGTGGTGGCCGCCGTCATCACCCTGCTCTACGGCCTGCTGCTCACCGCCGGCTTCGCCGCCATCGCGGTCGGCCACCTCAACCTGATCTCGCTCGCCTTCTCGGTGCTCTACGTCGGCCTCGGCATCGACTACGCGCTGTACCTGTGCATGCAGTACCGCGAGCTGCTGGGCGAGGGCCTGCCGCAGCGGGAGGCGCTGCCGCGCGCCGCCGGCGACGTCGGCGGCTTCATGATGGTCTGCGCCGCCACCACCTCGCTCGGCTTCTTCGCCTTCATCCCCACGCCGTTCACCGGCATCGCCGAGCTGGGCATCATCTCCGGCGCCGGCATGTTCATCAGCCTCATCGTCAGCCTGTGCCTGCTGCCGGCCCTGATCAGCCTGTTCCCGCCGGACGCGTCCAGGGTCAAGCTCAGGGCCGCCGGCAGCGGCATGCTCGGCCGCGTGCTGGAATGGCCCTACAGCCACGCCCGCGCCATCTGGATCGTCGCCGCGCTGCTGGCGGCCGGTTCGCTGGCGCTGGCGCCGAAGGCGCACTTCGACTACGACCCGATCGACCTGCGCGATCCGCAGAGCGAGTCGGTCAGCACCTTCCGCGACCTGCTCAAGGACCCCAACATCCCGACCCTGACCCTGTCGGTGCTGGTGGCCGACGCCGACCAGGCCCAGGCGCTGTCGCAGAAGCTGGGCGGGCTGTCGACGGTGCGGCGGGCGATGAGCCTGTTCGACCTGGTGCCGGACGACCAGGACGCCAAGCTCGGCATCATCGGCGACCTCAACCTGACCCTGGGCCCGACCCTGATGGGCGACGGCAGCGCGCTGAAGGTCGCGGCGCGCGCCGACGACTACGCCGCCATCCACCAGTTCGGCGCCGATCTGCCGGCCTACATCGAGCGCAACCGGGACCAGCCGGTGGCGCCGGCGGCGAAGAAGCTGCTCGAAGCCCTGCAGCGCCTGGACCAGGCCTGGACCCAGGGCGACAGCGCGGCGCACGAGGCGGCGCTGGCGCGCCTGCGCCAGAGCCTGCTGTCGGCGCTGCCGGCGCAGATCGGCGGCCTGCGCGACGCGCTGCAGGCGGCGCCGGTGACGGCGCAGGAGCTGCCGCCGCAGATCACCCGCCGCTGGGTCGGCAAGGACGAGCATGGCCAGACCTGGTACCGCGTCGAGATCTGGCCGAAGGACGTGCTGGACGGCCCCGAGCCGATGGAGCGCTTCGTCGCCCAGGTCCGCAGCGTGGCCCCCGAGGCCACCGGCGGCGCCATCGGCTACATCGAGTCCGGCCATGCCGTGGTCGGCGCCTTCAAGCAGGCCTTCCTCTACTCCTTCATCGCCATCACCATCCTGCTGGTGGTGCTGCTGCGCAGCTTCGCCGACATGCTGCTGGTGCTGATCCCGCTGCTGCTGGCCGGCCTGCTGACGGTGGCCGGCTCGGTGCTGTTCAAGGTGCCGTTCAACTTCGCCAACGTCATCGCCCTGCCGCTGATCCTGGGCGTGGGCGTGGACTACGGCGTCTACCTGGCGCAGCGCGGCCGCCTCGCCGCCTCGGCGCGCGTCAACATCCTGCAGACCGGCACGGCGCGCGCGGTGCTGTTCGGCGCGCTGATCACCACCGCCAATTTCGGCGACCTGATGCTGGCCCGGCATCCCGGCATCGTCAGCATGGGCGTGCTGCTCACGGTGGGCCTGAGCATGACCCTGCTGTGCGCGCTGGTGCTGCTGCCGAGCCTGCTGGCGCGGCGTTACGGGAAGTAAACAAGAATCTCCCTCCCCTTGCGGGGAGGGGGTTCGGAAAGAGGACGCACGCGGCTGGCCGGTCGAGCTGCCACCCTGGCTTGCGCGCTCCCGTTCCGCCCGCACGGGATGGGAGTGCGGCGCACTACTGCAATACCGCCGCCTTCGAGAACCAGGCCTTGCGGATCCTGGTACCGCAGTCGACGCTCTCGACATAGGCGCTGCCCGACATCTTCTCGCGCGCCAGCAGGCCGTAGGTCGCCTTGTCCGCTGCGATCCAGGGATAGAAGCCGAAGGCGCCGGGGCTGCTGAAGGCGCCGTCGTCGCCTGGGGCGTCCTCGATCCAGTGGTCGAGGCTGTAGTGCCAGGCGGCCTTGGCCGGGCTGTAGACCGCCCCGGGACAGGCGCCCGGCAGGGTGCACACCGGCGCGTAGCCGAGGAACTCCTTCATCCGCAGCTGGCCGGAGACGATCTTGCGCAGGAACGCGGCATAGGCCGAGGGCGGGCCCTCCAGGCCGCCGGCGAGCTGCGGATGGACATAGCTCAGGCCGCCGAGGCCGAGCCGGCCCATCACCTCGCGCGTCAGCTCCTCGTTGCCCAGCCCGCCCAGGCCCAGTTCCAGCGCCAGCTGCTGGCTGTGGCCGCCGCCGTAGGAGAACCTGCCGACGTCCTGCGGCTTGACCACGCCGTTGTCGCCGGCGGCGGCGCAGCCTTCGACCTTGCGCGTGAAGGCGCACTTGAACGGATTGAAGCCGGTGCGGCCGGATTTCATCTCCAGCTCCGCCACCTGCTGCGCCGTGGGCTGGGTGTTGCGGCCGATCTTCTCCAGGAAGTAGGCGCCGAACACCCACTTCGAGGCGGAAGCGATCTTGATGCTCTTGTCGGGACTGTAGGACGAGCCGACCTGGCCGCTGCCGAGCACGCCGCGCGCGTCGCCGATCTCCCAGTAGAAATCACCCAGCGCCTTGCAGGCCGGCGCCTGCTGCGCAGTCCGGCCGGCGGCGGCGGCGCGCGCCGGGTCGGCGCCCTGGGCCTGCGACATCGCGGGATGGAAGGCGGCGGCAAGCAGGCAAACGGAGAGCAGGCGCAATCGGCCTGGAGGCAAGGTCCACATAGGTCCCTCTATGAACGGCGGGCGGTGCCCGATTGTAGCGGCAAAGTACGTGCCGCCAGCTTTCAGGTCCGCGCAAAAGCAAGGCGCGGACGGATTGCTCCGCCCGCGCCTCGCCGCCGCCCGCCGCCGGGACTAGCGGACAGCCGCCACCTGTTGCGCGTCTTCCGGCTGGCCGACGCCGCCGAGGGCCTTGTAGATCGCCACCACGTCGACGTTGACCGCGGTCTGCGCCTGGGCCACGGCGTCCTCCGCCTCCAGCTGGGTGCGCTGCGCGTCGAGCAGGGTCAGGAAATCGGCCACGCCCTCGCGGTACTGGATCTCGGCCAGCTCGGCGGCGCGGCGCGAAGCCTCGGCCTGCTCGCTCAGGCTCTTCAGCTGCGCCTGCTGCTTGCCGTAGGCGACGAAGCTGTTCTCGGTATCCTCCAGCGCGGCCAGCACCACCTTCTCGTAGTTGGCGGCCAGCTCGTCGTTCTGCGCCTTGGCGGCGCGCAGGCGCGCCTTGACCGTGCCGAAGTCGAACGCGGCCCAGCTGACCGAGGGCGTCACCGACCAGGCGCGGGCGTCGCTGCCGGCGCTGGCGTTGAACAGGCGCCCGACGTCGCCGGACAGGAAGCCGACGAAGCCGGTCACGTTGACCCGCGGGAACAGGTCCGAGGTCGCCACGCCGACGCGGGCGGTGGCGGCGGCGAGCTGGCGCTCGGCGGCGCGCACGTCCGGGCGCCGGCGCAGCAGGCCGGCGGTGTCGCCCACCGGCAGCGCCTTGGCGTAGGTCGGCACCTGGGCCGCCTTGAGCTCGGCGTCGAGCGCGCCGGGGCGCTGGCCCAGCAACACCGCCAGGCGATAGGCCGACTGCTTCTCCGCCGCTTCCAGCGGCGGGATGCTGGCCTCGGTCGCCTTGAGGCGCGCCTTGCTGCGCTGCACGTCCAGCTCGGTGACGCGGCCGGCCTCGTAGCGCACCTGGGTCAGCTGCTGCGTCTGGTCCTCGCTGGCCAGGTTGCGGCGCGCCACGTCGAGCCGCTTCTGCGTGCCACGCAGCTCGAAGTAGTTGCGCGCCACCTCGGCCGCCACCGTCACCTGGGCGTCGCGCAGGCTGGCCTGCTGCGCGCCGAGATCGGCGCGGGCCGCCTCGACCGAGCGGCGCACGTGGCCGAACAGGTCGATCTCCCAGGTCGCGTCGAAGCCCAGGCTGTAGCTCTCGGCGTCGACGCGCGCGCTGCCGAAGCCCGGCTGCTGCTCCTTGCTGTGCGAATACGCGGCCTCCAGCGGCACGTGCGGGCCGAAGTCGTAGCTGTTCTCGACGAACACCGCGCGCGCCGCGCGCACGCGGTCGACGGCGATGCGCAGGTCGAGGTTGGCGTCCAGCGCGCGCCTGACCAGGCGGTCCAGCTCGGCGTCGTCGAACTGCTGCCACCAGGCCGCCTCCGGATTCTGCGCGCTGAACTCCGGCGACTGCGCATTGGCGATGACCGCCGGCGCCGTGTCCGGCGCCTTGTAATCGGGCCCCACGGCGCAGGCACTAAGCAGCAGCGCCAGGGCCGTGACCAGGATCTTGTTGTTCATTTGCACCACTCCTTCACCTCATACCGCGAACGTCGCGTGGGCCGGGTCGGCGCGTTCCAGCGCGGGATAGTCGGTGTAGCCGCGCGGACCGGGCGTGTACAGCGTGTTGAAATCGACCGGAGCCAGCGCGACGCCGCGACGGAAGCGCTCCACCAGGTCCGGGTTGGAAATGAACGGCTTGCCGTAGATGATCGCGTCGGCGCTGCCGGCTTCGACCGCCGCCTCGCCGGCGGCGCGGTCGAAGCCGCCGTTGCGCATCAGCACGCCGCTGTAGTGCCGGCGCGCGATGCGCGCCAGCTCCTGCTCCTGCGGCCGGTCATGCTGGTCGTGGCGCAGGTCGAGGAACGCCAGCCGGCGCCGCTCGATCTGCTCCGCCACGTAACGCACCAGCGCCGCCGGATCGGAGTCGCTCATGTCGTTGAACGGCACCAGCGGCGAAATGCGCAGCCCGGTGCGGTCGGCGCCGAACACGCCGGCCACCGCGTCCACCACCTCCAGCAGCAACCGCGCGCGGTTCTCCAGCGAGCCGCCATAGGGGCCGGAGCGGTCGTTGGCGCCGTCGCGCAGGAACTGGTCGAGCAGGTAGCCGTGCGCGCCGTGGATTTCGATGGCGTCGAAGCCCGCGTCCAGCGCGTTCTCCGCGCCGGCGCGAAACAGCTCGACGACGCCGGCCAGTTCGGCGTCGTCCAGCCGCCGCGGCGCCACGTAGTCGCGCGCGCCCTGCGCCGTACTCGCCTTGGAACCGGCGATGGCGCGGTCGGTGGAGGAGATCGGCGTGGCGCCGGCGTTGTTCAGCGGATGCGCCGCGCGGCCGGCGTGCCAGATCTGCAGCGCGATGCGGCCGCCGGCCGCGTGCACCGCGTCCGTCACCTTGCGCCAGCCGGCGATCTGCTCGACCGAGTAGATGCCGGGCTCGGCGACGAAGGCGCTGCCGTCCACCGCGATCATGGTGCACTCGGTGATGATCAGGCCGGCCCCGGCACGCTGCACGTAATATTCGACCATCAGGTCGCCCGGCACGTGGCCGGCCTCGGCCCGGCTGCGGGTCAGCGGCGACATGACGACGCGGTTCGGCAGCTGCAGGGCGCCGACCTGGAGGGGACGGAACAACGGGCTTTGCTTCGACATGATCATTTTCCTCTGCGCTCTCTGTGATTCGCCTACCAGGGCAGCGGCTCGCCCAGGTGCACGAAGGCGCCGTTGGGGCCGTTGTCCCCGATCAGCGACAGCTGCACGCTGGTCTTGGCGCCGTCGACGATCTCCATCGGCGCGCTCTCGCCGCCCATGTCGGTCTTGACGTGGCCGGGATGCGCGGCATTGACCTTGATCCGCGTGCCCTTCAGCTCGTGCGCCAGCTGCACCGTCCAGGCGTTCACCGCGGCCTTGGACACGTTATAGGCCGGCACCTTGAAGTCGTAGATCGGCGAGGACGGGTCGGCGTGCAGGGTATTGGAGCCGAGGATGCTGGACAGGTTGACGATGCGGCCGGCCGCGGACTTCTTCAGTAGCGGCAGGAAGGCCTGGGTCACCGCAACCAGGCCGAGCACGTTGGTCTCGAACGTCTGGCGCCACACTTCCAGCGTCTGCTCCGACGGCTTCTTGCCGTAGTCGTCGAGCATCACGCCGGCGTTGTTGACCAGGATGTCGAGCCGGCCGTGCTTGCGCTCGACCTCGCGCGCGGCCTCAGCGATGCTGCCCAGGCTGGTCACGTCCAGACCCAGGGCCTCGACGCTGAGACCTTCGCCCTGCAGCTTGAGCGAGGCCTCCACGCCTTTCTTGCGGTCGCGGGCGCCGATGATGACGTGGGCGCCGGTGCGCGCCAGCTGGCGCGCGGTCTCGAAGCCGATGCCCTTGTTGCCGCCGGTGATGAGGGCGATTTTTTCGTTCATTGCAATCTCCTGTGGGTGTTCCACTATCGGTTGGAGCGGATCAGTGTGAATGGGCGACCTGCGCCGGCTCGCCGGCCGGCGCCGTCGCGGTGCGGGCCTTGCGGCCGCGCAGGTACTTGCGGATCAGCAGGTAGAACAGCGGCGTCAGCAGCAGGCCGAAGAACGTGACGCCGAGCATGCCGGAGAACACCGCCACGCCCATGGCGTGGCGCATCTCGGCGCCGGCGCCGGTGGAGGTGACCAGCGGCACCACGCCCATGATGAAGGCGAGCGAGGTCATCAGGATCGGCCGCAGCCGCAGCTTGGCGGCGTCGAGCACCGCGCGCAGCGGCTTCTCGCCGTGCGCCTCGCGGTCCTTGGCGAACTCCACGATCAGGATCGCGTTCTTGCTGGCCAGGCCGACCAGCACGATCAGGCCGATCTGGGTGAAGATGTTGTTGTCGCCGCCGGAGAGCTGCACGCCAGTGATGGCCGAGAACAGCACCATCGGCATGATCAGGATCACCGCCAGCGGCAGGCCCAGGCTCTCGTACTGCGCCGCCAGCACCAGGAACACCAGCAGCACCACCAGCGGGAAGATCAGGATGGCGGTGTTGCCGGCCAGGATCTGCTGGTAGGTCAGCTCGGTCCACTCGAACGACATGCCGTTCGGCAGCTCCTGCCGGGCCAGGCGCTCGATCGCCGCCTGCGCCTGGCCGGTGCTGTAGCCCGGCGCCGGGCCGCCGTTGATCTCGGCCGTCGGATAGCTGTTGTAGTGCATGACCCGGTCGGGACCGGAGGACTGCTTCACCGTGACGAACGAGCCCAGCGGGATCATGTCGCCGGCGGCGTTGCGCGTCTTCAGGCGCGCGATGTCCTCGGCCTGCAGGCGGAAGCGCGGCTCGGCCTGGGCGTTGACCTGGTAGGTGCGGCCGAACAGGTTGAAGTCGTTGACATAGAGCGAGCCGAGGTAGATCTGCATGGTGTCGAACAGGTCCTGCAGCGCCACGCCCTGCGACTTGGCCTTCTCGCGATCGACGTCGGCGTCCACCTGCGGCACGTTCACCTGGTAGCTGGAGAACAGGCCGTGCAGCGCCGGATCGGCGTTGCCCTTGGCGATCAGGTTCTGGGTCTGCTTGTACAGCTCCTCGAAGCCCAGGCCGCCGCGGTCTTCGATCTGCATGCGGAAGCCGCCGATGGTGCCCAGGCCCATCACCGGGGGCGGCGGGAACACCGCGATGAAGGCGTCCTGGATCTTGGAGAACTTGCCGTTCAACGCCCCGGCGATGGCGCCGGCGGACAGCTGCCGGGTCGTGCGCTCCTCGAACGGCTTGAGCGTGACGAAGACGATGCCGGAGTTGGGGCTGTTGGTGAAGCCGTTGATGTTCAGCCCCGGGAAGGCCACGGCGCTTTCCGTGCCCGGCTGCTGCAGGGCGATGTCGCTCATGCGGCGGATCACGTCCTCGGTGCGGTCCAGGGTCGCGGCGTCCGGCAGCTGGGCGAAGGCCACCAGGTACTGCTTGTCCTGCGGCGGCACGAAGCCGGTCGGCGTGCGCTGGAAGCCCCAGCCGGTGGCCGCGATCAGGCCGGCATAGACGAACAGCGCGATGCCGCCGGCGCGCAGCACCCGGCCGACGCTGCGGACGTAGCCGTGCGAGGCGCGCTGGAAGAAGCGGTTGAACGGGCGGAAGAACCAGCCGAGGGCGCCGTTGATGATCCGCGTCAGGCGGTCCGGCGCCGCGCCGTGCTCCTTCAGCAACAGGGCCGACAGCGCCGGCGACAGGGTCAGCGAGTTGAACGCCGAGATCACCGTGCTGATGGCGATGGTCAGCGCGAACTGCTTGTAGAACTGGCCGGTCAGGCCGCTGATGAAGGCGGTGGGCACGAACACCGCGCACAGCACCATGGCGGTGGCGATGATCGGGCCGGTGACCTCCTTCATCGCCTGCCTGGTCGCCTCGACCGGCTTGAGGCCGTTTTCGATGTTACGCTCAACGTTCTCCACCACGACGATGGCGTCGTCGACCACGATGCCGATCGCCAGCACCAGGCCGAACAGCGACAGGGCGTTGAGGGAGAAGCCAAACAGGTGCATCACGGCGAAGGTGCCGACCAGCGACACCGGCACCGCGATCAGCGGGATGATCGAGGCGCGCCAGGTCTGCAGGAACACGATCACCACGATCACCACCAGCAGGATCGCCTCCAGCAGCGTGTGGACCACGGCGTGGATCGAGCCGCGCACGAAGATGGTCGGGTCATAGACGATGTGGTAGTCCATGCCCTGCGGGAAGTCCTTCTTCAGCTCCTCCATCTTGGCGCGGACGCGGTTGGAGATGTCGATGGCATTGCTGCCCGGGCGCTGGAACACCGGGATGGCGGCCGCGGGCTTGTTGTCGAGCAGCGCGCGCAGGGCGTAGGTGTCGGCGCCCAGCTCGACCCGCGCCACGTCCTTCAGGCGCGTGACCTGGCCGTATTCGCCGGTCTTGATGATGATGTTGCGGAAGTCGTCCTCGGTGGTGAGGCGGCCCTTGGTGTTGATCGCCACCTGGAACGAGGTGGCGCCGGGCGAAGGCGGCGCGCCGAGCTGGCCGGCGGCGACCTGCACGTTCTGCTCGCGGATCGCCTTGACCACGTCGGTGGCGGTCATGCCGCGGCTCGCCACCTTGTCCGGGTCGAGCCAGACGCGCATCGAGTAGTTGCCGGCGCCGAAGATCTGCACGTCGCCGACGCCGTCGAGGCGCGCCAGCTCGTCCTTGACCCGCAGCTGCGCGTAGTTGGCCAGGTACAGGGTGTCGTAGCGGTTGTCCGGCGACAGCAGGTGCACCACCAGGGTCAGGTCCGGCGAGGCCTTGTTGGTGGTCACGCCCAGGCGCTGCACCTCTTCCGGCAGCTTGGGCAGGGCCTGCGACACGCGGTTCTGCACCTGCTGCTGCGCCTTGTCGATGTCGGTGTTGAGCGAGAAGGTGATGGTCAGGGTCATCACGCCGTCGGCGGTGGCCTGCGAGAACTGGTACAGCATGCCCTCGACGCCGTTGATCGACTGCTCCAGCGGGCTGGCCACCGTCTCGGCGATCACCTTGGGATTGGCGCCGGGGAAGCTGGCTTTCACCACCACCGTCGGCGGCACCACTTCCGGGTATTCGCTGATCGGCAGCGACGGCAGCGCCAGCAGGCCCGCCAGGAAGATCAGCGCCGACAGCACGCCGGCGAAGATCGGCCGGCTGATGAAGAATTGGGAGAGTTTCATGACTATTGTCCTTTCCTGCTCGCTACCCTCTCCCACCGGGAGAGGGGTCGGGGTGAGGGGTGCTCCATCCTCAGGCGGTGGCGCCCGATGAACGTGCGCCCCTCACCCTCAGCCCCTGCCCTTCTCCCACACGGAGAAGGGTTGACACGCCTTACGGCTGCGAATGGCCCTTGCCGCTGGTCGCGCCCTCGCGGGCGACGCTGGTCGGCGCCGGCACTGCGGCAACCTGGCGCAGGCCGTCGTTGTCCTGGTTCATCGCCACCCGGGTCGGCGCCACCGTCTGGCCCGGATGCACGTGCTGCAGGCCGTTGACGACGATCACCTCGCCGTCGTGCAGGCCCTGCTTCACCACCCGCAGGCCGTCGATGTCCGGCCCCAGCTCGACGAAGCGCGACTCCAGGCTGTTGTCCGGCTTGAGCACCAGCACGAACTTCTTGCCCAGGTCGGTGCCGACGGCGCGGTCCTCGATCAGCACGGTGTCGGCGTCATCGCCGCCGACCAGGCGGATGCGGGCGAACAGGCCCGGCGTGTAGCGGCCGTCCGGGTTGGGGAACACCGCGCGGGCGCGGATCGTGCCGGTGGTCGGGTCGACCTGGTTGTCGACGAAGTTCAGCTCGCCCTGGTGCGGGTAGCCCTGCTCGTCGACCAGGCCCATGAACACGCCGCTGGTGGCGTCGGCGCTCTTGCTCGCCTGCTCCTGGCCCGGCGCGCCGGCGTCGAGCTTGCGGTAGCGCAGGTAGGTCTGCTCGTCGGCGTCGAAGTAGGCGTAGACCGGGTCGTCCGACACCACCGTGGTCAGCAGGCTGCTGCTGGTCACCAGGTTGCCGGCGGTGATCAGCGCCCGCGACACGTGGCCGTCGATCGGCGCGCGCACCTCGGTGAACTCCAGGTTCAGCTTGGCCGCGGCCAGCGAGCCGCTGACCGAGCCCAGCGCGCCCTGCGCCGAGGTCTCCGCGGCGGACAGCCGGTCGTACTCCTCGCGCGAAATGGCGTTGGCCGCGATCAGCCGCTCGGCGCGGGCGTGGTTGGCCTTGGCCAGCTGCAGGTCGGAGAGGGCGCGGAGCCGCTCGGAGTTGAGCCGGTCAACCTCGGCCTGGAACGGGCGCGGATCGATCTGGAACAGCAGCTGCCCTTTCTTGACGCGGGCGCCTTCGGGGAAGGCGACCTTGTCGATGTAGCCGCTGACGCGCGGCCGCACTTCCACCGTGTTCACCGCCTGCAGGCGGCCGCTGAATTCCTGCCACTCGTGCAGGGGCTTGTGGATCACCTCGGCCACGGTCACCTCCGGCAGCGCCGGGGCGGCCGGGGCCGGCTTGGCCTCGGAACGGCCCAGGCCGAAGACCAGGGCGAACACCGTGGCGGCCGGCAGGGCCAGCAGCAGCGAGGTGGAAAACTTCTTCGGTACAACAATCTTTGGGGCGGACTTCTTGGGCTGGTTGAACGACATCTTCGAACTCCCGACTATTCCCTGGAAAAGGCGCCTACGGCTGGGGGAACCGGAGGCGTCGGGACTTGCCGTGCTCCATGTCGGACCGGTGTTTTGCACCGACTTGACATATCGCCATAACACTCCGATGCTACGCGCCGTGTGTTACCGGTAAGTCACATCTGGTGCGGCGTAAGTTAGTGACCGGTCAGTAACATGTCAAGCAGGAGAGCGGTATGAATGCATCCAAGGTCAGCCAAGCCGTTGTAGAGAAAGAAGTTATTGCCGAGCATCCGAAGCCGCGCGTGCGCGACCGGATCTTCGAGACGGCGTGCGAGCTGTTCTACCGCCACGGCATCCGCGCCGTGGGCGTCGATACCATCGCCAGCGAGGCTGGCACGAACAAGATGAGCTTCTACCGCAGCTTCGCCTCCAAGGACGAGCTGGTGGCCGAATACCTGCGCAGCGAGGAGCGCGAGGGCTGGGACTGGTGGGACGAGATCATGAAGGCCCACGAGGGCAACCCGCGCAAGCAGGTCGAGGTGCTGTTCGACGCGCACGTCAAGGAGACCTGCAAGATGGACTCGCGCGGCTGCGCCCTGGCCAACGCCGCGGTGGAGATCACCGAACCGGAGCACCCCGCCCGGGCGGTGGTCGAGCAGTACAAGGCCGAGATGCGCCGCCGCTTCCGCAAGCTGGCGCGCGAGCTGAACGCCCGCGAGCCCGAGGTACTGGGCGATTCGCTGATGCTGCTGTGGGAAGGCAGCTACCTGACCCGCCTCACCTTCCAGTGCCAGCACGGCCCGGCGCACAACGCGGGCAAGGCGGCCCGGGCGTTGATTGACGCATATACCAGCTGAGCGGGACCGCCCCCTTCCGACCCGTCATTCCCGCGCCGGCGGGAATCCGGTTTGGGCGCCTTCAAGCGGCGCGCAATCTGAAGGAAGAGCTGGGTCCCCGCCTCCGCGCGACGACGTGGTCACTAGCGCACTTTTACCGCTGGCGCCTTCGCCCCTCTACGCATCGTCTCGATAAACCGATCCAGCGGCGCCGGCTCCGCCACCGGCGCATCCGGCTGCGGTCCCTTGTCCCAGAACTCGCGCCACGACGGGAACAGCTGGTGGAAGCCGCCCTCGTAGGGCTCGCGGCCGGGCCAGCGCATCTTGTTGTCGCCCAGCGGCGGCTTGTTCAGGTCGGTGGCGTACCAGTACAGCGGCAGGCGGCGGCGGAAGTACCAGCGGCCGTCGCGGCGCTCGTAGCGGTCGAAGTACATCATCTGCATGATGACCCACTCGCTGCCGGCCTCGTGTTCGTTCTTGGAATAGACCACGCCTTGCGCATGGTCCGGGTCGAGGAACTCGATGATGTGCCGCCGATGTGGTGCGCGGTGCCGGTGAACTGCCCGCGCATGGTCTGGTCGAACCAGCGCCGCAGCGCGGCGCGGCCGCTCTCGCCGTTGCCGACCTGGATGTCCGCCGGAAACAGCCCGACCCAGGCGTCGGCGTCGCGCATGTCCAGCGCCAGCGCATACTTCGCCGCGAGCTGGCGGATCTGGTCGGTGGACTCGAGGCGGTCGATGCGGGCGACAAGTTGCGAAAGGTCGGAATCGGGCATCGCGCTCTCCTCTCACGATTCGTCACTCCCGCGAGGGCGGGAGTCCGGTTTTTACGCGCTGGCCCAGGACAACTGGATCCCCGCCTTCGCGGAGATGACAAGCAAAATATCAGGCGTTCTCGATGAACCCCGTCGAGGGCGGCTTGCCCAGCGCCATCACCTTCTCCTGCCCGTCCTCGCCCACCAGGCGCATCTGGAACGAGGTCTGGCGGAAGCGCTGGGCGCTGATCCACCAGCGGCCGTTCTGGCGCACGTACTCGTCGCGGTACTCGCCGGCCAGGTTGACCACGGTGCGTTCCTTCACGTTGATCTGGCAGAAGTTCAGGTCCCATACGCCGGTGGCGCTGTCCGGTCCGGTTAGGGTGATCTGCGGGTTCTGGCCGTGGTGCATGTCCATCACGTTCGGGTTCTTCACCGCCAGATCGGTGAACACCGCCACCCAGCCGTCGCGGTCGTTGAAGGAGGGGAAGCCGTCGGCCTCGATCACCGCGCCCTTTTCGATGAAGCAGTCGCGCATGGTGTCGGGCTGCTTGCGGTCGCAGGCGCGCAGGTAGCGGGCCTTCAGCTCCTGGATGGCATGGATGTCCTCCAGCGCCTGCAGGCGCTTTTCCAGGTCGGCGACGGTGGCCATGGCCGGTTCTCCTCGTGCTTTGATGTTGACCGATTGTGGGCCAGGAGTTCCCCCGGCGGCACAGTCCATTCGGACTAAATGCGGGGCATGAAAAAGCCCCGCGGGCGTTGCGCCCGCGGGGCCGGCGCCGCGATTACTGGGCGCTGTTGAACTGGCTGATGTCGAAGCTGCCCCAGCCGGTGGTGTTGTCGAAGCCGGCCTTGGCGCAGTAGTCCTTCTGGCCGAGCAGGCTGCTGAGCAGGCTCAGCAGGGCGTTGCTGCCGCTGTTGCAGCCGGACGTCACGTCATGGAACGAGGCCGGCCTGGACGCCGCGGCGGCATAGATCAACGGGGCGGCGAAGCCGAGCGTGTTGTTGTGCGCGCTCTGCACGCGCGCCCAGACGCCGGTGGCCAGCGGCGCCGCCAGGCTGGTGCCGCCGACCTGGGTGGAGCTGCCGCTGTTGATGATCACCGCGCCCGAGTTGGGGTCCGCATCCATCGCCACGTCCGGCACGGTGCGCGCGCTGGAGCCGGTCACGGCCTTCTGGTAGGGCTGCGCCTGCACCACCGTGCTGACGCCGCCGCCGCCGCCGGCCCAGGTGGTCTCGCCGGCGTAGCTGCCGTCGCTGTTGGTGTTGAGCGTGGTGCCGCCCACCGCCACGACATTGCGCGAGCTGGCCGGGTAGCTCACCGCGGTGTTGACGCCCTGCTGGCCGGAGCAGCCGGTGTAGGCGCCGCCGTCGCCGGACGAGGCGAAGAAGGTCTGGCCCTGCGAGGACCCGGCCAGGAAGATCTGCTCCGTCGTGCCGAGGGCGCCGCTGCTCTGCTCCGAGCTCTCGCAGATGCCGAGCGAGATGTTGATGGCCTTGACGTTCGGGTGCATCACCGCGTTGTTGTAGGCCACTTCGAGGTCGGAATCGTTGAGAGAGGCGGCGTTGAAGAAGTGCAGCACCGCGACGTTGCCGGCCATGGAGGTGGAAGTCTGGCTGTCCAGATCCCACTCGATGGTGCCGCTGGTGTCGGTGCCGTTCACTTCCGCGGGCACGAAGTCCAGCGCGACCTGCGGCAGGCCGTTCTGGCTCTCGTAGGCGCGCAGATCGGTGACGGTCTGGGTCAGGTTGCCGTCGGTGATGATGCCGATCTCGGTGAGCGAGCCGGTAGGCGTGCCGCCGACGTCGTAGATCGCCGGGAATTGCACCGGCACGTGGCCGGTGGCGGTGCCGGCCAGCGGCACGGCGTTGGCGCCGGCCCTGGTGACGCTGTCGGCGCGCTGGTACAGCGGGTGCGCCACGTTGGCGTTCTGCAGGCCGGTGACGGCCAGCACCACGTCGGCCAGCTCGTCCGGCACCTGCACGTCGCGGGTGTTGGCGAACACGGTGCGGTTGTCGAGCTTGAACTGGCGGATGCTGGTGTTGAACGCGCTCTCCACCAGGGAGCGGCGGCCCTCCGCCGTCACCAGCAGGCGATTCGCGGCGACCTGGATGTTGCTGAAGCCGGCGCGGCGCAGATAATCGGTCACCGCCTGCACCTGGCGCTCGCTGGGCGCATAGCCGGCGGCGAACTCTTCGGCCGACAGGATGCGGCCGTAATCGCGGCTGAGCAGGGTGTGCTGGTTCTGCACCAGGGCTTCCAGCGCGTCGCGGTTCTGCAGCTTCAGGCTTACTGCAATGCGCATGGTCGCGGTATCCGGCAGCGCGCCGAGCAGCGTGGCGTTCTGCAATGCGGCGGCGTGCGAGGCCGTGCCGTGCCACGCGGCCTGGGCCGCGGACGGCAGCGCCAGCAGCGCCAGGCCTAGACCGGCTACCGGGGCGGTGAAACTCCTGAGTCCCTTGTTGAACATGGCTTTCCTTCTCCTCGTCGACTGGCAGGTGCCAGATTGCTGATTCGTGACATGCGGCGCAGGCCGGCCGAAGACGCCGGCGGCGTGGGAAACCGGATACGGACGGAGCAGCGCGGAAAGGTCGGAGCAGGCCGCGGCGCGCAGCGCGGCGGCGCGTGGCCAGCCGCAGCGGCGCGGGCCTGGCGAGGGCGGGCAGCACGGCGCGGCACAGAAACCGTGTGCATTGCATGGAAAATGCTGAAAAGGAACGCCGAAGCGTCCCGCCCCTGCCGGCTCATCCTTGAGCTCCCCTGCCCTCTGCGCCCAATTTGAGTGCTGAACCGGCACGGGCGTCAAGCCCACCGGTCGGGCGGATGCTGTCGTGCGCGGGCGACAGGACGCGGCGGTACCACGTAGCGCGGCGGCAAAATGAAGACCAGGCGCGCCGAGTCGTGCGATCTGCGAAACGCCAGCTCCGCCGCTGCCCGTCGGCCGGCCGCCGTACCGAGGCGTTCCCCCTGCGCCTCAGGCTCCGCTCGGGGTAGAATCGAGTCGCAACAAGGACGTTGCGCAACGCCCGGAGCCTGGCGCTCAGGATTGGATATGGCAATTCGCTATTACGATCACACCCTTGGCCGCGAGCGCATCAAGCCACGCTATAAATGGGCCATGAGCGCTTTCGCGATTGGAATCGTGTGCGGGGTGGTCTTCGCCCACGTCATCTAGGGCTCGCGCCCAGCAGCGCCCTCACGATGTGCGCAGCCCGGCAGCGCCGGGCCGCCGCGCTGCACCGGCAGCGAGTCCCTTCCGCGCGCCACTGTCGTCCAGGCGACAGATCGCCGCGGGCGGAGGGCCTACAATCCCTCCGCCATGAAAAAAATCCTGATCCCCATTCCCAGCCACGACTTCGACCCCACCGAAGTGGCGGTGACCTGGAAAGTGCTCAAGGACGGCGGCCATGAACTGCACTTCGCCACGCCGGACGGCCGCCGGGGCCACGCCGACCCGATCATGCTCAGCGGCGAGGGTCTGGACCCCTGGGGCTTCGTCCCGCTGCTGAAGAAGATCCGCCTGATCGGCCTGATGCTGCGGGCCCAGGCCGGCGCCCGCCGCGCCTACCGCGAAATGGAGCAGGACCCCCTCTTCCTCGCCCCGCAGCGCTGGGACGCCCTGAACGCGGAAGACTGGGATGGCCTGGTGCTGCCCGGCGGCCATGCCAAGCGCATGCGCGAGTACCTGGAGAGCCCGGTGCTGCAGGGCTTCGTCGCCGACTTCTTCGACAGCGGCAAGCCGGTGGGCGCCATCTGCCACGGCGTGCTGCTGGCCGCGCGCAGCATCAGCAGGAAAACCGGCAAGTCCGTGCTGCATGGCCGCAAGACCACCGCGCTGACGTGGAAGCTGGAGAAGTCGGCGTGGATGCTGTCGCGCTTCCTCGCCCGCTTCTGGGATCCGGACTACTACCGCACCTACGGCGAGACCAGGGGACAGCCCGCGGGGTATATGAGCGTGCAGGCCGAGGTGACGCGGGCGCTGGCGAAGGCTGAGGATTTTCTCGACGTGCCGGCGGATGCGCCGGATCAGTTCGCCAAGACCGGCGGCATGGTTCGGGACAGTGCCAGCAACAGCAAGCCGGCCTGGGTGGTCAGGGACGGTAATTATGTTTCGGCGCGGTGGCCGGGGGACGTGTATACGTTCGCGCGCAGCTTTGAAGGCGCACTTCGGAATTAGTGGCGCTGCCCTCCCAGCAAGCGGGGGAGTGAAGCTGGATTCCCGCCAATCCGCCGGCGGAGATGGCGGAAGACCGACGGCCGCGGGCCGCCCTACGCGGCAAAGACCTCCCGGATGCGCTCGCGCAGCCAGCGATTGGCCGGCTCCTCCTCCACGTTCGCATGCCAGTACAGGTGCGCGTCCATCGCCGGCAACGCCAGCGGGAACGGCAGGATCTGGTTGTCGAACTGCCTGCTGGCGATCCGCGCGTAGGTTTCCGGCATGGTCAGCAGCAGGTCGGTCTGGCTGACCACGCTGCAGGCGGCGAAGTAGTGCTGGCAGCGCAGGCGGACGCTCCGCTGGTGGCCCTGGCGGGCCAGCTCCATGTCTTCCAGGCCGGGGCCCGAGCGGCGCGAGCTGGCGAGGATGTGCTCCTGGGCGAGGTAGGTCTCCAGGTCCAGCTTCTTTTTGATCTTTGGGTGATTCTTGCGCGCCACCACTACCAGCGGGTCCATGGCGATGGGGGTGTGGCGGATGTTCTCGGACAGGGGCAGCAGCAGCACGTCGATGGCGGCGTCCAGGCTGCCCATGGCCAGCTCGGATTCCAGCTCGCGGCGGTCGGCGCGCACGGCGGCGATCTCGATGTGCGGCGCCTGCTTCTCGACGCGGGCCATCAGGGCCGGCAGCAGGGTGGCTTCCAGCACGTCGCGCACGCCGATGGTGAACTTGTGGCGGCTGGTGGCGGGGTCGAACTGGCTGACCTGGTTGAGGGTGATCTCCAGGCTGCGCAGCGAGCGGCGCACCGGCTCGATGATGCCGCGCGCCAGCGGCGTCGGCGCCATGGCCTGGCCCTGCCGCTCGAACAACTGGTCCCCGAACATCTCGCGCAGGCGCGCCAGGGCGTGGCTGATGGCGGGCTGGGTCAGGTGCAGCTTGCGCGCGGCCCTGGTGATGCCGCCTTCGGTGTAGATGGCGTCCAGCACCACCAGCAGGTTGAGATCGACCCGGTTCAGGTGCATGGGGAACCCAGATGCATGGGGCTTATGGCCGGGAATGCGGGGAATTCATTTGTGGCAGCTTAGCAGGGGGGCTTAGGCTGGGCACCCGGGTTGGCCTGGGCCGGGTTTGCGGGTGACGCGATGCATGCGCCGCGCGCGCATCGGGCGACGGACGGGATTTTTACGGCATTCCAAGGCGCAACAGCGGCATACTTGATCCGGGCCCGCGGCAAGAGAACAGGAAACCATGAGCGAGGAATTCGAGGGCACGATGCCGGTGCGGGACAAGCACCGGTTCGACGAGGCGAAGCTGGAGCAATACCTCGCCGCCCGCGTGGCGGGCTTCAAGGGTCCGCTGCAGGTGGTGCAGTTCAAGGGCGGCCAGTCTAATCCCACGTTCGGCCTGATCGCGGGCAGCGGGCGCTACGTGCTGCGGCGCAAGCCGCCGGGCAAGCTGCTGCCTTCGGCCCACGCGGTGGACCGCGAATACCGCGTGATCACGGCGCTGCACGGCACGGATGTGCCGGTGGCGAGGACCTGGTGCCTGTGCGAGGACGACTCGGTCATCGGCACGGCGTTCTACGTGATGGACTGGGTGCAAGGCCGGGTGATGTGGGACCCGGCCCTGCCCGGGATGGAGCCGGCGCAGCGCGCGGCGATCTTCGACGAAATGAACCGGGTGATCGCGGCGCTGCATACCGTGGACTACGCCAGGATCGGCCTCGGCGACTACGGCAAGCCGGGCAATTACTTCGCGCGCCAGCTCGACCGCTGGAGCAAGCAGTACCGCGCCTCCGAAACGCAGCGCATCGAGTCGATGGAGAAGCTGATCGAATGGCTGCCGCGGCACATCCCGCCCGGCGACGAGACTTCGATCGTCCACGGCGACTACCGCCTGGACAACCTGATGTACCACGCCGGCGAGCCGCGCATCCTGGCGGTGCTGGACTGGGAGCTGTCCACCCTGGGCCATCCGCTGGCGGACTTCGCCTACCACTGCATGACCTGGCACATCCCCAAGGGCGTGTTCCGCGGCCTGGCGGGCGTGAAGCTGGCGGAGCTGGGCATTCCCTCGGAAGCGGACTACGTGGCCAGGTACTGCCAGCGCACCGGGCGCGGCCCGATCGAGCCGAGCCACTGGGATTTCTACATCGCCTACAACCTGTTCCGCCTCGCCGCGATCCTGCAGGGCATCGCCGGCCGGGTGAAGGAAGGCACGGCGGCGAGCCAGCAGGCGGCGATGATGGGCGCCGCGGCGCCGGCGCTGGGCGATCTGGGGTGGAAGCAGGTGGAGAAGATCCTGGCCCGGGGGTAGCCGCCGCTGCAAGGCGCGAAAGATGAACGTGAGCGGCAAGCACCTTGCCCCTCACGCCGGCCCTCTCCCGAACGGGAAGAGGGATTGAGCAAACGGTTTCAGGCGGCATCTGGAAGGAGAAGCACCATGGATTTCGAATATTCCGACAAGACCAAGCAGCTGCTGGCGCGCCTCAAGGCGTTCATGGACCAGCACATCTACCCGAACGAGCGGAAATTCATGGAGCAGGTGGCGGAAGGCGACCGCTGGCAGCCCACGGCCATCATCGAGGAGCTGAAGGAGAAGGCGAAGAAGGAGCGGCTGTGGAATCTTTTCCTGCCCGACTCGGAGCTGGGCGCGGGCCTGACCAACATGGAATACGCGCCGCTGTGCGAGGTGATGGGCCGCGTGATCTGGGCACCGGAGGTGTTCAACTGCTCGGCGCCGGACACCGGCAACATGGAGGTGCTGGTGCGCTACGGCAGCGAGGCGCAGAAGGAGCAGTGGCTGAAGCCGCTGCTGGAGGGCAGGATCCGCTCCTGCTTCGCCATGACCGAGCCGGCGGTGGCCTCCAGCGACGCCACCAACATCTCCTCGCTGATCCAGCGCGAGGGCGACGAGTACGTCATCAACGGCCGCAAGTGGTGGTCCTCCGGCGCCAATGATCCGCGCTGCAAGGTCTTCATCTTCATGGGCAAGACCGATCCGGACAATCCCAGCCGCCACAGCCAGCAGTCGATGATCCTGGTGCCCAAGGACACGCCGGGAGTCAAGGTGCTGCGGCACCTGCCGGTGTTCGGCTACGACGACGCGCCGCACGGCCACGGCGAGGTGCTGTTCGAGAACGTGCGCGTGCCGGCCTCGAACATGATCCTGGGCGAGGGCCGCGGCTTCGAGATCGCGCAGGGCCGCCTCGGCCCGGGCCGCATCCACCATTGCATGCGCCTGATAGGCCTGGCCGAGCGCGCGCTGGAGAAGATGTGCGTGCGCACCATGAGCCGCGTCGCCTTCGGCAAGCCGGTGGCGGCGCAGACGGTGACCCTGGAGCGCATCGCCGACGCGCGCATCCTGATCGACTCGGCGCGCCTGCTGACCTTGAAGGCGGCCTACATGATGGACACGGTGGGCAACAAGGTGGCGGCCAAGGAAATCGCGATGATCAAGGTGGCGGCGCCGAACATGGCCTGCCAGGTGATCGACTGGGCGATCCAGGCCCACGGCGGCGGCGGGGTCACCGACGACTTCGGCCTATCCTACGCCTACGCCCAGGCCCGCACCCTGCGCCTGGCCGACGGCCCGGACGAGGTCCACCGCAATCAGATCGGCAAGATGGAGCTGGGCATGCACGCGCCGCCCGAGGTGCTGAAGGCCTATGCGGCGAGCCGCAAGCACTGAGCAAAGGCGGCCGGGGGCCGGCACATGACCACGGCTGGCTTTTTTTTTGCCCCTTGGCGTAACCTAGTCGCCGGACAACGATACGAACGGGTCTCTCTCCGGCGGCCCAGTGGGCCGCACGGAAAGCCCCGCAGGGATGCGATGGGGGGTGCATGCTGCCAGCCAACAAGCCAGGGCGCGTTGCTTCACGCGAGATCAATCCGGAACTGCAGTGGGCGCTATGGGCGTTCCTGCTGGGATTTGCCGTCGGCCTGGGGCTGAAGTTCGTCTAGGGCCTGTTAACCCCGCCCTGACCACGCTGTGGTAATTATTTCCTAGGCAGCCCTGCCGGCGCCGAAAGTGGTTTTACAAGCCGCTGATCCGGAATAGAATTTCCTTGGTACTTCGGCGTATGGGCGGAGCACGGCCACCGATCCGCCCGGCACCGTCACTCGGTGCGGATCGGTCTTTGTTAATCTCCTCCGCCGCGCAGGACCTCATTCTCGCCAACGGGACGCTACACCATGCTCACCTATTACGATCACCAGCTGGGCCGTGAACGCATCAAGCGCCGCTATGCCTGGGCCGCGTGGTCATTCGTCGGCGGGGTCCTGGTGGGCGTTGCCGTCGCCCACGTCTTCTAGGGAACCTCTGAACAAGTCCATGCCCTGAAGGCGAGCTGCGATCGCCGGGATTCCCTGGGCCGCGTTCCGTCGAGCGGCTCGCGCGCGCTCTATTGGTCGATCGGCGTCAGCAGCGGCGGCAGGATCGGCTGCTCCACCCCCACCCGCTTGACGTAGGCCACCCAGTCGGCCGTCAGCTCGGCCACGATGTCCGGATGCAGCGCGGCCACGTCGGTGGTTTCGCCGCGGTCCGTATCCATGTTGTAGAGCTGCCAGTCGTGGTCGATCAGCAGCGCGGCGGACGGCAGCATGTAATTGACCACCCGGGTCATCTTCCACGGTCCCTTGCGCACGTAGCGGATATCGTTGACCTCGTCGACGATCACGTCGTCCTGGCCATGGATCTGGCTGCGCTGGCCGCCGAGCACCGGCAGCAGCGACAGGCCTTCCAGCGGGGCCACGGCGTGGCCCTGGTACTGCGTGCCCGGGTCGGCAACGCCGGCGGCGGCGAGGATGGTCGGCGCCACGTCGAGCAGCGAGGCCAGCGCGGCGCTCGGCGCCTGGCCGGCGCCCTGGCCGGGCAGGCGCACGATCGCCGGCACCGAGATGCCGCCCTCGGCGGTGAAAGCCTTGAACAGCCGCAGCGGCGCATTGCCGGCCTCGGCCCACCGCGTGCTGCGGAAGATGAAGGAGCCGGGACGGCCGTAGTTGGCCAGGCTATTGTCGATGTCGGTGTTGCCGGCGGTATCGACATAGGGAATGAAGCCGTAGCCCATGCCGTCGGCGCCGTTGTCGGAGACGAACACGATCAGCGTGTTGTCGTATTCGCCGATCTGCTTGAGGTAGGCGAACAGCTTGCCGACGTCGTCGTCGAGGTTGGTCAGCATGCCGGCGAACACTTCCATGATGCGCGCCTCGCTCTGCTGGTCGGAAGCCGACAGCTGATCCCAGGCGGTGTTGGTCAGCACGCCGGGCTGGCCGAAGCGCAGCATCACCGCCTCGTCGCCCGGGTTCGGGTTGAGGTCCGGCGGCACGATGCCCAGCGCCTTCTGCCGGGCGATGCGCGCGTCGCGGACCGCCTGGTAGCCGGCGTCGTACTTGCCCTTGTACAGGCCGAGGTAGGCGTCGGGCACCTGCAGCGGGAAGTGCACGGCCTGGAAGGCGAGGTAGGCGAAGAAGGGCTTGCCGTCGCCGTGGTCGGCGCCGATGTAACTCTGCAGCTTGTTGACGAAGTAGTCGCTGGAGAAGAAGTCGTCCGGCAGCGGCGCCGGCGCGCCGTTTTCGTAATAGGTGCGCGCGGCGGACTCGGAACGCGCCGCAGTGGCGGCATAGTTGCTGCCGAAGGCCGAGGTGTAGTCCATCGAGAAGGACTGCTCGAAGCCCCACTTCACCGGCCCGCCGCCGCCGAGATGCCACTTGCCGGCCATGTAGGTGTGGTAGCCGGCGTCGTGCAGCAGCTGCGCCACGGTGCGGGCCTTGCCATCCAGCTCGCCCTTGTAGGTCTCGTCGTTGGGCGGATAGAAGCTGTTGCTCTCCGGCAGGGTGCCGACGCCGACCAGGTGGTGGTCCGCGCCGGTCAGCAGCTCGGCGCGCGAGGTGGCGCACAGCGGCGTGGCGTGGAAGTTGGTGAGGATGCGGCCTTCCCGCGCCAGGCGGTCGATATTGGGAGTGTTGATCTCGCTGCCGAAGGCGCTGAGGTCGGCATAGCCGAGGTCGTCGGCCAGGATCACCAGCACGTTGGGCCGCGCGGCGCCGCCGCTCTTGCCGCCGTCAGCCGCGGTGGCGGCCGGGCTGGATGAGCCGCAACCTTGCAGCAGCAGCGCCGCCGCCAGCGCCCCGCCCCGCAGCGCCCGCCCACTCCCCCGAAGCTTGTTCATTTCTTGTACCCGCTTTCCGCCCTTTGCCTGTTGTATGCCCGCGGCGCAAGCGCGGCTTCGCTCATCCGCGCCTTGACCGGCCCGGGATTCTAGGCTAGCGGGCCGCCCGCAAACCGGGCTGCGCGCAATGTTCGGAGCACAGAACGGCGCGGACTAAGGGACGGAGGCGGTGCCCGCCGCGGCCAGCAGGCTGGCGTCGGTCTGCGTGTTGAGGTCGAGGATCATCTGCACGAAGGCGGCGATCTGCTTCTGCTCCAGCGCGTAGTCGGTGAACTCGCTGGAGACCTGCGGCAGCGGGCCGTTGAGCAGGTAGACCGGGCCGCTGATGGCCTGGATCTTGGGCAGGCCGGCGCTGCTGCCCCAGGCTCCGCCCTCGCCGAAGGGCAGCGGGATGGTGACGATGCTGCGGTCGAACTGGCGGGCGAACTTGATGCTCTCATCCTGCTGCACCGAGCCCACCGGGCCGTACAGCACCAGCGGCTCCGGCAGTCCGTCCAGCCCCATGGTCCCCGGCGAAAGCTCCAGCCACTCGCGCGCGCCGAGGTGCTCGATCTCGATCGCGGTGAGGGTGTTGGCCTTGAGCTCGGCCAGGTGCCTGGCGATGTAGGCGTTGATGCCGGGACTGCCGGCGAAGTGGCCGCCGGTGAAGACCACGCGCAGGCCGCGCCGCCGCTGCGAGGCGGGGGCGTGGACGAAGTAGTCGGCGATGGAGAGGATCGCGGCCGGTCCGTTGTCCTCGATGGAGTTGGGGCCGTCGCTGTGCGAGCTGACCAGGATCTCCTGCGGGCAGGCGCCGGGGATCAGGCCGGAGACATTGTAGGAGGTGGCCTGCGCCTGGCTGGCGTCGAGCGTCAGCTTGAGCACCACCGGCGTGGTGCCGGCGGCGGCGATCTGCCGCTTCAGCGCGTTGCCGGTGTCGCGGTCCAGGTAGAGGCCGGGCGCGCTGGGGATGGCCAGGCCGCCGAAAGGCACGTAGGAGTTGTCGGCCGCGCTCGGCGGATAGTCGAGCACGGCGATGATGCCGGCCGCGCCGGCCTGCTGCAGCGCCAGATCGATGGCGCCGATGGTGATCAGCTCGTCGAGAAAGGGCCGGGCATAGGGCGTGGCCGGGCCGAGGGTGCCGCTGGAGTTGTTGTAATAAGCGGAGATGGCCTCGAACACGCCGACCGGCACCTGCAGCTTGGGCGCGTCGTACAGCACGATCTTGCCGGCGACGTCGGCCGCCGCCACCGCCTGGGTCAGCGAGACGGCGCCGCCGGTGACGTCGTCCAGGGTCTTTTGCACCGCCGCCAGCACGCCGCCGAGGTTCTGCTGGTCGAGCGCCGCGTAGAGGGCGCCGACCAGGTTCACCGCCGACAGCCCGGAGAAATAGGTCACCGGCGCGGTCAATCCTCCCGGCCCGGTGCTGCCGGAGGACGGGATGAAGTAGGCGACGTGCAGCGGACCGGGCGCTGGCCCCTGCACCACCGCCAGGCTGGTGGT
This sequence comes from Nevskia sp., assembly GCA_035651715.1. Classification (GTDB taxonomy): domain Bacteria; phylum Pseudomonadota; class Gammaproteobacteria; order Nevskiales; family Nevskiaceae; genus Nevskia. Next base: position 140,375 of record DASRFD010000150.1, read on the forward strand.
CCTGGCCGACCAGGCGTTGAAAGCGTAGGGCTCCACCGCCACGCCGGTGGCGCCGAGCCCGCGCAGCTGGTCGGCGAGGTGGCGGATATAGCCGATCTCGGCATCGTTGGCGGCGATGCGGAAGCCGCCGCCGAACTGGTCGGCGGCCTGCTGCCGCGCCCGCACCTGGTCCACGCCGGGCACGCGGTCGACGAGCAGCCTGTTGTCAGCGGCGACGTCGGTGGTGCAGGCGCCGAGGTCGGCGCCGCCGCCGGCCAGTTCCGGTGCCGAGCTGCTGCCGCAGGCGCTCAGCAGCGCGGCGCACAGCGCCGGGGCCAGGCGCCGCGCGGCGCGCTCGCTGTTCACAGCCATGTCTCCTCCGCTCCGGCCGCTGTTGTCATGGACGCGCCTGCCGGCACGGCGAATCACCGCTGCGGGCGTCGTCGGGATTAATGTAACCGCTGCATGGGCGGCCGGCTTTTTAGGCCCCCAGTGTCGGCCCTGCCGGGGCGCACCACAAGCACCTTCCCGGGGTTTCCGACCCTGCCCGGGGTGGTCCACTACTGGCGCGCGATCAGGCCGGGCGCGCCGCCGACGTCCTCGTCTTGCCGGTCACGGCCGGCAACCCGGGCCTGCGGCCTAAACGCAAACCGGGTCGAAGTATTCGACCTCGACCCGGTCCTGCAATTCGCGCATGCGCTCGATGTACTGCGCCACCGCCGGCGAGTGCTGGTGCTGCGACAGCGCCGCGGGATCCGCGTACTGTTCGTGGATGACGTAAGAACCGGGGTGCAGGCGCGAGCGCAGCAGCGAGTAGATCAGGCATCCCGGCTCGTGCCGGCGCAATTCCTCGCGCAGGCCGCCGAAGAGCTGCTCGAACCGCTGCTCCTCGCCGGGCCTGACCCTGACGATCCTGAGGTTTCCGACCATGGCTGGCCTCCTCCGCTGGCGGATGGATTCGGCGCCGGCGCGGGCTGCGGCGCCGGCCGTGCGGAATGTGCGGCGCAGCCGCCAGCGTTCCGGCCGCAATTCCACTGGCGCCGTCCAGCATAGCGCCGCGGCGCGGCGCCGGCGCGCTCAGCCGGCCTGGTGCAGCTTGGCCTCCTGGTGGCGGATGTCGGCCTCGACCGCGGCGACCAGTTCCGGGCTGGGCGCGACCTCGCCGTCCTCGCCGAGGAAGCGCAGGCGCCAGCGCTCGCCGTCGCGGCGGTAGATCAGCATGCGGCCCTGCCAGGCGATCACGCCTTCCATGAAGTGTCCTGTGTCGGCTGCTGTGGCGCTCCATTTTAATCCCGCCCCGGCTTGCGGCTGCGATCCGCCGTCGCGGCGGAACCGCGGCGGCGCCCGATCTGTCATTTCAGTGGCGGGCGGCGCCCCCCGGTTCCGGGGGAAGCCTCCGGTATCATCCCCACGCGACCGCAACGGCACCCCACCCGCCCATGAGCAGCCCAGCCAGTCCCCCCGCCACCACCGGCGGCGCCGGCAACCCCGCGCGCCTGATCCCGCTGATCGTGGCCTCCGCGCTGTTCATGGAAAACCTGGACTCGACCATCATCGCCACGGCCCTGCCGGCGATCGCGCGCTCGCTGCACGAGGATCCGCTGCACCTGAGCCTGGCGATCTCCTCCTACCTCCTGAGCCTGAGCGTGTTCATCCCGGTGAGCGGCTGGATGGCGGACCGCTACGGCGCGCGGCGGGTGTTCCGCAACGCCATCATCGTCTTCGTGCTGGGCTCGGTGGCGTGCGCCGCGGCGCAGAACATCGGCGAGCTGCTGCTGGCGCGGGCGGCGCAGGGCATCGGCGGCGCGATGATGGTGCCGGTGGGGCGGCTGGTGCTGCTGCGCCAGGTGCCGAAGAGCGAGTTGGTCTCGGCCATGTCCTACCTGACGGTGCCGGCGCTGATGGCGCCGATCTTCGGCCCGCCGCTGGGCGGCCTGATCGTGACCTTCGAGTCCTGGCGCTGGATCTTCCTGATCAACGTGCCGATCGGCGCGCTCGGCTACGCGCTGGTGACGCGCTACATCCGCGACAGCGCCGGCACCCTGCCGCAGGGCTTCGACCTGGCCGGCTGGATGCTGGTCGGCGGCGGCCTGGCCGGCCTGGTGCTGGGCTTCGAGAACCTGGGCAAGCGCGTGCTGCCGGCGGAGATCCCGCCGTTCCTCGTCGTGCTGGGCGCGGCGCTGCTGGCGCTGTACGCGCGCCATGCCCGCAGCGATGCCTCGCCGATCCTGCGGCTGTCGCTGCTGCGCATCGCGACCTTCCGCGCCTCGGTCACCGGCGGTACCCTGTTCCGCATCGGCGTCGGCAGCTTCTCGCTGCTGATGCCGATGATGCTGCAGCTGGGCTTCGGCCTGAGCCCGCTGAACTCGGGCCTGGTGACCTTCTCCAGCGCGGTGGGGGCGCTGCTGATGAAGACCATGGCGCAGAAGCTGACGCGGCGCTACGGCTTCCGCCGCCTGCTGGTGTGGAACACGCTGATCTCCAGCGCGGCCCTGGCCGGCTGCGGGTGGTTCAGCGCGGCGACACCGCACCTGTTCATCATCGCCTTCCTGCTGGTCAGCGGCTTCTTCCGCTCGCTGGAGTTCACCTGCGTCAATACGCTGGCCTTCGCCGACGTGGAGGAGCGCGACATGAGCCAGGCGACGAGCTTTTCCAGCACGGCGCAGCAGCTGGCGCTGAGCATGGGCATCGGCATCGGCTCGCAGGTGCTGAACCTCAGCCTGGCGGCGCGCCACGCCGCCGAGCTGCTGCCGCGCGACTTCACCGCGGCGTTCTGCGCCGTGGGCCTGGTGTCGCTGTCGGCCCTGCTCAGCTTCCTGCGGCTGGCGCCGGACGCCGGCAGCAACGTCTCCGGGCACCGCATCGCGGTGGCGGACATGCCGACCCGCATCACGCACCAGTAGCGGCGTGGCTCATCCCCTGCGGTGAACTCGGGCCGCGCCGGCCGGTCCACTACAACAGTTCAACCAGCAGCAGCAGCGCCAGCCGACCATGCCATCCTCGCCGCGCCCGATCGAGCCCGCCAGAGTGGTCAGCATCCCCGCCGGACCGGCGGTGCTGCGGGGCGAGCTGACGCGGCTTCCGGCGAGCGACCGCTTCATCGTCTTCGCCCAGGGCTCGGCCGCCAGCCGCCACAGCCCACGCAACCAGGCGGTGGCGCGCGAACTGCACGACACCGGGTTCGGCACCCTGCTGTGCGACCTGCTGAGCGACGAGGAGGAAGCGGCCGACGGCCGCACCAGCGCGCTGCGCTTCGACGTCGGCCTGCTGTCCGCAAGGCTGCTGTCGGCCACCCGCTGGCTGCGCGCGCAGTTCGGGCAGCTGCGCCTGGGCTATTTCGGCGTCAACTCCGGGGCGGCCGCCGCCCTCGCCGCGGCCGCCGAGGACGAGCATGCGGTGGCCGCTATCGTGTCGCGCGGCGGCCGGCCGGACCTGGCCGGCGAGGCCCTGCCGCACGTGCGCGCGCCGACCCTGCTGCTGGTCGGCAGCCACGACGGAGCCCTGCTCGACCTCAATCGCTATGCCCTGGAGCAGCTGCGGTGCGAGAAAAGCCTGCACCTGATGCGAGGCGCCACCTACCGCCTGGAAGAACCCGCGGTGCTCGCCGAAATCGCCCGCCAGGCGATCGCCTGGTTCCGCCGCTTCATGCCGCGGCAGCCCTCCTGAGCCACGCCGAGGGCAGCGGCCCGGCGTAGCCAGTGCGCGGCGCGGATGAGATCAAGCGCACCCGCGCTCCGGCATCAGCTAGACGGCGCCGAGCTCACCAGATTCCTTCCCCGGCGCTTGGCCTCGTACATCGTTGCGTCCAGCCGCCGCATGAATGAAGCCGCCGTGTCCGTGGAGTGGAACTGGGCGACACCGAAGCTCGCCGTGACTGGCTGGCCCATTCCCGGGAAGGAACTTTGCATCAAGGCCACGCGGACGAGCTCGGCCTTCGCCTCCGCGAGGTCGAGCCGCGACTGCGGCAGCAGAATCACAAACTCCTCACCCCCGATCCGGCAAACGCAGTCGGTCGGCCGTGTCTGGGAACGCAGAAGCGCACCGAATGCCGCGAGCACCGCGTCTCCCGCCATGTGGCCATGGCGATCGTTGATCTCCTTGAAGTGATCCAGGTCGCACATGATGGCGCTCAGCTCGCCGCCCGTCCTTTTGACCCTGCTGATCTCCGCGGCCAACGCCTGGTCGAAGCGGCGGCGGTTGCCGGTGCCCGTGAGAGGATCGGTCAGGGACGACTCCACGATCAGGGCCTCGCGCTGGCGGAGCGCGATGTTCGCTCGCGCCAGTTCCTGCTGCGCCTGGTGGAGCTCCTCGTTCAGCTGCAGCACCATGCCGTTGAGGCGCTCCAGTTCATCGATGCCGTACTCGGCCAGCAGGCGGATGCCATCGGGAGCTTTCCACACGTGCCCGTGCAGGGTGCGCAGCGGTCCAGCGTACGTTCCGATGGTCAGCAAGCCGCGATAGCCATCGCCGACCCGGTGCACCGTTTGCAGCAGACTCGCAAAAGAGGGCTGCACGAATATGGTGGCCACACGCTGCCCCGCCGCTGCGGCGGGCGTGCCCGGCAAGAGCCTCAGGAAGCCTGCATTGGCTTTCTCCAGCGTGCCATCCTGGCTGATGACGGCGGCGACCACCGTCTGCAGGCGGTCCAGTTCGACGGCGAAGGAGTTCACGCGGCCGCGGGCCTGCCGAGGAGGCTTTCGGCTACCTCGACCGCGTGCGCCGCGTCGGTACAAAAGCCGTCGGCCACGGACGCGGACACCAATCTTTCCAGTTGCCTGACGGCCAGGCCGCCGACGATCACCCGCGGACGGGGGCCTGCGCTCAACCGCTTCATGAGATCGCGCACATGCACCAGTTGCTGCGGAAAGCTGAGCGACAGGCCGAGCAAGTCCGGGCTATGCCGGGCGACCTGGGCCAGTATCGCCGGTGTCGGAACGTTGGGACCGAGGTTCTGCACTGTCCAGCCCGCCAGCTGAAGACTGTCCGCCACCATCTGCAGACCGATCGCATGGTGGTTGCCATCGACGCAGGCGAGCAAGGCCCGGTGTCCGTTCGATGCCGGCAGGCGCACCTTCAGCAGCGCTTCGCTCATCATCGATTGAACAATGGCGCTGGCAAGATGTTCCTGCGCCACCGACACCTGATTGCGCTGCCATCGCAGGCCGATGCGGTACAAGGCCGGCTGGATGAGGCGCTGTTCGGCTTCGACCAGGCTCGAACGGGCCACGCATTCGGTCAGCAGCTTCCTCGCCGCCGTGCGATCTCCCGCCAGGATGGCGTCCTCAAACTGCGAGGACTCGGGCCAGGCATCGGCCGCCACGGCCCAGGCGGGAACCTCGGAGGTTTCGGTCTGCTCGGCGCGGGCCAAAGCCTTGCGCAACGCCGCCAGGACCGCGGCGGCATCCGCCTGCGGCAGGCGAGCGGAGAAAAACGGGGCCAGCTGTTCCATCGCCGAGCGAAGCTGCGCCGGTTGGACGCCGCGGGCCTGATGCACCCCCGCCAGCCATTTCAATCCGTCAACGAGCGGCTGGAGGGCGCCGAACTGCAGCACCGCGCGCAGCAATTCGAGCATCAGCGCGAAATCGCTGCTGCAAGCAGCCGGTCCGGATTCACCCGGATAAGCTTCGGCGCCGGTCGCGTAGAAGGCATCGGCCGCAGTCCTGGCGGCTTCCATCTCCAGCTCCAGCAGCCGGTCGATGGATTCCGGGTCCAGAACCGGAGTGTCGATGTTCATGTGTGGGCCAAGTGCTCTTTCCGGCCACGCTAGCAAGGGAGCCGCTGAGGGACCAATGATGCAGATCAAGCGGCAAGGGCCGGCGTCCGGGAATTTCGCGGCGCCGGGAGTGTCCAAGCTTGGCAATATCCAATAATATCCAGACCTTACGCACTCCAATCCCCGGCCCGTCATTATCCAGGGCGAGAAAGCGATGGCTAATGGCTGACCAGGATAACGAAGAAAGCAAGCCCATCGACTGCCTGAATATCGCAGTCCTCGGCGCCTCCGCCGGCGGCGTGGAAGCGCTCTCGACGGTGGTTGCGCACCTGCCGGACGAGCCGGCGTTCGCGGCCGTGGTGCTGATGCACCTGGCAGCGGACCAGGAAAGCCAGCTGCCGGAGATTCTCGCCAAGCAGGCGCGCTGGCCGGTGGAGCCGATTGCCGGCGGGACCCCGCTGCAGCACGGGCGCATCTACGTATTGACCCCGGGCACGGTGGCCAGCGTGCGTGATCGGCGGCTGCTGACCATGCCCAGGGCCGAGGGCCTGAGCCGGCCGATCGACGAGTTCATGACCGCCGCGGCGGACGAGGAGGAGGTGCGCGCCGCGGCGGTGGTGCTCTCCGGCATGGGGAGCGACGGCGTCGCCGGCGCGCGCGAGATCAAGGCGGGCGGCGGACGGGTCATCGCGCAGGAGCCGCGCAGCGCCCTGCATGGCGGTATGCCCGAGGCGGTGATCGCCGAGCAGCTGGCTGACGAGGTGCTGGCGCCCGAGGCCGTCGGTCCCGCTCTGCTGCGCTATTTCCAGTCGCGCAGCGAGCGCTCGGAAGTGAATGACGCGCATGTCGAGGAGGCCCTGGCGCAGATCAAGCGCGGCCTCGGGGTCAACCTGGGCTACTACAAGGCGGTGAACGTGCGCCGGCGCCTGGCGCGCCGCGCCTTCCTGCAGGCCGGAGGCGACCTCGGCGCCTACATGCAGCGGCTGGAGGACGACCGCGAGGAGCTGAAGGCGCTGCGCGACGACCTGCTCATCGGCGTGACCGGCTTCTTCCGCGACCCGGAGTTTGTCGGCGCGCTGGAACAGCATGTCCTTCCGGAGCTGCTGCAGGGCAGCCAGGAGATCCGCATCTGGGTGCCGGCCTGCTCCACCGGCGAGGAGGCGTATTCGATTGCGCTGCTGCTGCATCACACGCTGGAGAGCGCCGGACTGCATCGAAAGATGCAGGTGTTCGGCAGCGACATCAATGACGAGGCGATCCGCAAGGCCCGCATCGGACGCTATGACGCGGCGGCCGTGGCATCGATCCCGCCGATGCTGCGCGAGCGCTACCTGGTGGCGGAGGAAGGTGCCTGGCGCATCGCCAAGCCGGTGCGCGAGACCTGCGTTTTCGCGACGCATAACCTGTTCGTCAACGCGCCGTTCTCCAACGTCGACCTGGTTTCGGCGCGCAACCTGCTCATCTATGTGCGCAAGGCGGCCAAGCGCCATGCCTTCGAGGTGTTTTCCTACGCCCTGCGGCGCAACGGCAAGCTGCTGCTGGCGCCTTCGGAGGCGGCCGACCCGGAGCTTTTCGAAGACTACCAGCCGCAGCTGAGCCTGTACCGGCGGCGCCAGGTCACGCGGCCGCCCCTGCGCGGCTTCATTTTTGGCGAATCGGCTCCGACGGCAGTGACCGAGCGCCCGGAGGTGGCGGGGCCCTCGCTGGAAAGCGTCGTCGACCGGCTGGCCCTGGCGCGCTTCGAGCCCCCGGGCTTCGTCGTCGACACGCACGGCAGCGTGGTGCAGTTCCGCGGCGACACGGCGCACCTGCTCCAGCCCACCCGTGGAGACGCGGCGCTGTCGCTGGCCAAGCTGATCCATCCCGACCTGCAGGTGGATGTCCGCGCCGCCCTGATGGAGGCGGTGCACAGCAAGCTGACGGTGCGGCGCGAGCGGCTGCGTTTCGGCGACCGCCTGTGCACGCTTGAAGTGGTGCCGGTGCCGTCCGGCGGCGCGGAACGCTATTTCCTGGTCTCGGTCGACGACCGCGGCAGCACGCCGCCGCTGCCGGCGCCCGGTTCGCCCGACGGCCGCGCCGAGGACCTGGAGCGCTACGTGCGCGTGCTGGGAGACGAGCTGGAGCAGACCCGCGCCCAGCTCAAGCAGGTGGTGGTGGACTACGACGCCACCGGCGAGGAGCTGCGCACCGCCAACGAGGAAGTGCTGTCGGCCAACGAGGAACTGCAAAGCTCCAACGAGGAGCTGCAAGAGGCCAAGCGGAGCCTGGAGGGGGCCAACGCCGACCTCGGCACGTTGAACCAGCGCCTGCAGGAACGCAACGAGCAGCTCAGCGCGCTGAACGACGATTTGGGCAACCTGATCCGCGGCATCCCGGTACCGGTGCTGATGCTGGACCGCGACCGCTGCGTGCGCTACTTCACGCCGGCGGCGGCGGAGCTGCTGGGCCTGCACGAGTCCGACCTCGGGCGGCCGCTGCGCATCGACCCGGTGTTTGCGGACGGCGCGCTGGATGCGCCGCTGGACGAAGCGCTCGGGGAGCTGCGCCCGGTGCAGCGCGAAATCCAGGACGCCAACGGCCGCTGGTACGCGTTGCACGTGCGCGCCTACCAGACCAGCGAGAACCGCGTCGAGGGCGCGGTCTGCGCGCTGCAGGACATCCACGGCCTGAAGGTGTCGCTGGAAGCGGCCAACAGCGCACGGGCCGAGGCCGAGCGGGCCAACGCGGCGAAGAACGATTTCCTCGCCCTGGTCAGCCACGAGCTGCGCTCGCCGCTGAACGTGATCGCCAACTGGGTGCAGCTGCTGCTGATCCTGAAGAAGGACCAGGGCGCGGACGAACGCGAGCGCAGGGGCCTGGACACCATCCACCGCCAATGCCAAAACCTGGCGCGGCTGATCGACGAACTGCTCGACATCTCGCGCATCACCAGCGGCCGCCTGGTGCTGGACCTGCGGCCGGTGGACCTGGCGGCGGTGGTGCGCGCCACGGTGGAGGCGCTGGAGCCGGGCGCCGACAGCAGGAAGGTGCGCCTGACCACGGCCGGGCTCAGCGACGAGTTGCGCATGGCCGGCGACACGCGCCGGCTGCAGCAGATCGTCGGCAACATCCTCGGGAATGCGCTGAAGTTCACGCCGGAAGGCGGCAAGGTGGAGGTGTCGCTGGCGCGCATCGGCACCGTGGCGGAACTGGCGGTCAGCGACACGGGCATCGGCATCGGCGCGGAGGAACTGCCGCGCGTCTTCGACCGCTTCATGCAGGCCGACATTTCCAAGGCGCGCAAGTACGGCGGCATGGGGCTGGGGCTGTCGATCGTGCGCAGCCTGGTCGAGGCCCACGGCGGCAGTGTGGCGGCATCGAGCGAGGGGCCCGGCAAGGGGGCGCGCTTCCTGGTGCGGCTGCCGCTGTCGCCCGGCATGCACATCGACAACGGGCCTCCCGCCGGCCCCGGCGCGCCGGCGGCGCTTTCGCTGAAGGGCGTCCGCCTGCTCGTCGTCGACGACGAGCCGGTCGGGCGGGAGGCGATCACCCAGGTGCTGCTGGCGCTCGGAGCCGAGGTGCAGGCGGCGGGCAGCGGAATAGAGGCGCTGGACCTGCTCGAGCGCGAGCGCTTCGACGCGCTGATCTCGGACGTTGCCATGCCCGAGATGACCGGGTACGAGCTGATGCAGACCATCCGCAAGAACGAGGGGGCACGTGCGGCGCCCGGAATTTACGCCGTGGCGCTGACCGGCTTTGCCTCGATCGGCGAACGCGACGAGGCGCTGGCGGCGGGATTCGACGCCCACTTCGCCAAGCCGCCGAACATCGAGGAAATCGCGGCGCGAATCGCCGCGGCCGCCGCGGCGAGGGCCTTGCGGTCGTCCTGATTGGCGGGCGGAGAGCCGGGGGCGCCAACAGGGTCAGGCGGATCGCTCGTGCAAAAATGATCGCGCTCATTCGTGCTTGAAACACGAAAGCGATGCAGGATCAGGAGCTTGGGAAATGGTGGCCGGGGACGGAATCGAACCGCCGACACGGGGATTTTCAGTCCCCTGCTCTACCAACTGAGCTACCCGGCCGCGCTGCGGAGCGCGCAATTAGACGCGAAAGCCCCCCTAACGTCAAGGTTTCGCGGGCGGGGGCGTGTAGTGGGTGCCGGTCAGCTCGCCGCCGCCGAAGAAGTACTTTTCCATCTCCTCGGCGAGGAACTTGCGCGCCGAGGCGTCGGCCAGGGCCAGGCGGTATTCGTTGATCAGGCGGGTCTGGTGGGCGAGCCAGTCCTGCCAGGCCTGCTTCGATACGTTTTCGAAGATGCGCTGGCCCAGCGCGCCGGGAAGCGGCGGCTTGGCCAGACCCTCGGCTTCCTGGCCGAGCTTGACGCAGTGGACGGTGCGGGACATCGGGTTTCCTGTCTATCGGTTCGGGGCGGCGGCGCGGCGCGGCGCACGGCTGCGGCGGGGGGCGGGTAGCTCGAGCGCCAGCGCCCGCTGCGGCTGCGGCGCCTGGAGCCGGGCCAGCAGCTTCTGCACCGGCGCCGGCAGGCCCGGCAGCGCGTCGGCAGCCATGTTAATCCAGCGCAGCGGCACCTGCTCGCGCAGCGCGGCGGCGCCGGCGGCGCGCAGGCGCAGCGGCTCCAGCTCCAGCTCGAAATGGGTGAAGCCGTGGCGCAGCGGCGCCAGGGTTTCCAGCGGCTCGGCGGCGAGTCCGTGCTCGCGCGCCAGCCAGGCGGCGGCGTCCTCGCCGGCCTCCAGCACCGGCAGGCACCACAGCCCGCCCCAGATGCCGGCTGGCGGGCGCCGCTCGAACAGCAGCTCGCCGGCGGCGTTCTCCACCAGCAGCAGGCGGGCATGGCGCAGCGGGCGCTCGCGCCTGGGCCGCGGCGCCGGGAACTGCGCCACGCGGCCCTGCCCATAGGCCTGGCAGTCGGCGCTCACCGGGCAGCGCCCGCAGGCTGGATTGCGCGCGGTGCACAAGGTGGCGCCCAGGTCCATGATGGCCTGGGTGTAGTCGACCAGCCGCTCGTGCGGCAGCAGATTTTCGGCGAGGGCCCACAGGCGCTTCGCCACCTTCGGCTCGCCGGGCCAGCCCTCGACCGCGCCGTGGCGCGCCAGCACGCGCTTGACGTTGCCGTCGAGGATGGCGTGACGCTCGCCGTAGACCTGCGCCAGCACCGCGGCGGCGGTGGAGCGGCCGACGCCGGGCAGCGCGGTCATCGCCTCGATGTCGCGCGGGAATTCGCCGCCGTGCTCGCCCGCCACCAGCTGCGCCGCGCGTTGCAGGTTGCGGGCGCGGGCGTAGTAGCCGAGGCCGGCCCAGTGCTGCAGCACGTCGTCGGCCGGCGCCGCGGCGAGGCTGTGCACGTCCGGAAAGCGCGCGACGAACTTGCGGAAGTAGGGAATCACCGCCGCGACCTGGGTCTGCTGCAGCATGATTTCCGCCAGCCACACGCGATAAGGCGTGCGCGGCGTCTGCCAGGGCAGGTCGTGGCGGCCGTGGCGGTCGAACCAGGCGAGCAGGCGTTGACTGAAGGGGGCCGTCATGCGGCCGCTATTGTCGCTCTTCGCGCGCCGCCGCGCTGCCGGCGAACGGCGGCGGCGGACGCGCCAGCCGCTCGATGCCGGCCGACGTCCGCTCCGCCTCCTCGCGCAGCGAGCGCTCCACCAGCCAGGGGCCGAGCAGCGGCGGGATCCAGAACGCCGGCTCCAGCTCCGCGCTGAAGCGCAGCTCGGTCGCGCCGCCCGCCGGACGGAAATCCCAGTCGGCGCGGCCGTAGCTGAAGTCGCTCGACTCCGGCAGCACCTCGGCGTGCAGGGCGCCGCCGTCCGGACGCGGCGCGTAGCGCATGTCCTGCACCTGGCGCAGGGTCTTGCAGTACAGCATGGCGCAGACCCGCACCTCGGTATAGACGCGGGCGCGCTCGTCGCCGCCGCGCTCCAGCACCTGCACCTTCCGCACCGCCGGGTTGATGGCGGGAAGGCTGCCCGGCGCGGCGAAGGCGGCATAGGCGGCGGCGGCCGGGGCCTGCAGCTTCACCTGCAGGTCGACGCGGTAGCGGTTGCCGTCGTGCTGCACCTGCAGGGACTGGATTTCGGCGGCGGCAGCGGCCGGGACCAGGGCCAGGCAGGCAAGGCGGGCCAGGCGCCTGGTCCAGACGCGCATGGAGGCCCGCCCCCGCGGGAGTGGCGGCGTTTTCGAGCGGATGTCTTCGAGCCTTATTGTTTCTTGTTGAACAGGTTCTGCAAGGTATTCACCAGGTCGCCGTTCTTGCCCTTGCCCAGCTTGTCGGTCAGCTTCTGCACCGCCTGCTGCTTCAACGCCTCGGCGATGTCGAGCTGGTAGCGCGGCGCGCTGAAGGAGCCATAGACCCGCACCGGGATGATGATGCCCTGCAGGTTCACCAGCTCCTTGCCGCCCTGGCCGGTGGCGGTGTTCACCAGGGTCGGCTTGGCCAGGTAGTCCAGGGTACTGTTGGCGAGGTCGACCTGGCCGGCGCCGGACAGGCGCAGCAGGGGGCTGGCGCCATTGAGGTCATCGGAGCGCAGCACGCCGTTGCTGATGCGGCCGCTGGCGCTCAGGGTGCTGAAGTCGGTCTGCTGCGCGCCGCTGTCCGGCAGCGGCTGGCCGCGGTAGAGGGAATCGGCCTGGCGGATGATCTGGGCCAGGTTGAAGCCCTTCACGGCGCCGTTCTGCAGGGCCACGGCGGTGGTGCCGTTGAGGCCGCGCTTGAGTTCGGCCACGGTGTTGCCGGCGCTCGTCACGTCGAGGCTGAAGTTGCCGGTGCCGGTGACGTAGTCCTTGCCCATGAAGTCCTGCAGCAGCGGGCCGGCGTTGATCGAGCCGAGCTTGAGCGTCTCGCCCAGCGCGGGCCGCGCGCCGGGCCCCAGGCGCGTGGCGGAGCTGAGGCTGCCGCCGTAGAGCGCGGCGCCGAGGTCGATAGCCTTCTGCGCACCCTTGGCGGCGGCCAGCTTGAGCTGCACGTTGGCCAGGTTGAGGTTCTTCAGCTTGAGCTTGCCGATGTCGAGCGTGCCGCTGGCGTTGAGGCCGTCGAGCTTGTCCAGCCCCAGCGGCGCATTGTCGCCCTCGCCCGGCTTGCCGCCGCCGGACGGCGCCACCGGGTTGCGCTTGGCCGGCGGCGCCAGGTAGCGGTCGGCGTCGATCTGGTCGAGCCTGAGGGCGAAGCGCAGGGCGCCGCCGGCGAGGCCGGCACTGCCGCCCAGGGTGCTCTGGTCGAGCTTGAGCTCCAGGCCTTCGAGGCGGGCGCCGTCCGAACCGACCTGCAGCGTGCCCTTGAGGCTGGCCTGCTTCAGCGCGGTGGCGTCCGCGGTCTGCAGCGCCATCCCGAGGGACTTGAAGGTGTCGCGCGGATCGAACGGCTCCACGCTGAGCGGACCGCTGAGGCGGAGGCTGCGGGAGCCGCCGTCCATGCCGTTGCCGTCGAGGCTGGCGTTGACCACCAGGTTGGCCAGCTTGAGCCGGCCCTTGCTGAGCTGGAGCGTGCCCTTGTCGGTGTCGCCGTGCACCGCGCCGCTCAGCGCAAGCTGCTGCTTGCCGCCGGGCACGCCGGCGCCGCTGGCGTCGACAGTGGCGTCGATGTCCTGCGCGTCGAAGCTGTCGCGATCGAATTCCAGCCTGGCCGAAGCCTTGACATCGGCGTTCAGCGCCGGGTCGGCCACCGCCGCGTTGAAAGCCAGCTTCACGTCGAAGGACCGGCCGGAGGCGATGGTGCCGGTGCTGAGGCTGAGGCTGAACTTGTTGAGGGCGTAGGACTTCTTCGCCTGCTGGTCGACGTAGCTGATGTTGGCGTTGTCGATGTCGATGCCGGCGATGCGGTCCAGCTCGCCGCCGGAGGTTTGCGGCTGCGGCGCGGGCGCGGGACGCTTCCGCGACGGCTCCTTTTCGTGCTCGGACTCGACCAGGTCATCCCAGTTGCTCTTGCCGTCGGCGTGCTTGAGCAGGTTCAGGCGCAGGTCGTGCAGGGTGATGCTGGACACCTCGGCGCGATGGCGCAGCAGCAGCGGCAACAGGCGCACCCCGATCCTGGCCTCGCCCACCTGGGCCATCGGGTCCTCGCCGAAACCCTCGGCATTGCTCAGCTTCACGTCCTTGACCCGCGCGCCCAGGGTCGGGAACAGGCTCAGGTGGATTTCGCCGATGTCCAGCTTGCGGTGGATCTTGTCGCCGACCTCGGCGCTGATCCGGCCGCGGAAGTTGTTGGGGTCGAACAGCAGCGCCGCCGCGACCGCCAGCAGAACGACGCCGGCGACCAGGGTGGCGAGGGCCCACAGGAAAATGCGCATGCGCTGTCCTTCTTGGTGTCCTGAGCAACAGGCCCTAGTCTAGCGGCGCCGGCCAGGCCGCGGCGGCACGGGGTATCGGCTTGGATGCGCCGCAGCGCCCCGGCGGATGCACGCAGCGGCCGGCCGGGCGGGGTAAAATAGGCCTTTAGAGCCTGCTGCACCCCACATGCCCGCCCCCGCCGCACCCCGCCGCCACAAGCCGGCGCCCGCCTCCCGCAAGACCCAGGCCGCCGCGCCCAAGGTCGGCTTCGTCTCGCTCGGCTGCCCCAAGGCCCTGGTCGACTCGGAGCGCATCCTGACCCAGCTGCGCGCCGAGGGCTACCAGACCGTGCCCAGCTACAGCGCCGCCGACGTGGTGGTGGTCAACACCTGCGGCTTCATCGACTCGGCGGTGGAGGAGTCGCTGGACGCCATCGGCGAGGCGCTCAACGAGAACGGCAAGGTCATCGTCACCGGCTGCCTCGGCGCCAAGTCCGGCGTGATCCGCGACAAGTTCCCCGAGGTGCTGTCGATCACCGGCCCGCAGGACTACAAGGGTGTGATGGACGCGGTGCACAGCGCCGTGCCGCCGCAGCATGACCCGTTCCTCGATCTGCTCCCGCCGCAGGGCATCAAGCTCACCCCCAGGCACTACGCCTACCTGAAGATCGCCGAGGGCTGCAACCACAAGTGCAGCTTCTGCATCATCCCCTCGATGCGCGGCCGCCTCGACTCCCGCCCGGTGGACTCGGTGCTGCTGGAGGCGGAGAAGCTGGTGAAATCCGGCGTGCAGGAGCTGCTGGTGATCTCGCAGGACACCAGCGCCTACGGCGCCGACCTCAAGTACGCCAGCAAGACCTGGCAGAACCGCGAATACCAGACGCGCATGCTCGACCTGTGCCGCGGCCTGGGCTCGCTCGGCGCCTGGGTGCGCCTGCACTACGTCTACCCCTACCCGCACGTCGACGAGATCATCGGCCTGATGTCCGAGGGCCTGATCCTGCCGTACCTGGACGTGCCGTTCCAGCACGCCAGCCCGAAGGTGCTGAAGGCGATGAAACGCCCCGCCGCCGCCGAGAACACGCTCAAGCGGCTCGGCGCCTGGCGCGCCATCTGCCCGGACATCACGGTGCGCAGCACGTTCATCGTCGGCTTCCCCGGCGAAACCGAAGCCGACTTCGCCGAGCTGCTGGACTGGCTCGACCAGGCGCAGCTCGACCGCGTCGGCTGCTTCAAGTATTCGCCGGTGGAAGGCGCCAGCGCCAACCGCCTGCCCGGCGCGGTGCCGGAGGAAGTGAAGGAGGAGCGCCTGGCCCGCTTCATGAAGAAGCAGGCCGGCATCAGCGCCGCCAGGCTCAAGGCCAAGGTCGGCAAGACCCTGGAAGTGCTGGTCGACGAGGTCAACGCCGGCGGCGCCGTCGCCCGCTCCGCCGCGGACGCGCCGGAGATCGACGGCAAGGTCTACATCACCGGCGGCCTCAAGCCGCTGCCGGGGCAGCGGGTGCGGGTGAAGATCACGCGGGCCGATACACATGACCTGCACGGCAAGCTGGTGAGTTGATTGCGGCAGGCAGGCTTCTGCGGCCTGTGCCCCGCCATCCCGGTTGAACGCAGCCCGGCGGATGTATTACCCGTCTCGCCGATGGAGTGCCCGCGGAGGGCCGTGCGCGCCGCCCTCGCTCAGGACTTCGACGGCCGCTGAGGGGACTTGATATCCGCGATGATCCGGCACGGTGAGCGGGCGCTGCCGCTTTTCCAGGACACCCGCTGCGAATACGATCGCTGCCGCCGCCGGCAGCGGCCAGAATGAAACCAGCATCAGGATCAGCATCGCTTGCCCCCCAATAGGACGGACCGAGCATGCATCCACGGCATCGGCTCTGTCTGTACGTAATTCCCCCAATGATTGGCGGGAACTACGTAGGCTGAAATCGCCTGGCTAAATCGGGGCCGCCCCCAGCAGGGCGTTCGCCAGCGGCACCGTCAACAGCGACAGCACGATTCCCGCGCCCAGCACCGTGTTCGCGAGCGGCGGCTCCAGCCCGTATTGGTCCGCCAGGATCGCCGCCGAGATCATCGGCGCCATCGCCGTCTGCAGCACGCCGACCGCGAGCACCTGGCCGCCGACGCCGCAGCCCACCCCCAGCGCGTAGGCCAGCAGCGGCGCCGCCAGCATTTTCCAGCCCAGGCCCAGGCCCAGCGCGGGAAGCTGCGAGCGGCCCAGGTGCAGCTTGAACTGCAGCCCGACCGAGAACAGCGCCAGCGGCGTCAGCGTCGCGCCGAGGCGCTCCAGCACGTAGTGCGCCGGCTCCGGCCAGCCGCCCAGCGCGCCGGCGAGCAGGCCGCCGAGCAGCGCCAGGAACGAGGGGAACAACAGGATGCGGCGCAGGACCTCCAGCGGCATCAGCACCCGCCCGGCGTAGACCGCGGTGACGGCGACGCCGCCCACCGCCAGGGCGACGAAGCAGCCGGCCTGGTCGGCGATCACCGCCAGGCCCAGGCCCTCCTTGCCGCGCAGCGCCTCGATCATCGGGTAACCCATGAACGAGGTGTTGCCGAGGCCGCCGACCAGGATCAGCGCGCCGATGCGCCCGCGCGTCCAGCCCAGGCGCGGCCCCAGCGCGGCGAACAGCGCCCAGGCGCCGAGGAACAGCAGCCACATCGCCACCGGCAGGAACCACAGCTGCGGGTCGAAGCGCAGGCGCGGCACCAGGTCCAGCACCAGCGCCGGCAGCGCGATGTTCAGCACCCACCAGTTCAGGTGCTGGGCCAGGCCGGCCGGCGGCCTGGCCCAGCGCGACACGGCGGCGCCCAGCGCGAGGCAGAGAAAGAGCAGCAGCAGGGCACTCATGGGGACATCACCGCGGGTAACGCCAGGCACGCCGGGGGCGAAAGTTTAGCCGATGCGGCTTTCTCCCTCCGGGCCTGGGAGAGGGGCGCGCTGCGGACACGGCGGCACCGGGTGAATCCGCGCGGCGCATCGCTGCCCCGCAGGGACAGGGCTCAAACCAGCCCGAAACTCCGCGGATTCAGGATCCCCTGCGGATCGCGCCGCCGCTTCTCGGCCTTGAGCGCGGCCTTGAGCCGCTCCGGCGCGCGCGCCTGGAACTCGGCGGCCCACTTGGGGCCGATGCCGTGCTCGGCGGAGAAGGTGCCGCCGTAGCGCAGGGTGATGTCGAACACCAGCCGGATCAGCTCGGCCGCGCGGGTCTTCACCGGCTGGGTCTTGCTGCCGAGCAGGTGCAGGTGGGCGCCGCCGACGCCGGCATGGCCGAAGGCCACGACCTCCACGCCGGGGAATGCAGCGGTGATTTCCTCTTCCAGCGCGGCGAGGTAGTCGCCGAACACTTTCACCGGCGTGGCCGTGTCGAAGCTCAGGCGCCCGCCGCCGAGCGCGCGCATGCGTGCGTTGCTCGATTCGGTGATGCTGTGGCGCAGCTTCTTCAGCACCGGCAGCGGCGCGTAGCCGATGCGCTCGGGCGGCCATTCGAGGATGCCGTTGACCAGGTCGTACAGCGCCCCCGCCAGGTCCTCGTCGGGGTCCTGCGATTTCACCTGCAGCAGCACATAGAACGGCGAGTCGATCCGCTCCGCGCCGGCCTCGCCCTCGAACGGCCAGCGGAACGCGGCGCCCAGGTGCTCGCGCACCAGCTCCAGCGACTGGCGGCTCATGAACTCGAATTCCTCGATCGCGCCGGGAAAGCTGTCGCGCGCCATCTCGAGCACGCGCATCGCCTCGGGCATGTCGCGCACCGGCAGCAGCACCGCCTCGCGCTGCGCCGGCAGCGGATAGGTGCGCAGGCGCGCGCGCGTCACCACGCCGAAGATGCCCTGGCTGCCGACCAGGCCCCAGGCCGGCTGCACGCTGGCCGAATCCACCGCGAGGCGGTCCGGCGCCGGCGCATCCCAGGGCGCGGCCTGGCAGGGCCCGGCTTCGCTGCCGTCGGCCCAGTAGCCCCAGGCGGCCTCGCACAGGTGCGCGGCGGTGCCGTAGCAGACCGCGTTGGCGCCGGCGGAGGCGTTGGAGACGCAGGCGCCGACGGTGGCGGCGCTGGTCGAGCCCATCTCCATCGGCCACATCAGGCCGAGCGGGCGCAGCAGTTCGTTGACCGCGTCCACCGCGACCCCGGCCTGCACTTCCAGGCGCGCCCCGGCAAGGTCCGGCTGACCCAGGCCGCGCCACCACGCGGCCAGCGCGTCGGCGGCTTCCTCGGTCTTCTGCCCTTCGGCGAAGTCGAAGCCGCGGCCGTCGGCCAGCGCGAAGCGCAGCGGGCGGTTGAGCTTTTCCAGCGACAGCACCGCCTCGCCCTCCGGGCGCTGCGATTCGACCAGGCCGGTGCGGCCGGCGCTGAGCACGAGCTTCTGCCCCAGCTGATTGCACAGCCGCAGCAGCTGCTGCAGCTCGGCTTCGCTGGCCGGCAACAGCGCGCAGTCGGTGTGGCCGGGCTCGCCGCGCTCAGGAATCTCGTAGCGCTGCAAACGGTCGCGGTCGTCGACGAAGCGCGCACCCAGCAGCGCGCGCAGGGGTTCTGCGTTGTTCAAGGCTTGGCGGCCGGAGGGGTATTGCCGGTGACCGCGTGCGCGCGTGCGGCCAGCGGCGGCGGCGTGCCGGGGTTGCGGGCCTTGCGGCACTCGTGGGCGGCGCGCGCGGTGCCGGCACCGCTGCCCTTGAGCTGGTCCACGCACTTCTGGTCCAGCACCGGGTTGCCCGGCTGGATGTTGATGCTGGGCGGGGCCACGACCATGCTGCCGGCGAAAACCGGGAAGGCCAGCAGCCCGCCCAGCAGGCAGACGAGGGAGACGGCGCGCTTCATGGCGTGATTTTCCGCCAATCAGGGTCCGCAGGGAAGCGGGGCATGCAGCGGGCGATCTCCCGCCGATGTCTTTCCCGCCACATCGGGCTGTCCGCCCCGGCACGTGGAACTGCTGCGCCGGCTGATCGATGCGCGGCGCCGCCTGCTGCTGGTGCGTCTGGATCCGGCTTAGCGGGCGCGGCCGGGTTACTTCGAACCCGCGCCCGCCTCGCCCACCTCCAGCTTGATGAGGGTATTGCCGATGTAGGTCACGCGCACCGGTTGTCCCGGATGCAGCTGCCGGCCGGGGCCGCTCTCGTAGCGGAAACAACGGCTGCCGACGCAGAAGCTTTGTCCCGCCGGGCCGTTGTCCGGCAGCGGCTTGAGGTCGGCGACGGTGCCCTCCACCTCGCCGTAGCCGCCCGGCTGGTTTTGCGCCATCAGCCACAGGTAGTGGTGGTAGATGGCGGAAAAGGCCACGGTGGCCCAGGTGACCGAGACCGCCAGGATCGCCAGCCCCGCCACGGTGTAGAGCCGCGGATGGCGGTTCCAGTGCTCCGAGCGGCGCCAGTGATAGGCCGCCAGCAGCGCGCCGAGCAGCACGAACAGGGCGCCGAACGCGGGAAAGCCGGCGCTGCGGTAGCCGCTGTCCGAAATGTCGAAAGCCGTCACGTAATGCATGCGCTTCCCCAGTCCCGCTCCCGGCGGGCGTGGGCCTCGAGCGGCCCACGCCCTGCTTCATACCAGCCGCTTCACGACAACTAGCTTACGAAACCCGGCCCGGCGCCGCCGCCGGCGTGACTTTGCCGCTCAGCACCAGGCCGAGCAGCGCATCGACCGCGGTGCCGCCGCGCTGGTCCTGCTGGCTGCCGATCACCACCTGCGGCACCAGCGGGTTCTTCGACTCGCGGATGGCCTGCTCCAGGATCTGCGCCAGCTCCTTTTTCAGCTGGTACTCCGGGCCGCCGAAGGCGTTGACCTGGGCCTTGACCGAGCGGGCCTGGGCCTCGCCCACCGCGGCGATGCGGTCGGCCTCGGCCACGCCCTCGACGCGGATGCGCTCGGCGTTGGCGGCGGCGGTGACGCGCACGCCGTCGGCCTCGCGCTGGCGCGCGGCGAGCTGGGCCGAGCCCTTGTTCTCGGCGATCTTGATCTCCACCGAGGAGCGGGTCAGGTCGGCCTGGGCGGCGGCGATGGCCTCGGCCTGGCGCAGCTCGCGCTCCTTGTCGGCGGCCTTGCGCTGGTTCTCGTAGGTGACGACCTTCTCCTCCGCCACCTGGCGCACGCGCAGCTGGTCGAGGATGGTGGCGATGTGCTGGTCGCCCTGCGCCGCGCGCGGCGTGCCGATCATCACCTCCATCAGGTTGAGGCGGTACTTCTTGAAGCGCTCCGCCATCGCCAGCACCGCGCGCGACTGGATTTCGGCGCGCTTGGACACCAGCTCGATCAGGGTGAAGCTCTGCGCCGTGTCCTTGAAGTAGGCCGAGACCATCGGGTCCAGGGTCTGCTCCACCAGCAGGCGCAGGTCGGCGAACTGCTGCACCACCATCGGCGCATCCTCGTAGGCGATGTGCAGCACGATCGACAGCGGCAGCACCGGCTCGAAGGCGTCGCGCGTGATCAGGCGGATCTCGGACAGGTTCTGGTCGAAGCCGTGAGCCTCGCTGCGGCCCTCGATCCAGCGCAGCACGAAGTTGGTCGTCGGCACCTGGATCACCTTCACGCCGTAGGGGTTCAGCGCGTACTTGCCCGGCTGCAGCGCGCGGCTCCACACGCCGCGCTTGCCGGATTCCACCAGCTCGCCGTGCTTGTAGTCCTTGCCGGTGAGGTCGCTGCCGCGCTGGCCGGTGTAGGACACCACCACGCCGACCTTGCCGATCTCCACCACCGTCTTGGGCTGCAGGTCGATCGTCGCGAACAGGCGGTTGATGTAGTAAGTGCCCTCCACCAGCACCTGCTCCTGGCGGCCGCGGCGGCCGCCGGCGCGCAGGAAGCTCTCGGGGTCCTGGAAGCAGTTGTGGTAGGTCTGCGGATCGCGCGGATCGGCGCCGACCGTCGGCGCGATGATCTCCTCGTGGTCGAGCGAAGGGCCGTCGTGCACGGTGGCGACGCCGATCTTGTCCTCCTGGTCGCGGATCACCACCGGCTGGAAGCCGTGGCGCTCCTCGATGCGGCCGCGCATCTCGTGCAGCGCCGCCTCGTCGCCGGACAGGCGCACCGCGTGGTTACCCTCGCTGGTCAGGATCACGAACTGCGCGATGTTGATGGCGTACACGCCCTCGCGCAGGATCTGCCGCTGCGGGCCGCGCTGGCCGCCGCTCATGATGAAGCCGCGCGCGTCCTCGAACGTGGCGTTCTCCGGCAGCGAGGCCAGGGCCTGGCCCGGGTACAGCGGCTGGCCGCTGCGCGCGAAGACATAGCCGATGGTGCCCTGCGGCACGGTCGGCAGCGGGTGGATGTGGATGCGGTACTGGAACGGCGGAAAGAAATGAATGCCGCCGCGCAGCACCTCCGGCTGGAAGCCGGCATTGCCCTCCAGCGAGATGAAGCCCTCGCTGACCGAGCCTTTCAGGCTCCAGATCTTCTCGATGATGCCCATCGAGTCGTTGCCGATGTACACGATCATGCGCGAGACGCGCACCAGGCCGGCCAACAAGACCAGGACGATGATGGCGCGCAGCCACAGGGGCAGCGCCATGAACAAGTGCCAAAGTTCCATCTGACTCTCCTTTTGTTGTGCAGACAGAGGCTGCCCTTCGGGCAGCAGGCGACGCAGGAATCCGTCAAGCACGCGCCGTTCAGGCGCGCACGCGCGGGATTACGAAAGGGGATGCCGCGGCGCGGCTAAGGCGGGGTCAGCGCCGGAATGCAGCGGCTGAGATCGCGCAGGTCGATGCAGTTAACGCTGAGCCACGGACCACGGTCTGTGCTTTGCAGACGCATGCGAAGCCACCTCTCTGGGGGCTTCCGGACGCCAGGGGCGGCGCCCGTCGATGTCACTATAGTGTGACGCCAGCGATGCTGCGCTGCACAGCCGATATTGTCAACAATCCGTGACGCATGTCACTATATTTTCACGCCATTTTGCGAGCCATCCACAGGCGCTCCCAACAGGATGTGATTCATGGCCAAGCACGACGCGGCGCGCCGCTTCATCCAGGAACTGATCCGTACCGAAAAAGCGCGGCTGGGACTCACCTTCGAGGACATCTCGGACCGCCTGCGCCGGCACGGCATCCGCCAGACGCCGACCAACCTGCGCACCAAGCTCGGCCGCGGGGACATGGGGGCGCAGCTGTTCCTCACCTTGGTGAAGGTGCTGGAAGTGGAGGAACTGGCGCTCGACAAGCTCCGGCTCGCAGTAGTAGCCCGGGAAGCGCGCAGCGCTACCCGGGGCCGTCGCAGGGCGAATAAATGAAAGGCTGGCGCGAGCGGAGGGCTCCTACTTGCTCACGCTCAGCAGCGCCCCATCCGCCGAAGCAGGCAGGCCCGTAGGATGCGCTGAGCGCAGCGAAGCGCATCGTTTACCGCGGAACGCTCGCTCGCCTGATGCGCTTCGCTGCGCTCAGCACATCCTACGGTTGCGGACGCCGGCTTCCGCCGGCATGACGAGGCGGCCTACGCGCCGGCGGGGCTTGGGGCCGTAGCCCCCCCGCTGCTACCGCGGCGGATCAAAAACTTCTCCAGCAGCACGGTAGCGCCCTTCCAGCCGCTGGTCATCCCGGTCTGCACCGCACTGGCGCCATCGAAAGCCGGTCCGGAGCCGCCGCCGATGGCGGTCATGCGGCCGAACCAGCGGGCCGCTGCGGTGCCGTGATCGATCACCGCTTTGTTCCAGTCCTCCCCGGTACGAAATTCGTCGCGCCGCGGCGTGGGCACGCCGACAGTGACGCGCCGCGGCAGCCGGCAGTGCCGCTTTTTGTCAGCTTTCTCCGCCGTTCGATCCCCTTTGCGCTACCGCTGATCTCGTCATCGTGCCACAGCTACCGTCCGTCGGACTTACACCGGAACCACGCGTCATCCCCCCTAGCGTGCCCGGGTATGCCCACATCGGCGGGCAACAATCGATCGATCATGCGTTACGGAGGATTTGGGAGATGATGAAGCAAGTGATGTTTTCGGGGGCTCTGGCCGCCTCCATGTTCCTGGCGGCCTGCGGCGGCGGCTCCAGCGACCCCAGCTCGGACTCGGGCAGCAGTTCCGGCAACACCAGCGTCAGCGGCCCGCTCGACACGGTGCAGACCACCCTCACCGGCAGCGTCCTGAGCCCGCTGGAGAGCGCCACCGCCGGCACTCCGCTGCAGGTCGTACTGGTATGTACTGACGCCATCGTCAATCACAACACCCTGGACATCCTCGACGCCGTGCTCAACGGCGTGCAGAACCCGGGCACCGCCTCGACCGTGACCCCGGCGCAGGTGCAGGCCCTGGTTGCCGAGCTGGCCAACAACCTCGGCAGCCTCCTCACCTCGCTCGGCAGCAGCAGCGGCGGCGGTTGCGGCTCGGCCGCCAGCGGCGGCGGCACCGGCAGCGGCATTCCCACCACCAACCCGCTCGCCGGCACTCCGCTCGCCCCGCTGGGCGCGGCGCTGCTGCCGATCCTGCAGCAGATCCAGGGCCAGACCGGCTCCGGCTCCAGCGGCAACGGCCTGGCGCAGCTGGCGACCCTGGTCGACGAGCTGAACGCGGCCCTGCAGACCGGGCTGTCGCAGATTCCGTCCTCGGCCAAGAGCCAGCCGATCGTCGGCGGCGTGCTGACCACCCTCGGCACCACCGTCGCCAACCTGTCCTCGATGATGGACGCGGTGGGCGCCAACAACAGCGCCAACTTCCAGGCCGCCACCCAGACCATGCTGGACAACCTGCTGGTCAACCTGCTGACCCAGGTGGTGCCGACCAGCTTCATCGAGACCCAGGCCGGCAAGCCCGGCACCATCACCGGTCCGATCCAGCAGGCCGCGGCCACCTTCAGCACCACCGTTGCCGCCGCGCTCGGCCAGGGCGAGGCGCAGCTGATGGCCGCGCTGGGCAGCAGCCAGCTGGCTCCGGTGCTGAGCCCGGTGCTGAACACCTTGCTGCCGGACATCCTCGGCCCGATCAACCAGGCCCTGGCCGGCGTCGGCAGCGGCTCGTCCTCGGGCGGCGGCCCCACCGGTACCCCGCTCGACGCCCTGCTGGCGCCGCTGACCAGCGTGCTCGGCTCGATCCTGGGTGGCGGCGCCACGGCCTGCGTGTTCGCCAACACTCCGCTGGCGGTGCTTTGCACCATCCTGCCGTAATCCGGCGACAGGCACGCCAGCGCCGCGGGATGCCCAGGCATCCCGCGGCGTTTTTATTGGCGCGGCTTTTTCAGTAAGGCAGCAGGCTGTTGCCGTCGACGTGGACCTTGGTGCCGGGCGCCAGGCCCTCGCCATTGGCCACGGTGACCACGCGCTGGCCGCCGCTGTCCATGTTCACCGTCACCTGGTAGGCGGTATCGGCGGTCACCTGCTTCTCCACCTCGCGGCCGGCGAAGGCGCCGCCGACGACGCCGAGCGCGGTCATGGCGATGTTGCCCTTGCCCTTGCCGAACTGGTTGCCGGCCAGGCCGCCGGCGGCGGCGCCGCCCAGCGTGCCCGCCCAGCCGGCCGTGCCCTGCTTGCGCACCGGCGTGACCGAGGCGACCACGCCGCAGTCCGGGCAGGGCGGGGGCGCCTGCTGACTCTGCGCCGCGGCGGTCTGCCGCGCCCGCGCTTCCTCGTCCAGCTGCCGCTGGCGGCGCTCCAGCCGGCGCTGCTCCTCCTTCAGCCTGGCGATCTCCTGGTCCTTGCTGGTGGCCTGCGCCGCCTCGGTCTGCGGCGCGGGGGCCGCGGCCTGCGGAGCCGGCGCGGCGGCGGGCGGCGGCTGTTGCTGGGTGTTCTGGTCCTGCGGCGCGTTCTGCGAGGGGCCGCAGGCGGCCAGGGTGGCGCTCAGGGCGAGCAGGGTGAGCAGTTGCTTCGCGGGCATGTCTTCGCTCCTTCGTCTTGCCTTAGAGTTGTGACCAGCCGCGGCGGGCGATGTTCCGGATTTTCCGGCCGGCGGCGGCCTCGCCCGAACTGGGTAGGCCGCGGTCCGGCACCTGGTGTGAAATAGCCTGGTTATTCCCATACATAAAATCATGAGACCGCGCATGGCTCAGGGCGCGTCGGCGATGCACACCGGGGACCAGGCGGCGCGGGCGCGCCAGCTGCGCGACTGGACCGCGTTCCTCGCCATCACCATCGGCAGCTTCATCGCCATCCTCGACATCCAGATCGTCGCCAGCTCGCTCAACGAGATCCGCGCCGGCCTGTCGGCCAGCGTCGACGAGATCCAGTGGGTGCAGACCTCGTACCTGATCGCCGAGATCATCGCCATCCCGCTGTCCGGCTACCTGGCGCCGATGCTGTCGACGCGGGTGTTCTACACCATTGCCGCGATCGGCTTCACCCTGTCCAGCCTGGCCTGCGGCTTCGCCTGGAGCCTGGGCTCGATGGTGGTGTTCCGCGTGCTGCAGGGCTTTCTCGGCGGCGGCCTGATCCCGGCCTCGTTCGCCACCATGTTCCTGCTGTTCCCCCGGGAGAAGGACCGCGAGCTGCCGCAGCTGCTCGGCGGCATGGCGACGATGCTGGCGCCGGCGATCGGCCCGACCTTCGGCGGCTGGATCACCGAATCGCTGTCCTGGCGCTGGCTGTTCCTGATCAATTTCGTGCCGGGCCTGGCCTGCGCCTTCATCGTCTGGTCCACCCTGGACGTGGACCGGCCGAAGCGGCACCTGCTGAAGAACCTGGACCTGGTCGGGGTGCTGTTCATGGCGCTGTTCCTCGGCGCGCTTGAATACACGCTGGATGACGGCCCGCGCCACGACTGGTTCGACGACGACGCGGTGGCGGTGTGCGCGGTGCTGGCGGCGATCGGCGGCGGCGTGTTCCTGTGGCGCGGGCTGCGCTCGGAGCATCCGATCGTCGACCTGCGCGCCTTCCGCAACCGCAATTTCGCCGTGACCTGCCTGGTCTCGGCGGTGCTGGGCATGAGCATCTTCACCCTGATCTACCTGACGCCGTTGTTCCTCGGCCAGGTCAGCGGCTACAACCCGCAGCAGATCGGCGCGGTGATGATGGTGCAGGGCCTGGCGATGATCGTCGCCGCGCCGTTCGTGATGCGCGTGGCCAACGCGCTGGACCCGCGCGTTACCATCGCCATCGGCCTGGTGCTGGTGGCGGCCGGCTCCTGGGCCAACGCGCAGATGACCGCGGACTGGGGCTATGCCCAGTTCGTGCTGCCGCAGGCGCTGCGCGGCGCCGGCCTGATCTTCTCGTTCGTGCCGATGACCAACCTCGCGCTCGGCACCATGGAGCGGCACGAGCTGAACAACGCCAGCGCGCTGTACACGGTGACGCGCAACCTCGGCGGCGCCTTCGGCCTGGCGGTGGTGGCGACCCTGATCAACCGGCGCACCTGGACCCACTGGCAGGCGCTGGCGGAGAGCACGCGGCTGTCGCGCCCGGCGGTGCGCGAAGCCCTCGACGGCATGAGCGCCGCGCTGCGCCCGGCGCTGGGCGGCGACAGCGCCGCGGGCGCGGTCGGCATGCTGGCGCAGCAGGCGGCGCGGCAGGCGGCCACCATGACCTACAGCGACATGTACCTGCTGCTGTCGATCTCGACCCTGCTGTCGGTGTGCCTGGTGCCGCTGATCCGCAAGCCGGCGCAGCAGGTGGGCGGGATCGGGCACTAGGCCCGTCCGCGGCGGGCGGGCCGCATGCCGCACGGCAAACCCGCAACCGCGCAAGGGATTCCCGCTTTGGCGGGAACGGCGGCGCGCCCAGGCTAGCCGGCGCGCGCCGTGATCACCGCGCTCAGCAGCTGTCCCCGGTCCGCGTTCGGCCCCGCCAGGATTTCCACCTCGCCCGGCTCGAACACCGGCTTGAGGTCCTGCCCCGGGAAGCGCAGCTCGCTCGCGGCGAAGGCCAGCTTCACCGTGCCGGACTGGCCCGGCTGCAGCGTGATCTTGCCGAAAGCACGCAGCTCCAGCAGCGGCCGCGTCACGCTGGCCACCTTGTCGCGGCTGAACAGGAACACGGTTTCCTCGGCCGCGCGCGGGCCCTCGTTGACCAGGTCGACCTCGGCCTCGATGCGCCCGGATTCGTCCACCTGCTCCGGCGACACGCGCAGCGCGGTGTAGCGGTAGCCGCCGTAGCCGAGGCCGTGGCCGAAGGGATAGAGCGGCTCGTTGGGCACGTCGAGGTACTTGCTGGTGAAGTAGTCCTTGGCGTCGAACGGGCGGCCGCTGGGGCGCTGGCCGAAGTGGATCGGCGCCTGGCCGACGGCGCGCGGCCAGCTGATCGGCGTGCGGCCGCTGGGCGAAACGCGGCCGCGCAGCACGTCGGCGATGGCGTTGCCGGCCTCGGTGCCGGGGAACCAGGCGGCGATGACGGCGTCGGCCTGCTCGTCCAGCCAGGGAATGATCAGCGGCCGGCCGGAGAACAGGATCGCGATCACCGGCTTGTCCAGCTTGCGGGCGCGCTGCAGCACCGCCTCGGCCAGCGCACGCTGCTTCCCCGGCAGGCCCGGATGGGCGCGGCTGGCGGCCTCGCCGCTCATGGTCGCACCCTCGCCCAGGCACAGCACGACGGCGTCGACGTCTTCGCACAGCTCCAGGGCGGCGGCGATGCCCTCCTCGCCGTCGTCCTTGATGCCGACGCCGCGCGCGTGGCGCAGCTCGGTGTCGGGGAAGGCCTCGCGCAGCCCGGCCAGCACGCTGACATGCGGCTCGGTCTCGCCGGCGGCCCACCAGGGGCCGCGCATCTCGCTGCCGGCGTCGGCCAGCGGGCCGAGCACGGCGAGCCGGTGGATGGCGTCGCCGAAGGGCAGCAGGTCGGCCTCGTTCTTCAGCAGCACCAGGGAGCGCGCCGCGACCGAGCGGGCGAAGTCGCGGCGCGCCAGCAGCGCCGCCGGGGCCTCCGCCGCCGCGCCGCGGCGATAGGGGTCCTCGAACAGGCCCAGCGCCTCCTTCAGCCGCAGCACGCGGCGCACCGCGGTGTCGATCTGCTCCATCCGCACCAGCCCGCGCTCCAGCGCGGCCGGCAGGCCCTTGCGGTAGGCGTTGGCCATCATGTCGATGTCGACGCCGGCATTGAGCGCCAGCGCCGCCGCCTCGGCCAGGTCGGCGGCGACGCCGTGGCGCAGCAGCTCGCCGATGGCGTTGTAGTCGGACACCAGCACGCCGTCGAAGCCGAGCTCGCCGCGGAGCACGTCGCGCAGCAGCGGCACGTGCGCCGTCATCGGCACGCCGGCGAGGTCGGTGAAGGCCGGCATGATGGTGGCGACGCCGGCGGCGACCGCGGCGGCGAACGGCGGCAGGTGCACCTCGCGCAGGGCGCGCTCGGAAATGTCGACCGAGGCGTACTCGCGGCCGGCGCTGACCGGGCCGTAGGCGACATAGTGCTTGGCGCAGGCGGCGAGCGCGTCGGCCGCGGCGAGATTGGAGCCCTGGAAACCGCGCACCTTGGCGCGCGCGACCAGGGTGCCGAGCCAGGGGTCCTCGCCCGGCCCTTCCGCGGTGCGGCCCCAGCGCAGGTCGCGCGAGACATCGAGCATCGGCGCGAAGGTCATGGCCAGGCCGTCGGCGCAGGCCTCGCGCGCCGCCTCGCGGGCGGTGCGTTCCCACACCTGCTCGTCGAACACCGCCATCTCGCCCAGCGGGATCGGGAACAGCATGCGATGGCCGTGGATGATGTCCAGGCCGATCAGCAGGGGGATGCCCAGGCGCGACTGCTCCACCGCCAGCTTCTGCATCTCGTGCACCGGGCCGGCGCCGCACAGATTGAGCAGGTTGCCGACCGTGCCGTCCTTGATCGAGTCGGTGGAATCGCCGGCGATGACCGGGCCGGTCACGGCGTAGCCGGCCGCGGTCATGGTGAGCTGGCCGAGCTTTTCCGGCAGTGTCATCCCGCCCAGCAGGCGCTCGATCCGGCTCATCGCATTTTTTCCCGAGGCTGTCCTTATGATAGGGAGGGCCGGAGAAAACCACAGCCTCCGGGTGTCAAACGGCCCGTGCGGTCCATAATCAGCAACACAAGGAGGTGCCCGTGCCCAAAGCAGACCAGAAATCGAAGCCCGGGTTCCGCAAGCCGGCCGGCGCCGCCAGGCTCAGCCCCAAGGCGCTGGCGGAGCTGCCCGACGAGGCGCTGATCGAGGCGATCCAGCGCCAGACCTTCCGCTTCTTCTGGGAGGCTTCGCACCCGCGCAGCGGCCTGGCCCCGGACCGCTGCAAGACCAGCGGCGCGACGCCGGACGACGGCGTCATGGCCATCGGCGGCACCGGCTTCGGCGCGATGGCGCTGATCGTCGCGGCGGAGCGCGGCTGGATCACGCGCCGGCAGGCGGTGGAGCGCCTGGGCGCCACCCTGGACCTGCTCGGCCGCGCCACCTGCTACCACGGCGCCTATCCGCACTTCATCGACGGCCGCAGCGGCGCCACCATCCCCTTCGGCCGCAAGGACGACGGCGGCGACATCGTCGAGACGGCGCTGCTGTTCCAGGGCCTGCTCTGCGCGCGGCAGTACTTCGACCGCGACGATCCGGCCGAGCGGTCGATCCGCAGCCGCGTCGACTGGCTGTGGGGCGACGTCGAGTGGAACTGGTACACGCAGGGCGGACGCAAGCTGCTGTACTGGCACTGGAGCCCGAACAACGGCTGGGCCATGGACCACGAGATCCACGGCTGGAACGAGTGCCTGATCGCATACGTGCTGGCGGCGGCGGCGCCGCGCTATCCGGTCGAGCCGCTGGTCTACCACCGCGGCTACGCCACCGGCCACGACTTCATCAACGGCAAGCGCTACTACGGCATCGAGCTGCCGCTGGGCCAGCCCTACGGCGGCCCGCTGTTCTTCGCCCACTACTCGTTCTGCGGCCTCGATCCGCGCGGCCTGAAGGACCGCTACGCCGACTACTGGGAGCTGAACCTGCGCCACGTGCGCATCAACCACGCCCACTGCGTCGCCAACCCGCACGGCCACAAGGGCTACGGCCCCGACTGCTGGGGCCTCACCGCCAGCGACGAGAAGGGCGGCTACTCGGCGCACGCGCCGGACAACGACAACGGCACCATCTCGCCCACCGCCGCGCTGGCCAGCCTGCCCTACGCGCCGCGCGAGGCGCTGGCGGCGGCGCGGCATTTCCTGCGCCGGCACGGCGCCAAGGTGTGGGGCCGCTACGGCTTCGTCGACGCCTTCAACGAGGGCCAGGACTGGTACGCCGACACCTACCTGGCCATCGACCAGGGGCCGATCGTGGTGATGATGGAGAATCACCGCAGCGGCCTGCTGTGGAAGCTGTTCATGAGCGTGCCCGAGGTCCAGCAGGGCCTGCGCCGCCTCGGCTTCTCCAGCCCCCACCTGCAATAGGACCGGCCCTTGAGCGAGACGCTGGAACAGTGGCTGGAGCGCGAGTACCGCCACGCGGCGCGGGCGATGCTGCGCAGCGTCTCGGCCGCCGGCATCGTCAAGCGCCGGCCCGGCTTCGGCACCGAGGTGCGCGCCGCGCCCGGCTCGGTCATCGCCTCGCCGGTGCTGGGCGCCTACGATCCCGATCCCGATTATTTCTTCCACTGGTTCCGCGACTCGGCGGTGGTGCTGGAGGCGCTGCGCCTGCTGTATCTCGACGGCACGGTCGACGCGGAGGCGCTGCGGCACCTGGGCGACTTCCTGCGCTTCAACCGCGCACTGGGCCGGCTCGACGGCCGCGAGCTGGTCGCCGACTCCGCCTGGCGGACGCGCGTCCGGCCCGATTTCGTCAAGTTCCTGCGCGAGGACGCCGAGCTGGCGCAGATTCACGGCGACCGCGTCGCCGGCGAGACGCGGGTCAACCCCGACGGCACGCTGGACATCTCGAAGTGGGCGCGGCCGCAGCACGACGGTCCGCCGCTGCGCGCGCTGGCGGTGCTGAACTGGATCAGCGCCGCGCCGCTGGACGTGGCGGCGGAGGACGACGCGGCGGCGCTGCTGCGCGCCGACCTGTCCTTCACCCGGCGGCACTGGCGCGAAGCCTCCTACGACATCTGGGAGGAGGAGAAGGGCCACCACTACTACACGCGGCGCGTCTCGGCCGCCGCGCTGGAGCAGGGCGCGGCCTGGCTGGAGACCCATGGCGACTCGCAGCAGGCGCAGGCCTGCCGGGACGAGGCGCAGGCGATCCTGCGCGAACTCGACGGCTGGTGGCTGGACGACGCCGGGCACTACCGCTCGCGCGTGGTGGAGGACGGCGCGCGCTCGGCCAAGGAGCTGGACATCGCCATCATCCTTGCGGCGATCCACGCCGGCGAGGCCGGCGGCGCGCACTCGGTGCACGACCCGCGCATGCAGGCGACGCTGGACCGGCTGGAGCAGCTGTTCGACTCGCTCTACGCCATCAACCGCGGGCGGCCGGCGCACCGCTCGCCGGCGATGGGCCGCTACCGCGGCGACGTCTACTATTCCGGCGGCGCCTATTACTTCTCCACGCTCGGCGCGGCCGAGTTCTGCTTCCTCGCCGCGGCCGGCGCGGGCGACGCGCGGGCCTGGATCGCGCGCGGCGACGGCTACCTGGAGACGGTGCGGGCCTACACGCCGGCGGACGGCGAGCTGGCCGAGCAGTTCGACCAGAACGACGGCCACCCGTCCTCGGCGCGGCAGCTGGCCTGGAGCTATGCCGCGTTCATCTCCTGCGTCACCGCGCGCCGGCGCGCGCTGGGCAACTAGGCGGCGGCCGTGAGCGACTCCTCCGCGCAGCACAGCCCGCCGCTGGAGGAGGCCCCGCATCCCGGCCTGGGCCTGCAGCTCGGCCTGGTGCTCGGCGCGCTGCGCGGCTCGGCGGTGCGCCGCACCCTGCTCAGCCTGGTCGTCGCCATCGTGCTGGTGCTGGTGCTCACCGCCTACGCCCAGATCCGCCTCAACAGCTGGAACAAGCCGTTCTTCGACGCCCTGTCGCGGCGCGACCTGCGCGACTTCTTCTTCCAGCTAGGCGTGTTCGCCATCATCATCAGCGGCCTGCTGATCCTCAACGTGGCGCAGCGCTACCTGGTGGAAACCCTGAAGTGGCGCCTGCGCGAGGGCCTGGTGCAGGACCTGGTGGCGCGCTGGATGCAGCCGCGCCGCGCCTTCTGGCTGGCGCACCGAGGCTCGATGGGCGTCAACCCCGACCAGCGCATGCACGAGGACGCGCGCAAGCTGTGCGAGCTGTCGGCCGACCTCGGCGTCGGCCTGTCGCAGTCCTCGATCCTGTTCGTGACCTTCGCCGGCGTGCTGTGGGTGCTGTCGGAGGACTTCAGCCTGCACATCGGCGGCGAGGACTACCCCGTGCCCGGCTTCATGCTGTGGGCGGCGATCCTCTACGCCGGCGGCGGCTCGCTCCTCAGCTACCTGGTCGGCCGCACGCTGATCAACCGCAACGCCGAGCGCTACGCCCGCGAGGCCGACCTGCGCTTCTCGCTGGTGCGCATCAACGAGCACCTCGACGGCATCTCGCTGGCCGGCGGCGAAGCCGACGAGCGCCGCCGCGTCGAGCAGGACCTGGGCGACGTGCTGGCGGCGACGCGGCGCCTGGTCACCGGCCTGACCAACCTCACCTGGATCACCGCCGGGTTCGGCTGGGTCACGGTGGCGGCGCCGATCCTGGTGGCGGCGCCGCTGTTCTTCGCCGGCAAGATCACCTTCGGCGGCGTGATGATGGCGGCGGCGGCCTTCACCCAGGCGCAGTCCTCGCTGCGCTGGTTCGTCGACAACTTCAGCATCATCGCCGACTGGCGCGCGACCCTGCTGCGCGTCGCCGGCTTCCGGCAGGCCCTGGTCGCCGACAACGCCGAGCGCGGCGGCGCCAGCCACATCGGCTACGCCGAAGGGCCGGCTGGCGAGCTGCTGATCGAGGACCTGGTGGTGGACTCGCCCGGCGGCCGCGACGCGCTGAGCGAGCGGCAGGTGCGGGTGCGCGCCGGCGAGCGCCTGCTGGTGGCGGCGGCGCCGGGCACCGGCAAGACCCAGCTGTTCCGCGCCCTGGCCGGCCTGTGGCCCTGGGGCTCGGGGCGCGTGACCATGCCGGCCGGCGAGGCGGTGCACTACATGCCGCGCGGCACGCCCTACCTGCCGCGCGGCTCGCTGCGCGAAGTGCTGGCCTACCCGCTCGACGCCGCCGGCTTCAGCGACGAAGCCTGCGCCCGCGCCCTGGCGCGGCTGGGGCTGGAGCGCCTGCAGCCCCTGCTCGACGCGCGCCAGCGCTGGGACCGCGAGCTGAGCCAGGACGAGCAGCAGGGCCTGGCCTTCGCCCGCCTGGCACTGCAGGCGCCGCCGTGGGTGCTGATCGACGACGCTTTCGGCGCGCTCGACGCCGAGCTGATGACGCGCATCGCCTCGGTGCTGCAGCAGGAGCTGGCGCACACCGGGCTGATCCACATCGGCCGCGCCGCCGAGGGACAGGAGCAGCTGTTCGGCCGCGTGCTGCACCTGGTCAAGGCGGGGGCGGACGGGGCGCCGCCCCGGCAGGATGCGGGTGCCGCGCCATGATCCGGACCGCACTGCTGCACTTGCTGCTGTTGCTGGCGCTGGCGCCGGCGGCGGTCCGCGCCGACAGCTTCGAGTTCCATCCGCCCGCCAGCGCCGACGATCCGGGCGTGCCGGCGCTGATCCGCGACCTGGCCGAGCGCATGCTGCCGGTGTACCAGGATGCCGATACCGAGCGTTACCTCGCCAACCTGTCGGCGCTGCAGATGGCGGACAGCAACTACGCCGCCGCCGACGACGCGCGGCAGTCGCTGCGCGAGCGCCAGCAGAAGTCCGGCAAGGCTGCGGACCAGCGCCAGCCGCCGGGCCGCGCCGTCGCGCTGGACCTCTATGTCCATGCCCGCACCCTCGCCGCGGCCGGCGCCGCGCCGCTCGACCAAGCCTTCGCCCAGGCCTTCCGCGAGGCCGCGCCCAGGCTCGGCGACCGCGAGGCCTACGCCGCCGGCGCCTGGCTGACCGAGCCGCCGGAGGCGGGCCGCGACGCGCTGCAGGTGGCCTTCGACCGCAGCCGCGCCGCCGGCGTGCTGGACCAGGACCAGGCGCTGGAGCTGGTGTGGACCTGGCTGGCACTGGACGCGCGGCGCAGCGTCGGCGCGGCGGCGGCGAAGCTGGTCGAGGAGGACGGCCGGCGGCGCTATGCCGGCGGCGACGAGGTGGTGCTGCGCGGCGCAGGCGGCGGCGAGATCCACATCCGCGTGCTGCTGCCCCGGGCTGGCGCCGAGCGGCGCGCCGCCCTGCTGCAGTACGCGCTGGACCCGCCGCTGGACGATGCGCGCGCCTGCGCCGCGCGCGGTTACGCCGGCGTGCTGGCCTACAGCCGCCTGCGCGGCGGCCACGGCGCGCCGCGGCCGTTCCTGCACGAGGGCGAGGACGTGCGCGCGGTGATCCGCTGGATCGCCCGCCAGCCGTGGAGCGACGGCAGGGTGGGCCTGTACGGCGACGGCTACGGCGGCTTCGCCGCCTGGGCCGCGGCGAAGCAGGCGCCCGCCGCGCTCAAGGCCATCGCCGCCGCCGACCCGATGGCGCCGGGCATCGACTTCCCGGCGCCCGGCCGCATTTTCCGCAACGACGCCTACGCCTGGGCGCTGGCGGCGCAGTCCGCCGACGGCGGCAGCGGCCGCGACGCGGCGGCCTGGCAGGCGCTGGATCGCAAGTGGTACCGCAGCGGCGCGCCCTACCGCGACTACGACCGCATGGCCGGCGCCCACAACCACGCCTTCCAGGAGTGGCTGGCGCACCCGAGCTACGACCGCTGGTGGCAGAAGCTCATCCCCTACGGCAAGCAGTTCGCCCGCATCGACGTGCCGGTGCTGAGCATCGGCGGCTACTACGCCGGCGGCCAGGCCGGCGCGCTGTACTACTTCGGCGAGCACCTGCGCTACAAGCCCGACGCGGACCACAACCTGCTGCTGGGGCCCTGGGCGCAGGACGCCGCTCGCGGCGGCCCGCCGCCGATCCTGCGCGGCTACACCCTGGACCCGGCGGCGCTGCCGGACCTGCGCGAGCTGCGCCTGCGCTGGTTCGACCACGTGTTCCGCAACGGCCCGCTGCCGCCGCCGTTGAACGACCGGGTCAGCTACGAGCTGATGGGCGCCGACGAGTGGCGCCACGCCGCTTCATTGCAGAGCGGCGCGCTGCGCTTTTACCTCGACCCCGCCGGCGGCGAGCGCCACCGCCTCAGCGCGGCGGTCCCGCCGGACTCCGCCTACACCAGCCTGGTGGTCAACCTCGCCGACCGCCGCGACGCCGACCCGCCGCCGCGCGGCAATCTCGCCGGCCGCATTCCGCCGCCGCGCGACGGCCTGGCCTTCGCCAGCGAGCCGCTGGCGCAGCCGCTGGAACTGGGCGGGAGCCTGGGCGGCCAGCTCGACTTCATGCTCAACCGCCAGGATGTGGACCTGAGCCTGACGCTCTACGAGCAGCTCGCCGACGGCAGCGGCCTGCAGCTCGCCGCGCCCTGCGAATTCCGCGGCAGCTATGCCGGCGATCGCAGCCAGCGCCACATGCTGCTCGCCGGCGTGCGCCAGCAGCTGCCGTTCCGCTGCGAGCAGTGGCTGGGACGGCGGGTCCAGGCCGGCAGCCGCCTGGTGCTGCACCTCGAAGTGCTGAAGCGGCCGGACCGGCAGATCAACTACGGCGGCGGCGGCGAAGTCAGCGGCGAGGCGCTGGAATACGTGCTGCACCACATCAAGCTGCGCTGGTACGGCGGCAGCTATATCGAACTGCCGGTGCGGAGGTAGCGTCCTGGCGCGTCATCCCTGGCGGCGCGCAGGGATGACACGTGACGAAAAGGATCCGGCGCCGCGGCAAGGCGCTCAGCCCCCCGCCGGCGCCTGCTGCACCCGGTATACCGGATACAGATCCAGCCGCTCGTCCCACGACGGCGAGCGGCGGTAGAAGAAGTCGAGCCGCGCCTGCGGGTCCTGGGCGAACTTCTCGTCGCCGTCGAGCTTGTCGCGGAACTCCCGCGCCAGCGCCGGATCGCCGGCCAGCATCTGCTGCGCCACCTGCTCGGCGACGTAGGGTTCCATGTACTCCTTCTGCTCGAAAGCGCGGTTGAAGAAGCCCCAGGCGGCGAAGGAATCCGAGGCCAGCGGCTCGAACAGCGCCAGCACCAGGCGCGCCTCGGGCTGGGCCAGCGGCACGTAGAGCGAGCCGGGCGGCACCTCGCGCGTCTCGGCCTTCCATTCGCCCTTGAGCTCCGGCATGGTGCGGCCTTCGAACGGCGGCTTGGACAGGTCGGCCGCGGTGGCGCGGAAGGTCTCCACCTGGAGCCTGCCCGGCGGCGTGTCGAGCCGGCGGAAGCCGATGCCGTGCAGGGCCAGCTTCTGGCCGATCTCCGCGGCCCAGGCCGCCGGCACGATGTAGCCGGCCTTGGGCGCGCGCACCACCAGGCTCGGCTTGACCGTGTCCTTCAGCGGCACGCGCCAGACTTCGGGCTTGCCCGTGTCGTAGCGCGTGACCAGGCCGCCGGAAACGGCGGAGGGTTCGCGCACATAGGCGTAGCCCAGGAAGTCGATGGTGCGCACGTGCTCGCCCGAGGCGAAGTTCAGCGGCACCTGCTCGCCGCCGAGCCGGGCCGCGCGTTCGTCGGCGCGCTGCGCCGTGCGCATCCACGCCGGGCCGCTCGTGGCGACCTGCTCGGCCAGCGCGACGATGGTGTTGCGGGTGGTGCGCACGCGCGTGGCGTAATCCTTCCAGGAGTGCGTCTCCACCAGCATGCCGAGCCGGTTGCGCAGGCCCCAGTAGCCGTGCGAGAAGCGCGGCGGCACCACCTGCACCTCGAAGCCGGAGGCCGGATCGTCGGTGCGCGCGAAGCTCGGATAGAAGTCCAGCGGCAGCGAGCCGGCGGCGGTGAGCCGCCTGATGGTCTCCTTCTGCATCGCCGCCGCGGCCTCGCGCAGGCCGCTGTCGCCGTCGTACAGCGGCTCCACCGTGAGCGAGACGTCGTGGCGGAAGTTGGCGCCGTCGGTCACGTGCAGGTCGGCGTAGACGATCGGGTCCCACTGGTCGAGCAGGCGCAGCATCGCCTGCATCTCCGGCGCGTCGGCCTTGGTGTAGTCGCGGTTGAGGTTGAGGTTCTGCGCGGTGGTGCGCCAGCCCATCTCCTCCGGCCCGACCTGGTTGGGCCGGTTCCAATGGCCGAAGCGCTCGTGGCCGTCGACGTTGAACACCGGCACGAACACGACCACTTCCTTGTCCAGCGCCTTCGGCGCCGCCGTGCCTTGCAGCATCTCGCGCAGCGCGAGGAAGCCGGCGTCCTTGCCGTCGATCTCGCCGGCGTGGATGCCGCCCTGCACCAGGAACACCGGCAGCCCGCGCTGGCGCGCCACCTCGGGGGTGAGCGCGCCGCTGCGGCTGACGCTCAGCGCCAGCATCGGCCGGCCTTCCGGCGAGCGGCCGAATTCGAAGCAGCGCACCGCCTCGGGCCAGGCCTGCTGGTAGGCCTGGCACAGGCGCTCGACCTCGGCGTAGCGGCCGGTCTGGCGGTAGCCGGTCTGCTCGGCCAGGGTGGCGAGGGCAGCGGGCGGCGCGTCGGCCTGGGCCAGGACGGAGCATGCAAGCAGCAGGCCCGGCAGATACCGGGCGAAACGGGCATGGGTCATGATGAGACGGGGTTATTGGTATGGCGCCAGCCTAGCCGCGGCTTGCGCAAAAGTCAGCACGCTTCGTCCCAGGCCCGGCTCAGGCGCGGCGCTCCTCCGGCAAAGGCTGCGGCTCGCGCACGAAGCCCAGGCGCGCCGGCGCCTCGGCGCGGTCCAGCCGTGTCAATGGCAGCAGCCTGTCAGCGAGGCGCAGGCGCAGCGCCGTGGCGCTGCCCGAGGGCAGCGCCAGTGCCGCGGCCAGCTGCGCTTCATCGAGGGCGCCCTGCGCAGTGCACAGCCGCTGCAATGCCCAGTCCAGGTCGGCGTCGGCCAGCGCGCCGGGGCCCAGGTCGGTCTGCAGCAGCAGGCCGCCGTCCTCGTCCAGCCAGGCGGCCGCCACCTCCCGCACCGGCGCCCCGGTGTGCGCGGTGAGCGTATCGCCCTCGGCGGGCGCGCGCAGCAGCAGCGGCGCGTGCGCCAGCGCCACGTAGCCGCGTTGCGGGCCGTTCTGGAAATACCAGCGGCCATGGGCGTCGGCGGCGTAGTTGCGGTTGATGGTCTCGACGATCTGCGGCCGGCTGATGATCTCGCCGCGGATCAGCCAGCGGCCGCGCCGGTCCAGGCCGAGCCAGCCGAACAGGGCCGGCACGTTCGGCCAGCGCGCCAGCGCGCGATGTACCCAGTCTTCCATTGAAACCATGATAACCGCCCGCATGGTCCCCGTACGCCCGGGCATGGCGATCGTACGGCCGGACATGGTGGCGTCATCCGGCCGGACCTATGATCCGCCCGAACCCGACCCCGCCGCGGGTGGTCCCAGGATTGGATCGACGCGGCACCGACAGGGGATGAGGATGGTCGAAGCGACATGGAACGGCGTGGCGCCGGCCGAGTCCGGCCGGACGGTGGCTTAGCGTGACCTCGAGCCATCCGGAGGTGCCGCCGGCCGTGGTGGCCGCCGATCTGCGCGCGCGCTACCGCCAGGTGCGGGCGCAGACCGAGGCCTTGGCCGAGCCGCTGTCGGCGGAGGACCAGGTGCTGCAGTCGATGCCGGACGCCAGCCCCGCCAAGTGGCACCGCGCCCATACCAGCTGGTTCTTCGAAACCTTCCTGCTGCAGCCGCAGCTGGCCGGCTACAAGCCGTTCCACCCGGGCTACGGCTACCTGTTCAATTCCTATTACGAGGCGATCGGCGAGCGCGTGGCGCGGCCGCGCCGCGGCATGCTCAGCCGGCCGTCCTGCGACGAGATCGCGGCTTACCGCGCGCATGTCGACCAGGCGATGCTGCAATTGCTGGAGCGCGGCACGCCCGCCGTGCAGGCCCTGGTCGAGCTGGGCCTGAACCACGAGCAGCAGCACCAGGAGCTGCTGCTCACCGACATCAAGCACGCCTTTTCCGGCAATCCGCTGCGGCCGGCCTACGCCGCCGCGCCGGAAGCCGGGCCGGGCGCCGCGCCGCCGCTGCGCTGGCACGACATCCCGCGCGGCATCCATGCGGTCGGCCACCGCGGCACCGGCTTTCATTTCGACAACGAGGGCCCGGCGCACGAAGTGCTGTTGTCCGGCTGCCGCATCGCCAGCCGCCCGGTGAGCGTCGGCGAATACCTGGAGTTCGTCGCCGACGGCGGCTACCGCCGCGCCGGGCTATGGCTGTCCGACGGCTGGGCGAAGGTGTGCGAGGAAGGCTGGAACGCGCCGCTGTACTGGGAGCGCACCGGCCACGACTGGACCTGCTACACCCTGCACGGCCCGCGTCCGCTGTGCGCCGACGAGCCGGTGTGCCACGTCAGCTACTACGAGGCCTGCGCCTACGCCGCCTGGGCCGGCAAGCGCCTGCCGACCGAGCAGGAATGGGAAGTGGCGGCGCGGCAGGCCGGCGGCGATTTCACCTCCGCCGCGGCGGTGCGCCCGCATCCGGGCGCGCTGCGCGAAGGCTTCACTCAGGAGGTGTGGGAGTGGACCGGCAGCGCCTACCTGCCCTATCCCGGCTTCCGCCCCGCCGCCGGCGCGGTGGGCGAGTACAACGGCAAGTTCATGGTCAACCAGATGGTGCTGCGCGGCCGCTCCTGCGCCACGCCGCCGGGGCACTCGCGGCCCAGCTACCGCAATTTCTTCGGGCCGGCCGCGCGCTGGCAGTTCAGCGGGTTCCGGCTCGCGGAGGACGCATAAATGGTCTCGGCACTCCCGCTGCAAGGCGTGCAGCACCTGCACGATCTCGAACCCACCCGCGGCGAGTTCGAGCAGGCGGTGTTCGCCGGCCTGGCGCAGCCGCGCAAGAGCCTGCCCTGCAAGTTCTTCTACGACGCCGCCGGCTCGGCGCTGTTCGACCGCATCTGCGAGCTGCCGGAGTACTACCCGACCCGCACCGAGCTGGGCATCCTGCGCCGGCGCGCCGGCGAGATGGCGGCCCTGCTCGGCGCGGGCGCCGGCGTGGTCGAGTTCGGCTCCGGCTCGGCCGCCAAGGTCGGCCTGATCCTGGAGCAGCTGGAACAGCCCAGCCTGTACGTGCCGGTGGACATCTCGCGCGGCCACCTGCTGGCCGGCGCCGCGGCGCTGGCCCGCGCCTTCCCCGGCCTGCGCGTGGCGCCGGTGTGCGCCGACTACACCCAGGCGTTCGAGCTGCCGGCGGCGGCGCGCACGCTGCCGGGACGGCTGGCGGGCTTCTTCCCCGGCTCCACCATCGGCAACTTCACCCCGGGCGAGGCGCGCCGCTTCCTGGCCCAGACCCGCCGCACGCTCGGCCGCGGCGCGGTGATGATCGTCGGCGTGGACCTGCGCAAGGACGCCGCCGTCCTGGAGGCCGCCTACGACGACGCGGCCGGCGTCACCGCCGCCTTCAACCTCAACCTGCTCCAGCGCATCAACCGCGAGCTGGGCGGCAGCTTCGATCTCTCCGCCTTCCGCCATTGCGCGCGCTGGAACGCCGCCGAAAGCCGCGTCGAGATGCACCTGCTGAGCCGCCGCGCGCAGCGCGTGCGCATCGGCGCGCGGCACTTCGACTTCGCCGAGGGCGAGAGCATCCACACCGAGAATTCGTACAAGTACACGCCGGAGGGCTTCCGCATGCTGGCCAGCGCCGCCGGCTACGAGCCGCTGGAGTGCTGGACCGATCCGCACCAGCTGTTCAGCGTGCACGCGCTGCAGGCGCGCTGAGGCAAGCCCAGGTCCGCTGCGGGTCGAGGGCGCCGCCCCGGTTTTTTCGCGGCGCCTCTCCCCACCCTCCCGCGCCAGCGGGAGATGAGCCCCCATTCAACCCGCGCGCCGCCGGTCACTGGCACAATCGCGCCATGCACTACGACGTGATCGTGATCGGCGGCGGCGCCGCCGGCCTGATGTGCGCCGCCGTGGCCGGACGGCGCGGGCGGAGCGTGCTGGTGGTCGAGCACGCCAACCGCGTCGGCAAGAAGATCCTGATGTCCGGCGGCGGCCGCTGCAATTTCACCAACCTGCACGCCACGCCGGAAAACTACCTCTCGGCCAACCCGCACTTCTGCAAGTCGGCGCTGGCGCGCTACACGCAGTGGGACTTCATCGCCCTGGTGGACCGGCACCGCATCGCCTGGCACGAGAAGGAGCTGGGCCAGCTGTTCTGCGACGAATCCTCCAAGCTGATCGTGCGCATGCTGCTCGACGAGTGCGAGTCCGCCGGCGTCCGCATCCAGACCGACTGCGCGGTGGAACAGGTGCGGCGCGAGGGCGAGGGCTTTGCCCTGGACACGGCGCGCGGCGCGCTCACCTGCGCCTCGCTGGTGGTGGCCAGCGGCGGCCTGTCGATCCCGAAGATGGGCGCCAGCGGCTTCGGCTACGAGCTGGCGCGGCAGTTCGGCCTGGCGATGCTGCCGACGCGCGCGGCCCTGGTGCCGCTGACCTTGAGCGGCCGCCACCTCGACGACTACGCCGACCTCAGCGGCCTGGGGCTGCCGGCGGTGACGGCGGAATGCGAGGGCCAGAGCTTCCGCGCCGGCTTCCTCATCACCCACCGCGGCCTCAGCGGCCCGGCGATCCTGCAGATCTCCTCCTACTGGGAGCCGGGCAAGGCGCTGCACCTGGACCTGCTGCCGGACCTGGACGCGGCTCAGGTGCTCGAGGCGCAGCAGCGCGAGCGTCCGGCGGCGGAATTGAAGACCGTGCTCGGCGACTGGTTCCCCAAGCGCCTGGCGCAGCGCCTGTGCGAGCTGCGCTTCGGCAACCGCCTGATGCGCCAGTACCACCCGGCCGAGCTGCGCGAGATCGGCGCCGCGCTGCAACGCTGGCCGGTGACCGCCAGCGGCACCGAAGGCTACCGCACCGCCGAGGTGACCCTGGGCGGCGTGGACACGCGCGAGCTGTCCTCCACCACGATGGAAGCGCGCCGGGTGCCGGGCCTGTATTTCATCGGCGAGGTGGTGGACGTGACCGGCCACCTCGGCGGCTACAACTTCCAGTGGGCCTGGGCCTCGGGGCACGCCGCCGGACAGGTGGCCTGATGATTTCTGTGCACGCCGCTTGCCGCGCCAGCCGGGTGTTGCCGCCTGCAGGCGGTTGCGCCGCCTAATCCTTTAGGCGCATGGCGCCGGG
Source organism: Nevskia sp. (assembly GCA_035651715.1). GTDB lineage: Bacteria > Pseudomonadota > Gammaproteobacteria > Nevskiales > Nevskiaceae > Nevskia. The sequence continues at coordinate 182,291 of DASRFD010000150.1, forward strand.
AACCGGCGGCGGATTATCATGCCAGTTGAAAAAAGCTAAACCGTGCCGTGTCCTTCAACCGACTGCCACCGCTCAATGCACTGCGAGCCTTCGAGGCCGTGGCGCGCCACAAGAGCTTCCGCAAAGCCGCGGAGGAGCTGTTCGTCACCCCGGCGGCGCTGACCCACCAGATCAAGGCGCTGGAGCAGCAGCTCGGCTTTGCCCTGTTCGAGCGGCTGCCGCGGCGCATCGAGCTGACCCCGGCGGCGCAGGCCGCGCTGCCGCGCTTCCAGCAGGGCTTCGAGGCCCTGGCGCAGGCGGTGGCGGAACTGCGCAACCACGGCCGCGCGCCGCACCTGACGGTGGGCGCCACGCCGACCTTCGTCTCGCGCTGGCTGATGCCGCGCCTGCAGCGCTTCCTGTCGCAGCACCCGGACGTGGACGTGCGCCTGGTGGCGAGCGGCCAGCTGATCAACGCCTCGGCCCGCGAGATCCGCTCCGAGGACGCCGCCGAGTCGACGGTGGACCCCGACATCGAGATCCGCTTCAACAACGGCCGCCCGCACGGCAACCACGTCGACCTGCTGTTCACCGTGGAAGTGGTGCCGATGTGCCATCCGCGCCTGCTGAAGGGGCCGCCGCCGCTGGCGAGGCCGGACGACCTGCGCCACCACACCCTGCTGCACGGCGACGCGCGCGTGGCCGACCGCACCCGCTCGGCCTGGGCGCGCTGGCTCAAGCGCGCCGGCATCACCGACGTGGACCCGCGCCGCGGCCTGCAGCTCGACCACTCCACCCTGGCGCTAGAAGCCGCCGCCGACGGCCTGGGCGTGACCCTGGCGACGCCGCTGCTGGCGGCGGCGGAAATGGCCGAGGGCAAGGTCGCCGTGGCGTTCCCGCTGGCGCTGCCGCTGGATAACGCCTATTACTCGGTCGTCACCGACGCGGCGATGGCGCGCCCGGAAGTGGTGGCGTTCCGCGACTGGCTGCTGGACGAGGCCCTGCGCCAGGAGCCGGAGGCGCAGCCGGCGAAGGCGCCGGCCTGAGCACGGCCGCCCTGGCTTCGCCCTTGCCGTCCTGAGCGCAGCGCTGGCGCCGGGGCCGGACTCTCCGCTGCTCCCGGGCCCCTAGCTGCAACTGTGGCTCTGCAGATCCTCGCCGTGCCCGAAATCCAGCCGCCACGGGTCGGCGCGATCGTCGAGCAGCACGAAACCCGGCGTGCCGTCCTCGAACGTCGCGCCCACCGCCATCAGGGTGTGCCGCGCCATCTCGCCTTCCGCGGTGGCGCCCAGCAGGCTGAACGGATTGAGCCGCAGGAACGGCTCCTCGCCGATGCGCATGGCGCGGTAGCTGTGGCCCGCCAGTGGCGCGCCGAGCGGCGCCCAGCCGTTGCCGACGCGCGGCAGCTCCGTGCGCAGGGTTTCGCGCACGCGCTTGCGCACGCAGTCGATGTGGATGTGCAGCTGGTTCTGCGAGCGGCCGTACCTGGAGTTGATCGCCAGGCTCAGCGCCTCGCGCGGCAGCGGCTGGCCGTAACCCTGCTCGACGAAGCGCCGCGCCTCCCAGGCGGCGGCGAAATAGCGCGGCGCGTCGGCGGCCAGCAGCGCGGGGCTCTCGATGCCGTTGAGCCGCGCGGTCGGGATCAGCAGGTACTGGTAGGGACCGTTGATGTCCTTGAGCACCGCGTAGCCGCGATCGGCGCCGGCGGAAAGATCGACCAGGGCGCAAGGCGCGGGCGCGCCGTGCTCGCGCTGGTCGGGCACGCATTGCTGGCTGACGATCTTCCACAGCGCATCGGGATCGCCGCGGTGGCAGGCGCCGGCCGGCAGCAACAGCAGCAGCGCCAGGATGCCGGGCCAGCGGCGCGCGGACGGACGCGGCAAGCGCATGGCCGCCGGCTACCGCGGCGGCGCTGCCGGCACGACACCGCCCGTCGCGCCCCGCGCCTGCCGCGCACGGCGCATGGCGCCGGCGTAAACCTCCGTCGATGCCGAACGGCTCATCTCATATCCCAGGTATCCAGTGCGGCGCCAGCCCGCGCTCCGGCCATATTGCCATCGCGCCCGGGGCGGCGCACCCGGCGCAGCCGCAGCGGAACTTCAGCCGCGCAGGCGGGCACCGCGCCCGGCCAGCAGGGCGCGCAGCACGCTGCGGTGGCAACGCGCCTCGTCCTTGCAGTAGCAGCCCACCGCGAAGTCGCTGCTGTGCGACAGCGCCGCCAGCAGGTCCAGGGTGCGCGCGGCGTCGGGCTGGGCCATCTCCGCCCGGAACCTGCGCTCGAAGCGGCTCTAGCCCTTGGCGTCGTCGTCGGCCTGCGCCGCCAGGGCCTCGGCCACCAGTTCCGGGCTCGGCGAAAGCAGCGGCAGCCAGACATCGTAGTAATCGCGCGCAGCGAACTGCGCCTTGGGCACGCCGCGCGGCGGGCGCCGCACGGTGCCGATGCGCAGGCCTTCGCCGCGCGCACGCGGCGAGCCGAGCTGGACGATGGAAATGGACATGGGCCGGCACCTCTGCTGGTCGGGCCCGCCCACAGTAGCAGCTTGCCGCGCCGGGCCAAATCGCCCGGGCGGTGCGCTCAGGCCGCCAGGCGTTTGCGGATGGCGATCAGCGCCGCCGGCAACAGCGCCGCGGCGATGGCCACGGTGTCCGCCACCCAGTCCAGCAGCTCCGCATCGCGGTGCAGCGCCGGGATCATCTGCACGAACTCGATCAGGGCGCCGAACGCGGACAGCACCGCGCCGATGCCGAGCAGGCTGCGGCGCGGATAGGCCGCGGCGGCGAGGAAGGCCAGCACGTAGAAGGCGAGGAAGTGCTGCGCCTTGTCCCACGGCAGCACCTCCGGCGACTCCTCGGCCGGCACCACGGCGGCAGTGAAGGCGACCGCCAGCGCGATCCAGAACGCGACGCGGAGCAGGCGGGTTGCGGTGCGGGGAGACAGTGGCATGGGTGTCGAGGCGTTTAGTTGATCGAATGAATCGGCCGACATGCTAAGCGTTTCACACCCTCTCCCGCTGGGAGAGGGCCTGGGGTGAGGGGCGCAGCCGGCATCTCACAGCAACGCACGCCGAGAGCGCGCCCCTCACCCGCCGCTGCGCGGCGGCCTCTCCCGGTGGGAGAGGCGGCTATGAAGGCTCCACCACTGACCCGGCCGGCGCCGCTTCGTTCCAAACATGCCGCGAGTTCCCGCCGCAAGCGATCTCACTCCCCTCTCCCGCCGGGAGAGGGGCCGGGGGTGAGGGGCGCAGCCGGCATCTCACCGCAACGCACGCCGAGAGCGCGCCCCTCACCCGCCGCTGCGCGGCGGCCTCTCCCGGCGGGAGAGGCGGCTATGAAGGCTCCACCACTGACCGGACCGGCGCCGCTTCGTTCCAACATGCCGGGGTTCCGCCGCAAGCGATCTCACACCCCTCTCCAGCCGGGAGAGGGGCCTGGGGTGAGGGACGCAGCCGGCATCACCGCAACGCACGCCGAGAGCGCGCCCCTCACCCGCCGCTGCGCGGCGGCCTCTCCCGGCGGGAGAGGCGGCTATGACCCCTTACCGCCCGATACCCGCTACGAGCCCTCCGCGACCGGGCCCGCGGGCGCCGTCTCATCCACTGCCGGCGCCGCCTTCTGCCGCAGCAGCACGCCGCCGGCCAGGGCCGCCGCGGCGGTGAGGCAGGCGCCGATGAGGAAGGCCAGGTGGTAGCCGCCGTTCAGCGACGCCGCGGCTTCCGCGCCGCCACTGCGCAGGGTCGCGGTGCGCGCGTCGGCCAGGCTCGCCAGCAACGCCAGGCCCAGCGCGCCGCCCATCATGAACGAGGTGTTGACCACGCCCGAGGCCAGGCCGGACTCGTCCGGGCCCACGTCGTTCATTGCCGCCAGCAGCACCGGGTTGAAGGCCAGGCCCGCGCCCAGGCCGAGCAGCAGCATGCCCGGCAGCACGTCGACGAGGAAGGCGCCGTCCAGCGGCGCGCGCGCGAACAGCGCCAGGCCCGCGGTGGCCAGGGCCAGGCCGATCCACAGCGGGCCGCGGATGCCGTAGCGCATCACCACCCGCGCCGACAGGCCGAGCGAGAACGCCGCCATGATGATGTCCGCCGGCACGAAGGCCAGGCCCACCTGCAGCGGCGCGTAGTTCAGCACCTTCTGCAGGTACAGCGCCGACAGCACGAACCAGGCGAACATGCCCGCCGCCCAGGCCACGCCCACCGCGTTGGCGGTGGCCAGGTTGCGCAGGCGGAACAGGCGCAGCGGCATCAGCGGATCATGCACCCGCGCCTCGATCGCCAGGAACGCGCCGAGCAGCAGCGCCGCCGCGGCGAACAGCGCCAGGGTCTGCGCCGAAGCCCAGCCGGCGCGGTTGCCGTCCACCACCGCGTACACCGCCAGCATCAGCCCGGCGGTGACGCTCAGAGCGCCGGCCACGTCGAGCCGCCGGCCATGCGCGGCCCCGGTGTCGCGCGGCAGCATCATCAGCGACAACGCGTACACCGCCACGCCGATCGGCAGGTTGACCAGGAAGATCCAGTGCCAGTTCAGCGCCCCGGTGAGAAAGCCGCCGAGCAGCGCGCCGAGGCTGCTGCCGGCGGAGCAGACGAAGCCGTAGATGCCCATGGCCTTGGCGCGGTCCCCCGCCTCGGGGAACAGGTTCATGATCAGCGCCAGCGCCACCGCCGTGACCACCGCCCCGCCCAGCCCCTGCACCGCGCGCGCCGTCACCAGCAGCACCGGCGAAGTGGACAGCCCGCAGGCCAGCGAAGCCAGCGTGAACAGCGAAAGCCCCAGCAGGAACAGCCGGCGGTTGCCGTACAGGTCCCCCAGCCGCCCGCCCAGCAGCAGGAAGCCGCCGAAGGTCAGCATGTAGGCGTTCAGCACCCATACGAGCGAGGAGCCGGAAAACCCCAGGTCCGCCTGGATCGAAGGCAGCGCCACGGTGACGATCGTACTGTCCAGCACGATCATCAGCACGCCCAGGCAGAGCACGTAGAGGGCGAGCCAGCGGTTGGTGAGCTTGGTCGACATTTGCAGGTGTTCCATTTTGGTTGATTCGTCGGGCCCGAAAACAAAAACGCCCCGGAAGCGGCTTCCGGGGCGTTCGGGACATCCGCGGAAGACCGGCAGGACGCCGGCCTTCCTGCTTTCAGGTCAGACCGGCTCCATGCACGCGGCAGACACGCCGCGGGGAGGCGGCATGGTGCGTACGGCGTTGGGCGACGGAATCAGCACATTCGGTCTCGGGATGCGCGCGCTCGCGCAGTGGACGGGGAATCTACGCCGGTCAGGAAGCGAAGGCAACCGGCCCTGTGACGAGCCGTGAGGTGCCCGGGACGAGCCGCCCGGCCGCGGCGGGAGACGGGACGCAGGGCCACAAACTCCGAATGCTCCGCACCTCCGGCGCCTGGCACGCCGTGTCACCATCCCGCGGCTGGCAACGGCGGACCGGCCGCGGCACTCACGGACCCATGCCCTGCCGCCGCCCGGAGCCGAACATGACCGAAACGCCTTCCACCGCCGCCGTCACCGCCATGACCCCGCCGCACCTGCGCGTGGCCCGGCCGGTGCGCGACCTGCGGCGCGCGCTGGCGATGTACCGCGACGGCCTCGGCCTGAGCCTGCTCGGACACTTCGAGGATCACGCGGGTTTCGACGGCGTCATGCTCGGCTGGCCCGGCGCCGCGTACCACCTGGAACTCACCGTGTGCCGGGCGCACCCGGTGCCGCCCTCGCCCGGCCCGGAAGACCTGCTGGTCTTCTACTTTCCCGACCAGGCCGCCTGGAGCGCCGCCTGCGAGCGGCTCTCCCGCGCCGGATTCACCCGGGTGCCGTCGCTGAATCCCTACTGGGACCAGCGCGGGCGCACCTACCAGGATGCCGACGGCTACCGCACCGTGCTCGAGAACGCCGCCTGGCCCGGCGCGGCGGCGGACGCCTGAGCCGGGCTGCGGCATCGAACCCGATGATCACCATCGAACCGGGCGAGGCCCCCGAGCTCACCGCGCTGCTGGCGCAGCGCCTCTACGAGCACAACGCCGCCGCCACCGGGTACCACGACGGCGAATCCTTTTCCGCGGCCCGGCGCGGCGATGACGGCGCCGTCGCAGCCGGCGTCAGCGGCCACACCTGGGGCGGCTGCTGCTATGTCGCGCAGCTGTGGGTTTCCGCGGCGCTGCGCGGGCAGGGCATCGGCACCCGGCTTCTCGAAGCGGTGGAGCGCTACGCCCTCGGCAAGGGCTGCCGCCTGGTGCTGCTCGCGTCCCACAGCTTCCAGGCGCCCGGCTTCTACGCCCGCCGCGGCTACAGCAAGGTGGCGGAAATCGAAAACCACCCGGTCGGCCACAGCGACATCTTCTACTCCAAGCTCCTGAGTGCTGTGCCCTCCGCCACCGGGGGCATCGCCACCCCGCCCATGCCGTAGCGGCGCGCACGCTTGCCCTTACACCCTCAGCGCGCTCCCCGCTCCGGGCCTTTCACCGCCGCCGCCGCAGGCTCCTCCCAGGGATGCTCCCGCGTCAGCAGCACATTGAGCAGGTTGTCCTGGAAGTTGATGTTGCCGGTGAGGCGCTCGTGGTTCTCGCACAGGAAGAACGACCACGCCAGCGGGAAGAACAGCGCGTCCGAGCGCGGCGCCACCGGGTTGAGCGACTGGCGCGCCAGCAGCGAGGGCTTGGTCACCTCGCCATCGCCCGGCTCCAGCATCAGGCGCGCGTAATCGACGCCGGGCGCCTTGTGCTGCACTTCCTGCGGGAACAGCCGCGCCCGCGTCTCCGCGCCGTCCGGCTCGATCACCGCACGCGCCGGCGTCAGCACGCAGTCGCCGCCGAACACCACCAGCTTCACCGGCGACACCGGCTCCTCGAACGTGATCGACCAGATGAAGCGGCGCGCCCGCTCCAGCGTGCGCACGAAATAGGCCTGCAGGGTGGCGATGTACGCATCCGCCTGCGCCGGGTCCTTGTAGCCCTTGCGGATGCGCTGCTGCACCGCCGGGTTGTACACCGACCACTGGAAGCGCTGCCAGGTGGCGGGATCGAACAGGTCCAGGTCCAGGTCCTTGCCCTCCGGGCTCACCGACCAGTCGGTGAGCGGATGCGGCAGCAGCTCGTAGACGCTGGGCATCGTCGCCAGCACCTCCGGCGGCACCCGGCTGAACGCCACCTCGTCGCCCAGCACCATGCCGTGCAGCGAGCGCATCGAGCCCAGGTTCGGCGTGCCCAGCAGCACCACCGTGCCCACCTTCGACGCGCCGCTCATGTTGATGGGGAAGTCCCCCTCGCCCTCCAGCGCGTCCACCGTGCCGTAGCGCAGGTAATAGCGCGTCACCAGCCCGCCCATGCTGTGGGCGATGATGTTCACCTTCAGGTGCGGATCGCCGTAGTCGCGCCGGATATCCTGGATCAGCGTATCCAGCTGCCGCGCCGTGCGCACGTTGTCCTGCCGCCAGTCGTAGGCGAACACGTAGTAGCGCCGCTGCCGCGGGTCCGCCGGAAAGCCCAGCTTGCCGGGAACGAAGCCGCCGGACTCGCGCAGGGTGCGCAGGATCGCGCCGTAGAAATCGCTGTTGAACGCCTGCTCGAACAGGCCATCCGGCTGTACCCCATCCCGCTGCGGCTCCAGGGTCTTCGGATCGATCTTCAGCGCCAGGTTTTCCTTGGCGTCGAACAGCAGGTTGAACGAAGAGCCCGGCCAGATCTCCTGGTGATGCCGCTCATCCACCAGTCGGGAGCCGAGGATGCCCGGGATCAGGATCACCGGCGGCGTGCGCTCCTGCTCCATGCCGGAGGCATACAGGCGGCCCAGGTCGGGGACGACGTCGTGATGGCAGCCCAGGAGCGCCGAGAGCAGCGGCAGGATCAGGCCCAGCGGGAGGAGGCTGCGCATCTGGGGCTCGGTGGTAGTGGGGCTACTGCCGGTGAGCAGGATAACAAATCGCAAACCCTCCTCACCCACCCGTGTCCCTCTGCCTCTCCCACCTATCCCACCATGGTCCCCTCTCCCCGCCAGCAGAGAGGGGGCCGGCCCCGGAATGCCGTAGTCGGCGCGAACCTGATTAGCCTCGCAGCCCACCCCGGCATCGCCCGCACCTCTATCGGCAGTATCTGGGATCAGGTGCCTGTGCAAAGCCTGATAGAGCCGGGCGTGCCGCGCTCGCCTTCTCCATGCGCTGGCTCGGCCAGAGCCCGGAGCAGGGCGCGTTGCCCATCGTCCATACCGCCTCACAGCCGGCTACAGGGCGGCACTTTCTACGGGCCCAATGGCATCGGCCAGTTCCGCGGCAAGCCGCGGCGGGTGGAGCCGAAGGCGATTGCGCGGGATGAGGAGAGGGGAGGAGGTGACGATAGTTCAATAAGGGTGGGTGCGTATCCATCCCGGGGATAAATAAACGGGCGCTAGATTATCCGGTGTTTTGATTAGAGAGGATGACGCTTGCGTTATCGGGGTGCACCGGCGGCAATCTAAGCAGGCCATGAGTTTCCGTTTGAGCCAGTTGTTTAAACACTCCACATTTGGCGGATAGCGAGCGATGGCGGGAATCGAAAGCTTGTGGAATTGGTTACATGTGACCAAGGGGGGGACATGCAAAAGAGCATAAATGAATCGGGCGAGATCACCGAGCGCCGGACAGTTCAAGTGCAGAAGCAAACGCCTCAGGCAATTGAGACGGAACTCAAACTAGGAAAAGAACGCCTAGCAAGTGCGATTCGATCGCTCGATGACCGGACTCCGAATCAATGAGTTCTATGCGCATGACGATCAGGTGGGGCCTTTTTGTCGTGTAGTTGTAAAACCCTCTACGACGGTTGGAGATAAAACCTACCCAGTAGTTTTCGAAAGTGCGTGGAAGGATCGCAAGACCGGCAAACCTTTAACTCTGTATCCAGAGATGGTTGTCGTTCCTGTGTATCACAAGATACGAGTGACGTTCGTCGACGTGCAGAAATGGATAACTAAGCTGCATGAATTATTCAGCGTGTTTCTAAAGGGAGTGCCGCTGGAATGGGACCTCCATCTGGTGACCGTCAATCTCTTCAAAGAAGAGGTGAGAAATTCTTCACGGTACTTTCATATCCGCCGCAAACTCTTGCTCAAACCATTCCCCAAATATCTCTGGCGAGCAGTGTTAAGCGCAGGTAAGATTGAAGTGTTTGAATGCCTCGTAGATGCGACGGACATGATGCAATCCGCGCCGTTCATCGATATGTTTTGGTATCACAACGACCTAAAGGCCGCTGTGGGTGAAGCACTAACTGACCCATCTATCAGTGATGTTGTAGAGGAAACTTTGACACCGCGCCTAGCAGAGGTACTGAGGGATCACACTGTTTCCTGACATTCACTCCAGCGGTGACGCGCTCTACCTCAGTTCGCTCTGAAACGATTAATCTGCCAAAGGTCGCTGTTATGCTCGTGCACATGTCCTCGGCACAAATAGAGTAAATCTATCGGCGCTACTCCACCGTCACCGACTTCGCCAGATTCCTCGGCTGATCCACATCCGTCCCTTTCAGCACCGCCACGTGGTAGCTGAGCAGCTGTAGCGGCACGGTGTAGACGATCGGCGCCACGTAGCTCTCCGCGTGCGGCATCGGGATCACGGTGATGCCGTTGCCGTCGGCGATGCCGGTGGCGTCGTCGGCGATGACGAAGAGCTTGCCGCCGCGGGCGCGCACCACCTGGATGTTGCTCTTGAGCTTGTCCAGCAGCTCGTTGTTCGGCGCCACCACGATCACCGGCATTTCCTCGTCGATCAGCGCCAGCGGGCCGTGCTTGAGTTCGCCGGCGGCGTAGCCCTCGGCGTGGATGTAGGAGATTTCCTTGAGCTTGAGCGCGCCTTCCAGGGCGATGGGGAACATGGGGCCGCGGCCGAGGAACAGGGTGTGATGCTTCTCCACGAACTGCTCGGCCAGGGCCAGGATGGCGCCGTCCATCTGCAGCGCGCGCTCGACGGTGGCGGGCGCGTGCATGGCCTGGCGCACGATCTCCGCTTCCTTCTCGGCGCTCAGGCCCTGGTAGCGGCCGAGCATGGCGGCCACCAGCAGCACGGCCAGCAGCTGCGTGGTGAAGGCCTTGGTGCTGGCCACGCCGATCTCGGGGCCGGCCTGGGTGAGCATGGTCAGGTCGGACTCGCGCACCATGCTGCTCTGGGCGGAGTTGCAGATGGTGAGCAGCGCCAGGTAGCCGGCGCCGCGGGCGTAGCGCAGCGCGGCCAGGGTGTCGGCGGTCTCGCCGGACTGGCTCAGCGTGACGAACAGCGTGTCCCTGGGCACGGTGACGCTGCGGTAGCGGTATTCGCTGGCCAGCTCCACGCTGCACGGCAGGCCGGCCAGCTCCTCGATCCAGTACTTGCCGACGAGGCCGGCGTGGTAGCTGGTGCCGCAGGCCACGATGTGGATGTTGCAGGTCTTGCCCAGGATTTCCGCGGCCTTGGGGCCGAGCGACTCGGGCAGCACGCGGTGGCCGGCGATGCGCCCGCGCAGGGTGTTGGCCAGGGCCTCAGGCTGCTCGAAGATTTCCTTGAGCATGAAGTGGCGGTACTGGCCCTTCTCCGCCGCCTCCGGGCGCAGGGCGATGTCGTGGATCTTGCGCTCGCGCTTGTGGCCGTCGGCGCCGAAGATGTGCACGGCCTCGCGGGTGATCTCGGCGATGTCGCCTTCTTCCAGGTAGATGAAGCGCTGCGTCACCGGCAGCAGCGCGGAGACGTCGCTGGCGACGAAGTTCTCGCCGAAGCCCAGGCCGATCACCAGCGGGCTGGCGATGCGGGCGACGACGAAGCGGTCCGGGTGCTGCGCGTCGAACACCACGATGGCGTAGGCGCCGGTGAAGCGGCGCACCGCCTCGCGCACGGCCTCGGCCAGGCCCACGCCGTGCTTGAGGTTGTCGTGCACCAGGTGGGCGATGACCTCCGTGTCCGTCTCGGACTCGAAGGCGTAGCCCTTGGCCTGCAGCTCGGCCCTGAGCGGCTCGTAGTTCTCGATGATGCCGTTGTGGATGACGGCGACGCGCCCGCCGGAAACGTGCGGGTGGGCGTTGGCCTCGGTCACGCCGCCGTGGGTGGCCCAGCGGGTGTGGGCGATGCCGAGCTGGCCGCTGAGCGGGGCGGCGGCCAGCTTCTCGTCGAGCTGGGCCACCTTGCCCACGGCGCGGCGCAGGCCGATGCGGTCGCGGTCCAGCACGGCGATGCCGGCGGAGTCATAGCCGCGATACTCCAGGCGGCGCAGGCCTTCGAGGAGGATGGGGGTGATGTTGCGCTGGGCGACGGCGCCAACGATTCCGCACATGAGGCTTGCTGTCCGGTGAAGCGGCCGGGCGGCCGGATGGCTTGCATTTTAAGGGATTTGGGACTGGGACCCCCGTAGCCAGCCCTTGCGACGCCGGCCGGCAGGGCCGAGAGCAGGGCCGGGCAGGCGGGATTGGGGTGAAACAGGTGGCCCCGCCCGCCTGCGGCGCGCTCTCCGCAGGGGCCGCTCCCACAGGCGGCAGGCGCGCGTCTGCGGCGCCGGCCGGAACTGGGTCGCGCCCCTCGCCTCGCCCATCGAACCGGGCGGGAGGGGCGCAGCCGCTATTTCTTCTTCACCGGCTTCTTCCACCCCGGGAAGGAGCGCTGCTCGCGGGCGCGGCAGATGGTCAGGGCGTCTTCGGGCGCGTCGCGGGTGATGGTGCTGCCGGCGGCGATGTAGGCGCCGCGGCCCACCACCACCGGGGCGACGAGCTGGCTGTCGGTGCCGATGAAGACGTCGTCGCCGATGATGGTGGCGTGCTTGTTGGCGCCGTCATAGTTGCAGGTGATGACGCCGGCGCCGATGTTGACGCGCTCGCCCACGGTGGCGTCGCCCACGTAGGCCAGGTGGTTGGCCTTGCTGCCCTCGCCCACCGTGCTCTTCTTGATCTCGACGAAGTTGCCGATGTGGACCTGGTCCGCCAGCTGGGCGCCGGGGCGCAGGCGGGCGTAAGGGCCGATGCGGCAGTCGCGGCCCACGTCGGCCTCGTCCAGCACGCTGTGCGACTCGACGCGGGTGCCGCTGCCGAGCTTGACGTTGCGCAGCAGGGTGTAGGGGCCGATGTGGACGTTGTCGCCCAGCTCGACGATGCCCTCGAACACGCAGCCGACGTCGACGAACACGTCGCGGCCGAAGTCCAGGCTGCCGCGCAGGTCGAAGCGCGCAGGGTCGGCCAGGTGCAGGCCGTCGCGCATCAGGCGCTCGGCCTTGAGCCGCTGGAAGCGGCGCTCGGCCTGGGCCAGCTGCAGGCGGTCGTTGACGCCCTCGGTCTCGTCGGGGTTGGCGGCGGTCACGCCCCGCACTTCCACGCCGTCCTTCGCCGCCAGGCCGGCGACGTCGGTGAGGTAATACTCGCCCTTGGCGTTGTCGTTCTTCACCTTGGAGAGCCAGCGCTTCATGCGCCGCGCCTGCGCGGCGACGAAGCCGGTATTGACCTCGGTGATGGCGCGCTGCCGGTCGTCGGCGTCCTTCTCCTCCACCACGCCGGTGATGCGGCGCTGGCCGTCGCGCAGGATGCGGCCGTAGCCGAAGGGGTTGGCCAGCTCGGCGGTGAGCAGGGCCATGCCGTCCTTGGCCGCCGCCACCAGCTGCTTCAGCGTCTCCGCCGCGATCAGCGGCACGTCGCCGTAGAGCACCAGCACCAGGGCGCCGTCCGGCACGTGGGGAATGGCCTGCTGCACGGCGTGGGCGGTGCCCAGCTGCTGCTCCTGCACCACGGTGTTGACCTCGACATGGCCGCTGCTCTTGAGCCAGTCGCGCACCTGCTCGGCGCCATGGCCGAGCACCAGGTGGATGTCGGCGACGCCGGCGGCGCGCGCGGCCTCGAGCACGTGGCCGAGCATGGGCTTGCCGCCGACCGGGTGCAGCACCTTGGGCAGCGCGGACTTCATGCGCGTGCCCTGGCCGGCGGCGAGGATGACGGCGTGGACGTTCATGCCGGGATTCCTGAAGAGGCTTGAAGAAGCGTCAATGATAGAGGGGGCGGCGGCGGGGTGCCCAGCCTGTCGGCGGGGGCCGACAGCGCGGGCGTTGCCCGCTGGCGACAAGGGCGCCCGGCGGACGCGGCGCTGTCGGGGTGCCGCAGCGCGTGGCTGCTGGTGATCACGGCGAAGTAGCCGCGCTTGGCGGGAGGCCTTCAAGCGGCCCCGGCGCCCAATAAAAAAAGGCCGCGCGGATGGCTCCGGCGCGGCCTTGTTCAGACCGGGCGGCCCTCAGCGGTTCTTCTTGATCTTGTCGAGGAATTCCAGCAGCGCGGCGGCCTGGACCAGCTCGGCCTGGGCGCGGGCGAGGTCGATGTCGCTCTTGGCGTTGCTCATCGCTTCTTCGGCGCGCTGCTTGGCCTTCTGCGCGGCGGCTTCGTCTACGTCCTTGGCGCGCAGGGCGGTGTCGGCCAGCACGGTGACCAGGTGCGGCTGCACCTCGAGGATGCCGCCGCCGACGAAGAAGGCGTGCTCTTCGCCGTTCTCGTCCTTGACGCGCACCGCGCCGGGCTTGAGCCGGGTCAGCAGCGGGGCGTGGCGCGGCGCGATGCCGACCTCGCCCATCTCCGCCGGGGCGAAGACCATCGCGGCCTCGCCCTGGTGGATCTGGCCTTCGGCCGAAACGATGTCTACGTGAATGCTTGCCATTTCTTAGCCTCTCGGGAGGCGTCGGGCCCGGATGCCGAAGCCGCTGTTGCGCCTTCCGCCTCCCGCCTCCCGCCTCTCGGCTTTAGAGCTTCTTGGCCTTCTCGACCGCCTCGTCGATGCCGCCGACCATGTAGAACGCCTGCTCCGGCAGCGCGTCGTGCTTGCCGTCGACGATCTCGCGGAAGCCGCGGATGGTCTCCTTGAGCGAGACGTACTTGCCCGGCGAGCCGGTGAACACTTCGGCGACGTGGAAGGGCTGCGACAGGAAGCGCTGGATCTTGCGGGCGCGGGCGACGATGCGCTTGTCGTCCTCGCTCAGTTCGTCCATGCCCAGGATCGCGATGATGTCCTTCAGCTCCTTGTAGCGCTGCAGCACGCCCTGCACGTCGCGGGCGGTGTTGTAGTGGTCGGAACCGAGCACGTTCGGGTCGAGCTGGCGGCTGGTGGAGTCGAGCGGGTCCACGGCCGGGTAGATGCCCAGGGCCGCGATGTCGCGCGACAGCACCACGGTGGCGTCGAGGTGGGCGAAGGTGGTGGCGGGGCTGGGGTCGGTAAGGTCGTCCGCCGGCACGTACACGGCCTGGATCGAGGTGATCGAGCCCTTCTTGGTGGAGGTGATGCGCTCCTGCAGCACGCCCATTTCCTCGGCCAGGGTCGGCTGGTAGCCCACCGCCGACGGCATGCGGCCGAGCAGCGCGGACACCTCGGTGCCGGCCAGGGTGTAGCGGTAGATGTTGTCGACGAAGAACAGCACGTCGCGGCCCTCGTCGCGGAAGTACTCGGCCATGGTCAGGCCGGTCAGCGCCACGCGCAGGCGGTTGCCGGGCGGCTCGTTCATCTGGCCGTACACCATCGCCACCTTGGACTCGGGCAGGTTGTCCTGCACGATGACCTTGGCGTCGGACATTTCGTGGTAGAAGTCGTTGCCTTCGCGGGTGCGCTCGCCCACGCCGGCGAACACCGACAGGCCGGAGTGCTCGGTGGCGATGTTGTTGATCAGCTCCAGCATGTTCACGGTCTTGCCCACGCCGGCGCCGCCGAACAGGCCGACCTTGCCGCCCTTGGCGAACGGGCAGAGCAGGTCGATGACCTTGATGCCGGTTTCCAGCAGCTCGGTGGAGCCGGACTGGTCTTCGTAGCTGGGGGCGTCGCGGTGGATGGCCCAGTGCTGCTCGGACTTGACCTCGCCGCGCTCGTCGATCGGCTCGCCCAGCACGTTCATGATGCGGCCCAGGGTGGCCTTGCCCACCGGCACCGAGATCGGCGCGCCGGTGTTCTGCGCCACCAGGCCGCGCTTGAGGCCTTCGGAAGAGCCCAGGGCGATGGTGCGGACCACGCCGTCGCCCAGCTGCTGCTGCACTTCCAGCGTCAGGGCGGTGCCGTCGATCTTCAGCGCGTCATAGATGTTGGGAACGGCGTCGCGCGGGAATTCCACGTCGACCACTGCGCCGATGATCTGGACAATCTTGCCGGTGCTCATCTGTCTTTCCTCTTCCAATCTCTTTGTCGCCGGCGCTTCGCGCCGGCACGAAATCCAATGCCGTAATTAAACCGCCGCCGCGCCGCCCACGATTTCCGACAGTTCCTTGGTGATGCTGGCCTGTCGGGCCTTGTTGTAGGCGAGCTGCAGGCTGTTGATGATCTTGCCGGCGTTGTCGGTGGCGGCCTTCATCGCCACCATGCGCGCCGACTGCTCGGAGGCGGAGTTCTCCACCACCGCCTGGTACACCTGCGACTCGATGTAGCGGGTCAGCACCGTATCGAGCAGCTCGGTGGCGTCCGGCTCGTAGATGTAGTCCCAGGGGGAGTTGCCCTTGAGCGTGCCCTCTTCCGAGGCGACCGACAGCGGCAGCAGCTGGCGCACGGTCGGCTTCTGCGTCATGGTGTTGACGAACTGGTTCGACACCAGGAACACGCGGTCCACGGCGCCTTCGCGGTAGGCGTCGGTGGCGACCTTGATGGTGCCGAGCAGCTGCTCCAGGTGCGGCCTGTCGCCGAGGTGGGCGACCTGCGCCGCCACCTTGCCGCCGACGCGCTTGAAGAAGCCGACGGCCTTGTTGCCGATCAGCGCGTACTCGGCCTCGACGCCCTTTTCCTTCCAGTCGCGGATGTGGCGCACCACGGCGCGGAACAGGTTGGTGTTGAGGCCGCCGCACAGGCCGCGGTCGCTGGACACCACGATGAAGGCGACGCGCTTGACCTCGCGCTCCACCAGGTACGGGTGCTTGTACTCCGGGTTGGCCTGCGCCAGGTGGCCGACGGTGCGCAGGATCTTGGCGGCGTAGGGGCGCGCCTGGACCATGCGCTCCTGCGCCTTGCGCATCTTCGACATCGCCACTTTTTCCATCGCACGGGTGATCTTCTGCGTGTTCTTCACGCTCTTGATCTTGGTGCGGATTTCCTTTGCGCCGGCCACTGTCTTATCGCTCCGGGATCAGATCGCGGACTGCTTGACGTAGGCATCCAGGCCGGCCTTGAGGCCCGCCTCGATGGCGTCGTTCCAGTCGCCGGTGTTGACCTTGTCCAGGGCTTCCTTGTGGTTGCTGGCCAGGAACTGGTGCAGACCGGACTCCCAGGCCAGGATCTTGTCGACCGGGACCTTGTCGATGTAGCCCTTTTCCACCGCGTACAGGGTGGCGGCCATCTGGCCGACGGACAGCGGCGCGTACTGCTTCTGCTTCATCAGCTCGGTGACGCGCTGGCCGCGCTCGAGCTGCTTGCGGGTGGCTTCGTCCAGGTCCGAGGCGAACTGGGCGAAGGCCGCCAGCTCGCGGTACTGCGCTAGGGCCAGGCGCACGCCGCCGCCGAGCTTCTTGACCACCTTGGTCTGGGCCGCGCCACCGACGCGCGACACCGAGATGCCGGCGTTCATGGCGGGACGGATGCCGGCGTTGAACAGGTCGGTTTCCAGGAAGATCTGGCCGTCGGTGATCGAGATCACGTTGGTCGGCACGAAGGCCGACACGTCGCCGGCCTGGGTCTCGATGATCGGCAGCGCGGTGAGCGAGCCGGTCTTGCCCTTGACGGCGCCGTTGGTGATCTTCTCGACGTACTCCTCGTTGACGCGCGCGGCGCGCTCCAGCAGGCGGGAGTGGAGATAGAACACGTCGCCGGGGAACGCCTCGCGGCCCGGCGGACGGCGCAGCAGCAGCGACACCTGGCGGTAGGCCACGGCCTGCTTGGACAGGTCGTCGTAGATGATCAGGGCGTCCTCGCCCTTGTCGCGGAAGTACTCGCCCATGGTGCAGCCGGAGTACGGCGCGATGAACTGCAGGGCGGCGGCTTCCGAGGCGGAGGCGGCGACGACGATGGTGTGGGCCATGGCGTCGTGCTCTTCCAGCTTGCGCACCACGTTGGCGATCGAGCTGGCCTTCTGGCCGATCGCGACGTAGATGCACTTGATGCCGGTGGTCTTCTGATTGATGATCGCGTCGACCGCGAGCGCGGTCTTGCCGGTCTGGCGGTCGCCGATGATCAGCTCGCGCTGGCCGCGGCCGATCGGCACCATCGAGTCCACCGACTTGTAGCCGGTCTGCACCGGCTGGCTGACGGACTGGCGGGTGATCACGCCCGGGGCGACCTTCTCGATCGGCGAGGTGCCGGCGGCCTTGATCGGGCCCTTGCCGTCGATCGGACGGCCGAGCGAGTCGACCACGCGGCCGAGCAGGCCTTCGCCGACCGGCACTTCCAGGATGCGGCCGGTGGTCTTCACCGTGTCGCCTTCCTTGAGGTGCTTGTAGTCGCCCAGCACCACGGCGCCGACCGAGTCGCGCTCCAGGTTCAGGGCCAGGCCGTAGGTGGCCTCGCCGGATTCGTTGGCGGGGAACTCGAGCATTTCGCCCTGCAGCGCATCGGACAGGCCGTGGATGCGGACGATGCCGTCCTGCAGCGAGACGATGATGCCGGTGTTGCGGGCTTCGGCGCCGGCCTCGAAGTTCTTGATGCGGGCCTTGATCAGGTCGCTGATCTCGGAAGGATTCAGTTGCATAGCGTTATGCTCGGTTGAAAGTGCGAACGGTGCGCGGCGCGCACCCTACGAAGCAATTACTGCCTGGCGCAGCTGCGCCAGTTCGCCGGACACGGAGCCGTCGATGACCAGGTCGCCGGCGCGGATCACCGCGCCCGCCACCAGCGCCGGGTCGGTCTTCCACGACACCTCCAGCTCGCGCGCCAGGCGCTTGCGCAGCGCGGCCAGCAGCGCCTGCTGCTGCGCCTCGCCGACCGCGGCGGCGGTGGTGATCTCGACCTCGACCCGCTTCTCCGCCTCGGCCCGCAGCGCCTCGTACTCCTCGGCGATGGCGGGCAGCGCCGCCAGGCGGTTGTTCTCCGCCAGCAGCCGCAAGAAGTTGCGCGCCTGCGCGTCGAGCTTGTCGCCCAGCGCCGCGGTCAGCACCGCCGCCACGTCGCCGCGCGACAGGCGCGGGTTGGCCAGCAGGGACGCGACCTGGGCGTCGGCGACGGCGCCGGCGAGGGTCTTGAGCGTCTGCGACCACTGCCCGAGCGAGCGGCCCTCGTGGGCCAGCTCGAACGCGGCCTTGGCGTAGGGACGTGCCAGCGTATGCAGCTCGGCCATGGGCTTTAGACCTGCGAAGCCAGCTCGTTCAACACGTCGGCGTGGGCCTTGGCGTCGATCTCGCGCTTGAGGATCTTCGTGGCGCCGGCGACCGCGAGGTCGCCGACCTGCTTGCGCAGGGCATCCTTCGCCTGCGTCACCTCGCGCTCGACCTCGGCGCGGCCGGAGGCGACGATGCGCGCCTTCTCCGTCTCCGCATCGCCCTTGGCCTGCTCGACGATCTGGCTGGCCTGCTTGTTGGCCGCGCCGACAATCTCCTGCGCCTGGACGCGGGCGGCCTTGAGGGCCTCCTCGCTCCTGGCGGAAGCATCCTGCAGCGCCTTGCTGCCGCGTTCGGCGGCGGCCAGGCCTTCAGCGATGCGCGTCTCGCGGTCCTGCATCGCCTTGGTGATCGGCGGCAGGGCCAGCTTCATCGTCACCCACACGAAGACCGCGAAAGCGATCATCTGCAGGAGCAGTGTTGCATTGATATCCATCGGATTCCCCGATTAAGGGATGTACGGGCAGGTCTTAGTGCGGCAGCTGGCCAACGAACGGGTTGGCGAACACGAAGAACATGCCGATACCGATGCCGACGAAGGTCACGGCGTCGAGCAGACCGGCGACCAGGAACATGCGGCCCAGCAGCATGCCGCCCAGTTCCGGCTGACGCGCGGTGCCTTCGATCAGCTTGCCGCCCAGCAGGCCGAAGCCGATGGCGGTGCCAGCGCCGCCCAGACCGAGGATGAGGCCGACGGCCAGCGCGGTGTGACTCAGAATCTCTTGCATGAAACGTCTCCTAAGGATGCTTAGTTGCTGCGGTGAAAGGGTTGAACGAATTCTTTAGTGATCGTCGCCGTGGCTCTGCGCGGCCGTGGACAGGTACACCACGGTCAGCACCGCGAACACGAACGCCTGCAGCGGAATGACGATGACGTGGAAGCCGGCCCACAGCAGATCGGCGACGAAGCCGCCGGCGGCCAGCGCGGCCCCGCCGACGCCGTGGCGCGCCTGCGACAACAGCAGGGCGATCAGCACGAAGATCAGTTCGCCGGCGAACAGGTTGCCGAACAGTCGCAGCGCCAGCGACACCGGGCGGGCGATTTCCTCGACGATGCGCAGGACCAGGTTGACCGGAGCCAGCCAGGGGCCGAAGGGATGGGTCAGCACTTCTTTGAGGAAGCCGATCGGCCCCTTGAACATCACGTTGTAGACAACGATGAGGATGAATACGCCCAGTGACAGGCCGAAGGTGATGTTGACGTCCGTTGAGGGCACGATGCGCAGGTGGCTCAGGCCGGCCTTGCCGGCGATGAACGGCAGCAGGTCGACCGGTACGATATCCATCAGGTTCATGAACAGAACCCAGGTGAAAATCGTCAGGGCCAGCGGCACGACCAGCGGGTTGGCGTGTGGGAACACGTCCTTGACCATGTTCTGCCAGAACTCCAGCACCATCTCGATGAAGTTAAGCAGGCCGCTGCGCTTACCAGCGCGGGCGGTGGCGCCGGCCTTAAGCCAGATGAACAGGAACACGGAACCCAGCACCAGCGAAAAGATCACGCTGTCGAGGTTGAGCACCCAGAAGCCCTTGGCATCGGGGTTGAGCGTCATCGTGTGCAGGTCCAACTTGAGGTTGGTCAAGTGGTGCAGAACGTAGGCGCCTGAACCTTCGTGCTCTTCTGCTGCCGCCATAGCTGGAAACTCTGGATATCCTAGGAACTCGTCCCGAAATCGAACCCCAAGCGCGCCAAAACCAGCCAGTAGGCCAGCAAGCACGCCACGTAGGTCGACATCAGGGCCAGAAACTGTTGTGCGAACAACACCGCGCCCAGCCCGAACAGCAGCGCGGTCAAAGCAAACTTGCCGATCTCCCCCTGGTAGAACCTGCCCACCATTTGCCGGGGGTCCTGCGCCCTGCGCCCGAACACTCGATAGGCGAACCAGGCGGTCGGTATCAGCGCCACCAGCCCGCCGTACACTGCGGCGATCGCTTGGGGACGGCCCCACAACCCGCCCGTCGCCAGGGCCGAAAGTGCCAGGATTCCCAGTTGCACCAGGCATACCGCCCGTGCGATTGCTGCGCCGCGCAATTGGGTCCGCATTCTTTTCCGCCCCGGGTGACGATTTGATTACCTCGCTTACCGCGAAGCCACCAGCGGGATTGCGATTTTAACGTTTCACAACAAACGGGGTCAAACCCTGTACCACGGCCCGAAATTTCACATCCACGGTGTGTCAGGACCGGTACACCGGCGGACTTTTTCAGGGTTTCATGAACTTCTCGACCGCGCGCGCCAGCAGCGGACGCGGCGCCAGGCGGGTGAACAGGGAGCCGGCGTGGCTGAGCGTTCCCGGCACCACCAGGCGCTTGCGCGCCAGCAGGCCCTTGAGCGCCTCGTTCACCACCAGCTGCGGGCTGACCACGCTGACGTTGGGAACCGTCTCGCGCAGGCCCGGCGCCCCGGTGGCCTCGAAGAACGGGGTCTCCACCGGCCCCGGGCACACCGCCATGACGTGCACGCCGCGGCCGCGCGTCTCGGCCCACAGCGCATCGGTGAACGACCAGACGAAGACCTTGCTGGCGCCGTACACCGCCATGTAGGGCAAGGGCTGGAACGCGGCCATCGAGGCGAGGTTGACGATGGCGCCGTGGCCGGCCTCGAGCATGCCGGGCAGGAAGCTGTGCGACAGGTCCACCACGGCGCCGGCGTTGAGCAGCAGCTCCTGCTGTTCGCGCTGCGGGTCCAGCGTCTCGAAGCGGCCCTTGGTGCCGAAGCCGGCGTTGTTGATCAGCAGGTCGATGTGCAGGCCGAGCTTGTCGGCGGCCTTTTTCAGCCCGGCGCCGGGCGACAGGGTGGCGAGGTCGGCGGCCAGCACCTCGACGCGGCGGCCGTGGGCCTGGGACAGGCGCTGGGCCAGGGCCTGCAGCTTGTCACGCGAGCGCGCCACCAGCACCAGGTCGCAGCCCCGGGCGGCGAGCGCTTCGGCAAAGTTTTCGCCGATGCCGCTGGAGGCGCCGGTGACCAGGGCGGTGCGGTAAGGGAAGGTCATGGATGCGGTTCCTGGGAATTTTGATTTCGTGGTTGCCGCGGGGGCGGGTCCCGCGCCGCAGCCGGCCCGGGACAAGTTTCGCCGGAGAGAATAACGCCGGATGACTTCGAGCTGCGCTTCAGCGCAGCAGCTTCAGCAGCTTGTCCAGCTCGCTCTTGTCGGTGAAGCTGACCGTCAGCTTGCCGCGGCCGCTCTGGCTTTGCTTGACCTGCACCGGCAGGCCGACCTTGTCGCTCAGCTCCTGCTCCAGCGCGCTGCGGCCGTTGCGCCGCGGCGCGGCCTTGGCCGGCACCGGCTTGTGCGCCACCAGCAGCTCGGTCTGGCGCACCGACAGCTGCTGCGCCACCACCTGCTGCGCCAGCGCCAGCTGGCGCGCGCCGTCGACGGCGAGCAGCACCTTGGCGTGGCCGAGGGAGAGCTTGTCTTCGCGCACCAGGGACTGCACCCCGGCCTCGAGGTCGAGCAGGCGCAGCAGGTTGCTGACGGCGGCGCGCGAGCGGCCCACCGCCTCGGCGGTGAGCTCGTGGGTCAGGCCGCACTCGTCGATCAGCCGCTGCAGGGCCTCGGCTTCTTCCAGCGGGTTGAGGTCGGAGCGCTGGATGTTCTCGACCAGGGCCACCGCCATGGCGGTGCGGTCCGGGATCTGCCGCACCACGGCGGGGATGGTCTTGAGCCCGGCCATCTGCGCGGCGCGCCAGCGGCGCTCGCCGGCGACGATCTCGTAGCGGCCGCCGCCGGCCGGCCGCGCCACGATCGGCTGCACCACGCCCTGGGTGCGGATCGAGCTGGCCAGGGATTCGAGGGCTTCGGGATCGAACTTGCGGCGCGGCTGATGGCGGCCGGGGCCGAGCAGCCCGACCTCCAGCTCGCGCAACTCGTCTCCGCCTTCGGCCTGGGTGGTCGGCGCAACGCTGCCGAGCAGGGCGTCCAGCCCGCGGCCGAGCCCCCGTTTCTTGGTATTCATGAACGCTAGTTTCCGGTTTCTGCTCGCCAGTTGCCAAGTTTGCTGGCTGTCAGCGAGGCGGGCGCGGGCCCACGGCAACTGAAAACCGGCAGCCGGCGCTACGTCACCGATTGCGCCGCCATCGCCGCATTGCGGAATTCCAGCGGCCGGGCGATGTTGGGAATGGCTTCGCGGCCGCCGCCGGTGCCGTGGATCACCAGGGTGCCGTAGTTGAAGATGCGGCCGGCGATGCTCTGCTGCACCGACAGGCTTTCGATCTTCTTGTGCAGCATCTCGGTGGTGCGGCGGCTGATCACGCCGTGCTTGGCGATGATGCGCGCCGAGGTCACCACCAGCTCGGTGGACCAGGCCTGGACGAAGGCCGGCAGCGCGGCGAGCAGGCCGACCGCGATCGCCACCGCGCCCCAGATCCACAGCTTGGGCAGGTGCGGCGTGAACGGCGCCAGCACCACCAGGGCGAGGCCGGCGGCGACCAGCAGCAGCGGCTTGAGGTAGATGATCCAGTGCAGGCGGCCGGTGCAGGTCACGGTCTCGCCGGGGAGCAGGTTCTTGCTGACGCAAGACATGGCGACCTCCGTATCGTGGGGCGGGCCGGGCCCGCCGGCAGCCCGGCGCTCAGTTCAGCGGCAGCTGCCCGCCGTCGTGCCGGCGCAGCACCTCGCCGGCCAGGGCCAGGTAGGCCTTGGCGCCGCTGGAGGCGGGATCGTAGCCGATCACCGGCACGCCGTGGCTGGGCGCCTCGGCCAGGCGCACGTTGCGCGGCACCATGGTGCGGTAGACCTTGTCGCCGAAGTGTTCGAGCAGCTGCGCCGAGACGTCGTTGGCGAGGTTGTTGCGCGGGTCGTACATGGTGCGCAGCAGGCCCTCGATCTCCAGCCGCGGGTTGATCACCCGCTTGATCTTGTTGATCGTGTCGACCAGGGCGGTGAGGCCTTCCAGCGCGTAGTACTCGCACTGCATCGGGATCAGCACGCCGTCGGCGGCGACGAAGGCGTTGACGGTGAGCTTGGACAGCGCGGGGGGGCAGTCGAGGAGGACGTAGTCGTACTGCTGCGCCACCTGCTCCAGCGCCATCTTCAGCGCGAAGTCGCCGGCGGCGACGTCGCGCAGCTTGATCTCGGCCTCGGTCATGTCGCCGTTGGCGGGCAGCAGCGAGAAGCCCAGCGCCGGCAGGAACTGGATCACGTCCGCCGCCCTGGCATGCTCCAGCAGCACGTCGCGCGCGGTCTTCGGCAGCTTGTACTTGTCCACGCCCACGCCCATGGTGGCGTTGCCCTGGGCGTCGAGATCGACCAGCAGCACGCGGCGCTTGGTCGCGGCGAGCGAAGCGGCGAGGTTGATGGCGGTGGTGGTCTTGCCCACCCCGCCCTTCTGGTTGGCGACGGCGATGATGCGGCTCACGGCAGGGTGCGCCGGGCGACAACCAGGTGACGCGCCTCGGCCAGGCCGGGCACTTTCAGGTTTTTGATTTCCACGATCCCGACTCCCGCGGGCAGATCCTGCGTTTCCGAGTCGTCCAGCTTACCTTTCATCGCCAGCCACTGGCCATCCGGGGCCAGCAAATGCCCGGTGAGGCTGAAGAAATCCCCGAGCGAGGCGAAGGCGCGCGAGGTGATCGCCGCGTACGGGGCCTGCGGGCGATGCTCCTCGACCCGCGCCTCCACCACCGCGACGTTGCCGAGCTTCAGCGTCCGCACGGCGTGGCGCAGGAAGCGCGCCTTCTTGCCGTTGCTGTCCAGCACCGTGACCGCCAGCTCCGGCCGGGCGATGGCCAGGGGAATGCCGGGCAGGCCGGCGCCGCTGCCCACGTCCAGCAGCGGGCCGCTGACGTGCGGCGCCATCACCAGGCTGTCGAGCAGGTGGCGCGTGACCATCTCCGCCGGGTCGCGGACGGCGGTGAGGTTGTAGGCGGCGTTCCACTTCTCCAGCTCGGCGAGGTAGGCGAGCAGCGCCGGCACGGCACCCTGCTCCAGGCCCAGCTGCCTGAGGCCGGAGGCAAGCTGCGCTTTCAATCCGCCCTGCCCTTGCGGGAGGAGGTCAGGGGGACGGGTGGCGCCTTTGCTCATGCTGCCTCATGTGGTGTCTGGTCAAGGCCGTCCCTGGCGAAAGCCTGATCGTGCGTCGCCGGCCCGGCCGTCCGGCCGGGCGCCCGGCGTTTCAGCCTCAAACGACGAACAGGCCGACGAAATCCTGCACCGCCGTGGCTTCCAGCCGCGCCTGGTCTTCGGCGAGGTGCAGAATCTTACCCGCGTTCTTCGGCGCGATCCTGAGCGCGAGGCTGCGCCTGAACTTCTCCACCAGCAGCGGGATGCCTTCCTGGCGGCGGCGGCGGTGGCCGATCGGGTATTCGACCACCACTTCCGGCAGGCGGCTGCCGTCGTCGAACTCGACGGTGAGGCCGTTGGCGATGGAGCGCTTGTCCGGGTCCAGGTAGTCGCGGGTGAACTGCGGATCCTCGACGCATTCCATCCTGTCGCGCAGGGCGTCGATGCGCGGGTCGGCGGCGACCTCGTCCTGGTAATCGGCGGCGGTGAGGCGGCCGAAGATCAGCGGCACGGCGGTCATGTACTGGATGCAGTGGTCGCGGTCGGCGTAGTTGTTGAGCTTGCCCTTCTTGTCGATGATGCGGATCGCCGATTCGTGGGTGCGGATGGTGATCTTGCTGATCCGCCCGATGCGGTCCCGCACCTGCGGGTGCAGCGCGATGGCGCACTCGGCCGCGGTCTGGGCGTGGAACTCGGCCGGGAAGCTGATCTTGAACAGGATGTTCTCCATCACGTAGCTGCCGAGCGGACGCGCCAGGGTGACGGCCTTGCCGCGGTTCACCGCGTCCTGGAAGCCCCAGGTCCTGGCGGTGAGCACGGTGGGGATGTCCATCTCGCCGCGCAGGGTGCGCAGCGCCAGCAGCACGCCGCGCGCGGTGGCGTCGCCGGCGGCCCAGGACTTGCGCGAGCCGGCGTTGGGGGCGTGGCGGTAGGTGCGCAGCGCGCCGCCGTCGGCCCAGGCCTGGGTCAAGGCGGCGAGGATCTCGTCGCGCGTGCCGCCGAGCATTTTGGCCGCCACCGCGGTGGTGGCGACGCGCACCAGCAGCACGTGGTCCAGGCCGACGCGGTTGAAGCCGTTGTCCAGGGCCAGCACGCCCTGGATCTCGTGCGCCATGACCATGGCGTCCAGCACGGCGCGCAGGTGCAGCGGCGCCCGGCCCTCGGACAGGTTGCGGCGCGACAGGTAGTCGGCCAGCGCGAGGATGCCGCCGAGATTGTCGGAGGGGTGGCCCCACTCCGCCGCCAGCCAGGTGTCGTTGAAGTCCAGGTAGCGGATCATGCAGCCGATGTTGAAGGCGGCGGTGACCGGGTCGAGTTCGTACGCCGTGCCCGGAACGCGCGCGCCGCCGCGCATGCCGGCGCCCGGCACCACCGGCCCCATCAGCTTGGTGCAGCCGGTGTGGCCCAGGGCCTGGAGGCCGCAGCCCAGGGTATCGATCAGGCAATATCGCGCCGTGCCGAGCGCCTCGCCGGAAAAGGCCGGCGGGTTCCAGACGTAGTCGGCGATCTGCACCAGCACGGCATCGGGAGGCGGACGGGTGGCGTCGCGGATGTCGTCGTCGTGGGCCTGGGCGCTCATGATTCTCGCGGCTGGGGGCGACGGGAATCGCCGGAAAATCGGACCTGCAGTATACCCCCGCCGCTGCGCCGGGCCTGCTAATCTGGGGAAAACCTGCCGGGAGTCAACCATGCGACGGCATTTCTGCGGCGCGGCGCTGGCGGCGCTGCTGCTCGGGGCCTGCGGCCAGGAGCAGGACCAGGGGCGCCAGCCCTATTCCTCCACCTACACCCCGCCGGCGGCGGAGGCGGTGCTGATCCAGCACGCCACGGTGCTGACCGGTACCGGCAGCCGCATCGACGACGGCGACGTGCTGGTGCAGAACCGCAAGATCGCCCAGGTCGGCAAGGGCATCGCGCCCCCGGCCGGCGCCGCCGTGGTGGACGCGCAGAACCGCTGGGTCACGCCCGGCATCATCGATCCGCATTCCCACCTGGGGGTGTATCCCTCGCCGGAGGTGTGGGCCACGCAGGACGGCAACGAGGCCACCAGCCCGACCACCCCGAACGTCTGGTCCGAGCACTCGGTGTGGCCGCAGGACCCGGGCTTCGAGCAGGCCCGCGAGGGCGGCGTGACCTCGATGCTGATCCTGCCCGGCTCGGCCAACCTGATCGGCGGCCGCGGCACGCTGCTGAAGAACGTGCCGGCCACCACCTACCAGGAGATGAAGTTTCCCGGCGCGCCGCAGGTGCTGAAGATGGCCTGCGGCGAGAATCCGAAGCGGGTCTACGGCAAGGACCGGCAGCAGTTCCCCTCGACGTGGATGGGCGACGTCGCCGGCTACCGCGCGGCGTTCGCCAAGGCGGCCGAGTACAAGGCCAAGCGCGACGCGGCCAAGAAGGGCAAGGACAAGGGACCGGACCGCGACCTCGGCATGGACACGCTGGCCGACGTGCTCGACGGCAAGATCCTGGTGGAGATGCACTGCTACCGCGCCGACCAGATGGCGACGATGCTGGACGTGGCGCAGGAGTTCAAGTTCAGGATCGCCGCCTTCCATCACGCGGTGGAGGCGTACAAGATCGGGCCGCTGCTCAAGGCCCACGACACCTGCGCGGTGATGTGGGCCGACTGGTGGGGCTTCAAGCTGGAAGCCTATGACGGCATCCGCGAGAACATCGCCATGGTCGACGCCGCCGGGGCCTGCGCCACGGTCCACTCGGACGATCCCATCGGCGTCCAGCGCCTGAACCAGGAAGCGGGCAAGGCGATGGCGGCGGGCTGGCGCGCCGGGCTCGACATCCCGCGCGAGCGGGCGATCCGCTGGATCACCGCCAACCCGGCCAAGGCCCTGGGCGTGGCCGACAGGGTCGGCACCCTGGAGCCCGGCAAGGACGGCGACGTGGTGGTGTGGAGCACCGATCCGTTCTCGGTCTATGCCCAGGCCGACCTGGTCTACATCGACGGCGTGCTGCGCTTCGACCGCGCCCACCCGCCGCCGCTGCCGGACAGCGACTTCAAACTGGGAATCCTCGGCCAGGGGGAGGAAATGCCGTGAAGAACATCCTCCTGCCGCTGCTCGGCATGGCCGCGCTGCTGCCCGGCGCCGCCCTGGCCGAGACCATCGCCATCACCAACGCCGAGATCCACACCCTGGGCCGCGCCGGGGTGATCACCCACGGCACCCTGGTGATCCGCGACCACCGCATCGAAGCGGTGGGCGAGAACCTGGCGCCGCCGCCGGGGGCGCGGATCATCGACGCCGCCGGCAAGCCGGTGACGCCGGGCCTGTTCGACGCCTACACCAGCCTGGGGCTGAAGGAGATCGACGGCGTATCCGAGTCGGTCGACACCGGCGCGCGCAAGTCCAGGCTCAGCGCGGCGCTGGACGCCGCCGACGCCTTCAACCCGCGCAGCACCCTGATCCCGGTGAGCCGGGTCGAAGGGCTGACCCGCGCCGCCACGGCGCCGCAGGCCGAGGGCGACAGCCTGTTCGCCGGCCAGGGCGCGGTGGTCTCGCTCGGCAGCCTGTCGAACTGGCTGGTGAAGCCGAAGGCGGCGATGTACGCCGACCTCGGCGAGAGCGGCGCCAAGATCGCCGGCGGCTCGCGCAGCGCCACCTGGGCGACCCTGCGCGAGTACCTGGAGGAGGTGCGCCGCGCCGGCACGCCGCGCCTCAACCCCGACCACCCCAGCGCGCTGGGGCTGCTCGACGTGGAAGCGCTCAAGCCGGTGCTGGCCGGCGAGGAGCCGCTGGTGGTGTACGTCAACCGCGCCAGCGACATCCTGTCCGCGCTGAAATTCGCCGAGGACAACAACCTGCGCCTGGTGGTGCGCGGCGGCGCCGAAGCCTGGCTGGTGGCGCCGCAGCTGGCGGCGCAGCGCGTGCCGGTGATCCTCGACCCGCGCCTGGACCTGCCGCAGCGCTTCGAGAGCCTGGCGGCGCGCGCCGACGCCGCGGCCCTGCTCAACAAGGCCGGGGTGATGCTGGCGATCTCGCTCGACGACGACTTCGACACCCACAACGCGCGCAACCTGCGCCAGCTTGCCGGCAATGCCGTGACCCACGGCCTCGACCGCGAGGCGGCGCTGGCGGCGATCACGCTCAACCCGGCGCGGATCTACGGCGTCGACAGCACGCTCGGCAGCCTCGAGCCCGGCAAGATCGCCGACGTGGTGGTGTGGGACGGCGATCCGCTGGAGACCACCAGCTTTCCGCGCACGGTGCTGATCGAGGGCAACGAGGTGCCGCCGCGCAGCCGCCAGACCGAGCTGCGCGACCGCTATATGGAAAAGCTGAAGCTGGGACCGTACGCGAAGAAGTGAGGCGGGGCGCGCCCCGGCTGGGGGCACGCCTCGTACCCGCTAGTGCGAAATGGCCCCGTCCCCCTGGGGAGTGGGGCCATGGTGCTAGAGTGCGGGCATAGCGGGCCAAGACCCGCATTTTCCGGTTCGGAGGAGTTCATGGCTTTCCTGAGGCGCGCCGGCGCAATGCTGGCTCTCGTGCTGTTGTCGGCTTGCGGCAGTTCCAGCCCGGTCGGCGGCTCCTCCGGCGACGGTTCCGGCCCGGGCGGCGCCGGCGCCAGGTACGACGTGACGGTGACCCGCACCACCTACGGCATCCCGCACATCAGGGCCGGCGATTTCGCCAGCCAGGGCTACGGCTACGGCTATGCCTTCGCCGAAGACAACCTGTGCGTGATGATGGACGACTACCTCACCACGCGCGGCCAGCGCGCGCAGTACCTCGGCGCCAGCGGCACCTACACCATCCCCGCCAACGGCTCCACCGCCGGCAACGTCGACGGCGACTTCTTCTGGAGGCTGATCGCCAGCGATGCCGACGTAGCCCGGTTCAAGGCCGCCGCCGACCCGCGCGTGCGGCAGGCGGTGCCGGGCTACGTCGACGGCTTCAACCGCTACATGAACGAACTCAAGGCCGGCCAGCACCCGGGCCGCCACGCCGCCTGCGCCGACGCGGCCTGGCTCAACAACATCACCGAGTCCGACGTGTACCGGCGCTTCATCCGCCTGGCGGTGATCGCCAGCTCCTCGGCGCTGGAGAACGACATCGCCACGGCGCAGCCGCCGGCGCTGTCGCTGCCCTCGGCGTCCGCCGCTTCCGTGGCCGGGCAGCGCCAGCGCGACGCCCGCGCCCTGGCGCAGGCGAACCCGGCGGCGCTGCCGTTCGCCAGGCTGAAGAACCAGAAGTTCGGCAGCAACATGTACGCGCTGGGCCCGCAGGCGACGCAGACCGGCGTGCCGATGGTGCTGGGCAATCCGCATTTCCCCTGGAGCGGCACCGAGCGCCTGTACATCGCCCAGCTCACCGTGCCCGGCGTGGCCGACATCGAGGGCTCCTCGCTGTACGGCGTGCCGGTGATCAACATCGGCTTCAACGACCACTTCGCCTGGAGCCACACCGTCTCCACCGCGTACCGTTTCACCCTGTACCAGCTGATCGTCAATCCGCTGAAGCCGACGCAGTACCTGTACAACGGCAGCTTCGTCGACATGACCGCGGTGCCGCTGAGCATTCAGGTGCTGCAGCCGGACGGCAGCACGCAGACCCAGACCCGCACCCTGTACAAGAGCCAGTACGGGCCGATGGTCAGCATCAGCGCCGACGGCCTGCCGGTGCTGGGCTGGAGCAACGCGCTGGCCTACACCCTGCGCGACGCCAACCTGGAGAACACGCGGCTGATCAACCAGTTCTTCCTGTGGAACCTCGCCGGCAGCTTCGACGAGTTCAAGCAGCTGCAGAAATCGGTGCTGGGCGTGCCCTGGGTCAACACCGTGGCCGCGGGCCCGGGCGGCGACGCCTACTACGCCGATATCAGCGTGGTGCCGAACGTGTCCGACGCCAAGGTGCAAAGCTGCTCGGCGCAGCCGCTGGCCCTGGTGCTGTCGCAGCTCGAGCCGGGCCTGCCGCTGCTCGACGGCAGCCGCGCCGACTGCCAGTGGGACACCGACCCCGATGCGCCGGCGCCGGGGATCTTCGGCCCTTCGCACTTGCCGGCGCTGGAACGCCAGGACTTCGTCGCCAACATGAACGACAGCTACTGGCTGACCAACCCGGCGCAGCCGCTGACCGGCTACGCCCGCATCATCGGCAGCGAGAACAGCGAGCGCACCCTGCGCACCCGCCTCGGCATCCTGCAGGTGCAGCGCCGCATGGCCGGCACCGACGGCCGCGACGGCAAGGGCTTCACCTTGCAGCAGCTGCAGGACGTGGACCTGGCGGCGCACGTCTACAGCGGCGAACTGGCGCAGCAGGACGTGCTGGCCAGCCTCTGCCCCAAGGCCGGGCTGAACGACACCAGCGCCATCTGCGCCTCGCTGGCGCAGTGGGACCAGGCGGCGAGCCTGGACTCGATCGGCTTTCCCGAATGGCAGGAGTTCTGGCGCAATGTTTCCGGCATCACCGGTTCGGTATGGAAAGTGCCCTTCGACGCCAACGATCCGGTCAATACGCCGAACTCGCTCAACACCGGCCTGCCCACCGTGCAGAAAGCCCTGTCCGACGCCCAGGCCACCGTGCAGAGCGCCGGCATCGATCCCAACGCCAGGCTCGCCGATCTGCAGCACTCCGGCGTCAACACCGCGGCGGGCGGCGCGCGCATCCCGATCTTCGGCGGCGAAGGCGACCCGATGGGCATCTTCACCTGCGCCAATTCCGACGGCCTGGGCAAGGACGGCTACGACATCAATTTCGGCAACAGCTACATCCAGATCGTGACCTGGGACAACGGCGGCGTGCATGCGGAGGGCTTCATCACCTATTCCGAGTCCACCGACCCGGCCAACCCGCACTACTCCGACTACACCCAGGCGTATTCGCAGAAGAAGTGGCTGCGCTTTGCCTTCCACGACGCCGAGATCCAGGCGGCCAAGGAAAGCGAGCTGCATCTGACCGGGCGTTGAACGGGAACGACCACCGCCCAAGCGACGTGCTTCCGCCGGCATGGAGATGCAACCGGCGCACGCGTCGCGCAGTTTCAGGGTCCGCGGCTCAAACCAGACCCGCCGCGCGATTGATGCGCCTCGCTGCGCTCGGCACGTCCTGCGGTCCTGCGGCGGCCATGCAGGCCCCCACCTGCGGCCGGCGCCCATCCGCCCGCGCCGGGGACCGCGCCAGGCTGCGTTCGATCAGGACCGAATCGCCGAACTCATGGGTGCGGTAGCCGTGCGCCTGCAACTCGGCATCGGCGCGGCGCAGCGCTGATTCCGGCGCGAAGGCGCCGAGCAGCTCGTAGTGGCTGCTGCCCGCCTCGTGCGTACCGGACAGGATCGCGTCCACCACCCGCAGCCGGGTGGAGCGGCCGATGCGCTGCGTCGCCAGGCCCTCGCCCGCCGGCACGCTGCCGTCGCGGCGCGCGGCGTGCTCCAGGGCCCGCACCACGGTCGTGCCGACGGCGACGATGCGCCCGCCGCGCGCCCGCGCGGCCCGGATCGCCGCGGCGGTGGAGGCCGGGACCCGGTAGGGCTCGTCGAACGGCAGGCGTGCGTCGAGCGCGGCGTCGCCGGTCGAGGAAATCCCGGCGGCGTGCGTCAGCGTGGCGAAGCCCGCGCCGCGGCGGTGCAGCTGCGCCAGCAGCGCCCAGTCGAGCACGAAGCCGGCGGAAGGCGGCTCGAACGCCGCCGGCACGCCGGCCACTGCGGTCCATACGTCCCACAGGCGCAGCGGTTCGGCCAGGTGCGCGTACTGGATCGGCCGGCCCTGCGCGGCGAGCCCGGCCCAGACGTCGGCGGGCGCGTGCTCGAAGCGCAGCCGCACCAGGCGCGGGTGGTCGAGCAGGGCTTCGACGCGCGCGCCGAGCGGCCCCAGACGCAGGCGGTCGCCGCGCTGCAGCGGCGGCGGCGCGGCGCGGTCCTCGGTGCGCGTGCGCCAGTCGCCGGCGCCGAACACCACGGCGGTGAACACCAGCACCTCGGCCGGCGCCAGCGAGGCGCGGCCGGCCAGCCGCACCTCGATCCCGCGTCCGCTGGGCAGGTGCACGCCGTGCAGGCTGGCCGGCAGGGTGGCGGCGTCGTTGGCGACAAGCAGATCGCCCGAGCGCAGCAGCCCGGCGAAGTCGCGGCGCGGCAGGTGATGCAGCCGCCCGCCTGCGTCCAGGTGCAGCAGACGGGCCTGCGGCGGGCGCTGCACGGCTTGATCGGCGGCTTTCATGGGGCCTCCTCAAAAGCTGAAGACGGGGCTGCGCGCGGCCGGCGCGCGTCGCGGCAGTGCCTGGGCCACCGCGGCCAGCAGTTCGCGCGCGGCCTGCTGCGGCCTTTTCAGGCTGGCCGGATCGGCCTCCGGCACGGCCTGCCGATGCAGCGGCGTGTCCATGTCGCCGGGGTCGAGCGAGAGCACGCGCACGCCCTCCTCGGCCAGCTCCTGTGCCCAGATGCGGCTGAGGTGGTGCAGCGCCGCCTTGCTGGCGCCATAAGCGCCCCAGCGCGGATAGGGATTGATCGCAGCGTCGCTGGAGATGTTCAGCATCACCGCCCCGCGGCCTTCGCGCGCCGAAGCGGCCAGCGCGCCGAGCAGGGCCTTGCCGAGGCGGAATGGCCCCAGCAGATTGGCGGCCAGGGCGTACTCCAGCGCCTCGCAGTCGGTGTCCGCCAGCAGCGCCAGCGGCACCGGCCCCAGCGCGGAAGCGTTGTTGACCAGCAAGTCCAGGCCGCCGAGGCCGCCGCCGATCTGCAGGGCGATGCGGTGGATGGCGTCCTTGTCGGCGACATTGCCGACGATGCCCAGCGCGCCGGTGGCCGCCGCCACCTCCTCCACCCGCTCGCGCTCGCGCGCCACGAAAGCCACCTGCGCGCCGCGCCCGCGCAGCTCGCGCACCAGCGCCAGGCCCAGGCCTGAAGTGCCGCCGGTGACGGCGGCGCGCAGGCCGGCGAAGCGCTGTTCCAGCTCGATCTCGTTCTGCATCACTGCCTCCTTGGTTCGATGGAGGCATGGTAGGGACCGCGCCGCGCCGCTCCCATTGCCTTGTCCAGCAGGATGGCGGAAAGTCGGCGGAATGGACGAACCGAGCCAGGCCAGCCAGGTTGCGGCGCACCTGTCGCGCAACCTGGCCTCGCTGCGCCACGTGCGCGGCCTGACCCAGGGCGCGCTGGCCAAGGCCGCGGGCGTGCCGCGCTCCACCGTCGCCAACCTCGAGTCCGGCGCCGGCAACCCTTCGCTCGCGGTGCTGCTCAAGGTGGCCGGCGCGCTCGGCGTGCCGATCGACGAGCTGCTGGCCGCGCCGCGCGCCAAGGTGCGCAAGTGGAGCGGCGCCGAGATCGGCACCACCAGCCGCGGCCAGGGCGTGAGCCAGCGGCCGCTGGTGCCCGAGCCGGTGCCGGACGAGATCCTGACCTTGATGGACTTCGCCCCCGCCGGCCTGATGCGCGGCACGCCGCACCTGCCGGGTACGCGCGAGTATTTCACCTGCCTGAGCGGGCGGGTGACGATCTTCGTCGCGGGCGACCGCTACGACCTGGCGCCGGGCGACGTGGTGGCGTTCCCGGGCAACCTGCCGCACTCGTACCAGAATCCCGACGAACAGAAGGCGGCGCGGGGCGTGTCGGCGGTGGTGCTGGCGCGGGTGGGGGTTTAGCAGCGCGTCCCGCCCTTGATGCCCTCACTCCCGCGGAGGCGGGAATGAGGGCGAACGAGCGGGCGGTCCGGAGGGCTTGCCGATGTGCCTTGACCGCGGCCCTCTCCAGCGCCGCGGAGAGAGGCACATCGGCTTCAACCCCAGGGCGCGACGCGCACCTTGCCCTGATCCTCCGGCTTCACCCTGCGCAGGAAGTACGGCACCTTGTCCTTGACCAGCAGCGGGTTGCCGCCGGCGGCGCACTTGTCGGCGTTGGGATCGGCGAACTGCTGCACGTCCTGGTCGATCCACTGCTGCACCAGGTTGGCGGCCTCGGTCTGGGTGACGGTGCGGGAGATCGGCGGCATGCGGATGCCGGGCTGCACCGAGGCCAGGCGGGCGGCGAGGATCGACTGCGCCGAGTCGCCGGGCTGGATGTCGTAGTTGCCGACGTTGGCGGCAATGCCGGCGGCGATCGGCGGCTTGCAGATGCCGTGGCCCTCGTCCATCGGCTCGTTGAAGGAATCCAGCGACAGACCGGAATTCTGCGCGTTGCCGGCCGGGTTGTGGCAGTGCATGCAGTTGACTTCGAGGAAGGCGCGTACGCGCTGGTGCACGTCCGCCGGCGAATTCGCGGCCTGGCCGGTATCGCCCGGCACGTTCCACTTCGGCAGGCGCTCCAGGCGCGAAGGATCGTCCGGCAGGTCGACCATGCCCTGCGACTTGAGGTAGGCCAGCTGGTTCATGGTGACGCCACCGAAGGCGTTGTCGCGGTTGAGGTTGCGCACCTTGGGCCCGATCGGCGGCGAGCCGGGCTCGAGGTCGTCGCCGTTGTGGCAGAGGATGCAGCCGCCGGCATTGGGGACCTGATAGGCGCTGACGCTGCCCGGGCCGTAATGCTGGCGCTTGCCGCTGCCGTCGACCACCGCCGGATCGGGATCGTCGTAGTCGTAGCTGACGCTCCGCGCGTCGCCCTCCAGCTTGAGCACGGCGCTGCGCCTGCCACTGCCGTCGGTGGTCCACTCGTAGGGCAGGCCGACCCAGTAGACCTCGCCGCTGGGCTTCTGCCGCTTGATCAGCAGGCGGGTCTCGACCACCTCCTCGTTGGCGCCGTTGCGGAAGGCGAAGGTCTTGGCGAAGACGGTGCCGACCGGGAACTTCAGGGTGGCGGTGTAGCAGTCGAAGATCGCCAGGGTGGTGCAGTTGTCGTGATCCTGGTAGCCGGCCTTCTGCACCCGGCCGGAGGCGTCCGGCGGCAGGAACATGAAGCGGTATTTCACGGCGTAGTCGGAGAACAGGATGGTGTTCAGCTCGTACGGCAGGCCGAAGCCGTTGGGATTCCGGCGCGGCTCCTGCGCGTCCTGGAACAGGCCGTACTGGTCCAGGGTCGGGCAGTTGTAGCCGTTGACCGCCCGGTAGTTGATCTGGCCGGACTGCACCGCACCGCAGGCCGCCGCGATCTCGGCGTCGCCGGGCCGCGGGTCATCCGAAGGATTGGGCGTGAAGCTGCCGAGGTTGGGCGTGGTCTGCGCCAGGTATTGCGGCGCCAGGGTCGGGCACTGCTGCGGCATCGTGTGATCCGCCAGCACCAGGTTGCTCGGATCGGTGATGTCGGCGTTGTGCATGTGCACGTTGGCGAAGTTGTCCACCAGCAGGGTGCCCACCTGGGTCCGCACGAACTGGTTGCTGCTCTCGATGCACATGCCGTTCTGCGGCAGCTTCAGCGCGCCGGCCTGGTCGAACTTCCAGGCGTTGTACTTGCACTTGGGCGTGGGGTCGTAGATGTAGAAATTGGGCCGGCCGCGCTCGTCGGCGCGCGCCTCGTAGCGCTCCAGGTCGTTGGCGTCCGGCTGGTTGAGCGGCACGCCGTTGTGGTCCACCGGGTAGCTGGCGCAGCCGTCGGGCGAGTCGGTGGCGCCGTCCCAGACGATCTGCGCCGACTTGCCGAGGTTCTTCACCACCAGCACCAGCGGCAGCAGCGAGGGATTGTCGCCGATGCAGTCGGGCGAATCGCCCTTGCCGGGCAGGCCGCCCATGCCGGTGCAGGTGTCGCGCGACAGGTCGGGCAGCTGCGGGCTGCCGCCGTTGTCCTTGAAGGTGTTGGCGTAGACGTGGATGCCTTCCGGGTAGAAGTCGTACTTGGTGGAAGGCTCGCTGGAATCGGCCAGGCCGTAGTTGACGATGAACAGGCCCGAGGTGTTGTTGTCGTGGATGTTGTTGTCGTACAGCTCGAGCTGGTCGGAGGCCAGCACCAGCATGCCGGTGCCGGAAGGCACGTCGCCGACGATGGCGCCGCGCGGGGCGAAGCTCTTGATGTTGTTGTTGTACGACTCGTTGTGGTGGACCAGGTTCTTCTCGCCGCTCTGCGCGCGGCCCGGCAGGTCGAACACCAGGAAGCCGCCGACGTTGTCGTGGGCGATGTTGTCGATGAACTCGGCGCGGTAGGTGTTCTCGAACTCGAAACCGGCGACGTTGTGGAAGGCCTCGGTGCGGCGCACCAGGATGTCGTTGGACTGCCCGACGTAGACGCCGGCGTCGGAGGAGCCGACCGACACCGAATCCTCGATCAGCACGTGGTGGCACAGCACCGGGTAGAACGAATACGAGCCGTCGTGGACCCAGGACTTCTGCGAGGCGTCGTAATTCGGCGAGGCCGGATCGGCCACGCTCCAGCCGACCTTGACGCCGCGCACCGTGACGTACTCGGTGCGGAAGATGCGCAGGCCGTTGCCCGGGGCGTCGTAGATGGTGAGGTTCTGCACTGTGATGCCGGTGCCGTGGTTGATGCTGACGCCGTCCTCCGCCGGGCTGTTCTTGAACGACAGGATGGTGGCGTCGCGGCCCTCGCCCTCGATGGTGATGCCCTGCTTGCCGGTCATGACCAGGCCGGCGCTGAAGTCGAACTGGCCCTTGCAGAAGTGGATGGTGTCGCCCTCGTGGGCGTCGAAGAAGGCGATCAGCGCGTTCTTCTGTGCGTCGGGGCCGGGACAGATGGTGTAGGTCCTGGCGGCGGCGCTGCCGCCGGAACCGGAGCTGGAGCCTGCGCCGGAGGAGCTGGAGCCGCCGCTGCCGCCCGCCCCTCCTCCAGAACCGCCCGCCGGCGTGCTGCTGCCGCAGCCGGCGAGGAACGCGCAGAGTCCCGCGCCGACGAGTACCGCCCCGATCCACTGCTTCATGCCCTGAGTCCCCTCCGGCCACGGGCGGTGTCCGCCCCTGGCGCATTACATTTTTGAAGGAAGGTATCTTGCGGCGCGCCGGGAACGGCGGCGAGTAGTAAATCCGGCCCTTGAAATCGCCGGATCGCCGGAGGCCGGCTGGCGCGCGGCGAACGGCCGCGGGATTGCGCCACCGGCCATCACCGCTGCGGCACAGCGGAGCGCGGAAGAGGCGGTAGCCGATCGCGGGAGCGACCGGCGGGGCGAGGGGGAGCGACGCGGGCGGCGCCGCGTTTTACTCCCCGGCCGGCCGCAGCTTCACCACGTGCGGGTGCTCCGGATCGCCGCTGCTGCGCGGCCGCGGGATCAGGGTGCGCAGCATCAGCTTGAAGTATTCGCGGAACTCGGCGCCGGCCGGGAATTCGTCGGGCGTATCGCGGTGCACCTGCTGGTTGCCGATGAAGGTGGCATAGGCGAATGTCGACCACAGCTTGGCGTCGCGCTCGGACAGGCCCAGGCCGAGATAGCATTTGTAAAGGTAGGCCAGGCGCCGCGCCGAGACGCGCATCACCACCTGCCCCACCGCCGGGTCGTCGGAGGCCGCGGCCAGCGCCAGGTAGAGCCGGCCGGCGCGGTGCGAGGAGTTGCCGCGCTTGAACAGCTTGACGATGCGCTCGTACGGGTCCGGCTCTTCCTCGACGCCGATGATGGCGTCCTCGGTCTCGCGCTTCTCCCACAGCTGCAGGGCGGCGTGGACCAGGGCCTCGCGGTTGGCGAAGTGCCAGTAGAAGCTGCCCTTGGTCACGCCCAGGCGCCGCGCCAGCGGCTCCACCGCCACGGCCTCCAGGCCGCCGCTGGCCATCGCGTCGAGCGCGGCCTCGGCCCAGTGCTCGGCACTGAGGTTTTGCCGCGAGGCGCTTTCGCTGTTGTTTCCGCTCATCTTTCCGTCCAGGGCCCGGCTTTTACCGCATACGCCTTCGTATCGTATAAGCACTGTAGTAGCAGCCCGCCGCCGGTGCAAACCCCCAGACGGATGAGGAGCAGCCGCAAGGCCCTTGATTCGGTTATTGTTCCGGGGCGTGAAGGAGAACGAAATGCACGGCTCGGGGATCTGTGTGAGGGTGATGGCGGGACTGGCGCTGGGCCTGATGGCGGGCGTGGCGGCGGCCAGCGTGGGGCCGCAGGCTGCTGCGCAGCTGGCGGGCAAGCTGACGCCGCTGGGCGGCGAGCGCGCCGGCAACGCGGAAGGCAGCATCCCGGCCTGGGACGGCGGCCTGACCCCGCAGCGCCGTCCTCCGGAATGGCAGCCGGGCGCGCGCTACGTCGATCCCTATGCCGCCGACCAGCCGCTGCTGGTCATCGACGGCAAGAACCTGGCCACCTATGCCGGGCGCCTCAGCCCCGGCCAGCGGGCCTTGTTCGCGCGCTTTCCCGACAGCTACCGCATGGTGGTCTACGGCAGCCGCCGCAGCTACGCCGCACCGGACGCGTTTTACGCCGGCACCTACAAGAACGCCACCACGGCCTACCTCGACGACAGCGGCGATGTCTCCCTGGCCGTGCCGCAGAAGGCCGTGGCGGGCATCCCCTTCCCGATCCCCGCCAACGGCACCGAGGCGGCCTGGAACCAGCGCCTGCGCTGGCGCGGTCCCGGGCGCGAGCGCACCTATGTGCGGATCAGCGTCTCGGCCGACGGCGCCGCCAGCCTGGTGCGCTTCGGCGAGCGGGCGCGCTTCGACCCGATCGACGCGCCGCCGCGCAAGAAGTTCGGCCCGGTGCTGGCCTACATCGCCACCGCCGTGTTCGAGCCGGCGAAGCTGGCCGGCACGCTCAAGCTGGTATGGGACACGCTGACGCCGCCGCCGCGCGGCTGGCAGCGCAGCCCCGGCCAGACTTTCATCGCCACCACCAGCGAAGTCGGCTACGACACCCCGGCCCTGGGCGGCAACGGCCTGCTGCGCGAGGACCAGCTGGAAGGCTACAGCGGCTCGCCGCAGCGCTACGAGTGGAAGCTGCTCGGCAAGCGCGAGTTGTACGTGCCCTACAACAGCTACCGCCTGCACGACGGCGCCCTCGGCTACTCCGCCCTGATCGGCCCGCACCACCTCAACCCCGACGTGGCCCGCTACGAGCTGCACCGCGTCCTGGTGCTGCAGGGCCGCTGCCGCCCGACGCAGCCCTGCGTCTGGCCCAAACGGGTGCTGTACCTGGACGAAGACTCCTGGGCGGTGCTGCTGGCCGAGCTCTACACCCCGGACGACAGCCTCGCCGTGGTGCAGGAGGAGCACACCCTGATGGCCTACGACCAGCCGGTGCTGCTGCCGGCCCTGGAAACGGTCTACGACCTGGCCGGCGGCCGCTACCTGGCCAGCGGCATGAACAACCAGGCGCCGGAGGTGAGCTACGGCGCCGGCGAGCTGGACGACTTCGACTCCGGCGAAATGAACCGCTGGGCCAGGCACATCGGCGCCGTTGCGCCCAAGGACTGAAACCGTGCGTCGGAGGAAATCGCCGCGTAAGAGCGGGCTGCTACACTCATCGGCCATGAACAAGTCCCTGCTCAGCCTGTTGCTGTGCGGCCTGCCGCTGGCGGCGTCGGCCCAGATCTACAAGTGGACCGACGCCAACGGCCAGGTCCACTTCAGCCAGAACCCGCCCAAGCAGGGCAGCTACCAGGACGTCACGCCGCAGGGGCCGATCTCCGGCACCAGCACCGACAGCAATGGCCGGCCGCTGCCTCCGCCGCCGCGCAGCGGCGGCGGCTCTTCCTCCGGCAGCGCGCCCGCCACCCAGGCGATGCGCGCCGGCGCCGACAACGCCGAGCGCTGCGCCAAGGCCAACGAGCGCATCGCCTACCTGCAGGAGAAGACCGCGCACCGCCTGATGGTCACCGGCGACGACGGCCAGCCGGCGCGCATGACCGACGAGCAGTTCGACCAGCAGCTGAAGGACGCGCGCGACGCGGCGGCCAAGTACTGCGGCAGCTGAGCGCAGCCGCGCCGGCCCCGGCCTGCCGCAACATCCGCAGCGCCCAACAAAAAAGCCCGGCACCAGGCCGGGCTTTTTTGTTTGCGGCTGAAGCTTACTTCTTCGGCGCCTTGGCCGGGGCCGGAGCGGCGGCGGCATCGGGCTTGTCGATGCTCAGCAGCTCGACTTCGAACACCAGGGTGGAGTTCGGGCCGATCTTGGGCGGCGCGCCGCGCTCGCCGTAGGCGAGGTTGGACGGCAGGTAGAACTTGTACTTGGAGCCCGGGGTCATCAGCTGCACGCCCTCGGTCCAGCCCGGGATGACGTTGGCGAGCGGGAAGCTCACCGGCTGGTTGCGGTCGTAGGAGCTGTCGAACACGGTGCCGTCGAGCAGGGTGCCCTTGTAGTTGACGGTGACCTTGTCGGTGGCCTTGGGGTGCTCGCCCTTGCCCTCGGTCAGCACTTCGTACTGCAGGCCGGAAGCGGTGGTCTTGACGCCCGGCTTCTTGCCGTTTTCGGCCAGGAACTTCTCGCCTTCTTCCTTGTTCTTCTGGGCGGCGGCGGCGCGGTCGGCGATCTGCTTCTCCTGGATCTTCTTGGCGACGGCCTGCTTGATCTCCTCGCGCTGCTGGTCGGTCAGTCGCGCGGTCTTGCCGGCGACGGACTCCTCGATGCCCTTCTCCAGGGCCGGGACGTCGACGTTTTCCTTGATCTGGCTGAGGGAGTGGCCGAT
Organism: Nevskia sp.; assembly: GCA_035651715.1. GTDB lineage: Bacteria > Pseudomonadota > Gammaproteobacteria > Nevskiales > Nevskiaceae > Nevskia. The sequence goes on from DASRFD010000150.1 coordinate 222,913, forward strand.
GTCGAAGCCGATGGAGTAGCTGAACTTCTGCGCGTCGCTGCTCAGGTCCGCAGGGGTGCTCGCGTCGGTGGCCTTGGCATCGGCGGGCTTGGCGTCGCCGCTGCCGGCCGGCTTGTTGCAGGCCACGACCAGCGTGGCGCAGGCCAGCGCGAGCAGCGCGCGGGAAACTTTGAACATGGGTGAATTCCTTGGATGTTGGGAGATCTGAACTGCCGTACCGCTGTCGTGATGCGGGCGGACGTGGCCGGCCCGTCTAATAGAGTAGCGCCCGGATTATAACGAAGTCGTTACGGGCTACCAGTGGAGGCCCCGGCGGCAGGCCCGGACGGTGCCGGACGGCGCCGGGCCAGCAATTGCCGGAGCATCTGGCGGGTTTCGTCGGACAGAAGTTCCAGGGAGCGCTCGGCGATGCGGTCGACCCGCTCGTCCGTGACCAGGCCCTGCTGCGGGTCCTCGGCGACGATGCCGACCTCGATCAGGGTGTCGAGATAGCCCGAAAACAGGGCCTTGTCGAAGAATTCCGGCGCCTCGCGCCCGGTCAGCACCGCCATGCGCTCGGCCAGCAGGCGGCAGTCGTTCTCGAACCTGGCCCGGGGCAGGGGCTGGCCGCTGCCGCGCTCGTCGGCCAGCAGCAGCACCGCCATGGCCTGGCGCTCCAGGGTCTCGCCCAGCACCCGGCCGAGCACGGCGAAGCTGGAGAACGCCTGGCTGCCGACCTCGGGCCGTTTCAGGCGGCCGTCCCCCTCGCGCACCAGCAGGCCGGAGGCCAGCATCCGCTCGAGGAAGCGCCGCGCCACGCCTTCGGCCTCGGCCGCCGGCCAGGGCAGGAAGAACTCGGTGCGCAGGAACGGATACAGCGCGCGGCAGCCGGTGAGGATGGCGTCCTCGGTGAGCACGCCGCGGGTGCGGAACAGGCTGGCGATGAGCGCCGGCACCGCGAACAGGTGCTGGATCATGTTGCGGTTGTAGGTAAGCAGGGTGCCGTCCTTGCCGGCCGCCACCAGCAGGTCGCCCCAGGGGTGCGCCACGCGCTGGATCCGCGCCACCGGCGCGGCCCAGGCCAGCGCCGCGCGCGGATCGCGCTCCGGCACCAGCAGCTGCTCCCGCCCCGGCCACGCTTCCAGCAGGTCGATCAGGTGGCCGACCTGCTCGCTCAGCTCGTCCTCCGCCGCGGCGCGCAGCGGCGCCGCCAGCAGGGCGCAGGCGGCCAGGCCGACCGGCCCGGCCACCGCGGCGGCGTTGATGCGCCGCATGTGCTCCCAGGCCAGCTGGCGCACCCAGGTGTTGAAGCCCTCGGGGCGCTCCTCGCCCTCGGCGGCGAGCTGCTCGCGCCAGCCCGGCAGGGCGGCGTCGGCGGCGTCCTGCAGCACGATGGCCTCGCCGAAGTTGACGTAGACCTTGCCGTAGGACTTGGTCAGCACCTTGGTCGCCTTGAGCAAACCCTCGGCCGACTCCTTCTGCTTGCCGGCGCCGCGCAGCTCCTTGAAGTAGCTGTTGACCTCCATCACCTTGTCGTAGCCGATGAACACCGGCACCAGCGCCACCTTGCGCACGCGCTGGCGCAGCGCCGACTCGGCCACCATGGCGAGCATGCCGGTCTTGGGCGGCAGCAGGCGGCCGGTGCGCGAACGGCCGCCCTCGGGGAAGAACTCCATGGCGTAACCGCGGCGGATCAGGCCGTCGACGTAGGCGCGGAACACCGCCGTGTACAGCACGTCGTTGGCGAACTTGCGGCGGATGTAGAAGGCGCCGCCGCGGCGCAGCAGCGCGCCGACCGGCCAGAAGTTGAGGTTGATGCCGGCGGCGATGTGCGGCGGCACCAGGCCGTACTGGTACAGGGTGTAGGACAGCAGCAGGTAGTCGGCGTGGCTGCGGTGCGAAGGCAGGTAGATCACCTCGTGCGAGTGCGCCAGCTCGCGCAGGCGCTCGATGCCCTGCACCTGGATGCCCTTGTAGATGCGGTTCCAGACGTAATGCAGCAGGCGCTCCAGCACGCGGATGGTGGTGGCCGAGTAATTGGCGGCGATCTCCTCGGCGCAGCGCCGGGCGCGCGCCTCGGCCTGCTCCAGGGTCAGCTGCCTGGCCTTGGCCTCGCGCTCCACCGCGCGGCGCACCTCGGCCGAGTTGAGCACGCCGGCGATCATCACCGAGCGGCGCAGCAGGGTCGGCCCCAGCACCGCGGTGCGCGCGCGCAGGAAGTGGAAATGCAGGGCGCGCGCCAGCTTGCGCTCCGGCCGCACCGAGCCGGTGGCGGCGGAGATGTAGTTGCGGTAGGACAGCGGCACGCCGAAGTTGGCCAGCACGTTGCGGCCGTTGGCCAGCATGATGAAGAACTTCTGGATGCGGCCGGCCTGGACGCTGTCGGAGAAGATCAGGCGGAACAGCGAGGTCTCCTGCCCCGGATTGCGGCCCCAGAAAATCGACACCGGCACGATCTGCACGTCGAAGTCGGCGGTGTGCGCCGCCGCCGCCAGCAGGCTGGACAGCTCGGTGGAGTCGTCGCGGCCGCGCAGGACGAAGGCTTCCAGCAGCGCCGGCAGGTACAGCACCGCGGCGCGGCTGGCGGTGGGCAGGGCGCGCTCGGAGCGCTGCGGCCGCGGCAGGTTCTGCTCCAGGCAGATGCGGTCCAGGGCAAACAGGTCGATCCAGCTGCGCTGCGGCAGCACGTAGCACACCGGGCGCTGCGGATCGAGCTTGAGCGTCACCGAGGGCGCTTCCGGCACCACCCGGTACAGCATCGAGGCGATGAAGGGCCGCACCAGGGGCCGCACCAGGGCGTAGGCGCAGGTGACGGCGAACGCCAGCAGCGCGCGCATCATCGGCGCAGCTCTGCCTGGCCGGTGGGTGGTGCGGCTGCCGGCTTCATCTTGGTCTGGGTCTCCCTGGGCGTTCTTGTGGTCGCCGGCGCCTTCGTCGCCGCCGGGTCACCGGGCGAATTATGGAGCATGAGGCGGCGCCGGCGCAGTTTTTTGCGTTGCGGGATTGACCGGCCTTGCAACCCGCGGCCATAGTCGGCGCGTCCTACGGCAGCCGCTCAGCGATCCGCGGCGCCGACAACGATCTAGGGAGTTTCCATGGCAACCATCATCTTCCGGCGTGCCCGTGCGCCGCTCGGCGGCGCCTTGGCGCTGCTGCTGGCCGCCTGCGGCGGCCAGACGGCGCCGGCCGCGGCGCCCTCCGCTCCGCCCAAGCCCACCGCCGCCGACGCGGCGCAGTTCGTCGACAAGGTCAACGCCCAGCTCAAGTCGGCCTATCCGGAGACCACCGCCGCCGGCTGGGTCTCCGAGACCTTCATCAACGGCGACACCCAGCTGCTCAACGCCAAGGCCAACGAGCGCGGCCTGGCCCTGCAGAGCGGGCTGATCGAGGAGTCGAAGAAGTTCAACGGCGTGGAGCTGCCGGCGGAGACGACCCGCGCCATCCAGCTGCTGAAGATCTCCAACCCGCTGCCGGCGCCGACCGACCCGGCCAAGCGCGCCACGCTGGCGGCGCTGGCGACCAAGCTGGACGGCGAGTACGGCGCCGGCAAGTATTGCCCGCCCGGCAAGAGCGGCGAGGACTGCATGAACCTCGACCAGCTGGAGCAGATCATCGACCACTCGCGCGACCCCAAGGCCCTGGCCGAGGCCTGGGCCGGCTGGCACAGCGTGGGCAAGCCGATGAAGCAGGACTACGCCCAGCTGGTGCAGCTGATGGACGAGGGCGCGGTGGAGCTGGGCTACAAGGACGCGGGCGAGCTGTGGCGCGCCGGCTACGACATGTCGCCGGAGCAGTTCTCGGCCGAGACCGAGCGGCTGTGGGCGCAGGTGCAGCCGCTGTACGAGCAGCTGCACTGCTTCGTGCGCGCGCGGCTGCACGCCAGGTACGGCGACCTGGTGCCGGCGAACGGCCTGATCCCGGCCGACCTGCTCGGCAACATGTGGGCGCAGGACTGGAGCAACGTCTACGACCTGGTGGAGCCGTACAAGGGCGTCGGCAGCCTCGACGTCGACGGCGCCCTGCGCCAGAGGCACGACGCGCTGGAGAAGCAGAAGCTGGCCGAGTTCCAGGCCAGGTACGCCAAGGACCACCCGGGCGGAAAGCCGACGGTGCAGGAGCTGGCCAACGCCGAGCAGCAGGTGGACCGGCAATTCGCCAAGGACACGGCGAAGATCGCCGAGGACTTCTACACCTCGATCGGCTTCCCCGCCCTGCCCGCCTCGTTCTGGGACAAGTCGCAGCTGACCCGGCCGCGCGACCGCGACGTGGTCTGCCACGCCAGCGCCTGGGACCTCGACCAGAACGGCGACGTGCGCATCAAGATGTGCATCCGCCCGGACGAGGAGAGCCTGGAAACCATCCACCACGAGATGGGCCACATCTATTACTTCCTGCACTACAACCAGCAGCCGGAGCTGTACCAGAACGGCGCCCACGACGGCTTCCACGAGGCGATCGGCGACACCATCACCCTGTCGATCACGCCGCAGCACCTGCAGAAGATCGGCCTGGTGCCGGCCAAGTCCGCGCCGGACGCGCAGAAGGCGCTGATCAACGCGCAGATGAAGCGCGCGCTGGCGAAGATCGCCTTCCTGCCCTTCGGCAAGCTGATCGACCAGTGGCGCTGGGAGGTGTTCTCGGGCCAGGCCCAGCCGGACCATTACAACGCCGCCTGGTGGACCTTGCGCGAGAAATACCAGGGCATCGCGCCGCCGCTGGCGCGCAGCGAGGAGGACTTCGATCCGGGCGCCAAGTACCACGTGCCGGGGAACACGCCGTACACGCGCTACTTCCTCTCCTTCGTCATCCAGTTCCAGTTCCAGAAGGCGCTGTGCGACGCCGCCGGCTTCACCGGCCCGCTGTACCAGTGCGACATCTACGGCAGCAAGGAGGCGGGCAAGAAGTTCGGCGACATGCTCGCCCTGGGCGCCTCCAAGCCCTGGCCCGAAGCGATGAAGGCGCTGACCGGGCAGGAGCAGATGGACGCCTCCGCGATCAACGAATACTTCGCGCCGCTGATGGGCTACCTGAAGGAGCAGAACCAGGGACAGTCCTGCGGCTGGCAGCCGCCGGCGGACCCGCTGGCCGGACCGCAGAGCGCGGCCGCGGCGGGTCCCGGCTAGCCCGGTTGCAACAGAAGTCCGGGGGGCGCGGCGACGCGCCCCTTTTTTTTCGCTCAGCGGCGCGGATCGAGCCGGCCGACGAAGGCGCGCGTGTCGTATTCGAACGCCACCTGCCCGTCGCGCTGGTGCGCGTCGAACAGCGCGTCCAGCGCCGCCAGCATCGGTTCGTGGCCGGGCATGCCCGCGGCCGGCGCATAGGACGAGGACAGCAGGCGGCCGCGCAGCCCGCCGCGGTCGAAGTATTGCGTGTAGGGAACGCTGTGCTCGACGAAGTCCGAGGGTGCGAAGAACGGGCGGATGACCTCGAGGTTGGCCTGGGCCGGCACACCGGAACGGGCGTATTCCGGAGCGTGCGCCTGCAGCAGCGCCTCATAGCCGCGCAGGAACGGCGTGTCCTCGCGCCGCACGTTCCAGATCAGCGCCACCTGCCCCCCCGGGGCCAGGATGCGCGCGAACTCGGCGCGCGTCGGCTCCGGCCGGAACCAGTGGAAGGCCTGCGCCGCGGTGACCAGCCCGACGCTGTGGTCGGCCAGGCCGGTGGCCTCGGCGGTGCCCTCGCGGCTGTGGAACGCTTCGCCGAATTCCGCCAGGAATTCATCGCCGGCGGCGCGCATCGGCGCGTTCGGCTCCACCCCCTCCACGCGCAGGCCCTGGCGCAGCAGCTCGCGGGTGAACAGGCCGGTGCCGCTGCCGATGTCGGCCGCAGCGTCGCCGGCGCGCAATCCGCACTGCCGCATCAGCCAGGGCAGCAGCGCCTCGGGGTAGCCGGGGCGCGTGCGCACGTAGTCTTCGACGCGGTTGCCGAAACGCTCGGTGGATTTCATGGGCCATTATTCTAGGCCGGGATTCGGCGCGCCGGATTTCCGGGATCGGCAAGGGCGGCTCCGGCGGCCTCGTTCACTGCTCCCAATCCCGGACCCCGGCTTTTTGGGTAGAGTGCCCGCCATGGACTTCCTGCCCATCCTGGCGCAATGCCGCCTGTTCGCCGGACTGGCGCCCTCGGCGCTGGCGCGGCTGGAGGCGCTGTGCACGGTGCAGGAGCTGCGCGGCGGCGAGACCCTGTTCCGCGTCGGCCGGCCGGCGGAATACCTGTACATCGTGGCGCTCGGCCGCCTGCGCGCAGTGCTGCCCGACGGCAGCGTCGCCGGCGACATCACGCGCCTGGAGCCGGTGGGCGAGATCGGCCTGCTGTCCGGCGAGCCCCACGGCGCCGACGTGCACGCCCTGCGCGACAGCCTGCTGCTGCGCATCGCCCGCGACGACCTGCTGGCCTTCGTCGTGACCTATCCCGCGGCGCTGCTGGAGATGACCCGGGTCATCGTCCACCGCCTGCGCCGCAACCAGCGCCGCGCCTTCCTGGAGACGGCGCGCCAGGCGCAGTCGATTGCGCTTCTGCCGGGCCACCCCGGCATCGACATCAGCGGCGTGACCCGGCGCCTGCAGCAGGCGCTGGAATCCTGCGGCGTGCCGGTGCAGCGCCTGGACGCGGCGCGGCTGGAGGACGCGATGGGAGCCGGCGCATCCGAGCGCCTGCTGTCGGACCCGCACGCGCACCAGCAGCTGATGAACTGGCTGGACGAGCACGAGCGCAGCAACGCCAACCTGCTCTACTGCGCCGGCGACGGCGACAGCGCCTGGGCCGAATGCTGCCTGCGCCAGTGCGACCGCGTGCTGATCGTGGCCGACAGCACGCAGGCGCCGCGCGACGCGCCGGTGCTCGACACGCTGCGCCGGCTGGAGCTGCGCGTGCCGGTGAACCTGCTGCTGCTGCGGCCGGACCAGGCGCCGCCCGGCGACGTCGCCGCCTGGCGCGCCCACGCCGGCGCCGGCGCCCATTACTTCGTGCGCCCCGACGCGGCGCGCGACTACGCCAGCCTGGCGCGCCAGCTCACCGGCCGCGGCCTCGGCCTGGTGCTGAGCGGCGGCGGCGCGCGCGGCTTCGCCCACATCGGCCTGATGCGCGCGCTGGAGGAACTGAACATCCCGGTGGACCTGGCCGGCGGCACCAGCATGGGCGCGTTCTTCTCGGCGCTGCTGGCCTGCGGCTACAGCAGCCGCGAAATGACCGACCTGGCCCGCGAGACCTTCGTCGCCAGGAACTTCCTCAACGACTATGTGCTGCCGCGCGTCTCGCTGATCCGCGGCCGCAAGTTCCTCGGCCGCCTGCACGACATCTTCGGCGAGCGCCGGGTCGAGGACCTGCGCACCCCTTACTTCTGCGTCAGCACCAACCTGACGCAGGCGCGCACCATGGTCCACGACAGCGGCCTGCTCGCCACCTGGGTCGGCACCAGCATGGCCATCCCCGGCGTGGCCCCGCCGGTGGCGTACAAGGGCGAGCTGCTGGTCGACGGCGCGGTCACCAACAGCCTGCCGACCGACGTGATGCAGGCGCTCGGGCGCGGCCCGATCGTCGCCTCCGACGTCAGCACCGAGGGCGGCCTCAAGGCGCCCGGCATCGAGGGCCCCGATCCGGAGGCGCTGCTGCGCCGCGACGGCAACAAGGCGCAGGTCTCGCTGATCGACATCCTGTTCGGCGGCATGGCGCTGACCAGCGAGAGCGGCGTCAAGCTGCGGGCCAGCCGCGCCGACCTCTACCTGCGCATGCCGGTGGCCGGCATCGCCCTGTTCGCCTGGAAGCGGCTCGACGAAATCGCCGAGCGCGGCTACGAGCACGCCATGCAGAAGCTGCAGGCGTTCAAGGCCGAGCACCTCTAGGCCGCTTGGCCGGGCGCTTCGGCGCCGCGGTCCAGTCCGCGATGATCTCCTCCACCTCGCCCGCTGCGCCGCCAGCAGCTCGCGCCGCCGCCTGAGCGTGCCGCGGCCCAGGAGATCGTGTGCGCTGGCCTCGTCGCGCGCTGCCCTGGATTCCGGCTTACGCCGGAATGACGAATGAGAGGACTGCGCGCCCTTCGACACGCGCTGCTTCGCGGCGCCGCTCGGGGCGGACGGATGGGCTTAAGTCAGGGGAAGGCAAAACCCGGATCCCCGCCTGCGCGGGGATGACGACGTTCTTTATACCTTTGCCTGCGAACGTGAAGCCGATTACTCAGCGCAGCTCGCGCCGCAGGATCTTGCCGACGTTGGACTTCGGCAGGCTGTCGCGGAACTCGATCAGCTTGGGCACCTTGTAGCCGGTGAGGTTGTGCTTGCAGTGCTCGCGCAGCGCCTCGACGGTGAGGTTGGGATCCTTCTTCACCACGAACACCTTGACCGCCTCGCCGCTCTTCTCGTCGGGCACGCCGATGCAGGCCGCTTCCAGCACGCCGGGGTGCAGGGCGATGACGTTCTCGATCTCGTTCGGATAGACGTTGAAGCCCGAGACCAGGATCATGTCCTTCTTGCGGTCGACGATCTTGAAGTAGCCCTTGTCGTCCATCACCGCGATGTCGCCGGTGCGCAGGTAGCCGTCCGGAGTGAAGACCTTGGCGTTCTCCTCCGGCTTGTTCCAGTAGCCGCGCATCACCTGCGGCCCCTTGACGCACAGCTCGCCGGGCTGACCGATGGCGACGGTCTTGTCGTCGTCGTCGCGCAGCGAGACGTAAGTGGACGGCAGCGGCACGCCGATGGTGCCGTTCCACTCGGGCCTGTCCAGCGGCGAGAAGCACACGCCCGGCGAGGTCTCCGACAGGCCATAGCCTTCGGTGAGCGCCACGCCGGTGATTTTCTGCCACTTCTCGGCCACCGCCTGCTGCACGGCGGCGCCGCCGCCGACGCTGAACTTGAGCGCCGAGAAATCGACCTGCTCGAAGCCGGGCGTGTTGAGCAGGCCGTTGAACAGGGTGTTGACGCCGGTGAAGGCGGTGAGCTTCGACGCGGCCAGCTCCTTGACGAAGCCCGGCATGTCGCGCGGATTGGTGATGAGGATGTTGCGGCCGCCGACGCGCAGGAACAGCAGGCAGTTCACGGTCAGCGCGAAGATGTGGTACAGGGGCAGCGCGGTGACGATGGTGTCCCTGCCCTCCTCCAGCTTCGGCCCGATCCAGGCGTGCATCTGCGCCAGGTTGGAGACCATGTTGCCGTGGGTCAGCGTGGCGCCCTTGGACAGGCCGGTGGTGCCGCCGGTGTACTGCAGGAAGGCCACGTCCTCGTGCGTCAGGGTGACGCGGTGGTAGGGCTGGGCCTTGCCGCGCGCCAGCGCGGTGCGGAACGGAATGGTGCCGGGGATGTTCCAGGCGGGCACCATCTTCTTCACGCGCTTGATCGCGAAGTTGGTGATCAGGCTCCGCGGGAACGGCAGCAGGTCGCCGACCTGGGTGGTGATGACCGCCTCGAGCGGCACCTTGTCGATCACGTCCTGCAGGGTGGTGGCGTAGTTCTCGATGATGACGATGGCGCGCGCCGCCGAGTCCTTGAGCTGGTGCTCCAGCTCGCGCGGGGTGTAGAGCGGGTTGACGTTCACCACCACCATGCCGGCGCGCAGGATGCCGAACACGGCGATCGGATACTGCAGCAGGTTGGGCATCATCACGGCGACGCGGTCGCCCTTGTTCAGGCCGAGCACGTTCTGCAGGTAGGAGGCGAAATCCTGCGACAGGCGGTCGACGTCGTCGTAGCTGAGCGTCGCCCCCATGTTGACGTAGGCCGGGAGGTCGCGGAACTTGTTGCAGCTCTCCTCCAGCACCTGGGCCAGCGAGCCGATGCCGGTCGCGTCGATGTCCGACGGCACGCCCTTCATGTAGGCCCCGAGCCAGATACGCTCGCCTTCGGCTTGGTTCACCTTGTTCTCCCCACCGGCTGGATTTTTGTCGTGTCTGCTACCGCGCCGCTGCGCTGGGGCGTGGTGATGCGGGTTGTTCGATCGCTTTGATTATAGGGAAAAAGGCGCAGGGCGCTAGCCGCCCTGGCGCAGCCACTCGCGCAGGCTCGGCGCCGCCGGCCCCGCCGCCTGCCGCTCGAAGCCCGAGAGCAGGGCCAGGGCCTGGCGGTCGGCGGCGTCGTGCAGCGGCGACTCCGGCAGCTCGCCGCGCGACCACAGCCACAGCTCGGCCACGGTGTAGGAGCCGAGGTCGCGCGCCGGCAGCAGGCGCCGGCCCGGCTGGCTCTCGGCCAGCACGCCCAGGCGCACCAGTCCGGCGGCGGTGCGCTCCAGGTGCTCGGCCGGAACGGCGAGGCGGCAGCGCAGGTCCTCGAAGGCCAGCGGCGGCTGGCCGGCGAGGAAGCGGCCGCCGACCACCGCCATCAAGCGCAGGGCCAGGAATTCGGCGGCGCGGCTGGCCGGCGGCGGCGGCTCGGCGGTGCCCGGCAGGTAGCGCGGATATTGCACGTAGAAAGCCAGGCGGCAGCCCATCAGGATGATCAGCCAGCCGACGTAGACCCACAGCAGCAGCACGATGACGATGGCGAAGCCGGAATAGATCGCCTTGTAGTTGGCGTTGGCGACGAAGGTGGCGAAGGCGACGCTGGCGCTCTGCCAGACCACGCCGCCGAACAGGCCGCCGATCGCCGCGGCCTTCATCCGCACGCGGGTGTTGGGAATGTAGGCGTAGAAGAAGCCCAGCACGCCGATGATCAGCAGGTACGGCAGGGCCTTGGTCAGCAGCAGGATGGCGCTGCCGAAGGGCTCGATGGTCAGCAGGTCCATCACCAGGCGGTTGCTGCGCACCGAGGCGGTCAGGCCGAGCGCGGCGACCACCACCATCGGCCCGACCATCAGCACCACCAGGTATTCGCTGAAGCGCTTGGAGAAGCCGCGGGTGTGGGCGATCTTCCAGATGAAATTGAAGCTGCTCTCGACCTTGGTGATCATCGACACGGCGGTGTACAGCAGCAGGATCACGCCGAGGAAGCCGAGCACGCCGACCTTCATGTTGTCGACGAAGCCGATGATGTTGCGGGCGATCTCGGGGCCCTGGTCGCCCAGGGGCCGCAGCAGCTGCTCCAGGATCGGCTCCAGGCTGTCGTGCACGCCCAGGGCCTTGAGCACCGAGAAGGCCAGGGCCAGCAGCGGCGCCAGCGACAGCAGCGTGGTGTAGACCAGGCTCATCGCCCGCAGGGTGATCTCTCCTTCCGCCATGTCGCGGGCCAGGGCCATGGCGTAGCGCGCGGCGTGCAGCGCCAGGCGGCCGGCGCGGGTGGCGGGTTCGGTGGTCCAGACCCAGTCGTGCAGGCGCTGGTAGTAGCTGTTGGAGATCAAGTCCGGCCCCTGGAGATTGCCGGGATTGTCGCGGTGCAGCGCAGGGCTGTCCACGCGGCCGACCCGGCGGCCCCGCCGCCGCGGCCGCAACCCGCGTACCCGGAGGTACGTGCCGCGAAGCCCGGCGCTGGCAAAACGGGCGTTTCAGGGCCGGGAAGCGGCTTTTTCTTGTGAAAAGCGGACAGCGTCAGCCTGCACCGGATTGGTGCCGTTCGTCGGCCGGCTGGGCCGCGCTCTTGACATGAACCGGCCCGCAGATATGATGCATTGCACAATTTGTTGCGTTGCAGCAAATTGAGCCGCCGCCAAATTTTACCGCCATGTGGAGTTGAACCATGAGTCTCCAGACTGTTGTTGAGGATGTGAAGGGTCGCGTCGAGACGCTGACCACCCAGAGCCAGAAGGTTGCCCAGATCTCGCTGGACACCCTGAAGCAGACCGGCGAAATCGCCGCCGACAAGCTGCAGGCCCTGGTGAAGACCCAGGCCGAAGCCGCCAAGGGCATCTACGCCGACGCCAAGGCCGGTTTCGACAAGGCCCGCGCCGACGGCCTGAAGGCCGTTTCCGCCGCCCCGATCAGCTACCTGCCGCCGAAGGACAAGTTCGTCACCGTCTACAACGAGACCGTGACCCTGGTCTCCACCGCCGGCGACGAGCTGTACAAGGCCCTGAAGTCCGGCTTCGACAACATCCAGGCCGAGTTCAAGGGCGAAGTCGCCAAGGTCGAGAAGAAGGTCAAGACCGCCGCCAAGAAGGCGACCGGCGCCGCCAAGAAGGCCGCCAAGGCCGCCTAAGGCTGCACGCCGGCCCTGGGCCGGGACCATCGGGGGCAGCGGCGCGGTTTTCGCGCCGCTGCCCTTGTTCGTTCGGGGCACCACCCCAAGGCAAGGCCATGAAGCTTTCCACCACGCTGCAAAGGATCAGGAGGGCGCAGATGGATAACCTGCTCGAACGCGCCATCGACACCGTCGGCCAGATCGCGATGTACGAGGCCGGCACGCTGGACAATCACCTGCTCGCGCTGCGCGAGCGCTGGTCCGTGGCGCGCCGGGCGCGCGGCGTCGGCGAATTGCTGCGCGACCAGCTCGATCTCATTCCGGCCACCCGCCTGCGCCTGAGCGAGGAGCACGCCGGGCGCCTCAAGCTGTGGCGCGAACTGGCCAGCCGCTTCGAAGGCTAGCCCGGCTCGTGCCCCGGCCCGCCCTCCGCGGCGGGAGCATCGGCCGCAGCCGCGGCCTGCGGCTTCGCCGCCTTCCTGGGCGCGGCCTTGCGCGCCGCCCTCGGCTTGGCCGGCGCGCCTTTGCGCGCCGCCCGCTTCTTCGGCGCCGGCGGCGGCTCCGGCACCAGGCTGGAGGCGCGCGCCTTGGCCGCCGCCACCACCTTCTTCCAGGCCCCGCTGTTGCGGATGGTCTTGATGTTGTCCTTGACGAAGCTGGCCGGATCGAAGCTCTCGCTGGCCGAGCCGATCTTCTCGCGCAGGAACTGCACCACGTCCTCCTGCAGCCCCGCCACGTCGGGCAGGCCGAGGAAGCGGCGCAGCTCTTCCGGCTTGAGGTCGATTTCGATCTTGATCTGCATGGCTGGGCTCCGCCGTCGATCCGCTTCTATTGTAGGTCGCCCTGGTAGGCGGCCGCTTGCGTCGGCCCGCAGGCCGACCCGCACCGGCGCAGGCTAAGCGCCGAGGAAGAACAGCCAGACGCAGCAGGCGACGCCGCAGATCCAGGCGACGGTGCGCAGCCAGGACAGGTCGGCGAGATAGAGGATCAGGTAGGCGACGCGGCAGCCGATGAAGGCCAGCGCCACGCTGTCGATGCGGGCCTGCGGCGCATGGGCCAGGCCGGCGATGATCACCGCCGCGGCGAACAGGGGAAACGCTTCGAAGCCGTTCTGCTGCGCCCAGTGGGCGCGCTTGGGCCAGCCCTGCAGCTGCTCCAGCCATTCGCGCGGCGTGTGGTTGGCGTTCGGCGGCATGCGCCCGCCGGCCTTGGCCAGGCCGGTGGCGAGGTAGGTCAGCGCGGCCGCGGCCAGCACGCACCAGTAGGCGATTGTCATTGTTCTTTTCTCCTCGGCTGACGGTCTTGTCGGATGGCCGAGGATAGCAGCGCGCCGCAGGGGTGTAACTGGCCGGATCGGCACCGCGCCGCGGCCCGCGGCCCCGGTCAAGCGGGATCCGGCGGCGGGGCTCAGGCGCCGGTCAGCAGACGCTGCGCCTCGCGGTATTTCTCCGCCGTCCTGCGCACCACCTCATCCGGCAGCTGCGGCCCCGGCGCGGTCTTGTTCCAGTCCAGCGTTTCCAGGTAGTCGCGCACGAACTGCTTGTCGAAGCTCGGCGGGCTGATGCCGGGACGGTAGCCGGCGGCCGGCCAGAAGCGGGAGGAATCCGGCGTCAGCACCTCGTCGATCAGGTGCAGCTTGCCGGCCTCGTCGACGCCGAACTCGAACTTGGTGTCGGCGATGATGATGCCGCGGCCGGCGGCATAGTCGGCCGCCTCGCGGTACAGCGCCAGCGTGGTGTCGCGCACCTGCGCGGCGAGCTGCGGGCCGACCAGGCGCTCGACTTCGGCGAAGGAGATGTTGGCGTCGTGCTCGCCCTTGGGCGCCTTGAAGGCGGGGGTGAAGATCGGCTGCGGCAGCTTGTCGGCCATCTGCAGGCCCGCCGGCAGGGACACGCCGCAGACCGCGCCGCTGGCCTGGTAGTCCTTCCAGCCGGAGCCGATCAGGTAGCCGCGGGCGACCGCCTCCACCGGCAGGGCGCGCAGCTTGCGCACCGCCACCGCGCGGCCTTCGCACTGCGCCAGCTCCTCGGGGCGCAGATAACGCGCCAGGTCCACGGCCGGGGCGGCGAAATGGTTGGCGATGCGGCCTTCGAAGCGGCGCATCCAGAACGCGGTCAGTTCGGTCAGCACGCGGCCCTTGCCCGGGATCGGCCGCGGCAGCACCACGTCGAACGCCGACAGGCGATCGGTGGTGACGATCAGCAGGTGCTCCTGGCCCAGGGCATAGAGGTCGCGCACCTTGCCGCGGTGGATCAGCGGCAGGCTCTCGATGCGCGATTCGAACAGACCTTCTTGATTGGACGTCATCGCTCGACTCAGTTCAGCAGGTATTTACCGGCGGTGGCGACCAGCACCACGGCGATGCCCAGGGTCAGGTTCACCGCCACCAGCTTGCGGATCGCGCCGACCTGCTCGGCGGCAAAGCGCACGTCGCCGTCGGCCACCGCCTTGCGCAGGCGCTTGAACGGGGCGAAGTAGACGTGCAGGAACAGCAGCATCATGACGATGCCCAGGCCCATCATGACATGCACGCGGATGCCGGCGGCGGCGATGCCGCCGCTGAGCTGCATCATGCCGATGCCGGTGAGCAGCATGGCCGGCACGATCGCCAGCACCCAGGCGAAGAAGCGGCCCAGCACGCGCACCCACAGCGCGGCGCGCTCGGCCGGCATCATCTCCGCCAGCGAAGGCCGCAGGCACACGTACGCGAAGAACATGCCGCCGACCCAGACCACGGCGGACAGCACGTGCAGCGCGAAAGCGAGCCCCATTGCAGCGATCATGAGCAAAATCCGGAACGAGGCCGCCACTGTATGCAAAGCGGCCGCGGGGTGCAAAGCACGGTTGCCGGTACTGGGCCGGCGGTGGCCGGTGACCGCAGAAGCCGGCTTCCACGGGCAACCGGCAACCGGTCACGAACCGCTGAAGTTCTGCGATAATCCCGCCCCATGAGCCGCCTGCCCGCCGTCATCGCCCCGTCGATCCTGTCCGCCGACTTCGCGCGGCTGGGCGAGGAAGTGACGCGGGTCGTCGCCGACGGCGCCGACTGGATCCATTTCGACGTGATGGACAACCATTACGTGCCGAACCTGACCATCGGCCCGATGGTGTGCGAGGCGTTGCGCAAGCACGGCGTCAAGGCGCACATCGACGTGCATCTGATGATCAGCCCGGTGGACGCGCTGGCGCAGAGCTTCGCCAAGGCCGGGGCCAGCTCGATCACCTTCCATCCGGAAGCGACCCGGCACATCGACCGCAGCCTGCAGGCGATCCGCGACGCCGGCTGCCAGGCCGGCCTGGTGTTCAACCCGGCGACGCCGCTGGACCACCTGCGCTACGTCATGGACAAGGTGGACCTGGTGCTGCTGATGTCGGTCAACCCGGGGTTCGGCGGGCAGAGCTTCATCCCCAGCGCGCTGGACAAGCTGCGTGAGGCGCGCGCCCTGATCGACGCCTACACGGCGAAGCATCCGGGCCGGGAAATCCGCCTGGAGATCGATGGCGGGGTCAAAGCCGACAACATCGGCGCCATCGCCGCCGCCGGGGCCGATACCTTCGTCGCCGGCTCGGCCATCTTTGGCGCGACGGACTATGCGGCTACAATCCGCGCCATGCGCGAAGCGATCGCCAAGGCCGCCTGATCATGTCGAACCGCCCGACCCGGCCCTGCGCACGCCTCCAACTCGGTTGGCGATGGTGAATTTCCAGGACTGATCCAGCCCTGCAATCC
>DASRFD010000151.1:0-37427 GCA_035651715.1 Nevskia sp.
CTGGCGGCGCGGCGCGTCAGCGCGGCCGCGGGCGGCGCCACCTTCACCTCGCCCGACGCCGCCGCCCGCGCGCTCAGGTACCGGTGGGAGGCGCGGCGCACGCAGGAGCTGCTGACCCGCACACCGCCGGCTAGTCCAAGCTGCCCGGAGTCCCGCCACCGCGTCACGACCCGCCTGGAGCATTGGGTTCAGGTGGGGCGTAAGGAAGTGCACGGGGCGCCCGCCGCCGGCATCATCGAGGCTTACGGGCTGCCGGTGCACGCACGGTGCGGCGGAGACCGGCCCGTGCATGTGCAGATCCGTTGCCACGACGAGCTCGGCACCTACCTCGGCGTCGGGCGCGCGGCCGCCTCGGGCGCCGGCGCTCCGGCCTGCGGCTTCCCGCCGCTGGATCCCCTGCTGGCCCGCCGCCTGCTTGAAAGCGCGGGCGTCGCGGCGGAGTCGCCGGAGCTGGTCGACGCCTACAGCGAGGGCTTGCTGCGGCTGTCCCAGCTGGCGCTGGAACAGCCCAGCCTGGCTGCGGCCGAGATGGAGATGGAGGTCGACGCGGCCGGCGGCCCCAGCATCGTCGAAGACAGCCCGCGCCTCGCGCTGCGCGGCGCTTCCCTGGCGGAACGCAGGCGCGTGGCGCTGGCGCCGTATCCGTCGAACCTGGAACATGGCGTGTTTCTCAGGGGCGGGCGGCACTACCTGGTGCGGCCGGTGCGGCCGAGCGACGAGCCGGCGCTGCTGCGCCTGTTGACCGGCACCACCCCGGAGGCCATCCGCCTGCGCTTCTTCGTCAGCATGCGCCAGTTCTCCCACGCCATGGCGGCGCGGATGACGCAGATCGACTACGACCGCGAGCTGACCCTGGTCGCATCCTCCGCCGCGGAGCCGGAAGAGATCGTGGCGACGGCGACCTTGGTTCGCGATGGCGACGACCGGGGCGCGGAATTCGCCGTCCTGGTGCACCAGGACCATGCCCACGGCGGGCTCGGCCGGCACCTGATGCTGCAATTGCTCGCCTATGGCCGCAGCAGCGGCGTGAGCGTCATCCGCGGCGACGTGCTCAGCGAAAACCTGCCGATGCGGCGGCTGGCGCGCGAGCTCGGCTTCACCGACCACCCTGATCCCGAGGATCCGAGCTGCCGGAAAGTGGAAGCGGCTCTCGCCCCGGCGCCCGCGGGGGCCGCGGAGCCCGGGCTCGACGGCGCCGCGCCGGCGATCTGACCTGCCAAGGCGTCACCGGGACCGGCCGATTGATCCAGATCAATTCGTGCCGCGCGCGCCGGCGATACCTTCCAGCCTGATTTCATTTTCGGGCAAAGTGCCCCGGAGAAAGGCCCATGCAGGTCCTGGAAGCGCGGCCTCCACCGGCGACGCTCTATGAGCGCATCGGCGGCAAGGCCGCCATCGACTCGCTGATCGACGAGTTCTACGGCAGGGTGCTCGCCGATCCGGGACTGGCGCCGTATTTCAGCCGTACCAGCATGGAAAGCCTGCGCCGCATGCAAAGGGAGTTTTTCGCGGCCGCGCTGGACGGGCCCGTGCAATACACCGGCCGGCCGATCATCCATGCCCATCAGCATCTGAAGATCAGGCTGGTCGACCTCCAGGCTTTCGTCGGCCATCTGTTCGAGACGCTGCGCCGGTACGACCTGAAAGAGCAGGAGTGCTACGACATCATCTGCCGCCTGAATCTCTATACCAACGACGTGGTCAGCGCCGGCACCGGCATCGTCGGTTGAGCGGCGGCAGGAGCGGACGCGCAGCGAATCCCTCGGCGTCCAGCCTGGCTTACGCCCTTGCGGCCCAGGCGACACGCACGCATTCGCCGCGCCGCCGAATCCGTCACCCGGACACGACGCTGACCGGCAGCAGCTGCCTCATGCGCCGGCTGGCCGCGGGCGACGCGACCAGGTCCGCCAGGGTGTGGCGATCCAGGGCTTTCAGGAAATCGGAAACGGCCTCGTGCAGGACGCGCTTGAGGCGGCAGGCCGAAGTGACGCTGCAGTTGTTGCCGCCCTGGTCGAAGCATTCGACGATGTCGAAGTTATCCTCCGTCGCCCGCACCACGGCGCCGACGCCAATCGCGGCCGCCGGACGCGCGAGGCGCAGGCCGCCGCCGCGGCCCCGGACGCTCTCGACGAAGCCCCCTCTGGCCAGGGTGAGGGCCACTTTCATCAGGTGATTTCTCGATACGCCGTAGCGTGATGCGACCTCCTCGATGGTGTGCAGCCGCCCGGGCTCAAGCGCCAGAAGCATCAGCAGCCGCAGGCTGTAGTCGGTGTGGCAGGTCAGGCGCACGGGGCTGGTCCGTCGATGATAGGCATCCGCCGCGCATGTTATCGCTCGCCGCATCGGCGGCATTGATCTGGGTCAACGCCCCGCAGTTGGCTTCCGGCACCCGCGTCACACCAATGAGGCATGAACGCAGCTTCAATTCGTGGCTGCCCGGAGCCTCGCCTGGAAATCCGTGTCGCCGACCAGCTTGCTGGTGCTGGCGAGCACGCGGCCCTGGGCATCGAGCAGGGTGATGAGCAGGGAATGGTCGAATTCGCCGCCGGGCTGCCGCCGGTAGCTGATGCCGAGGAGGGCGGCGATCCTGCGGGCGTCGTTGTCCGGGGCGCTGGAGAAGGTCCAGCGTGCCGGATCGGCCCGGTGCAGTTTCGCGATTCCGGCGAGCTGCGCAGGGCCGTCGCGGGCGGCATCGAAGCTCACCATCAGCACGCGCAGCCTGGCCCTCGATGCCTCGTCGAGGTGGGATTCATAGGCCTGCATCGCGGTGATCAGCATCGGGCACGCCGCCGGACAGCTGCCGTAGAACATGCTGATCAGCACCGGATGGCCGCGATGCAGATCGAGGCCGGCAGGCGCGCCGTCCTGCGTGGTGAGACGCGCACCGAGCTGATACAGGGAGTCCGGCGGGAGCGGGCCCTGCGCCGGTGCGAGTGGCGGGCAGCTCAAGGCAGCCAGCAGCAGCAGGCGCTTCAGGAAAGGCCGCGTGCGCATCGGAAGCCCAGTGCGCATCGGAAGCCCAGGCTGCGGGTGGTGTCGGCGGGTTTGAGGCTGGTGAGCGTGGCGACCCGCATCAGCACGGCGAAATTTTCCTTCTGCCGGAGGGTCAGCGCCCCACCGCCGCAGAACTTCTGGGCCTCGTCGCTGCTCATCAGGGAGTTGGCGTCCTGCACCCACTCCCAGACCAGGCCATGCAGATCGTGCAGGCCGTAAACATTGGCCGGCGATTGCCTCACCAGGGCCAGCGCACCGGCGGGGCGCGAGTACCAGTCGAGGACCGCCTGGCGCCAGGCCGGGTCGCCGCGGGCGTCCTGCTGCGTCGTGTCGGCCGCGGCGGCCAGTTCCCACTCGGCCCAGGTGGGCAGACGTGCATCCTGCGCTTCGCAGTAGGCTTCGGCCGCGAACCAGCTGACGCGGGTCACCGGCTGCCCGGCCAGCGGCTCGCCGGGCGCGTCCAACGATTGCCAGTGCGTGAGGTAAGCGCTGTCGGCGAACAACGGGGCCACGGCGCCGCGGCGCCACTCCGGATGTGCCGCGACAAAGGTCGCAAACTCGGCGTTGGTGACGGGATGGTCCTGCATGGCGAAGTCCGCGACCGCCACGCCGCCCGCTTGATCGCCCAGCAGGGCGGACTGGAAGCGCGGGTTGCCGGGGACGCGGACATAGGGGTTGCCCGACCCCGGTGCGGCGGCGCAGCACAGCAGCGCCGCCCCCAACCCGGCGATGCGGGCAGATGTCTTCATCAGTGGGCGGCGCCTTCGGGCCGTTTGGTGGAGTCGCGCACCGCCTTGACCTCGGCCGCGGACACCGCCTCGCCGCTGTTGCCCCAGGTGTTGCGCACGTAGGTCAGGATGTTGGCCAGTTCGTCGTCGTTGAGCTGACTCATCGGCGGCATCACCGAATCGAAGGCGGCGCCGTTCACCGAAACCTTGCCGCTGAGGCCGTTGAGCACAATGCCGATGGAGCGCTGCTTGTCGGCCATCAGGAAATCGGACCCGGCCAGCGGCGGGAACACGTTCGGCAAGCCCCGGCCATTGGCCTGGTGGCAGACCGAGCACGTGCCGGTGAAGCGCGCCTCGCCGGCCTTGATCTGCTGCTCCGGGGTCAGCGTGCCGCTGGCGGCGGCGGCACGGGCCTCGCTGACCGGGGCCAGATTCGCCGCTTTGTCGCCGAGGTAGACCGCGTCCACTTCCTTGCCGGAATAGATGGCCTTGTCGGGCTCGCCCTCGGCCTTGAGCAGCGCCAGCGCACCCTTGTTGAAGGCGCGGAAGATCGAATGATCGACCATGACGTAGCTGCCGGGCACATCGACGTGGAACTCCACGATGGCGGCGCCACCCGCGGGAATCAGCGTGGTCTGCACGTTGTGCTGGTACTCGGTGCCGCCCTCGTAGCGCACGTTGTCGAAGATCTCGCCGATGACGTGGAAGCTGCTCACCAGGTTGGGGCCGCCGTTGCCGACGAACAAGCGGATGGTTTCGCCGACCTTCGCCTTCAGGGCATGGTCGCCGACCAGAGCGCCTTCAGAGCCGTTGAACAGCACGTAGGTGGGCTTCTCGTCGATGGCCTTCTGCATGTCGAAGTCCTGATGGCCGCGCTCGCGATACTTGCCGACGGTGTAGAAATCGCCCTGCATCACGTAATACTCGTGGTCGACCGGCGGCAGGCCCTCGGGCGGCTCCACCAGCAGCAGGCCGTACATGCCGTTGGCGACGTGCATGCCGACCGGCGCGGTGGCGCAGTGGTAGACGTAGATGCCGGCGTTGAGGGCCTTGAAGGTGAATTGCGATTCGTGACCCGGCGCGGTGAAGCTGGAAGCGGCGCCGCCGCCCGGCCCGGTAACGCCGTGCAGGTCGATGTTGTGCGGCATCTTGTTGTCCGGATGGTTCCTCAGGTGGAACTCCACCGTGTCGCCCTGCCGCACGCGGATGAAGCTGCCGGGCACCGTGCCGCCGAAGGTCCAGAAGGTGTAGCTCACCCCCTCGGAGATTTCCTTCTCGATCTCGCGCACTTCGAGGTCGACGACGACCTTGGCCGGCTTCTTGCGCCCGGTCGCCGGTGGAACCAGCGGGGGGCTGGTCAGAACCGCCTGGACAGGTTCCCCCTGCGGCGGCCCGAAATCACCGGGCGGGTGCTGTGCGCTCCGCGTCGAGGCAGGCGCACTGAAGGCGAGCAGCGCCCCGACCAGACCCGCGAGCACGCACCGGCAGGATTTCCACATGTTCCTTCTTCCAAGTTCTGACGACCTGGCCGAAGGTTAAACAGGTACCGCAAATACCGGATTGATGCAGATCAATCGCGGCGGCGCGCCCTCGACGGATGGCTGTGGCGCGCAATGCCGGGCGGCTCGGGCGCTCTTCGCCACGCCTGCCCCCGCCTGACCCGCCTTCATCCGTCGCGGACTGTCACAAATTGCTGTCCCGCCGGCATTTATGACGAACCTGATACCTGGCGCACAGCACCCGGCCCGCAAATTCCTTATGGTGTAATTCTTGCTGACATATTGATTGCCTTATCTTAGACTTCTAAGCATATGAATTTCCGTAAAGTACTTGGTCTACACTAAGTGCATCTATAAGTGCATCGATAAGTGCAGTGCGGAAGCCCGTAAAAAACGGCCCGCCAGGCGAGTCCGGGAGACCCGGATTTCGGCAAAACAATAGCGGTTCATGCTCGAGGGAGTGGGAATACATGCAGGATCAAGGACTTGTGCTGCCGCACGCGCAGCGGATCCGGCTGAGGCCGGGCTATTGCGACGCAGCACGGCGGGGGGCGTCCCGCCGATGAGCGAAAACAACCTGGTTTTCATCGTCATGGACAGCTGCCGCTACGACAGCTATGCCCGCGCCCGCAAGCCCAACATGGACCGCATCGGCCAGGGCAGCAGGCGCTACTCCTTCGCTTCCTGGACCAGTCCCTCGCACTACACCTACCTGATGGGGATGATCCCCCACGACAGCCCGCAGGGGGTGTTCGCCTCGGAGGTCTACAAGAAGGACTTCTCCAAGTGGGTCGACCGCCTGGGCGTGAAGGACCTGTCCTTCAAGAGCTTCGTGCCGCAGCTCTCCCTGCCCCACGTGCTGCAGGAGAACGGCTACCGCACCTCGGCCAAGGTGTCGCTGCCGGTGCTCAACCCGCTGTCGCACCTGAACCGGCACTTCGACGACTACAAGCTGATGGCGAACCACAACGACTTCGCCGGCATGGTGAAGGAGATCGAGTTCGACGAGTCGGAGCCGCAGTTTTACTTCCTCAATCTGGGCGAGACGCACTACCCGTTCATGCTCGATGCGAAGACCCTGCCGCACATCTCCGGCGTGCACGGCGTGTTCAAGCGCATGGACGACGAGCTGGGCAAGAGCAGCGAGGACAAGTTCTTCGACGACGAGCAGATGCGCTCGCTGCACGACCAGCAGGTGCGTTGCGTCGAGCACATCGACGGCGTGCTCGGCGCGCTGATCGACAAGGCGCCGAAGAACACTCACTTCATCATCACCGCCGACCACGGCGAGTGCTTCGGCGAAGGCGGCTATTTCGGCCACGGCCCGATCGTGCACGAGAAGGTGCTGGAAGTGCCGTTCCTCGAGGGCCGCAAACCCTGAGGTGAAAGCGGCACGGCGGCGGGCGGTTGCCAGGAACAGCGTCAAGGCTCAAGGGGAGAAGCAGCGTGGACAACAACAATCAATTCGAAGTGCTGGGCCTGACGCCGGCGGACGCGGCCCACCCGGGCATCGCCGTGGCGCTGGCGCGCTGCGGCGGCATCGGCCTGCTGGACCTGGAGTTCTGTCGCGACGAGCCGCGCGCGCTGGCCAACTTCCGCCGCCTGCTGGACGCCGCTCCGGCCCGCATCGGCTTGCGCCTGACCGCCGGTAGCGCCGGGCTGGCCACAAAGCTGCTGGCGCAGGTGACGGACGAGCGCGCGCTGGTGCTGCTGTTCGCCGGCCCCGCCGCCGAGCAGGCGCGGACCCACGCCGAGCTGCAGCCGTCGAACCGGCACCGCGTGCTGGCGGAGGTCGGCGACGCCGCCGCGCTGGCGGCGCTGGGCTACCCGCACCAGGGCCTGGTGGCCAAGGGCCACGAAGCCGGCGGCTGGGTCGGCGCCGACACCAGCTACATCCTGCTGCAGAAGCTGGCCGGCGGCACGACGCTGCCGATCTACGTGCAGGGCGGCGTCGGGGTGCACAGCGCCGCCGCCTGCCGCGTCCTCGGCGCCGCCGGCGTGGTGCTGGACGACCAGCTCCTGCTGCTGGCCGAATCGCCGCTGCCGGAGGCGCAGCAGAATGAGCTGGCCCGCCTCAACGGCGCCGAGACGCGCCTCTACGGCGAACTGATCGACGCGCCCTGCCGCGTCTATTCGCGCCCCGGCACGCCGGCGCTCAAGGCCGCCGACGAGGACAACCGCGGCGCCGAGGCCGGCGCGCTGGAACCGGCGCAGTGGCGCGCGCGCCTGCAGGCGCGCCTGGGCTGGAGCGGCGGCGCCGACAGCCTGATGCCGCTGGGCCAGGGCATCGGCGTGGCGTCCCTGTACCGCAGCCAGTACCGCAGTGTCGGCCGCCTGGTGCAGGCGCTGCGCAAGACCAGCCTGCGCCACATCGAGACGGCGGCGCAGCTCGGCTTCATGGCGCCGGGCGGCGCGCTCGCCGCCTCGCACGGCACGCGCTATCCGCTGGCGCAGGGGCCGATGACGCGCGTTTCCGACAGCCCCGAGTTCGCCTATCAGGTCTCGCTGCAGGGCGGCCTGCCGTTCCTGGCCCTGGCGCTGATGCGCGGGCCGCAGGTGCTGGAGATGCTGCAGCAGACCCAGGCCCGGATGGGCGGTCTGCCCTGGGGCGTGGGCATGCTCGGCTTCGTGCCGCACTCCTTGCGCGAGGAGCAGTGCCAGGCGATCTGGCAGTGCAAGCCCAGCTACGCCCTGATCGCCGGCGGCCGCCCGGACCAGGCGGCGCAGTTCGAGCAGCACGGCATCCCCACCTACATCCACGCGCCGGCGCCGGCGCTGCTGAAGATGTACATCGAGCAGGGCGCCAAGCGCTTCGTGTTCGAGGGCCGCGAATGCGGCGGCCACATCGGCCCGCTCGCCAGCTTCCCGCTGTGGGAGCAGATGGTCGAAACCCTGCTGGCGGAAGTGAAGCCCGGCAGCGAAGCCGGCTATCACCTGTTGTTCGCCGGCGGCCTGCACGACGCCCGCTCGGGCGCCATGCTCGCGGCGCTGACCGCGCCGCTGGCGGCGCGCGGCATGAAGGTCGGCGGCCTGATGGGCACGGCCTACCTTTTCACCCGGGAGATCGTGCGGTCCGGCGCCATCGTCGAAGGCTTCCAGGCCCAGGCCCTGGCCTGCGCCCGCACCGTCAACCTCGAATCCGGCCCCGGTCACTCGACCCGCTGCGCCGATACGCAGTTCGCGCGCGACTTCTACGAGACGCGCCGCGGCCTGCTGCGCGACAACCGTTCCGCCGACGAGATCCGCGACACGCTGGAAGAGCTCAACATGGGCCGCCTGCGCATCGCCTCCAAGGGCGTCAACCGCGACGCCAGCGGCGCCATCGTCGCGGTCGAGTCGCAGCAGCAGCTCAGCGACGGCATGTACATGATCGGCCAGGTCGCCACCCTGCGCGACCGCACCCAGGGCATCGCCGAGCTGCACGAGGACGTCAGCGCCGGCGGCCAGGCGCTACTGGCCCGGCACGCGGAGCGGCGCGCGGAGCGGGTCGAGGCGGCGCGTCCTTCCGACATCGCCATCGTCGGCCTCGGCACCCTGCTGCCGCGCGCCCACGACGCCGACCAGTACTGGCACAACATCGTCGACCAGGTCTGCGCGCTCGGCGAAGTGCCGGAGTCGCGCTGGGACTGGAAGCTGTACTTCGACGCCGACCGCCGCGCCCGCGACAAGGTCTACTCGCGCTGGGGCGGCTTCCTCGACGAGGTGGCGTTCGACCCCATCGCCTACGGCATCCCGCCGAAGTCGATGAAGGTAATCGACCCGATGCAACTGCTGACCCTGGAGGTGACCAAGCGCGCCCTGGCCGACGCCGGCTACGCCTCCGGCGATTTCGACCGCGAGAACACCTCGATCATCCTCGGCGCCAGCGGCGGCCTCGGCGACATCGGCACGCAGTACGCGGTGCGCTCGGAGATCCCGCGCTTCGTCGAGAACCCGGACGAAAGCGTGTGGGAGCGCCTGCCGGAGTGGAGCGAGGAATCCTTCGCCGGATCGCTGATCAACGTCGCCGCCGGCCGCGTCGCCAACCGCATGGACTTCGGCGGCCTCAATTTCACGGTGGATGCCGCCTGCGCCTCGTCGCTGGCCGCCATCGCCATGGCGGTGCACGAGCTGGAGAGCGGCCGCAGCAACTTCGCCATCGCCGGCGGCGTCGACACGGTGCAGAGCCCGTTCGGCTTCCTCTGCTTCTCCAAGACCCAGGCCCTGTCCCCCACCGGCAAGCCCAAGACCTTCGATGTGGCCGCCGACGGCATCGCCATCAGCGAGGGGCTGGCGGTGATCGCGCTGAAGCGCCTGGCCGATGCCGAGCGCGACGGCGACCGCATCTACGCCGTGATCAAGTCGGTCGCCGGCTCCTCCGATGGCAAGGCGCTGGGCATGACGGCGCCGCGCCCGGAAGGCCAGAAGCGCGCGCTGCGCCGCGCCTACGCCCGCGCCGGCTTCTCGCCGGCGACCCTGGGCCTGGTCGAGGCGCACGGCACCGGCACGCCGGTGGGCGACCGCGCCGAGTCCCAGACCATCACCGAATCCCTGCTGGCGGAAGGCGCGGCGCCGCGCAGCGCCGCCATCGGCTCGGTCAAGACCCTGCTCGGCCACACCAAGGCCAGCGCCGGCGTCGCCGGCCTGATCAAGGTGGCGCTGGCGCTGCATCACCGCACGCTGCCCGCACACTACGGCGTGGACCAGCCGATCGACACCATTGCCGACGACCGGTCGCCGGTGTACCTGCTGAAAGAGGCGCGGCCCTGGCTGGCGCACCCGGACCATCCGCGCCGCGGCGGCGTCTCCGCCTTCGGCTTCGGCGGCACCAACTTCCACGCCGTGCTGGAGGAATACCGCGGCGGCTTCGGCGGCGCCGCGCCCGGCGCCAAGCGCTGGCCGCAGGAGCTGTTCCTGCTGCGCGCCGGTGACGAGGCGGCGCTGGCCACCGAGGCCGGGCGCCTCGTCACCGCGCTGCGCCAGGGCACCAGCATCAAGCTGCGCGACCTCGCCTACAGCCTGGCGCGCCAGGCCGAGGCGCGCCGCGGCAGCGCGGTGACGCTGGCTATCGTCGCCAAGGATTTCGCCGGCCTGCTGGCCGACCTGGAAGCGGTGCAGGCGCATCTCGCCGGCAACGGCAAGCCGCTGCCGCCCGGCGTACGCCTCGGCCGCGGCCTCAAGGCCCGGGCGCCGCAGCTCGCCTTCCTCTTCCCCGGCCAGGGGGCGCAGTACGTCAACATGGGCCGCGAAGCCGCGCTGTACCTGGAGGAACTCCGCGGCGCGCTGGAGCTGGCCGACGTCACGCTGCGCGGCGACTTCGCGCAGCCGCTGTCGCGCAGCATCCTGCCGCCGGCCGCGTTCGACGCCGAAACCGAGAAGGCGCAGGCCGCCGCGCTGACCGACACGCGCGTGGCGCAGCCGGCGATCGGCACGCTGGCGCTGGGTTACCTGCGCCTGGCCGAGCGCCTCGGCCTGGAGCCGATGGCCGCGGCCGGCCACAGCTACGGCGAATACGCCGCGCTGCTCGCCGCCGGCGTGCTGTCGCCGCAGGACTTCCTGCGCTTGTCGGCGGTGCGCGGTCGCTGCATGGCCGAAGCGGCGCGCGACAGCGCGCCGGGCGCGATGGCCGCGGTGCAGGCCCGGCGCGAAGTCGTCGCCGAGGCGATCAAGCCTTATGCCGGCGTGAAGATCGCCAACCACAATGCGCCGGAGCAGTCGGTGATCTCCGGCGCCGCCGCCCAGGTCGAGCAGGCGGCGCAGCAGCTCGAAGCCGCCGGCGTGCGCGTCTCGCGCCTGCCGGTGTCGGGCGCTTTCCATACCGAGCTGGTGGCCGGTGCGCAGCAGGGCCTGTCGGCCGCGATCCGGGCGGCGGAACTGCGCGAGCCGCGCTTCGCGGTCTACTCCAACACCAGCGGCCAGCCCTACCCGGCCGATGCCGCCGGCATCCGCGGAACCCTCGACGGCCACCTGCTGAACAGCGTGGAGTTCGTCGCCGAGATCGAGGCGATGTACGCCGCCGGCGTGCGCGTCTTCGTCGAGCTGGGCCCCAAGGGTGTCTGCGCCAACATGGCCAGGGCCACCCTGGCCGGCCGCGATGCCGTGGCGGTCTCGCTCGACGGCCAGGGCGGCGGCCTGCGCGGCCTGCTGCTGGGCCTGGCCGAGCTGTGCGCGGCCGGCGTGGAGATGGAACTGACCCGCCTCTTTGACGGGCGCGAAGCGCAAAACCTGGACCTCAACCGCCTGGCCGAGCTGGTCAAGCCGGCGGAGCTGCCCAAGCACACCTGGTGGGTCAGCGGCGGCTGCGCCCGTCCGCTCGACGACCCGATGCTGCGCACCGGCAGGCTGCCGGCGCTCAACCTGGAAGGTGTCAGCGCCGCGCGCGCCAGGACGCGGGCGGCCCAGCCCGCCGCGGCGTCCGCCCCGATCGTGGTGCAGAACCCGCCCGCCGCGCCGCAGCCGGTGCTGGCGCCGGCCCTGCCGGTCAGCCCCGCTCTCGGCAGCGAGGCCCTTGCCGCCTATCAGCAGACCATGCGCCAGTTCCTCAGCCTGCAGGAGCGCGTGATCCAGCAGTTCCTCGGCGGCGCCGCCGCGCCTGCGGCAATGGCGGCGCCGCAGCCGGTGTTTGCCGCGCCGGCCCCGGCGATGGTCCCGGCCGCCGTGCCGGCGCAGATCGTCATCGCCACTCCGCCGCCGCCCGCGCCTGAAGCGAAGGCGGTCGTGCAGCCCCCCGCGCCGGCCGCAGCGGCAGTGGACCGGGCCGCCCTGCAGGCGCAGCTGCTCGGCATCGTCGCCGAGCGCACCGGCTATCCCACCGACATGCTGGGCCTGGACCAGGACCTCGAAGCCGAGCTGGGCATCGATTCGATCAAGCGCGTCGAAATCCTCGGCGCCCTGCAGAAGCTCCTGCCAGCCGCGGCCGGCGAGGCGATGCAGTCCGGCATGGAGAAGTTCACCAAGGCGCGCAGCCTCAACGCCATCCTCGACGCGGCGCTGGCGCTGGTACCGGCTGGCGCTGCCGCCGCAGCGGTTGTGGTCGCCGTCGCGGTGGCCCCTGCCCCGGCGCTCGACCGCGGTCGCCTGCAGGCGCAGCTGCTCGGCATCGTCGCCGAGCGCACCGGCTATCCCACCGACATGCTCGGCCTGGACCAGGACCTCGAAGCCGAGCTGGGCATCGATTCGATCAAGCGCGTCGAAATCCTCGGCGCCCTGCAGAAGCTCCTCCCGGCCGCGGCCGGCGAAGCGATGCAGTCCGGCATGGAGAAATTCACCAAGGCGCGCAGCCTCAACGCCATCCTCGACGCGGCGCTGGCGCTGGCACCCGCGGCGCCGGCCG
This sequence comes from Nevskia sp., assembly GCA_035651715.1. GTDB lineage: Bacteria > Pseudomonadota > Gammaproteobacteria > Nevskiales > Nevskiaceae > Nevskia. The sequence continues at coordinate 12,534 of DASRFD010000151.1, forward strand.
CCGTGGCGGCCACCACAATACCGGCGGCCGCGCCCGCAGTGGCGGCGCTGGAGCGCGGCGCGCTGCAGGCGCAGCTGCTCGGCATCGTCGCCGAGCGCACCGGCTATCCCACCGACATGCTGGGGCTGGACCAGGACCTCGAAGCCGAGCTGGGCATCGACTCGATCAAGCGCGTCGAAATCCTCGGCGCCCTGCAGAAGCTCCTGCCGGCCGCGGCCGGCGAAGCGATGCAGTCCGGCATGGAGAAGTTCACCAAGGCGCGCAGCCTCAACGCCATTCTCGACGCGGCGCTGGCGCTGGCACCCGCAGCACCGGCTGCTCCGACGGCGCCGGCGCCGGCCGTGCCGGCCCCGGCGTCCCTCGACCGTCCGGCCCTGCAGAGCCAGCTGCTCGGCATCGTCGCCGAGCGCACCGGCTATCCCACCGACATGCTCGGGCTGGACCAGGACCTCGAAGCCGAGCTGGGCATCGACTCGATCAAGCGCGTCGAAATCCTCGGCGCCCTGCAGAAGCTCCTGCCGGCCGCGGCCGGCGAGGCGATGCAGTCCGGCATGGAGAAGTTCACCAAGGCGCGCAGCCTCAACGCCATCCTCGACCAGGCGATGAGCCTGGCCGCGGCGGCGCCCGCGGTTGCGCCCGCTCCGGGTCCGGCGGTGGCCGGGGCGCCGGCGGCCGCAGCACCCGCCGCGGCGAAGACGCCGCGCTACGCGCCGCGCGCCCGCGCGGTGCCGCTGCCGCAGCAGCGCCATGCCGTCAGCGGCCTGTACCTGCTCGGTGCGGACCGCGAGGGCGTGGCCGAACGGCTGGCCGACCGCATCGTCGGCGCCGGCGGCCACGCGCTGATCCTTTCCGCCGAAACCTGCGCCGATGCCCAGGCATTGGCCGCGGCGGTGGCGCAGGCCCGCGCCGCCGGGCCGGTGCGCGGCCTCGTGCACCTGGCCGGGCTGGAAGCGGCTGCCGGCGATCTCGGCGGCTGGAAGGCGCAAACGGCGCTGCAGGCCAAGACCCTGTTCCGCCTGCTGCAGCTGTGCGGGCCCGACCTGTCGGCGCAGGACTCGGTGGCGCTGGCGGTGAGCCGCCTTGGCGGCAGCCTCGGCCGCAACGACGCCGGCCTGGGTTCGCCGGCGGCCGGCGCCGCGGTGGGCCTGTTCAACTGCGCCATGGCCGAATGGCCGACGCTGCGCGCGCGCCTGGTCGACTTCGAGGACAGCGCCGGCGCCGACTTCATCGCCGATGCGCTGCTCGACGAGCTCGCCGTCGCCGAGACGCGCAGCGAGATCGGCTATCGCAGCGGCGACGGCCATGTCGAGCCGGTGCGCACCGGCTTCGTCCACCTGCCGCAGGCCATCGACGACCATCCCTTCGCCCCGCACCTGCGGCCCGACGGTGACTGGGTGGTGCTGGTCACCGGCGGCGCGCGCGGCATCACGGCGGAGATCGCCGAGGAGCTGAGCCGCCCGGGCATGCGCCTGGTGCTGCTCGGCCGCACGCCGCTGCCCGGCGCCGCGAGCGCCGCCACCGACGGCACCGCCGACGGCGCGGCGCTGAAGAAGCTGCTGTTGGAGCAGGCCCTGGCCGCCGGCCGCAAGCCGACCCCGGCCGAACTGGACCGCGAGGTCCGCGCCCTCCTGGCCGACCGCGAGATCCGCGCCAACCTGGCGCGCCTCGCCGCCGCCGGCGCGCAGGTCGAGTACCTGAACTGCGACGTGCGCGATCCCGCCGCTTTCGCCGCGGCGATCGACGGCATCTATGAGCGCCACGGCCGCATCGACGCCGTCCTGCACGGCGCCGGCGTGATCGAGGACAAGCGCATCGCCGACAAGACCGCCGAGTCCTTCGACCGCGTCTACGACACCAAGGTCGACAGCGCCTGGGTGCTGAGCCGCCGCCTGCGCCACGATTCGCTCAAGCTGCTGGCCTTCTTCACCAGCGTCGCCGGCCGCTTCGGCAACGTCGGCCAGGGCGACTACGGCGCCGCCAACGAAACCCTCAACCGCCTGGCCTGGAAGCTGCATCACGAATGGCCGGGCGTGCGGGTGGTGTCGATCAACTGGGGACCCTGGGACGCCGGCATGGCCACCGACGCGATCCGCGCCGGCTTCCGCTCGCGCGGCGTCGAGCCGATCCCGGTCGCCTCCGGCCGCCGCTTCTTCCTCGACGAGCTGGCCTACGGCGCGCGCAACGAGGTGGAACTGGTCGCCGGCGCCGGCCCCTGGCACAACCAGGCGGCGGAGTTCACCGAGGCCCCGGCGCCGGGCGCCGCCAAGCGCCTGCCGCTGATCCGCCAGCCCCTGCGCATCGGCGCCGGCGGCGCGGTGACCCTGGAGCAGCGCCTGCACGTCGACGATGACCACTATCTCGCCGACCACGTTATGGACGGCAAGCCGGTGCTCCCGGCCGCGGCGGCGATGGAGTACATGGGGCAGTTCGTCGCCGCCGGCTGGCCGGAATGGCAGGTGGCGGAACTGCGCGAGGTGCGCGCGCTCAACGGCATCGTGCTGGAGCCGGGCCAGGGCCGCGACCTGGTGCTGCGCGCCCGCGCCTCGACCCACTCCGAAGCCGGCCAGCAGGCGGTCACCATCGAGCTGCTCGATCCGCACCGCAAGCTCGCCTGCTACCGCGCCAGCGCGATCCTGGCGCCGCAGCTGCCGCAGGCGGCGGCGGCGCGCTTCGCGCCGCTGCACGGCGCCAGCACCATGGACGCCGGCCACGCCTACCGCGAGCTGCTGTTCCACGGCGAGCGCTTCCGCCTGGCGCGCCACATCGGCGGCATCGGCGCCGACGGCATCGACGCCGAAGTGGTGCCGTCGACGCCGCTGTGGTTCCTGGGCGAGCCGGGGCGCGATGCGCGCTGGCTGTTCGACCCGGGCCTGCTCGACCTGCCGCCGCAACTGGCCTGGGTATGGGCGCGGGTACACCGCGACATGGGCGCCCTGCCCTCGCGCTTCGGCCGCGTGCTGCGCTACGGCGCGGCGCCACAGGGCGGCCCGCTGTCGCTGGCGATGCGCTTCAAGCCGGCGCCGAACGAGCTGACCCTGTGCTACGACGCGCAGCTGCGCGACGCCTCCGGCCGCCTGCTGCTGCAGGTGATCGACGGCGAGAGCACCATGAGCGCGGCTCTGAACCGCATGTCGCCGGGGCACGCCGCCGCGGGCCTGAGCGCGTGAGCCGCACGCTCGACATCGCCATCGTCGGCCTCGCCGGCTGCTACGCCGGCGCGCGGGACCTGCGCGCCTACTGGCAGAACATCCTCGACAAGGTCGACGCCGTGGCCGAGGCCGGCCCGGAATGGGCCGGCCCTTACCTCGACGTGGAGAACTGCGCCAGGCGCAACGACCGCATCTACACCACCATGGGCGGCTTCCTGCGCGACATGGTCGAGGTCGACCCGGCCGAGTTCGGCGTGATGCCGAGCACCGCCGAAGGCGGCGACCCCGACCATCTGCTGGCGCTGAAGCACGCGCGCGACGCGCTGGCCGACGCCGGCTACCTCAAGGCGCCGTTCAACCGCGAGCGTGCCGGCATCGTTCTCGGCCGCGGCACCTACACCAACCGCGGCCAGACCAACGTGCTGTTCCACGGCCTGTTCGTCGACCAGGCCATGGACATCGTGCGCAAGCTGCGCCCGGACCTGAGCGCGGCGGAGCTGGACGAGCTGCGCGCCGGCTTCAAGAGCCAGCTGCCGCCGTACAGCGGCGAGATGGTCGGGCCGCTGACGCCGAACGTCATCACCGGCCAGATCGCCAACCGCCTCGACCTGATGGGCCCGAACTACATCGTCGACGCGGCCTGCGCCTCGTCGCTGATCGCCGTCAACCAGGCGGTGGAGGAGCTGGTTTCGGGCCGCTGCGACCTGATGCTGACCGGCGGCGTGCACGCGCAGACGCCGCCGCAGCTGTACATCCAGTTCTGCCAGATCCAGGCGCTGTCGCGCGGCCGCCTGCGGCCGTTCCAGAAGGGCGCCAACGGCACCCTGCTCGGCGAAGGCGTGGGCGTGATGGTGCTCAAGCGCCTGGAGGACGCCGAGCGCGACGGCGACCGCGTCTACGCCGTGATCAAGGGCATCGGCATCGCCTCCGACGGCAAGGCCAAGGGCCTGCTGACGCCGCGCCTGGAGGGCGAGGTGCTGGCGCTCAAGCGCGCCTACGAGAGCAGCGGCATCGACCCCGCCACGCTGGGGCTGATCGAGGCCCACGGCACCGGCACCGCGGTCGGCGACCGCACCGAGATCCAGGCGCTGACCACCGTGTTCGGTCCGCGCGGCGGCAAGCTGCCCGACATCGCGCTGGGCTCGGTCAAGTCGATGATCAGCCACTGCCTGCCGGCCGCCGGCTCGGCCTCGATGCTGAAGACCGCGCTGGCGCTGCACCACAAGGTGCTGCCGCCGATGCTGTGCGAGGAGCCGGACCCGGACCTGGCGCTGGAGCGCACGCCGTTCTACATCAACAACGAGGCGCGGCCCTGGATCCACGGCGCCGAGCATCCGCGCCGCGCCGGCGTCAACGCCTTCGGCTTCGGCGGCATCAACGCCCACGTGGTGCTGGAGGAATACCGCAAGCCGCTGCGCACGCAGGTGTCGGTGCTGCACGCGCCGGGCGGCTCGGAGCTGGTGGTGTTCGCCGCCGACTCGGCCGCGGCGCTCGGCGAAAGCGCGGCGCGCATCCTCGCCCGCCTGCGCGGTCCGCAGCCGCCGGGCCTGGCGGAAGTGGCCAAGGCCGCCGCGGCACAGGCCGGCGGCGAGCATCGCCTGGCCCTGGTCTGCTCCAGCGCCGCCGACCTGATGACCAAGCTGGAACAGGCCGCGGCCAAGCTGTCGCGGCCCGATGCCGCGCCGTTCAAGACCCGTTCCGGCATGTATTACGGCCGCGGCCCGGCGCCCGGGCGCGTCTGCTTCCTCTATCCCGGCGAGGGCTCGCAGTATCCGGAGATGCTGGCCGACCTGTGCCTGCAGTTCCCGCAGGTGCGCGACTGGTTCGATTTCATCGAGACCGCGGCGCGCAGGCGCGGCTCGGCCTCGCGCGCCGCCGTGCTCTATCCGCCGCCGACGGCCCTGGACGCCGGCGCGCGCAAGGAGCTGGAGCAGCAGCTGTACGACATGGACGTGGCGGCCGAGCTGGTGTTCGCCGCCAGCATGGGCCTGCAGTCGCTGCTCGACGAGCTGGGCCTGCACCCCGACGCGATGCTCGGCCACAGCACCGGCGAGAACACCGCGCTCACCGTCTGCGGCGTGCGCCGCATCGGCCGGCGCGAGGAGATCGCCGAGGCCGTCGGCGAACTGAACCGCATCTTCCGCGAGCTGGACCAGGCCGGGCGCATCGGCCAGGGCGCGCTGCTCACCGTCGGCGCGCTGCGCCCGGAAGCGCGCCGGGGCCTGCTGGCGCGGCTGGCGCAGAGCGGCAGCCGCGTGCTGCTGGCAATGGACAACTGCCCCAACCAGGTGGTGCTGTACGGCGCCGCGGCCGACATCCAGGCGCTGCGCGAGGAGCTGGCGGCGGAGGGCGCGGTCTGCTCCGAGCTGCCGTTCGGCCGGCCTTACCATACGGCGCAGTTCAAGCCGGTGGCCGAGGCCTACCGCGCCTACTACGAGCAGCTCGATTTCGGACCCGGCCGCGCCCAGCTCTACAGCGCCTGCAGCGCCGCGCCGTTCCCGCACGAGCCGGAAGCGATCCGCGAACTGGCGACGGCGCAGTGGGACCATCCGGTGCGCTTCGTCGAAACCATCGAGCGCCTCTATGCCGACGGCGTGCGCGTGTTCATCGAGGTCGGCCCCAGCGGCAACCTCACCTCCTTCGTCTCCGACACCCTGCGCGACCGCGACGACGTCATCGCCGTGGCGAGCAACAGCCGCCGCCGCGCCGGCATGGCGCAGCTGCATCACATGCTGGCCCAGGTCTACGCCGCCGGCGTGAGCCTGCGGCCGGAGGCGCTGTATGCCCACCGCGACATCGCCGACGCCGACCTGTCGGCGCTGCCGCGCCTGCCGCAGCGGCCGAAGTACCGGCTCAAGCTGCAGATGCCGGGCATCCGGGTGCCGCAGGACTGGCATAAGCCGCTGCCGCAGGCGCAGCCGCCGCGTCCGCTGGCCGCGGAGCCGCCACCGGCGGCGCCGAAACCGGAATCCGCCACGGCGGCGCCCGCTGCCGTGGCGCCGGCGGACCCGCGCCTGCACGCCTTGCACAGCCATTTCGGCCTGATGCAGGAATTCCTCGAATCGCAGGCCCGCGTGCTCGGCGCGCTCGGCCTGCCGGCCGCGTCGGCAGGCGCCGCGATGCCCGCGGCGGCAGCCCAGGGCGTCGGGATGCCCTCCGCGCAGTATCCGCTGCTCGGCCGCGTGATCGAGCGCGACGCCTCGCGCCTGGTGCTGGATTGCGTCTACGACCCCGATACCCAGCTGTTCCTGCGCGATCACGCCATCGGCCCGGCGCCTTCTGCGCAGCAGCCCGAGCTGCGCTCGCTGATCGTGATGCCGTTCACCCTGAGCATGGAGATCCTGGCCGAGGCCGCCTGCTGCCTGGCCGGCGACCAGCTCAAGCTGGTGGCGATCGAGAGCAGCCGCGGCAGCCGCTGGCTCGGCGCCGAGCAGGGCGCGCTGCACCTGCGGGTGGTGGCGGAGCGGGCGCCGTCCGCTCCCGGCGAGACGCGCGTGATGGTGCGGCTGTTCCTGCAGGAGCAGGGGCGCGGCACGGCGCAGGGCATCGCGGTGTTCGAAGGCCTGGTGGTGCTGGCCGAGGCCTACCCCGCCGCGCCGGCGCCGCGCGCCTGGAACGGCGCCGGCGAGCGGGGAGCGATCAACAACCCGGCCGGCGAGCTGTACAGCCACGGCATGTTCCACGGCCCGCGCCTGCAGGGCGTGAAGCACCTGCGGCGCTGGTCCGAGGCCGGCATCGAGGCCGACCTGGCCGCCATCTCCACCCACGACTATTTCTCCTTCACCCAGCGGCCGACCCTGCGTCTCGACGGCGCGCTGCTCGACGCCGTCGGCCAGTGCGCCGCCTACTGGCTGACCGAGAAGTATTCCTGGGACTGGAACTGCTTCCCGTTCCAGGTCGGCCAGGTCACGCAGTACGCCGATCCGCCGCCGGCCGGCACCCGCCTGGTGTGCCGCGGCGAGGTGGCGCACAAGGACGGCGTGCGCATCGAGGCGCACTTCGACGTGTTCGACGAGCAGGGGCGCCTGTACCTGCGCGTCGCCGACTGGGGCAGCCGCACCTTCACCATCGCCCGCAACCTGCGCGAGTTCCGCGTCGACCCGGTGGCGCGCCACCTGTCGCAGCCCTTCATGGAGGCACAGCTGGCGCCGCAGGGTCTGGTGGCGCGGCTGCTGCCGCCGTTCGCCGAGGGCTACCTCGAGCAGGGCGGCGGTCTGTGGCAGCGCATGATCGCCAACCTGGTGCTGAACACCGACGAGCGCGCCGTGTTCTACCGCCAGCTGCCGCCGAACGGCCTGCGCCGCGAGGAATGGCTGATCGGGCACATCGCCGCCAAGGAGGCGGTGCGCGACTGGCTGCACCGCCACCACGGCCTGCGCCTGTCGAGCGCCGACATCGAGATCGCCGAGGCGCCGGGCGGCCAGCTCTATGTCTCGCGCGCCTGGGGCCTGCCGGCCGGCGTCGCGGCGCCGGCGGTGGCGGTGAGCCACGCCGGCCGCGGCGCGCTGGCCGCCTGCGGCCCGGCCGGCGCGCAGCTTGGGGTGGGCCATGCGCGCCTCGACGACCTGGCCGAGGATCTGGCCGGAGGCTTCGACGCCGGGGAGGCGCAGCGCCTGCTGCACAGCCTGCCGGCGGCCGAGCGGCATCGCGCGGCGCAGACCCTGGTCTGCGCCAAGCGCGCGGCGGCGCGCGCGGCCGGCGCCGAACCGCGGCTGCAGGACTGGACCATCGCCGCCCTCGGCCCCGGCGCCGGCGGACAGCTCGGCGCGCAGGTGCGCCACGGCGGCATCGAATACACGGTGGAGATTTACGGCAACGGCACGGAGATCCTGGCGCTGTGCCGGATGCCGCTGCACAGCGCCGGGGCCGCGCGGCGGGCATTGGTATAGACATCAATTCAGGGCATCGGAACGAGACCACATGAGCACCAAGACACTATTCATCGGCATGGACGGCTGCACCTTCACCGTCCTCAACGAGATGACCCGCGACCTGCCGGGCGAAGGCGTGGCCATGCCCTACCTCGCCGGCCTGATGGCCAAGGGCGTGCGCGCCAAGCTGCGCTCCACGCCGAACCCGCTGACGCCGCCGGCCTGGACCAGCATCATGACCGGCAAGGGCCCGGGCGAACACGGCGTGTTCGACTTCATCCGCGCCGAGGACAAGGGCGGCGACGTCTACTGGACGCTGTACGACAGCCGCGACGTCGACGCCGAGATGATCTGGTCGATCGCCTCGCGCGCCGGCAAGAAGATCGCCGCGCTGAACTTCCCCCTGACCGCTCCGCCGCCGAAGGACACCAACGGCTCCATCGTGCCGGGCTTCATCCCGGCCAAGCACCTGCGCCGCAACTCGCACCCGGCCGGGCTGTTCGAGCGCATCAAGCAGGCCATCCCCGGCTTCGACCCGAAGGAGCTGGCCTGGGACTTCGACAAGGAAAAGCAGGCGATGGAGACGCTGTCCGACGCCGACATGGAGAACTGGGTGCGCTACCACCTGCCGCGCGAGGAGCAGTGGTTCGCCATCGCCGAGTACATCCTGCAGAACGACCAGCCGGACCTGATGGCGGTGATGTTCGACGGCACCGACAAGATCCAGCACCAGGCCTGGCAGTTCCTCGATCCGGGCCTGGTCCCGGCCGAGCCCGGCGACCTGTACCGGCGCGTGCGCGGCGTCTGCCGCGAGTACTTCGGCAACGTCGATCGCTACATCAAGCGCCTGGTCGAGCTGGCCGGCCCTGAAGCGCAGGTGTTCTTCGCCTCCGACCACGGCTTCACCGCCACGGTCGAGGTGCTGCGCATCAACAGCTACCTCGAGGACCTGGGCTACCTGAAATGGGCGGTCAACGACGGCAGCGAGCAGGCCCTGCGCCGCGAGGCCTCGGACTTCGCCAACCTCGACTGGAGCAAGACCATCGCCTACTGCCGCACGCCCTCGTCCAACGGCATCCACATCCGCGTCGCCGACAAGCCGGGCGATCCCGGCATTCCGGCCAAGGACTACAACCGCGTGCGCGACAAGCTGATCGAGGAGCTGAAGCAGCTGCGCAACGAGGACGGCGAGCCGGTGATCGTCGACGTGCTCAAGCGCGAGGACTGGTTCCCCGGCGCCCACATGAAGGATGCCTGCGACCTGACCCTGGTGCTGCGCGACAACGGCTTCGTCTCGATCCGCAACCTCAAGCCGGCGGTGGTCAAGCGCCCGGGCCCCATCGGCACGCATCATCCGGACGGCATCTTCATGGCCTGCGGCAAGGGCATCAGCGAGGCCGGCATGGTGGCGCGGCGCAAGATCGTCGACGTCGCCCCGACCCTGCTGCACAGCCTCGGACTGCCCACGCCGTCCGACTTCGAAGGCAAGGTGGCGGAGAGCTTCTTCGGCGAATCCTGGCTGGCGCAGAACCCGGTCAGGATCGGCCTGCCGACGCAGCGCGGCGGCGAGCGCCAGAAATCCGAGGAAATGGACGAAGGCGAGAAGCAGCAGATCATCGAGCAGCTGCAGATGCTCGGCTACATGGAATAAGGCAGGTACCACAGATGGCCAACGACCTCTCCACCGGCGTCCCCGCCGCCAGCGCGGCCCTCACCGGCAAGCTCATCGCCCTGCTCGAAGACTTCACCCAGGACTGGGACCACGAATTCGAGGGCGGCATGGGCCGCGACACCCGGCTGCTCGCCGACCTGGGCTTCGAATCGATCGACATCATCCAGCTGATCGTGGCGATCGAGGAGGACATTGCGAAGAAGAAGGTCGCCTTCGACAAGCTGCTGATGAAGGACGGCCGCTACGTCGACGACCTGTCGATCGGGCAGATCGCCGACTTTCTGGCGGCGCAGCCCTGACCCCGCGGCGGCTGTCTCCGCGAAAGCGGGAATCCAGGCACAGGATCATGACCGTAACGGCAGACCCGGGATCAAGCAGGAACTGGACGCAGTTCACCACCCACGCTTGCCCGCTCCGGCCAACCCGGCACACGGATGTCTATTACCTGGATTCCCGCTTTCGCGGGGGCAGCCGGCCGCCATCCAGCAGGAGCCTCCATGGCTGAAATCACCGTCGACGGCGTGACCCTGGCCTACCAGCAGCTGGGCGAAGGCCCGGACCTGGTGTTCGTGCACGGGCTGGCCGCGAGCCGCGCCTTCTGGTTCCTGCACTATGCGATGCCGCTGTCGCGGCATTTCCGCGTCACCCTGTTCGACCTGCGCGGCCATGGCTACAGCGGCGTGCCGGCCTCCGGCTACGACGCCGCGACGCAGGCGCGCGACCTCGCCGGCCTGCTCGACCACCTCGGCATCGAGCGCTGCGCCCTGGTCGGCCACAGCTACGGCGGCGCGGTGGCCCTGGAATACGCCGGGCGGCACCCGCTGCGGGTCTCGCGCCTGGCGATCATGGACAGCAAGATCAACCGCCTGCAGCCGGAGCAGAAGCTGTCGGACTGCCCGCACCTGTCGCCGTTCGAGATCGAGGTCGCCGGCAAGTCCGGGCACGACTGGGACAGCGAGACGCAGGTCGGCCTGCTGTTCCTCGAGGTGCTGGCGCGCTGGCGCATGGACGGTGGCGGCTCCAGCGCCCGCGACGATTTCACGCCGTTCGGCGAGGGCCGCGGCGCGCAGCGCGCCGCCCGGCAATGGCTGGAGCTGCTCGACCGCACCGGCGCCCGCGCCGAGTTCGTGCTGCCCGGCCTGGAAGCGGAGACGATCGCTGCGCTGCCGATGCCGCTGCTGCTGGTCTACGGCGAGCACTCGCGCTGCATGCCCAGCTGCCACGCCCTGCGCCGCCTGCTGCCGCGTTCCGAAGTCGAGCTGATTCCGCGCGGCGGCCACTTCTTCCCCATCAGCCACGCCGCCCGGGTGCGGCCGCGCCTGGCGCATTTTCTCGGGCTGGAGCAGCCGGCCGCGGTCGCGGAGGCGCTGCCCGCTTGAGCAAGACCGTCCTCGTCACCGGCGCCGGCGGCGGCATCGGCAGCGTCGCCAGCGGCCTGTTCGCCGCGCGCGGCTACCGCGTCGCGGTCTGCGACATCCGCGCCGGGGCGGCGCAGGCCACGGTGGACGCGGTGCGCGCGGCCGGCGGCGAGGCGGAGCCCTTCGTCGCCGACATCGGCGACGCGGCGCAGACCGCGGCGCTGTTCGAGGCGGTCATGGGCCGCTACGGCCGGCTCGACGCCGCCTTCAACAATGCCGGCCTCGGCGGCGGCGGCCTGCCGCTGCTGGAGATCAGCGAAGAGGACTGGGAGCGCAACCTGCGCGTCAACCTCAGCGGCACCTGGCGCTGCATGAAGCACGAGATCCGCCTCATGCTGGCCCAGGGCGGCGGCGCCATCGTCAACAACTGCTCGATCCTCGGCCTCAACGGCGGCGCCAACGCCTCCTATACCGCGACCAAGCACGGCATCGCCGGGCTGACCAAGTCGGCGGCGCTGAGTTATGCCGCCAAAGGGGTGCGGGTCAATGCCGTCTGCCCCGGCCTGATCGAGGCCGGACTGGGCCTCAACGTCATCCGCCGCGGCGCCGAAGCGCTGGACAAGTTCCTCGGCCTGCACCCCGCCGGCCGTCCCGGCACCGCGCTGGAAGTGGCGCAGGCGGCGCTGTGGTTATGCTCGGACGAGGCCTCGTTCATCCATGGCCATATGCTGGCGGTGGACGGCGGTTACGGCAGCCACTAGGCGGCCCGATACCGGCCGGGACTGCCGGAATTGGCTAATTTTTAGCCGTTTCTGGAGTGCCGCTCGTCAGACCGAAGCCTCTTTCCGACGAAAGAAATTCATACTAATCATTTGAATAAAAACAATATTTTAATCATGCGCCGGAATTGAGCGGCGTTCATGTCTTGACGCCCCGGCTCCTGTTGCACTGCAATATAAATGCTGCATTGCAGCACCCTGAGGAAAAACCTTTTGTTCGGTTCCAAGACCCAGTCTTGCGCCGGCGCTGACCAGGCCGGCCCGCAAGCCGGCGGCGCCGCCGGCAGTGTGGCGGCGCGTGGCCCGCTGCGCCGGCGTCTGCTGCTGGGCCTGGCTCTGGGCCTGAGCGGCGGTGGCGCGGCGCTGTTCGCCGTCAGCGGGCTTCTGGACCGGGCCGAGGCCGCCGTTGCGGTCCCCGGCGCGACGAAGCCGCAGCCCTATCCCTGGGCCGGCCTGGCGCTGCTCGTGCCCGGCTCGGCGCGGCTCGACCTGCGCCGTCCCGAGCAGCAGGAAGCCACCCTGCACTTCGACCAGCACGTGCGCGAGCGCCTGCCGCGCTACCAGTCGCTGTTCCAGCAGGCCGCCCTGCTCAGCGGCACCGACTGGCGCCTGTTGGCGGCGATCGGCTACCAGGAATCGAACTGGGATCCGCGCGCGGTCAGCCCCACCGGGGTGCGCGGCATCATGATGCTGGCCCGGGACACCGCCGACGAACTGGATATCGACCGCGACAGCCCGGCCGAGTGCATCGAGGGCGGGGCCCTCTACTTCCAGCAGATCCGCGACCGCCTGCCGCCGCAGATCCGCGAGCCGGACCGCACCAACATGGCGCTGGCGGCGTACAACCAGGGCCTCGGCCACCTGCAGGACGCACGCACCCTGGCGGCGCAGCTGGGCGGCGATCCGGACAGCTGGCACGACGTGCGCAACGCCCTGCCCCTGCTGGCCGACGAGCGCTGGTTCAGCAGGGTCCGCCACGGCTACGCCGACGGCCGCGAGGCGGTGCGTTACGTGCTCAACGTGCGCGATTATTACGAGCGGCTGCACACCGTGCCGGCCGGGCCGCTGCCGGCACCGCTGCAGGTGGCCCGCGGCGGGCCGTAAGCGCCGCGCCGCGGCTGGACGCGCCGCTTACAGCAGGTCGTAGCGGAATTCCTTCTTGAAGCGGGCGCGGAACTGTTCCATGGTGAAGCTGTGGTTCTGCGGGCCCGGGCGCTCGATCTTGATCGCGCCGATCAGCGAGGCGACGCGGCCGGTGGTGTCCCAGTCCAGGCCGCGCAGCAGGCCATACAGCAGGCCGCCGCGGTAGGCGTCGCCGCAGCCGGTGGGATCGGCCAGGGAGTTGGCGCGGGCGCAGGGGATTTCGTAGACCTTGTTCTTGGCGAAGATGTGCGAGCCCTTGCCGCCGCTGGTGACGATCAGCGCGTCGACCCGCTCGGCGATCTGCTTCAGGGTCCAGCCGGTGCGGCTCATGATGATCTCCGACTCGTAGTCGTTGACCGCGACGTAGCTGGCCTTGTTGATGAAGTCCTTCAGTTCGTCGCCGGTGAACATCGGCAGGCCCTGGCCCGGATCGAAGATGAAGGGGATGCCGGCATCGGCGAACTGCGCCGCGTGCTGGATCATGCCGTCGCGGCCGTCCGGCGAGACGGTGCCGATCTTGATGGCGCCGCGGGACGACTTCTTCACGATGTTCTGGGTATGGGCGAAGCTCATCGCGCCGGGGTGGAACGCGGTGATCTGGTTGTCGTCCATGTCGGTGGTGATGTAGGCCTGGGCCGTGTAGGTGTCCGGCACCACCTTGAGGAACTCGCGCGAGATCTTGTGCTGGTCCATCCACTCGGCATAGGCGCCGAAGTCATGGCCGATGGTGGCCATCGGCAGCGCTTCGCCGCCGAGCAGGTTGAGGTTGTAGGCGATGTTGCCGGCGGTGCCGCCGAACTCGCGCCTCAGCTTGGGCACCAGGAAGGAGACGTTCAGGATGTGAACCTTGTCCGGCAGGATTTCGTTCTTGAACTGGCCGGAGAACACCATGATGGTGTCGAACGCCATGGAGCCGCAGATCAAAGCTGACATCAGGTTACCTTTTCCAGAACTTTGTGGTTATTCAGGGACTTGGGGGCATCCCCGCCATCGACCGATCCGCCCGCCGCAGGGCTGCCGGCAGGCGGAAATTATTTCCGTAAAGTGACAGTTTGGGATGTTCCCGTCGCTCCGGCAATACCTTCCGGCCGGCGGGCCGGAGCGGCCTCACCGATCGAGCAGGACAAGGCCCCACACCACGGGCACCTGCAGCAGCGACAAATGGACGGCGGCCGAGCCCAGATCCTTGGCGCGGCCGGACAGGACGTGGCGTTCCGGCCCGATGCGGTCGACCACGGCCTCGATTCCGGTATTGAGCAGCTCGGTGATCAGCACCGCCACCAGCGACATCAGCAACACCGCCTTTTCCAGGCCGCCGTGCCCCAGCCACAGCGCGAACGGCGCCAGCACCGCGGCGCAGGCCGCCTCGATCTTGAACGCCTCCTCCTCGCGGATGGCCCAGCCCAGGCCGAGATAGGAGACCTTGGTGGCGCGCACCAGCCGCGCCCAGCCCTTGATGCCGTCAGCCATGGGCGCTGTAGCGGATGTCGAGCTGGCGCACCGCGCGCACGTCGTCGAGGCGGCGCACCGGCATGGTCCAGGGCGCGCCCTTGAGCTTGCCGATGTCCTGCTTGGCCTCTTCCCAGATCGCGCACAGCGCCTCGACGAAGGCGTCCAGCGTCTCCTTGTCCTCGGTCTCGGTCGGCTCGATCAGCAGGCACTCCGGCACCAGCAGCGGGAAGTAAATGGTCGGCGCGTGGAAGCCGTAGTCGAGCAGGCGCTTGGCCACGTCGGTGGCGGTCAGCTCGATCTCCTGCTTCTGCCGCTTCAGGGTGACGATGAACTCGTGGCTGGCGCGGCGGCTCGGGAAAGCCAGGTCGAAGCCGCGCTCGCGCAGGCGCGCCTGCAGGTAGTTGGCGTTGAGCGTGGCGAACTCGGCGACGCGGTGCATGCCTTCGCGGCCCAGCATGCGGGCGTAGACGTAGGCGCGCAGCAGCACGCCGGCGTTGCCCATGAAGGTGGACAGGCGGCCGATGCTCTGCGGCAGGTCGCGCTCGTCCAGCCAGCGGTATTTCTTCCCCTTCCTGCCCACCTGCGGAATCGGCATGAATGGCAGCAGGCGCTTGGACACGCCCACCGCGCCGGCGCCCGGGCCGCCGCCGCCATGCGGCGTGCTGAAGGTCTTGTGCAGGTTCATGTGGATGACGTCGAACCCCATGTCGCCCGGGCGCACCTTGCCGAGGATGGCATTGAGGTTGGCGCCGTCGTAGTACAGCAGGCCGCCGGCCTTGTGCACGATCTTGGCGATCTTGGCGATGTCGCGCTCGAACACGCCCAGGGTCGAGGGGTTGGTCAGCATGATGCCGGCGGTCTGCGGCCCGACCGCGGCCTTCAGCGCGGTGAGGTCGACATCGCCCTCGGCGTCGGTGGGGATCTCCTTCACCGTCATGCCGAGCATGGTGGCGGTGGCCGGATTGGTGCCGTGCGCGGCGTTCGGCACCAGGATCTCGTTGCGCGCATGGTCGTTGCGCGCGCGGTGATAGGCGCGGATCATCGCCACACCGGCGAACTCGCCCTGGGCGCCGGCCATCGGCGTCAACGACACGCCGGCCATGCCGGTCACTTCCTTCAGCATCTCCTGCAGCTCGTGCATGCAGGCCAGGAAACCCTGGCTGTGCGACTCCGGCGCCAGCGGGTGGCGGCCGAGGAATTGCGGCAGCATCGCCAGCTTGTTGCAGGCGCGCGGGTTGTACTTCATGGTGCAGCTGCCGAGCGGATAGAAGTGCGTGTCGATGCTGAAATTGAGCTGCGACAGGCGCGTGTAATGGCGCACCGCCTGCAGCTCCGACACCTGCGGCAGGGCCGGCGCGGTCCTGCGGCGCAGGCGCTCGGGCAGCGCCGCGTCGACGGCCGACGACGGGCTCTGGGCGGTGGCGCGGCGGCCGTCGCGGGAAACTTCAAAAATCAGCTGTTCGGACATTCGTTGTTCTCGAAATCAAATCTGGTTGCACGCAGGGCCGCAACGGCTTCCGCGCCTTCGCGTCTTTGCGCAAGATCGCCCGCTCAGGCCAGCGCCTGCAGCGCGGCCTCGTAGTTCGGCTCCTGGGCAATCTCGGGCACCAGCTCGGAGTGCAGCACCTTGTTGTCGGTGTCCAGCACCACCACGGCGCGGGCGGTCAGCCCGGCCAGCGGGCCGTCCTCGATCAGCACGCCATAGTCCTTGGCGAAGTTGTGGCCGCGCATCAGCGACAAGGTCACCACGTTGCCGAGGCCTTCGGCGCCGCAGAAGCGCTTCTGCGCGAACGGCAGGTCGGCGGAGATGCACAGCACCACCGTGTCCTTCAGCGCCGCGGCCTTCTCGTTGAACTTGCGCACCGACATGGCGCAGGTCGGCGTATCGATCGACGGGAAGATGTTCAGCCCCTTCCGCTTGCCGGCGTAGTCATGCAGCGTCGCATCCTTCAGGTTCGCGTCGACCAGGCGGAAGCCGGTGCTCTCGCTGCCGCGCCGGGGCAGCTCGCCGCAGGTGTGGATGGGATTGCCGCGCAGGGTAATGGTGGCCATCGTGGTGCTCCTTTCGCTCAGCCCGCCAGGATTTTTTGCAGCGCCGCGGCGTAACGGTCCAGGTCCGCTCCGTCCTTGGTTTCGGTGGCGCAGACCAGCACGGCATTGCCCAGCTCCGGGTAGTGCCGCGACAGGTCGAAACCGCCGAGGATGTCCTGCTTCGCCAGCTTCTCCAGCACCGGCCCCGCCGGCTGCGGCAGGCGGATTACCGCCTCGTGGAAGCGCTCGCCGGAAAACACCGGCTCGACCCCGGGAATGGCCCCGAGCTTGCCGACCAGGGCACGCGTATTCGCGACGCTGTGCGCGCCGGCACGGGCCAGGCCCTCGGCGCCGAGCATCGCCATGTGGATGGTGGCGGCGGTGACCAGCAGGCCCTGGTTGGTGCAGATGTTGGAGGTGGCCTTGGAGCGGCGGATGTGCTGCTCGCGCGCCTGCAGGGTCAGGGTGAAGCCCGGCTTGCCCTCGACGTCGACGGTGCGGCCGACGATGCGGCCCGGCATCTGGCGCACGAACTGCTGCTTGGCCGTGAGGAAGCCGAAGTACGGGCCGCCCGAGGACAGCGGGGCGCCGAGCGGCTGGCCGTCGCCGCAGACGATGTCCGCGCCCTGCGCGCCCCACTCGCCCGGCGGCTTGAGCAGGGCCAGCGACAGCGGGTTGACCACCGCCACCGCCATGGCGCCGTTGGCGTGCGCCCAGTCGGTGAGCGCATCGACGTCCTCCAGCACGCCGAAGAAATTCGGCTGGGCGATGACCAGGGCCGTGATGCCCTGCCCTTCATGCTGCTTCAGCTGCGCCGCCAGCGTCTCGCCGCGCGCCGGGTCATAGTCCAGGGCGATCTGCTGTACGCCCAGCGCCTCGGTGATGGCCTGCACCGCTTCGCGGTAGTACGGATGCACCGCCCTGGGCATCAGCACCTTCGCCGCCCCTTCCTTGGGATTGGAGCGCACCGCCATCAGGATCGCCTCGGCCAGCGCCGAAGCGCCGTCGTACATCGAGGCGTTGCTGACTTCCATGCCGGTCAGCGCCGTCATCATGCTCTGGAATTCGTAGAGCAGCTGCAGCGTGCCCTGGCTGGCCTCGGCCTGGTACGGGGTGTAGGCCGAGTAGAACTCGCCGCGCGTGGTGATTTCCCACACCGCGGCCGGAATGTGGTGCTCATAGGCGCCGGCGCCGATGAAATTGAGCGGCAGCCCGTCCTGGGCGGCGCGCGCAAGCATCAGGCGCGCAATGTCCATCTCGGCCAGGCCCTCGGGCACGCCATGCAGGCCCTTGCAGACCAGCTCGGCCGGGATCTCGTCGAACAGCGCATTGATGGACGGGGCGCCGATCGCCGCGAGCATGTCGCGGACATCGGACTCGGTATGGGGAATGAAGGGCATGGCAGCAGTTGTCGGTTATCGGTGATTAGTTGTCGGTAAAAGCACAGCACCAGTCGCCAGAGTCGCTACTGACAACCGGCTGCTGGACAACTTCTTTTTAAAGCGAGGCCAGCACCTTCTCGTAACCGGCGGCATCGAGCAGCGCGTCGACGTCGGCGGCGTTGGCCGGCTTGAGCTTCCACATCCAGCCCGCGCCGTAGGGATCGCTGTTGAGGATCTCCGGCGCATCGGCCAGCTTGGGGTTGGCGTCGATCACCTCGCCGGCGATCGGGGCGTAGACATCGGAGGCGGCCTTGACCGACTCGACCACGGCGCAGGCCTCGCCGGCGGCGAGCTTGCGGCCGGTCTTGGGCACCTCGACGAACACCAGGTCGCCGAGCGAGCCCTGGGCGTAGTCGGTGATGCCGACCAGCACGCTGCCGTCCGGCAGCTTCTTCACCCACTCGTGGGACTTGACGTACTTCAGGTCGGCGGGGACGTTGCTCATGCCTTGCTCCTTGACTTGATAGGTGTATGCAGCGGGTGTTCGGGGTGAAGCTGGCGCGTTTTCAGACCAGCACCTTGCCATTGCGCACGAACGGCGGCTTGACCTCGCGCGCCGGCAGCCACTGGCCGCGGATTTCCACCTCGTAGGGTCCGGCGGCATTGCCGGCGACGCGGGCCATGGCGATGGAGCCCTTCATGGTGGGGGCGAAGCCGCCGCTGGTGGTCTCGCCGGTGGCGCCGTTGGCGGCGCGCACCGGCATGTGTGCGCGCAGCACGCCGCGGCCTTCCAGCACCAGGCCGACGCACTTGCGCGGCGGCGCGGCCTTCTGCGCTTCCAGGGCCTTGCGGCCGATGAAATCGCGGTCCTCGGGGGCGAAGGCCACGGTCCAGGCCAGGCCGCATTCCAGGGGGCTCACGCCCTCGTCCATGTCCTGGCCGTAAAGATTCATGCCGGCTTCCAGGCGCAGGGTGTCGCGGGCGCCGAGACCGCAGGGCCTGACGCCGGCCGCGGCCAGGGCGTCCCAGGTCGCGAGCAGGGCGTCATGGGGCAGGATCAGCTCGAAGCCGTCCTCGCCGGTATAACCGGTGCGGCCGACGAACAGCTCCCCGTCCCAGGCCGCGCTGAACGGGGTCAGGGTCCTGGCCTTCTCGGCCAGGGACGCGGGCAGCAAGGCATAAACCCGGTCGCGCGCCTGCGGTCCCTGCACCGCCAGGATGCCCAGGTCGGAGCGGTGCTTCACGCTCACGCCGTAGGCCGGGGCGTGCTGATGGAACCAGGCCAGGTCCTTGTCGGTGGTGCCGGCGTTGACCACGATGCGGAAAGCGTCCTCGGCCATGAAATAGACGATCAGATCGTCGATCACGCCGCCCTGCGGATTCAGCATGCAGGAATACAGGGCCTTGCCCGGGGTTTTCAGCTTGGCGACGTCGTTGGCCAGCAGGTGGCGCAGGAACTCGCGGGTGCGCGGGCCGCCCAGGTCGACCGCGGACATGTGCGCCACGTCGAACATTCCGGCCCCGGCGCGCACCGCATGGTGTTCCTCGAGCTGCGAGGCGTACTGGATCGGCATGTCCCAGCCGGCGAAATCCACCAGCTTGGCGCCGAGCGCCTGGTGACGGGAATGAAGTGCTGTTTTCTTGAGCATGCGGTTCGATGGGCCTGTGAAAATGGTGCTTCGAACCGCCCCTCTGTCTTGTTTACCTGAGAGTTGAGGACTTGAGCCTAAGTCCTTGCCCCATCGGTGGATTGTGCGTATGCACAATCTCTCTCCAGAGTTAGCTTGCCTCTGCCGTCCTTTTGCCTGAGCGATTCCGGGCGGATTTGCGCCTTCGGCGCCGCACGCCGGTCGGCGCGCGGTCTCTCCGGCAGAGCTTTGCTGCAAAGCACTATACCTTGTAGAACAGAGGCTTTAAAGCTCCGGCTTCGCTGCCGGCCACGCCGCGGCCCGCCGCATTCGAAAAAACCCCGGCACTTCCGTTCCGGTGAATTCCCGCCGCGGCGTCGCGGGCACGGAACTGTGACCCGGCGCACGGTTGCCCGCTCCGCCGCGCCATTTTCGTGGCCCTTGTCGCAGACCGTTGCCGAATCACGTTCTACTCTGCAAACGGTTGTTTCAACTGAAGCATTGATCAGGAATACGATGGTGGCCACACTACCCCGCAGATGGGTGGTGGGGGCACCCCGGGGGGTCCGATATAGTCCGGGCTTGCCTTCATAAAGGCGTGTGGAAACGCGGGCATCGAGGCACGCGCACTTCAGATCGGGGGTTGCATGTACGCAGGGAACGGGGAACGGCGGCTTCTGGTCTTGGCAGGCGCGTGTTTGCTGCCGGTTTGCGCCCAGGCGGCGCCGCCGACTCCAGGGTCGATCGGCGACAGCCTGAAGCAGCCGCCCACCCTCCAGCCGCCGGCGCCGGCCCCGAGCATCAGCACGCCGCAGGCACAGGCGCCGGCGGGCAGCAACACCGGCGCCACCCTCACCGTGTCGCGTTTCAGCTTCAGCGGCAACACCCTGTTCGGCGAGGACGTGCTGGCGCCGCTGGTGGCGGATTACGTCAACCGTCCCATCACCCTGGGGCAGCTCTATGAAGCGGCCGACAAGGTGGCGGACTTCTACGCCCGCCAGGGCTATGCGCTGGCCAGCGTCAACGTGCCGGCGCAGAAGATCAAGGACGGCGTGGTACGGCTGGAGGTGATCGAAGGCCACATCGGCAAGATCGGCTTCGAGGGCCGGCGCCGCTACCGCGAGGACATCCTGCGCGGCTTCGCCCACCACACCGGCACCAAGGACGCCTATCGCACCGGCCCGCTGGAACAGGATCTGCAGGCGCTCAACGCCCTGCCCGGCCTGGCGGCGCGCGCGGTGATCCAGCCCGGCGCCGACTACGGCACCAGCGACATCACGGTGAAGCTGCAGGAAGACCCGCTGGAAGGCTACGTCGTCACCGACAATTACGGCCGCAAGGACACCGGCGAGTACCGCGTCTCCGCCTCGGCGACCTTGAACAACCCGGGCGGCATCGCCGACCAGTTCACCGTGCTCGGCACCCATTCCACCAACAACCGCCTCAACTACGGCTATTTCGACTACAACCTGCCGGTGGACTTCAGCGGCACGCGGCTGGACCTCAATTTCGGCCATGCCTATTTCGATGCCGCGCCGGCCAACATCCCCGGCCGCAACAACAATCTGCAGATCAGCCTGATCCATCCCTGGCTGCGCGATTCCAGCGACACCCTGACCACCACCGCCGGCTTCCTCCACACCGACGGCAACGCCGACCTGGCCGGCATCCGCATCAGCGACACCAACATCAACCTGCTCAACCTGGGCCTGACCTGGTCGCACATCTGGTCCAGCTCGGCGGTGACCCAGTACAGCGCCAGCGCCCATACCAACTTCAGCCAGTCGTTCAGCCGCGGCCCGTTCAACGAAGACCGCAACCGCGAGCGCCTGCGCCTTGAGGTCAACCTGCAGCACCTGCAGCCGCTGCCGGCGCACCTGCAGGCGCTGCTGCAGGCCGACGCCGTCTACTCGCCGGACCCGCTGGCCGACACCGAGCAGATGTCGATCGGCGGACCCACCACGCTGCGCGGCTTCCCCACCTCGGAAGCGCGCGGCGACCGCGGCTTCTTCACCCAGCTGACCCTGCGCCGGCCCTGGACTTTCGGCAAGGCCGCCGTGGTGCCGCGCATCTATGTCGACACCGGCCTGGTCGACAGCAAGAGCTTCGCGCCGGGCAACAACCACAGCGACAGCCTGACCAGCGTCGGGCTCGGCACCGACCTGATTTACCGCACCGTCGACCTCAAGGTCGACTGGTCCTACCCGCTCGACAGCACCCCGGTAAGCGACGGCCGCGACGACGGCCGCGTCTACGCCGCGCTGTCGGTCGGCTTCTGAGGTGGATTCCATGAACAAGCCCGCTCCCCGTCTGCAGCGACTGCCGATCCCCGCGGCCATCGCCGGCACCCTTGCCTCCGCCCTGCTGCCGCAGCTGGCCCTGGCCGGACCCACCGGCGGCGTGGTGGTGGCCGGCTCCGGCACCATCAGCACCCCCAATTCGACCACCACGGTCATCAACCAGACCAGCAACTCGGCGATCATCAACTGGCAGCAGTTCGGCATCGGCGGCAACGAGTACGTGCAGTTCGTGCAGCCCTCGTCGAGCAGCGTGGTGCTGAACCGCGTCATCGGCGGCTCGCCCTCGCAGATCCTCGGCGACCTTTCGGCCAACGGCCGCGTCTTCCTCATCAACCCCAACGGCGTGCTGTTCGGCGCCGGCGCCAGGATCGACGTCGGCAGCCTGGTGGCGACGACGCAGGGCATCAAGGACTCCGACTTCCTGTCCGGCCACTATGTCTTCGCCGGCGGCGGCGCCCCGGGCGCCAGCGTGGTCAACGCCGGCAGCATCAAGACCGCCGACGGCGGCTTCGTCGTGCTGGCCGGCGACTACGTCAAGAACAGCGGCGTGATCACCTCGCGCCTGGGCCAGGTGGTGCTGGCCAGCGGCGCGGCCACCACGCTGGAGCTCGGCAACAGCGGCCTGATCAGCGTCAAGGTCGACAAGGAGACGCTGGCGCAAAAGGCCGGCGTGGACAACGCCGGGCAGATCATCGCCGACGGCGGCCGGGTCATCATGACGGCGAAGACCGCCCGCGATCTCGCCGGCAGCGCGGTCAACAACACCGGCCTGGTGCGCGCCCAGGGCATCGCCAGCCACGACGGCGAGATCGAGCTGACGGCTTCGGGCGGCGATGTCAGCAACAGCGGCACCCTCGACGCCAGCAACGCCAATGGCGCCGGCGGCACGGTGAAGATCGCCGGCGACCGCGATATCGACATCGCCCCCACCTCGCAGATCCTCGCCTCCGGCAGCAGCCGCGGCGGCGACGTCAGCATCGTCGCCGAGCGCAACCTCAGCGTGCGCGCCGGCTCGCTCATCGACGCCCACGGCACCGGCGCCCAGGGCGGCCGGGTCGAGCTCTCCGGCCACGGCAACCTGACGGTGCGCGGCAGCGTCAACCCCGGCAGCGGCGGCACCCTGCTGATCGATCCGACCGCCATCACCATCGCCAACGGCTCCGGCAGCAGCTCCAGCGCCGGCGGCACCCAGACCGTGTTCGAAACCTTCATCGAAGGCCAGCTGCAGAACAACGTCAACGTGCAGCTGGTAGCGACCAGCAGCATCACGCTCAACGACCTGACCACCGACGGCGTGCTCAGCGGCATCGCCTCCGGCGGCGGCTACGGCGGCTCGCTGCTGCTCGGCATCGGCACCGTCAATCCCGCCAGCGGCCAGTATGTCGAAGGCAGCGGCGGCACCATCAGCTTCCTCAACTCCGCCAACACCATCGCCACCTACGGCGGCCTGAAGATCGACGCCGGCAGCACTTCCGGCATGGTCAACGTCGGCAAGCTGATCGGCGGCTCCATCACCGTCATCGGAAACAGCGGCATCACCCTCAACACCGCCAATGCGTCCCACGGCAGCATCAACCTGGCCGCGGCCAGCGGCGGCATCAGCGCCAACAGCCTGACCACCAGCAACAACGGCTTCAACACCGGGCTGTCGGCCACGGTGACGGTCAGCGCCGGCGGCGGCGTCAGCATCGGCAGCATCACCAGCGGCGCCTCCAACGGCGGCAGCACCGGCGGCAGCGCCAACGCCGCCGTGCGCATCGACGCCAACACGGCGGACCTGGCCGGCGCGGTCTCGATCGGCTCGATCACCGCGGGCGCCAAGTCGCAGCTGGCCGGATCGGCCACCGCCAACGTCGACATCAGCAACCACAGCAGCAGCGCCAGGCCGGTCAACATCACGCTGGGCGGGGCCATCGCCGCGGCCGCGCTTGGCGCGAACAGCGCCAACGGCCACGTCAGCATCGTCAACAACAGCGGCGGCATTCTCGGCGGCGGCGCCGCCACCATCGAAACGGTTGCCAGCGGCAGCAACATC
Organism: Nevskia sp.; assembly: GCA_035651715.1. Classification (GTDB taxonomy): domain Bacteria; phylum Pseudomonadota; class Gammaproteobacteria; order Nevskiales; family Nevskiaceae; genus Nevskia. The sequence goes on from DASRFD010000151.1 coordinate 36,334, forward strand.
AGCGACGCCATCGGCCTGAATGCCTACAACGGCGGCGCCATCAACGTCGGCTCCATCCTCTCCGGCGGTGGCGCGGTCAATCTCGCCACCAGCGGCGGCGGCAACATCACCCTCGCCTCTCTGACCGGGCTGAGTTCGTACGGCGGCCTGGGCGCGGTCAACATCAACTCCTCGGGCAGCCTGGCCTTCAGCGCCAGCGGCGACATCAGCGCATCCTCGATCCAGCTGATCAGCGCCACCGGCAATCTCATGCTGGGCAATCTGGCTGCCGGCGGCAACATCTACCTCTACGACAGCTCCGGCAACATCGTCGCCGGCAATCTGTCCACGTCCAGCAGCAATGACGTCGGCTCGGCCACCGGCTACATCGCGGCCTATTCCGGCGGCAGCCTGCAGGTGGGCTCGGTCAGCACCAGCGTCTTCGCCTCCACCTCGGCCGACGGCCATGTCGACCTCGAGGCCAATGCCACCAGCCAGAACGGCGGCAATCTGATCATCAGCGGACCGATCAATACCTACGCCAGCAGCGGCAGCAGCAACGCGAACGCCTCGGTCTACCTGCGCAACAACAAGGGCAGCATCCAGGTCGGCACCGGCACGCCGGGGATGGCCTCGTTCAGCGCGGCCGACATCACCACCGGCGGCGGCGCCGGCGGCAGCTTCAACGGCGATATCGACCTGCACGTCTACGGCACCGGCGGCAACATCACCGCCGGCAACCTGCGCGCCCTCGGCAGCGCCCTCACCATCAGCACTTACAACGGCGCCACCGGGCCCGGCAACGTCACGCTCGGCACCTTCGATGGCGGCTCCTACGGCGGCGTGCTGAGCAACCTCAACATCAGCGCGGCCGGCAGCTTCACCACCGCCAATACCAGCGTCACCGCCGGCAGCATCACGCTGAGCACCGGCACCGGCAACCTGAGCTTCAGCGGCGGTATCGCCGCCACCACCGGCAACGTCAGCGTCACCACCGCCAACGGCGGCAATATCAACCTGGGTTCGCTGTCCGGCGGCAGCCTTTACGCCAACGCCTCCGGCGCCCTCAACATCGGCAGCGCCGTCACCGCCCAGCAGATCCGCCTCTCCGCAGG
>DASRFD010000152.1:0-3963 GCA_035651715.1 Nevskia sp.
CCTTCAGCGGCTTGAGCGTCACCGCCCCGACGATCCTGAGCGTGCCCTTGCGCTTGAAGCCGGTGGAGGCCTCGAGCTGCCAGGGCTTGCCGAAGTCGCTGCTGAAGCGGCGCAGCTTCACCTGCACCGGCGCCAGGTTCAGCGCCACCGGCTGCGGCAGGCTGCGATCGACGAATGCCACGCTGGATCCCTCGAGGTTGATCTCGTCGATGGCATAGGTCCAGTCCGGCTCCTTCGGCGCCGGCGCTTTTTTTCCGCGCCGCGCCGGTGCCGGCCTGGCGGTCTTCGCCAGCTGCTGCAGGTTGATCGAGCCGTCTGCGCCGCGCTCGGCATTGACCGTGAGGTTCTGCACGTTCAGGGCCGACAGCTCGGCGCGGCGGGCGGCCAGGTCGACCAGGCGGATGTCGGCGCCCAGGTGGCCCAGGCTGACCACCGCCTTGCGCCCGCTCTCCAGGCGCAGCCCGTCCAGGCTGAGCGCGCTATCGGCGAGCTGCAGGGCGAAGGCGGAACCCGACCAATCGGCCTTGAGTCCGAGCCTGGCCCCGGCGGTGCCGGCGCTGAGGCGGCCGTTGAGCGACGAGGCCAGGAACGGCTGGAAGGGGGCCAGGGCAAGCCCCTCCAGGTCGAGCTGGCCGTCGAGCTTGCCGTCGGCCAGGGCCAGATTGCCGCTGATGCTCAGCGTGCCGCCCTGGCCGAGCGCGAGGCTGGCCTTGTACTGCCCGGGATGATGGTCGACGGTGGAGAGATTGCTGGCGTTGAGCGCCAGCTTCTCCAGCGCCAGGTCGGCACCGGTCCGCGCGTCGCGGAAGCCGACGCGGCCGTCGTTCACCGCGAGGTTCCGCACTCCGAAGTCGAACGGCGCCGCCGGCTCGGACGGCTTGGAGGGAGGCGGTTCGGGTGCAGGCCCTGCCGTCACGGGCTCGGGTCGGGCAGAGAGCCTGGCGACATTCAGCACGCCCTGCTGGTCCTGGCTCAGAGTCACTTCCGGCTGGTCGAGGCGCAGCTCCTTCAAATGCGCGACGCCGCGCAGGGGCTCGACCGAATCGGCGTCCAGGTGCAGTGCGCCGAGCTTGAGCAGGGGCTGGCTGGCCGCGTCGTTCAGCACCAGCTGGACCAGGTCCACCGTGCCGCTCACCGCGACCGTGGGCTGGTCGCCGGATCGGGCGAAACTCAGCTTCAGCGCGACGGACAGCCGGCCCTCCGGCAGCTGCACCGGCAGCTTGGCCGGCGCGTAGGACATCAGCGGCGCCAGGTCGAGTTTGTCCAGCGACAGCTCCACCTCCGAGGCGAGGCTGCTGGCGAAGGGCTTGACCTTGCCGTCCACCGCCAGCGGGCTGCCGTCGACGCGGGCGCTGAGATGGGGCTGCACGAAGACTTCGGTCTTGGACGGCAGGTTGGCGAGGAAGGGGATGCCGAGCATCAGCTGCTCGACGCGGTGGTGCTGGTTGAGCAGGCGGTCGTCGAAGTCGATCAGGCCGTTGTCGATATGGATGTTGCCGACATAGAACAGGGTGGGCCTGCTGTCCGCCGGCTTGGGCGCCGGCTTGGAGAACTGTTCGATCAGGTCGGTGAAGTTGAAGGTCTGCTCGGCGGTGCGCACCAGGTGGATCTGCGGCGCGTCCATGTAGGCCTCGGCGATCACCGGCTTGAGCCGGAACAGGCTGGTCCAGGACACGCGCACCAGGATGCGGCCGACGTCGACGAAGTCGCCCGGACCGCCGCGTTCGCCGATGTGCAGGCGTTCGAGCTGCAGGTTGAGGGTATAGGGGTCGAGCGAGACCTTGCCGATGCTGACCGGGCGCGACAGCAGCTGGCTCAGCTGCTTCTCGGCCTGGCTGCGGATCAGCGGCGGCGCGGCGAAGAAGCCGAGCAGGCCGAAAGCCACCAGGAAGACGAGGATGCCGCGACCCCAGCGGCGGGTGCGCCGCGCCTGCGCGAATTGCTTCAGCCGGGCCTCGATCGAGGCCGGAAAGATCTTGCCGAGCAGCGACATGTCGGAGTGCGTTCCCTGTGGTCATTGCCGGCCGGACACCCCTCCGGCCCGAGTGCTGCTCTTACCGGCGGATTGTATCGCCGCTCAGGCGGAAATGGCGCCCGCCGCCGCTTATGATGAGGCTCCCCAGCGCGAGCCGGAGAACGGTCGTCATGAGCACTGTCCCGAACCTGCGCCGCGGCGCCGCCTCGCATCCGATCCAGCAGGTGCTGGAGCGGCTGCACCGGCGTTTCCTGCCGGACCGCCGCGGCCGGCTGGCGAGCTATATCCCCGAGCTGGCTGCGGTCGATGCGGAGCCGCTGGGCATCGCCCTGGTCACTATCGACGGCGTGGTCTACGAAGCCGGCGACACGGCGGCGCCGTTCACCATCCAGTCGATCTCCAAGCCGCCGACCTACGGCTACGCGCTGCGCGACTGCGGCGTCGCCGCGGTGCTGCGCAAGATCGGCGTCGAGCCGACCGGCGACGCCTTCAACTCGATCAATCTCGAGCCCGAGACCGGGCGGCCGCGCAACCCCATGGTCAACGCCGGCGCCATCGCCACCTGCGGCCTGATCCACCAGGAGCACCCGGAAGACGGCTTCGCGCGGGTGCTGGCGCACATCTCGGCGTACTGCGGCCGCGAGCTCGTGCTGGACGAGGCGGTATACCGCTCGGAAAAGGCCACCGGCCACCGCAACCGCGCCATCGCCCACCTGCTGCGCAACTTCAACATCCTCGAAGGCGATCCCGAGGACGGCCTGGACCTGTACTTCCGGCTCTGCTCGGTCGCCGTCAACTGCCGCGACCTCGCGGTGATGGCGGCGACGCTGGCGCACAACGGCGTCAATCCGCTCGACAACCGCACGGTGCTCGGCGGGCAGAACGTGCGCCGGGTGCTGAGCGTGATGGCCTCCTGCGGCATGTACGACGGCTCCGGCGCCTGGCTCTACGACGTCGGCATGCCGGCCAAGAGCGGGGTCGGCGGCGGCGTCATGGCGGTGCTGCCGGGACAGTTCGGGCTGGCGGTGTTCTCGCCGCGCCTGGACGAGCGCGGCAACAGCGTGCGCGGCCTCGGCGTGGTGCAGGCGTTCTCGCAGGAATTCCAGCTGCACCTGTTCCACGGCGAACGCGGCTTGCCGGGGGCGATCCGCGCCCACTACAGCGGCGCCGTGCTCGGCTCGCGCGCCGAGCGCAGCGAGGCCGAAACCGCGGTGCTGGAGGCGCACGGCGGCGGTGTCCGGGTGTTCGAGCTGAAGGGGCGCCTCAGCTTCGGCAGCATCGAGCTGCTGGTGCGCGAGATCGGCGCGCCGGGGCGGGGCGGTGTCGAGTTGAACGTGATCGACCTGCAGCGCGTCACCGCCATCGACGACGCGGCCGGGCTGCTTTTGGCGGAAGCCTGCGCGGGCTGGTGCGGTGAACCACGGCACCTGGCCCTCACCGGCACCTCGCACCTCGAGGATTTCCGCCGCCAGCTGCACGAACGCCTGCGCGACCGGTTGCCGGCGCCGCGGTTGGAGCTGCTGTTCCGCTTCGCCGACACCGAGGCGGCGATGGAATGGGCCGAGAACGCCATCCTCGAGGCCGAGGGGTGCGGCCGCGATCCGATGAGCGAAGTGCCGCTGCAGAGCCAGGAGCTGCTGCAGAAGTGCAGCCCCGCGGAACTGGCGGCGTTGCGGCCCCTGCTGGAGCCGGCGCGCTTCGCCGCGGGTGAGCGCATCCTGCGCGCCGACCAGGGCCCGGGCGGGCGCCTGTATTTATTGGTGTCCGGCAAAGTCAGCGTGATCCTGCCGGAAGGGGATGGCGAATCGCGCCTGCGGCTGAGCGTGCTGTGGCCCGGCAGCGCCTTCGGCGAAATCGCGGTGCTCGATCCGGAAACCCGTTCCGCCGACGTGCTGGCGGATACCCCGGTGCAGTGCCTGGTGCTGAGGATGGAAGCCCTCGGCCGGCTGCCGCCGGGGCAGGCCGGCGCGATCCAGCTCAAGCTGACT
>DASRFD010000153.1:0-62662 GCA_035651715.1 Nevskia sp.
CACCATCAACACCATGGTGGACCAGCTGCGGTCCTTCGCCGCCGAGGTGACGCGCGTGGCGCGCGAGGTGGGCACCGAGGGCAAGCTGGGCGGCCAGGCCGACGTGCAGGGCGTGGCCGGCACCTGGAAGGACCTGACCGATTCGGTCAACTCGATGGCTTCCAACCTCACCGGCCAGGTGCGCGGCATCGCCAAGGTGGTGACCGCGGTGGCCAACGGCGACCTCAAGCAGAAGCTGACGGTGGAGGCCAAGGGCGAGATCGCCGAGCTGGCCGAGACCATCAACAGCATGACCGACACGCGCGCCATCTTCGCCGACCAGGTGACCACGGTGGCGCGCGAGGTGGGCGTGGAAGGCAAGCTCGGCGGCCAGGCCAAGGTGCCCGGCGCCGCCGGCACCTGGAAGGGCCTGACCGAGAACGTCAACGAGCTGGCGGCCAACCTGACCACGCAGGTGCGCGCCATCGCCGAGGTGGCGACGGCGGTGACCCAGGGCGACCTGACGCGTTCCATCACCGTCGACACCCAGGGCGAGGTGGCGGCGCTGAAGGACACCATCAACGAGATGATCCGCAACCTCAAGGACACCACGCAGAAGAACACGGAGCAGGACTGGCTCAAGACCAACCTGGCCAAGTTCAGCCGCATGCTGCAGGGCCAGCGCAACCTGGAGACGGTGGGCCAGCTGATCCTGTCCGAGCTGGTGCCGGTGGTGGGCGCGCACCAGGCCGAGTTCTACGTGCTCAGCACCAGCCGGGAGACGCCGTGCCTGAAGCTGATCGCCAGCTACGCCTCGGGCGGCAAGAGCACCCACGGCAAGGAGCTGGACCTGGGCCAGGGCCTGGTCGGCCAATGCGCGGTGGAGAAGGAAAAGATCCTGCTCACCGACATCCCGCCCGACGCCTTCCGCATCACCACCGGGCTTTCGGAAAGCCCGGCGCTGGAGGTGCTGGTGCTGCCGGTGGTGTTCGAAGGCCGGGTGCGCGGCGTGCTGGAGCTGGCCTCGCTGGACCGCTTCAACCCGGTGCACCAGGCCTTCCTCGACCAGCTCACCGAGTCCATCGGCATCGTGATCCACACCGTGGAAGCCAACACCCGCACCGAGGACCTGCTGGTGCAGTCGCAGTCGCTGGCGCAGGAACTGCAGGCGCGCCAGGAGGAGCTGCAGCAGACCAACCAGGAGCTGCAGGAAAAGGCCCGCCTGCTGGCGCACCAGAACCAGGAAGTGGAGCGCAAGAACTCGGAAGTGGAGCAGGCGCGCCAGGCGCTGGAGGAAAAGGCCGAGCAGCTGGCGCTCACCTCCAAGTACAAGTCCGAGTTCCTGGCCAACATGTCGCACGAGCTGCGCACGCCGCTGAACAGCCTGCTGATCCTCTCCGACCAGCTGTGCAAGAACCCGGAAGGCAACCTGCAGCCCAAGCAGATCGAGTTCGCCAAGACCATCCATTCCTCCGGCAACGACCTGCTGATGCTGATCAACGACATTCTGGACCTGTCGAAGATCGAGTCCGGCACCGTGGCGGTGGACGTCGGCGACCTGCGCCTGGACGAGCTGGAAGGGTACTTCGACCGCGGTTTCCGCCACTTCGCCGAGTCCAAGCGCCTGGACTTCCGCATCGAGGTGGACCCGGCGCTGCCCAAGACCATGGCGACCGACATCAAGCGCCTGCAGCAGATCATCAAGAACCTGCTGTCCAACGCCTTCAAGTTCACCCATGTCGGCCACGTCGCGCTCAACGTGCGCCTGGCCGACGGCGGCTGGTCGCCCGACCACGCCGAGCTCAATCGCGCCGGCCAGGCCATCGCTTTCTCCGTGTCCGACACCGGCATCGGCATCTCGCCGGACAAGCAGAAGATCATCTTCGAGGCGTTCCAGCAGGCCGACGGCTCGACCTCGCGCAAGTACGGCGGCACCGGCCTGGGCCTGGCCATCTCGCGCGAGCTGGCGCGCCTGCTCGGCGGCGAAATCCACCTGGTCAGCGCGCCCGGCCACGGCAGCACCTTCACCCTGTTCCTGCCGCTGGCCTACAACCCGGCGCGCACCCCGCGGCAGCGTCCGGCCGGCGAGCTGCCGCGGCGCGAGGCCGAGCCGCGGCGCGGCGCCGAGAGCGAGGCCCTGGCGGAAACGGTGGCGGCGGAAGCCGGGGGCGGGGCCGAAAGTTTCAACGAGGCCGGCGATGACCGCGAGGAGATCCGGCCCGGCGACCGGGTGCTGCTGATCGTGGAGAACGATCTGGCCTTCGCCAAGGTGCTGCTTGAAATCGCGCGCGAGCAGGGCTTCAAGGGCCTGGTTGCGGGCACCGGCGCGGCGGCGCTGTCGCTGCTGCGCGAGCACCCGCCCAGCGTGGTGACCCTGGACATCTTCCTGCCCGACATGCAGGGCTGGCGCATCCTCGACCGCATCAAGAGCGACCTGGTGTCGCGCCATATCCCGGTCTGCGTGGTCAGCACCGACGACTCGCGCGAGCGCGCCTTCAGCGCCGGCGCCGTGGCGTTCCTGGCCAAGCCGCTGCAGTCGCGCGACGTGGCCGAGCGGGCCGTGCGCGAGCTGCGCGAGTTCATCGCCGATCCGGCGCGGCGGGTCGTCGCCCTGCTGGGCGACAGCCAGGCCCGCCTCGACTACGTCGAGCACATGCGCACGCGCGGCGTCGAGATGATCGAGGCCGCCGACGCCGCGCAGGCGCGGCAGGCGCTGGCGCAGCGCCGCATCGACTGCGTGGTGCTGGACCGCGCCGCGCTGGAGATGCGGCCGGAGCAGCTGTTCGGCGAGGACGACGGCGCCGGGGCGTTGCGCTGCGTGCCGCTGCTGCTGTTCGGCGACGGCCAGGAAGAGATTCCGCACGACAGCCCGTGGCGGCGCCAGGGCGGCGCCTTCTCCCTCCGCGAGGCGCGCTCGATGGAGCGCCTGCTCGACCTGACCTGGTTCTTCGCGCACCGCAGCCTGGCGTCGTTGTCGCCGTCCGACCGCAGCATGCTGGAGAACCTGCACTGGTCCAACCGCCTGCTCGCCGGACGCAAGGCGCTGGTGGTGGACGACGACATGCGCAACATCTTCGCCCTGACCACCGTGCTCGACGACCAGGGCATGGTGGTGCAGTCCGCCGACAACGGCCAGGACGCCATCCGCCTGGTGCAGAGCAATCCGGACATCGACATCGTGCTGATGGACATCATGATGCCGGAGATGGACGGCATGGAGACCATTCGCCGCATCCGCAAGCTGCCGCGCGGCCAGGACCTGCCGATCGTCGCGGTCACCGCCAAGGCGATGAAGGGCGACCGCGAGAAGTGCATGGAGGCGGGAGCCTGGGACTACCTGTCCAAGCCGGTGGATACGACGCACCTGCTGGCCGTGCTGCGCACCTGGCTGTACCGCTGACGGCAAGTGATGCCCAACGACCTGTCCCAGGGGGTGGTGGCGGAGAAAGTCGACATTCTCATCGTCGACGATCTGCCCGAGAAGCTGCTGGTGCTGGAAACGGTGCTGCAGAGCCTGGGGCAGAACCTGGTGCTGGCGCGCTCGGGGGCCGAGGCCCTGCGCGAAATCCTCAAGCGCGAGTTCGCGGTGATCCTGCTCGACGTCAACATGCCCGACATCGACGGCATCGAGACGGCGAGCCTGATCCGCCGCTACAAGAAGTCGGCCTACACGCCGATCATCTTCATCACCGCCTACGCCGACGAGGTGCAGACCCAGCGCGGCTACGCCCTCGGCGCGGTGGACTACATCTTCTCGCCGGTGATCCCCGAGGTGCTGCGCAGCAAGGTCAAGGTGTTCGTCGACCTGCACCAGGCGCAGCGGCGCATCCGCGACCAGGCGGAGGAGCGGATCGCCCTGGTGCAGGCCGAGGCGGCGCGCCTGGCGGCGGAGGAGAACAGCCGGCGCATCAACTTCCTGGCCCGCGCCAGCCACGAGCTCGGTGCCTCGCTCGATCGCAATCATTGCGCCAGCGTGCTGCTGCGGCTGCTGGTGCCGGACAGCGCGGCGCTGGCGGTGCTGCTGATGCTGGACGAGGGGGACAATATCGACCTCTGCACCATGTGCGCGGCGCGCCAGCCGGGCGGAGGTGTGCATATCGGCGCCAGCTGCGCCATTCCGTCGCGGCTGTCGGAGGCCGCCGCTGCCGCCGTGTGCGGCGGCGAACGGCGCCTGAGCCCGGCGCAACTGGCCGGGATGCCGCAGTGGCCGCAGAACCTCAGCGGCGGCGTGGTGCTGCCGCTGAGCGTCGGTGGACGCGTGCTCGGTGCGCTGGTGGTGGCCACCGAGGCCATCATGGGCTTCGACGAGCACGATATCGCCGTGTTCGAGCAGCTGGCGGAGCGCGCCGCGGTGGCCTTCGACAACGCGCGCCTCTACAGCAACCTGCAGAAGGAAATCGTCGACCGCCAGGAGGCCGAGTTCAAGCTGGAGGAGGCGGCCCGGCGCAAGGACGAGTTCCTCGCCATGCTGTCGCACGAGCTGCGCAACCCGCTGGCCCCGATCCGCGGCGCGGTCGAGGTGATGCGGCGCATCGCTCCGGCCGAGGAGAAGCTGTCGTGGGCGCGCGACGTGATCGAGCGGCAGGTCGGCCACCTGACCCGCCTGGTCGACGAACTGCTCGACGTGGCGCGCATCGCCAGCGGCAAGGTGTCGCTGCGCCTGGAGCGGATCGAGCTCGCCGCCGTGGTGCAGCAGGCGGTGGAGACGGCGCGGCCGCTGATCGAGGCCCGCCGGCATGAGTTGCAGCTGCGGCTGCCGCCGCAGCCGCTATGGCTGGCCGGCGACCTGGTGCGGCTGTCGCAGGTGGTCGCCAACCTGCTCAACAACGCCGCCAAGTACACGCCCGAGGGCGGCCGCATCGAAGTGGAGGCCGGCGTGCAGGAGGCGGAGATCTTCATCCGCGTGCGCGACAACGGCATTGGCATCGAGCCGGACCTGCTGTCGCAGATGTTCGACCTGTTCGCCCAGGGCGCGCGGTCGCTGGACCGCAGCCAGGGCGGCCTCGGCGTCGGCCTGACCCTGGTGCGCCACCTGGTGCAGCTGCACGGCGGCCGTGTCGAGGGACGCAGCAAGGGCGTCGGTGCCGGCTCCGAATTCGCGGTGTTCCTGCCGTCGCGGCCGCAAGGAGCCGGCGCGCTCGCGGTGCCGGCGCCGGCTCCCGCCGCTGCCGCCCGGACCCGGCGGGTGCTGGTGGTGGACGACAACCGCGACGCGGCGGAAAGCATCGCCATGATGCTGAACCTGGAGGGCCACAAGGTCGAGGTGGCGCTGAGCGGCCCGCAAGCCCTGCAGCAGGCGCCGCGGTTCCTGCCCGAAGTGGTGCTGCTCGACATCGGCCTGCCGGAGATCAGCGGCTACGAGGTGGCGCGGCGCCTGCAGGACGATCCGCGGATGTGCAGGACCCTGCTCATCGCGCTGACCGGCTACGGCCAGCCGGAGGACCTGGAGCGCACCATCGCCAGCGGCTTCCACCACCATTTCATCAAGCCGGTGGAATCGCACCGCATCCTCGAAGCCATCGAGCGGTGGTCCGAACGCTTCGGCTGAACGACCGGCCCTGTGGCCGTCCCGCTCGGTACAGTTCCGTACAGACCCGCCACCCGGTGCCGCCCAATCTACGCCATCGGCCCGCGGGGCCGGGTGGCGCCGGTGCGCCGGAAATACGCCGCAGCGATCAAAAATAGCGTTAACAGGCCCTATGGACACACCGGTGGACGGCTACCTGGACGACTGCACCGTGCTGCGCCGGCCGCTGTTGCGGCGCGCGCCGGAGGAGGTGGCGGCGACCCAGCTCAGCGCCTTCATGCGTCATTGCGCCGCGCGCGGCGCCCGCGAGTTCGCCGACTACGCGGCGTTCGAGCGCTACGCCATCGAGCATGCGACGGAGTTCTGGACCCTGCTGGTGGAATGGTCCGGGCTCCTGCACGGCGGCCAGCTCGACCCGGCCATCACCGATCCGCGCTGCGAGTTCGCCAGCTTCTTCCCGCGGATGGAGCTGAACTACGTCGAAAACCTGCTGCGCGGCGATCGCCAGGACGATTCCCGCCCGGCCCTGACCGGCCTGCGCCATGGGCGCGAGGCGGAACGCTGGAGCCGGGCAGAGCTGCGCGAGCGCGTCGCGGCGCTGGCTGCCGCGCTCGCCGGGTCCGGCCTGGGGGCGGGGAGCCGCGTCGCCATCATCGCCGGCAACACGCCGAACGCGGTGCTCGGCTGCCTCGGCGCCGCGGCCATCGGCTGCACGGTTTCCACGGCGGCGCCCGAGCTCGGCGCCGATGCCCTGATCGACCGCCTGGGCCAGGTCGAGCCCGAGCTGCTGATGGTCGAGGCGGTGGATGCGGCGGCGCCGGGCGCCGCGCAGCAGCGCGAACGCCTGCTCCAGGTGCTGCGCGCGCTGCCGCGGCTGCGCGGCGTGCTGCTGCTCGAGGGAGCGGCGCCGGAGCAGGCCGGGGTGCCGGTGCACCAGCTGGCGGACTGGCTGGAGCGGCACCGCGGCGCGGCGCCGCGCTGGCCGCGCCTGCCGTTCAATCATCCGCTGTTCATCCTCTTCACCTCGGGCACCACCGGCCTGCCCAAGTGCCTGGTGCACGGCGCCGGCGGCACGCTGCTGGAGCATCTCAAGGAGCACCTCCTGCACGGCGACCTGCGCGCCGCGGACCGGCTGTTCTTTCATACCTCGACCGGCTGGATGATGTGGAACTGGCAGCTGTCGGCCCTGGCCTGCGGCGCTGAGCTGGTGCTGTACGACGGGCCGCTGACCGGCGCCGACTGCCTGTGGCGCATCGTCGCGGAGCAGCGGGTCACCGTGTTCGGCACCAGCCCGGCCTATCTGCAGATGTGCGAGCGGGCCGGGTGGCGGCCCGATGCCGGCCTCGACTTCAGCGCGCTGCGCGCGGTGCTGTCGACCGGGTCCACGCTCTATCCGCGCCAGCAGGAATGGGTGTGGCGGCGGATCAAGCCGCTGGCGGTGCAGTCCATCTCCGGCGGCACCGACATCGTCGGCTGCTTCGTGCTCGGCAATCCCAACGTGCCGGCCTACAGCGCCGAATGCCAGAGCCGCAGCCTCGGCCTGGACGTGCGGGCGCTGGATGCGGACGAGGACGGGATCGGCGAGCTGGTCTGCGCCAATCCCTTCCCCTCGCGTCCGCTGGGCCTGCTCAACGATCCCGACGGCCTGCGGTTCCACAACGCCTATTTCGCCGCCAACCCGGGCGTGTGGACGCACGGCGACCGCATCGAATTCACCGCCGAGGGCTCGGCGCGCATGCACGGCCGCTCCGACAGCGTGCTGAAGATCCGCGGCATCCGCATCGGTCCGGCGGAGATCTACCGCATCCTCGAAGGGGAGCCGGAAATTTCCGAGGCCATGGCGGTGGAGCAGGAAACGGCCGAGGAAGTGGGGGGCGGCCGCCTGGTGCTGCTGCTGGTGTTGCGCAACGGCGCCGTGCTCGACGGCGAGCTGCGCTCCCGCATCCGGCGCCTGCTGGCGCAGCGCGGTTCGCCGGCACACGTGCCGGCGCTGATCTTCGCCGTCGACGAATTGCCGACCACCCACAGCGGCAAGCGCTCCGAGCGCAGCGCCCGCGAGGCCTTGAGCGGCAAGCCGGTGCGCAACCGCGGCGCCTTGCGCAACCCGGAGTGCCTGGACGCGCTGCGCGCGCTCGCGGCGGCCGAGGGCCCGGCAGCGGCGGCCGGCGAGGCGCTGACGCTGATCGACCAGGTGCGCGCCGCGTGGGAGGAGGTGCTGGGCATCGCGCCCATCGGCGAGCACGAAAATTACTTCGATCTCGGCGGCGATTCGCTCAAGGCCCTGCGGCTGATCGCCTTGCTGAAGCAGCGCACCGGCCGCGAGCTGCCGCTTGCCGCGGTATTCGCGGCCCCCACGGTGCACGGCCAGTGCGGCCTGCTGCAGGGGGCGGCGGCCGGAACCCCGGCCTACCAGCCGCTGGTGCTGCTCAACGGAGCCCCGGCGGCATCCGCCGCGCCGCCGCTGTTCATCGTCCACGGCGTCGGCGGCAGTGTCATGGAACTGCGCGAGCTGGCCCTGCGCATCGGCACCGACCGGCCGGTCTACGGCCTGCAGGCCCGCGGCTTCGGCGAAGGCGAATCGCCGCTGCACCGGGTCGAAGACCTCGCCGCGCAGTATCTCGACGCGGTCCGCCTGATCCAGCCGCAGGGCCCGTACTACCTCGCCGGCTACTCCTTCGGCGGCCTGGTGGCCCACGAGATGGCCTGCCAGCTGCGCCGCCAGGGGCAGCGGGTCGGCATGCTGGGGATACTGGATACCACGGTGTCGGAACGCTTCTGGCCGCTGGCAACCTGGGCGGAGTACCTGTCGCGGCGGCTCGGCAAGGGCCTGGGCGAATTGCGCGGCCTGTCGCTGGCGCAGTGGCCGGCGCACTGCAGGGCCCTGGGCAAATCCCTCAGCCAGCGCATCCGGCGCCGCAAGCAGGAAGCCGCGGCCACCGACGAGCAGCCGCAGGCCGCCCAACTTCCCGGGTGCGCGCTACGCGTGCGCCAGGCGCACCTCAAGGCCGCGGCGGCGTACCGCCCGCGCAGCAACGACGTGACGGTCTCGCTGTTCCGCTCGGACCTGCAGCTGTCGCACCTGTGCGATCCGTATTCCATCTGGCGCCGCCTGGCGCCGGAGGTGCGCGTCCATGCCGTCGGCGGCAATCACGAATCGATGATCGGCATGCCCAACGTCACCGGGCTGGCCAGGCAAATTGCGGGCTGCCTGGATTCCTAGAACGACGTCCAGCGTTATATAGAAAAAGCGAATAACACCAGGAAGGATCCGAAACTATCGAGTATTGGGTCCAGCGCTCGCCGGGGGACGGGGCAGCCGGGGTTAGCGCCTCAAGCCGGCCTGCCGCGGATGGCCGCGACAGGCCGGAACTCATGATGCAGGCAGAGCTCAGCTGACGTGGGCCGCCTTGGCTGCCTTGTAGTTATTGCGCAGATCGCGCACGGCATCGTGGTTCTTCACAGCACCGTCGTGCTGGCGCTGGATCACGGTGCGGACCTGCTCCGGCAGTGTGGCGGTGAGCGCCTTGGCGTAGGCGATCTTGGCGTGATCCTCGGCCCGCTCCACTTCCTCGAGCATGCCGATGTCGGCGTCGCCTACAGTGGCCTTCACCTTGGCCCAGCCGCGATGGGCGGCCCCGCCGATGGTGCCGCCGACCTCGGGAGTGCCGCCTAGCGACTTGACCAGCACCTGCAGCTCGGTGGCGGCGGCATCGCATTCGGTGGAGCGCTGGTGGAACATGGTCTTCAGATCCTGCTTGGTAGCCCCGTGCTCGGCTTCGGCAAAGCCCTTCTTGCCGTCTTCCGAGGTCTGGATCAGATCGTTGAGTACTTTGATGACGTCATTGTTGGACATGATGCTTCCTTGACTGGCCGCCGGGAAGTCCGGCGAACTGCGATCAAGATGGGCTCCGGCGGTCCGGGTGTCTGTGCGTTCAAGCACAACGATCGCGCAAGGCCGCCGCCGCGCCGGAATAAAGTTTCTCAGGCCAGACCGGGCACGAGACCGAGGTGCTCTGGACGAGCATCAAAGCCGTGCCCGGGCAAGCATAGCGCCCCATGCGCTTTGGGCCTGCCCGCACGGTGCGCGCACATCCAGATCGGGATCTGCTGTCCGATGGATTACTTCCCGCTTTTGATTTCTTCCTTGAGGTTGCCGTAGCTTTTCTGCACCTTCCCGGCGGCGTTCTGAATCCTGCCTTTGTTTTCCAGGCTCTTGTCGCCGAAGATCCTGCCTGCGACCTCCTTTACTTTGCCCTTCGCTTGCTTGATGTCGCCTTTGACCTGATCGTTATTCATGAAGTGTTCCTTGAGTGTGGCGTGGGATGCGATTGAAGTCAGCACATGTCCCGCGAAGCATGAACGAAGAGCGCGTGATAATCCGTGCGGAAACCCGCTTAGACGTGCGGAGGTTGCGCCATGTATCGAGCATGCGCCATGGCATTCTCCAGGCCTCTCAGCGCGATCGGGCGGCTGAAGGCAGCTTGCGGGCAGAAGCACTGCACCAGCAGGTGTCCTGGAAGCCATAAGTGCCGCATCGAACAGACGCCGCGCGTGCATCGGCCGATAGTCACGGCTGCGGCGCCTTAGCCGCGTGTTGCCAAAGAGGAACCGCTATGAAATATCAAATGCCACTCGTTGCCTTGCTCGCGGCGCTTGGACTCGGCGCCTGTACCGGCCCGATGGGCCCGCAGGGCGATCAGGGAAACACCGGCAACACCGGATATACCGGCGCAAAAGGCGCGACCGGCAACCAGGGCAACACCGGCAACCAGGGCAATACCGGTGCGCAGGGAATGACGGGTAATCAGGGCAACACCGGATCCGCCGGCGACACCGGCGCCACGGGCAGCCAGGGCAACACCGGAGACACCGGGGCTACCGGCGCGCAAGGCGCCACCGGCAACACGGGTGCAAAAGGAGCCAAGGGCAAAGCCGGCTCGGGCGGCAGCACCGTCGTAGTGGTGCCGGGTTCGCAGTAGTCGGGAGATGGGTGACTCACCGGAAGGGCAGCAGTCCTCCGCTGTCTTGAAGATCCAGGTGTCAACAAGGAATTAACAATGAACGGTAAGTGGAAGAGATCGATTGTGCTGGGTACGGCCGGAATACTGAGCGTGCTTACGGCGGGATGTGAACGCGGCGCTTCACCGGCGGAAACCCAGGCGGCGGTGGCGAACGCGCAGGTCGCCGGTGCCAAAAGTGTCGCGGAGGCCAGCCGCAATGCCACTCTCAGCACGATGGACGCACAAAAGGACGCCAATAAAGCCAACGACCAGTTGGCGCACGAGACGGCCGAGGCGACTCGCAATGTCAGAATCGCCCAGGCCGAGGCGGGGTACAAAGTGGCGATCGAGAAATGCGGAGCGCTCACCGGGGACGATCGCGTAGCCTGTACAAAGCAAGCGGACGCCGACGTCGCCAGCGCAAAGTCGGACGCCAAAGCAGCCGAGCGCGCGGCCGATCCAAGACCGTAAAGACCATGCTTCGCGCCCATGCTGCCGGAGCAAGAACGTGAGCTGCCTGCCGCTCCTCAGCGGACAGCGCTCCCGGGTCACGGCATGAAGGAGCACATAGACAAAGAAGGTTTGCTCGCGGAGATCAACGGGCGTGTGGCCGTATTGGCCGCCGCCCGCGGCGTGAGTCAGCCCTGCTTCATCGGCGCCATCGAGCGAGTGACCAACGCCAGGGCTCCAGCCAACTGGACGTGGCATCGCGCACGCCCGGACGTCTCAACGGAATGCACCCAGATCCTCGGCGACGTCGTCACCGAATTCGCAGCGACGCACGATGTAACCTGGTGACGAGGGCGAGCCGGGTTCGGATCATCCAAGAGCCGCCTTCTCTGCGCTCGCTCTCGTCCGGCCGCCGCTCACGACGGCAACTCCGGATCCGCATTATTCCCGTTGGTGCCGACGGCTTCCTGATCCGGCGCAACTGGTCAATGCCGCCGAACGCGCGCTTGTGCTTTTGTGGCGGGAAAAGTTCAACCCCGCTCATATGAGGCTTGCGAAGCCTGTCTGCTCACCGCAACGCTTATGCAGGCTGAACATCGCGCGGCGCCGGTGTGCATCCAGGCAGCCCTACAGGAAAGCCGTCTAAGTCGGGTTAATGCGGTTCGCCGACGTCTCATGCGGCAAGGTGCGCGTGCCCAAATGACATGGCGCGCTTATGTGTGCGGCCATACAGACGCAACCGCGCGATCCATGTAAACCCTTATGCACCACAAGCCCGGAATGGTGGCTGCAGTTGCCGATGTTGCAGCAGTCGCTCCAGGTCCACGATCAGATCATCACAAGGATCACGTCATGAAAACATTGCCTCATCCCTATCGATCCCTCGGCGCCGGTGGCAAGGAAGGCCGCATCGCCACGCTTGTCGGAGCAAGCTTGCTCGGCTTGTGCGCCTGCGGCGGCAATAACACTCCCCCGGGGACCGGCGCGGTCCGGCTAGCCAACGGCGTCACCGATTCCAGCGGACTCAATGCCAGCATCAGCAGCGTGGCTACCTTCAGCGGCATCAGCTTGGATACTGGCAGCGGCCTCACTGAGGTCCCGGTGGGCAGCTACAACAGCCAGCTCACCAGCAGCAGCGTCCAGTTCAGCGTGGACAATGTTGGCATCGACCACAACAACGTCACGACCATCTTCGCCTATGGTGTCGTCGGCAGCGGCACCCAGGGCGGGTTCACGGCCGAAGAGTCCATCGTCGCCCCGACCAACGGCCAGGCTGTGGTACAGCCGGTGCACGATGCACGGACGGCTTCTGCGGTGACTCCAACCCTCAGCTTTTACCTGATCAGGCCGGGCGCCGGGATTGCGGGAGCGACGCCGGTAACTGCGGCATTCCGCGCGTCCCCGCCGTCGTCGTCGATTGCCGGTGGGAGCTACGAGATTGTCGTTGCAAACGGCACCTCGGTTGTCTTCGACAGCGGCCCCATGGGCATTACCTTGCCGGCTTCCAGCGGAGCCGATGTGTTCCAGATTGCCGCCCTCGATGCGACTGCCGCCCAGAACACCCAGTATGGGTCGGCGATCGTCCTGCTGCTGCTGGACAACCTCGGCGGCAATACCGCCTTGTACAACCTGCAGAATTGATCCGTAAAAGCGCGCTCTGGCAGGAGAACCTCCATGAAAGTACCCCTGGGTGCTCTACTGCTGGCAGCGCTGGCCGTTCTGATACCGCTGCCGGCGGTCGCGCAGGGCGACATGAGCAAGTCGCCTGCGAGGGCTGGAACTGCGCCAGTCCGTCAATTACAGCCGGAACCTGCTCACCAGCCTTGACCGGGTGGTTCTGATGGGGCGGCGCAGCGGCGCCGGCCGGCTAGCCGAGCAACTGCCGGTAGTCCCTTTTCACCGTGGCATAGCATTCGCATGACGCCTCTTCCAGCCCTTCGCGGGCAAGGACGCGAATCTCGCCGCGGGTGTACCGGATCAGCTTCCGTTGCTGCAACGCGCCCGCGGCGATGGTCACCGCGCTGCGCTGTACGCCGAGCATGTCGGCAAGATACTGATGCGTAAGGTGGAAGTGGTCGGCATGCGCACGGTCGTGCGTCATCAGCAGCCAGCGCGCCAGCCGCGCATTGACCTGGTGGAAGCGATTGCACGCCGCGGTCTGCGCCAGTTGCGACATCCACAGGTACAAGTAGAGGTTGAGTGCGCGTGCCAACGCCGGGCAGCTGTAAAGCTCATGCCGCAGTTGCGCCGCGCTCATGCGCAGCGCCGCGCCGGGCGCCTGGACGACGCCGCGCAAGGGTGCAAGGTTCAATCCCAACGCCAGGCTCGCGCCAACGATGCCCTCGCTGCCGACCTGTCCCATTTCCAGCGGAGGGTGGCCGGCCACTATCGCCACCATCGAAACAAAACCGTTGAGCGGAAAATAGGCCTGCCGGAAAGCCTGGCCGGACTCGCACAGCACGGCGCCTAACGCCAGGTCCACGGCTTCGCAGCCATCCACGATCCGCTCGCGCTCCCTCCGCGGCAGGGCCGCGATGAGCTGGTTGACCATTTGTGCCCGCATTTGCGTCTGATACCCCAACAGGCCTGCGGCACGGGGGCCAGGAATGGCGCGAGAAGAGTGCCGGGACGGGTCTCGTGCCCCCAGCGTGGGCGATGAGCGGCCGTTTGTCCGTTCGTTGAAACACAGAAGGCGCGCCGGATCCGCCGGCGCGATGCCGGTGCGGTGTGCCGTCCGGCCTCAATACTAGGCGTGCCGCGGAACGTAGGGCAGGAGACGGTCGGTTTCCTTCTTGACCACGGCATAGCACTCGCAACTCAGGGTCTCCAGCCTGGGCCGGTCGAGCACCGTGATCTGTCCGCGGCTGTATTCGATCACGCCGAGCTTCTGCAGCTTGCCGGCGGCGTCGGTCACCCCTTCGCGGCGCACGCCCAGCATGTTGGCGATCAACTCCTGGGTCATGGTCAGCTGGTTGCTGGGCAGCCGGTCCAGCGACAGGAGCAGCCAGCGGCACAGTTGCTGGTCGATGGAGTGATGCCGGTTGCAAACTGCGGTCTGCGCCATCTGCGTGATCAGCGACTGCGTGTAGCGCAGCATCAGCAGCAGCATCTCGCCATGACGGTTGAACTCGTCCTTGAGCCGCTGGCCGAGCAACTGGTAGGCAAATCCCGCGCTCTGCACGATGGCCCTGCTGGGAGTGCTCTCTCCGCCCATGAACAACGCGACCCCGATCAGCCCCTCGTTGCCCACCACCGAGATTTCCGCGGAAGCCCCGCTCTCCATGACGTAGAGCAGCGACACGATCGAATCGGTCGGAAAAAAGACATGGCGCATTGCGTCGCCGGACTCGTACAGCACCTTGCCCAAGGGCAGCGGCACCAGTTCGAGATATGGCAGCAGGCGTGCCTGGACCTCGGCGGGCAGGGCGGCCAGCAAATGGTTTTGTTGCGGCGTCGGGGTTTTGGGCATTGCCATATCCGTCCATGTCAGTGACAGGACACCCCGTCCAACCCAGCATACGCCAATGCGCCGCTATGTGCTGTCTCGCACCGAGCGCGGCGGACGGACGGCATCGTGCATGCAGGCGTTGATCACCCTAAGTTCGCCAGCGAACAGCCCTTTGCCGGCCGAGGTGCTCAAATGAATCGCCGGGTTCCGCTCCGACCGTTTCGCGAGCCCCTTCGGTGAAGGAGAGTCGACATGATATTTGGCGGCGGAATTCTCGGAACGATCCTGGTGGTCGTCCTGATCATCTACATCGTGCGGCGCATGTAATCATGAAGTCATTCATGAAACCAGCCCTGGTGTTGCTCCCGGCGTTGCTGTCGCTGGCGTCCTGTGTGTTCCCCATCGAACGCGGCAATGGCGGAACGGGGCCGCAGCCTTATTATGAAGGAGATCGCGGTGGGGGCGACCGCGACCACGGCGACGGCCGCGACCATGATCGCGGCCGCGAACACTGCGATCACGACGGACGCTGCGACCAGCACCACGAACACTAGCGCTCGCACGGCGTAAGGCCGCTGCTTCGGCCGTAATCCCGCTGCGATGCGCCTTGATCCTCGGGCAGGTCATCGCCCCGCCACGCCCGCCTGTCCCGGATCGACTCGACCATGCTGCTCCACGCACCATCCGCTTTGCGGGCTTTTGTCGTCGGCGTCCTCGCTCCATCGGCATTGCTTGTGGATGCTCAGGGCACCTTCGATCCCGCAGCAACGCCGCCGCCGGCCGCAACTGCTGCTGCAGGAGGCGAGCTGGCTCGGCGCGACCCCAGGGATGCCGGACTGCCGCTGCCGTGAACCGCCAACCTTTGAAGAACCCTCCGCGCAGCCGGCGGCATGGCTGCCGGCTCCTGGTGCTATCCGCGGTATTGCTGGCGGCCGGCCCGGGCTGCGCTGCAACAGGCGTCAGGGAGGCTGCACCGGTCCGGACCTTCGACTTCGACCAGGACACGTTTTCTTACGTCAACGAGCTGGACTGGGAATATCGCATCGATCCGGCAACCGGCCGGACCACCAGCGTGCGCAACGAGCCGAAACCGGAATTTAGCCGCCGGTGCTTTGCGGTGTCGCATATGGCCAGGCAATTCTTCCGATACGCGCGGTTCGATCCGGCGAGTCCGCCGATGAGCGAGGAATCCTACCGGCGGGACATTGATATGGTGATCTCGCGCAGCCCCGCCGAGGGCCGGCGTGCCGGCAAGGTTGTCATCCCCGGCTATGCCAACCTGCGCAGCTTCAGCAGGGACAGGGAAGCCTTGCTCAAGGATGCCAGCGGCGGGTACCTGCACAGCCTGTTCCAGTGGAGCAATTGGCGAATGGTTTTTCCGTTCAGCCGCGGACATCAGCAGGCGACGGCGCAGCATCTGCTCGACCAGGTCGCCGGTCATCGCCTGCCCATCGTCCACCTGATCCGGTTCTCGCCATTTCCAATCACGGCGATCGATCATGTCGTAGTCGTATACGGCGCGGCCGAGAACGCCGGCCAAATCCGCTTTCGCATCTACGATCCGAACTACTCCGATCGCCCGGGTCTGCTGAGCTTTGACCGGGGCAGCCGCACCTTCGTGTTTCCAACGACAAAATACTTCGCCGACGGCCCGATCGATGTCTATGAAATCTACGACGACGAGCTCTGAGCGATGGCGGGATATGCCCGTAGCCCCGCAATGCAGTGCCTGAAGCAGGCCGACGCATGACCCGATTGCATCGGCCTGCCGCTTCCCGCTGGTGTGGTACCCAGGGTGCTAGCGAATGTGGATCGGGAAAAACAGGCTGACGCCCGACGAAGGCTCCGGGGCGTAGTACACCGGAGGCGGCGCATACACCGGGTAGGGCTCGTACACCGGGCCGCCGCGCCAGTCGTTCCGGTCGTAGCCGTGGCGCCAGTGGCCGCGGTCATGGTCGTCGCCCCGGTTTCCGCGGTCGCCGCGGCCATGATGCCCGTGGCCGCCGTCAGCGGACGCGGGGTACATCACCATGCCGCCCATCATCGTGGTGAAAGCCAGAACTGCGCCGAGCCTGGCCGCGCTGGGACGGCCGCTGCCGCGCCGTGTTGTTGAAGTTGTCATAGTAATTCATCCATGCGTGGAGCGATGCCGTCGCGAAGGCGGCTATCGCATGCTGGTGGTAAAACGCACGATCAACCGGCCTTTGCGGCCGTGTGCTTCGTCGCTTTGTAGCTGCGCGCGCGGAAGATCGCGTCGGCGTTTTTCTTTTGCTGGTCCGACATGCTGTCGTAGAGCGCTCCGAACACCGGCGCGAACTTCTCGATGCCGTCGGCATGCGCCTGGGCGATTTCGGCATATGACTTGAGATCGTCGACGGCCGTCATGACGTTGGCCTTGCCGGCCCGGGCCTGGGTGAGTGTAACCATGGTGGCGGCGTTGTCGCGCATCACCTTGGCTACCTTGGCCCAGGAATCCTCCTGCGGCGTGGTGATGGCCAGGCGGGCATGAAGATCCTTGATGCGCGCCTCGACCCGCCGGTCCGCACCGGCTGTGCTTTCCGCAGCACTGGCCTGTTCCGCGGCGGCGGGGGTCGGCGCCGGGCTTGCCGCCGCCACGATCACCCGGATCTCCGGGGCCTGCGCGCGCGCCGGGATCATGGCGCCGATGCCGGCAATCAACGCGGCGGCGGCGAGTGCGCGCGCGGCCGGGTGGGGGGACTGAAGGACAAATCTTTGCATGATGGAGCTCCGGTTTGAGAGGGGTGCGCCCCGCGGCCTGTCTGCGGTGCTGTGGCGTGCCGGGCAGCGATCCATTCGCTGGCCTGGTGCGTGGAGTGACTCGTCCAGAGTAGGCGCCCTGCGCGCGGATGTCGGTGCGTTGCCGAACGCGGGAAGCAGCCTTCGGTTCGTCATCGCACAGAGAAAGCGCGCGCCAAGGGCTAGGTTGGCGGTACTGCGCCGCAGGCTCATCGCCGAGCGTGGCGGCTGTTGCGATCATCATTACGACGAACCGCCGCCGCACCGGCGAGGCCATCCGGTGCATGCGGCTCCGGTCCGTTACCACAGGAGGAACATCCGATGGATACCATGCAAGATCAGCTGGAGAAAAGTCCCGCTGTGGAACTCATGCGGCTGTTGGCCAGCATCGAGGCTCATGCCGGCAGGACCAACGAGCTGCTCTATGCCACGCTCAATCGTGAGCAGAGGCAGGCGTTTGACGCCGCCGCCGCCAGCGTGGCCAGAAGCAAACCTTAACCGCTGTCGCCATCCTGCTGCCGCCGCCGGAACCTCAATCGCCGCGTGGTCTGCTGTCGCACAACGCTGGCTGGCGCCTGCACCCAATGTGTTCACAAGCCCGGTGTATGCCGGGAAAAAAGGAAACCGTGCCATGCTCGAAACAATCGCAATCATCCTCCTCGTCCTGTGGGCGCTGGGGCTCGTAACGTCCTATTCCATGGGCGGATTCATCCACATACTGCTGGTCGTCGCGGTGGTCATGCTTCTGGTGCGTGTCATCCAGGGGCGCAGGATCTGAGCGCGCCGCCGGCACATGCGTTCGATCGCGCACCGTGATGCGGCGCTGGCCCTGCTGTGCGCGGCCTGCCTGTTCAGCGCCGGCGCTTGCGGCGCGGACCGGACCGTTGCCGACGACTGGATTACCGGAGACCTGCGGTCGGCGTTCCGGCTCACCGGCTGGATTGATGCGAGCCAACTCTCGGTGACGACCCACAACGGCGTGGTCCGGCTGAGCGGGCGTGCCGCCAGCGGCGCGGAACGGGCCCTGGCCATCGAGCTCGCCAGAAACGTGCGCGGCGTCAGGGGTGTCGATGCCAGCGGTCTCCAGCAATGATGCGGATCACCGGCCTACTCAGCTGCAACGGTTGCATATGACTCACGATCAGATGGAAAGAAGCTTCGGCGGCGGCACGGTGATCGCCGGCCGCCCCTGGCGCCCGCCCGGCGCCCGCTGGTGGCAGCGCAGCTGCGACAGGAACCTCTGGTGCGGCCGCTGTGCGCGGGCTTTCCCCAACGGCGTCTACCGTCTGCTCGGCGGCGGCAAGACCTGCCCTTACGCCGACTGCGAGGCCAGCATCGCGCAGGATGCTCTGGAGTGGAAGCAGGTCAGGGGTGAACACCATGGCTATCCGGTGACCCCAAGCCTGGGCATCCAGTATCCTCTGCGGCCATAGGCATTCCGCCATCGCCGGGATGGGAAGATCTCAAGGTCCGGATTGGGCGACAGGCAGCCGGGACCGCGTGTTCTAAAAAAAGGCCGCATCTTTCGATGCGGCCTCGTCTTCCCTGATGCCCCAGCCGGCTGATTCTCGCCGGCCGAATCCCGTATAGGGGCCTAAAGCGAAGAGTTCTGAATAATCACTTCGACCCGCCGGTTGGCCTGGCGCCCGGCCTCGGTGGCGTTGTCCGCTACCGGAGAGTTGTAACCCTCGCCGACAGAGGTGATACGGCCGCTGGCCACGCCGTGCCCGATCAGGTACAGCGCAACGGCTTCGGCGCGCTTCTGCGACAGCGCCTGGTTCATGCTCTGGCTGCCGCGGTCGTCGGTATGGCCTTCGATACGGACATTGCGGTCCGGGGCCTGGCCGAGGAAGCTCGCCAGCCGATCGAGGTTGGCGACGCCGCCCGGCTTCAGGTCCGAGCGCCCGCTGGAGAACAACACGTCCCCCAGGGTCAGCACCATGCCGCGGTCGGTCGGCTTGGCCTGCAGCGCCGCCAGCTGCGCCTGCAGCGCGTCGTTCTTCAGTTTCGCCGCGTCGGTCTGCGCCTGCAGGTCGCCGTTTTTGGCCTTGGCCGCATCCGCCTCGCGGGTCCGCGCGTCCAGCTGGATCTTTCCGTTCTGGTCACTCAGCGCCTGGCGCTGGTCCTCGTCGAGCTTGGTCTGCGCCTGCGCCCGGGCGGTCTGCACCCTGCGGTCGGCGATATAGACCAGGTGCGCCGCCACGGTTGCGTCGGTCTGCGGTTGTTCGGCTTCCTGTACCGCCGTCTCGGCGTCGTGGATTGCCAATGGTGCACGGCTCGCTAGGCTGGAGTTGGACTCCAGCTCGGTCAAGGCGGCGCGGGCCCGCGAGGCGCCGGGGTCATTCACCGCGTCCACAGCGCAGGCGGCGAGCAGCAGGCCGGCGCCGCCGATGGCGGCTCCGGCCCAGGTGTTTCCAATCGTGCTGGTGATCCTGTTCATGCCTCAACCTCCCGAGCCGCGTTGTGTTTCCTGACGCAAGGCGTCGCCGTCCTTTTTCAGCGCCTGGTTCACTGCGTCGGCCTTGGCCAGCCGCGCCTTGGCCGAGGCCAGGTCAGCGTCTGCGCGCGCCTCGTCGGCCAGCTGCCGCGCCTGGGTCACGCTCTGTTCGTCAGGCCGCTGCGCCGCGGCGTGCGCCACGGCGATCTTTTCGCGCGCCGTGCGCATCTCCAGCGGGGCGTAGTCGGTGGCGTGGTCCTTGTCGGCGTTGGCGATGGAAATGTCGGCGGCCTGCAAGGCTTCGACCGGAGGCTGTGGCAACGCCGCGCAGGCGGCCAGCGCCAGCGCTCCGCCGACGCCGGGCAAGGCGTATGACCTGAATACGTTTTTCATTTGATTGATCCTTCACGATGTGAGCTTGAGGCTTGAGCGCAAGTACGGAGACCCGGCCGGAACGCTTCGATAATGGCTGCTCGGCCGGAGTACTCATCGCTCGTTGAGCCATACGGTTGTACACCGAACCTCATGCGGCGTCCGTCTGGTAGCACACGTAAGGCCTTGTCTGTCTTAGTTGTAGCTCATGTGTGCCAGCGAACAGAAGCGACGCATTCCGTGCCGTACCGTGGGGCCCGATTCGTTAAGAACTCTGATCCGCGCATCTCCCCCCCCAGAGCATCCGATTCTGCTCCTCCTGATCGAGAGCTCAGCGCGCGGATTCGACCTTCCCGTCCGCCCCGACGTCTTTGCGGACGGCTTTTTTTGTTGGGTGTTGCGCGGCGGTGGATGCGCCGGTTCCTTGGTGCGGCGTAGCACGGACATGGCCGCAGCGGCAGCCTAATCTTCATCACCCAGCGACATACGGCTGCCGCACGACGGCGCTCGCTACGTGGTGGCTTTCTCAGTCGGAGAAAAAACGTGATCCGGCACGATCCCAGTCAGTACTTCCATGACGTTGTTCCCACGGCACCGCCGATGCAGGTGAACACGAAGCTCGGCCCGCAAGCGGTTCAGGCGGGTGCCCTCGCCGCCAGCCATGGCCATTCCGGCACTGCGTCGACGCGCCCCTCCGCCGACCATGTCGGCGTATGGCCAGCCCTGGCTGTGTCCATGTCATTGCTGCTGATTTTGTCGTGGATGGCGTCCCGGAGGTTCTCCGGGGTGCACCGTCTTCTGGCGGTCCCGAGCAGCACCCTAGGCGCCCGAGCGGAATGTCCGCCGGAATCGAATGCGAAGCTTTCAGGTCGCTGAATGATCGATCATGGACAGCTCTTCGCGATGTCCGCCGCCGCTCTGCAGGCCAACGCCCAAGGCGTCGCCGCGTATGTCGACGACCTGGGCCGCATGAGAGCGGTGCTGGGAGTCGCCCCGCAGGGGTTCCCGTGGTGGACAGTCTCCTTCCTGGCCGTACTGTTGCTGCTCTGGTGCGCGGGCCTGGCGGCCGCATGGAGGTACCTGAGCCGCCGCGCGAAGCATCACGCCTATGCCGCCCCCGCCTTCGGTTCCCGGATCGGCCCCTCGCACGCTGGCCTGGTGGCACCCGGTATAAAGCCGGTGCCGGACAGTGGCCAGTCGCCGGGAGACACTTCTCTCAACGCGGCAGCGCGCGGGTCTCGAACGGGAGCACCGGATCATGGCCGCCGGCTTTGAAGCCGTGGGCACGGGGCGCCTTGCCGGCTGAAATGCCACGCACCGCCCGGCCCGTCACGGCGTGGTCGGCCGTCATAGCGGAGCAGCCGTGCCCGGACGAATGTTCGGCTTGCCGAGCCGCGCGATCACTGCGTCCAGGGAGCTGTGCTTGATCTCCTCGTTGAGCTGGACGCGGTAATTGATGGCCAGCGAAACACCATCGATTTCGAGGTCATAGACCTTCCAGTCGTCGTCGACCCGGCGCACCGAGAAGGTCACCATGTACCGCCCGGAGTCCCCGACCGTCAGCACGGACTTGATCTGCGCCTGATCCGCGCCCGCTTCCATGCGCACCGGCAGCCAGATCACGTCGACGTGGCCGCAGTCCAGCATGAACTTGGCATAGCTGTGCACCAGCGCCAGCGCCAGAGCGTCGGCGAAACGCAGGCGTTGGTCGGGCGTCGCGGCGCGCCCGTTCCGGCCCAGCGCGAACTTGGCAATGCCCGGCACGTCGAACCGGGGCACCACGTCAAGATCGATCATCTCGTAGAACAAGTGATCGTCGTTACGGTATTCGGACCCGTGCTGCGACAGGTTGCCGAGGAGTCGGCTTACCGTGTCCTTGAGCGCGGCATCGGGGAGGGGGACTCCGGCCGCGAGCGGCGCGGTGCTGCCGCAGGCCAGCAAGGACAATGACAGGACCAGAAGCTTGAGCATGGAAACTCCCTGGGCAGGTTGCAGGAGGTAGTCGGTCGGGCAGCCAGCTCCGGGGCTTCGGCGCGTAAGCAAATGGCGCAGGTCGGCTGGCGTCCGCCACGCTCAAGCTAATAGCGGGAGATCCTGGCGTCTGTGCGTCTTCGCACCAGCCGGCGGCCTCCGCGATGGAGTGGGGGCCGCAGAGCAGCCGCCTATGCGTGCCAGCGAACCGACGACGTGGACCGTTCCCGCTATGGTGCGTGGGTTGGACTGTCCCACTGCTGCGCAATCTCGCGCAGCGCGGGATTCAGAGGTCATCATGAACCAATCAAACGAAAGACATGCCGTCAACGGCGCCAAGCCGTCCGGCCAGACAGGGACTGCGGAGACGATCGTCCGCGCGCCAACGATCGGCGAGCCGTCGATCATCACTCCGATTCCGGCCAGAGGGCCGACGGCCGTATCGCTCCCTTCCACCCGGGTTCCGACCGAGGAGTCAGTCCATGCACAGCGTCGATGAACTAAAAGGCAAGTGGAAGCAGCAGATCGGCGCCGCCAAGATCGCCTGGGGCGAGTTGACCGAGGACGAGCTGCTCAAGTCGGAAGGCCACCAGCAGAAGCTGGCCGGCCTGGTGCAGGAGCGTTACGCCATCACGCGCGACGAAGCCGACAAGCAGATCAAAAGCTTTTTCGCAAAGCATACGTCCTGAAGGACGCCGCCGCAGCCGCTGTTCCGCTCCAGCGGAACGGCGATGCGCCGGAGCCGCCAGCCGGTTCCGCGGGAGCTGCCGTCCGGCCGTGTCCCAGGATTCAGATGTTCAGTATTGGAGCAACACCATGGTTACGAATTCACGCAAGCTGATGCTCGCCTCGGGCATCGTGCTCACGCTGACCGCGATGAGCAGCGCTGTCGCCGCCCAGTCCACCTCGCAGGATCTGGCCGACGCCCGGCAGGAAACCCAGATCTGGACCACCTATGCCCTCAATCCCTATCTGCGCGCCAACGACCTCAAGGTGTCGGTGCACAGCGGCAGGGCCACGCTCAGCGGCAAAGTCGAGGACGGCGTCGACAAGGACCTGGCCAGGCAGATCGCGCTGGGCGTCGCCGGAATCAAGGATGTCGACAACCAGATCGTTGTCGAGCCCGACTATCTGCCGCCGGCACCGGTCACCGCGGATCGCACCTACGGCACCGTGATCGACGACGCCAGCATCAGCGCCGCCATCAAGTCCAAGCTGCTGTGGAGCAAGTACACGGACGGGCTCGCCACCGACGTCGACACCAACTCGGGTAAGGTCACCCTCAAGGGCACCGCGGACACCGCGCAGGCAAAGGATCTCGCCGGGCACATGGCGATGAACACCCGCGGGGTCGTTGCCGTCGACAACCAGCTGGTGGTCGCGCGCGCCAAGCCCACCGTGGCCGCTAGCGTCAAGACCGCGGCCCATGAAGCCGGCAGTGACATCGCCGACAGCTGGATCACCACCAAGGTGAAGTCGACCTTCCTCTATTCCAGCAATGTGAACGGCGCCGACATCGGCGTCAGCACCAGCAACGGCGTCGTCACCCTCAGCGGCAAGGTGAAGAGCGGCGCCGAGCGCGCCCTGGCCATCGAGCTGGCGAAGAACGTGCGCGGCGTAGCCAGGGTCCATGCGGCAGGCCTCACCATCTGACGCGGTAGCTTCAAGCGGTAGCTTCACGCGGCAGGAACGCCGCGCGGCCCGGGCATGGGCTGCGCGGCTTTTTTTATAGGCCCGGAAGAGTGTTCTGGGATCGGTGTGCCACCGCACCGACAGTTCTCCTGATGCGGCGGAACCTCTAGGTGAACGCACGTGTGGGCTCCGGGGCGGTCGGCTTCGTCGATTACCCCGGATCAGATCGAGAGGGAACAATGAAAAAAATCACGCAACATTCCGGCTTCTTGGGCCGCTGCCTCGCCGCGCTGTCGCTCGCGCTGATCGCGGCATGCGGTGGTGGTGGCCGCGACCCCATTCTCGGCACCGGGGGCATCGCATTGCTAGCGCCCACCGTAACCGCCGTGGCGCCAGTCAACAACTCCGTCGGCGTAACGATCAACAACACCACGATCACCGCGGCCTTCAGCGAGCCGATGGCGGCGATTGCCGGGGGCGCGAGCTTTACGCTGAGTTGCGCCGCGCCTTGCGTGAGCCCCGCCGGCACCGTGTCGCTCGACGGCAGCGGCAGGCTGGCCACCTATGCGCTTGCAGCCGGGGCTGCGCTTGACCCCCTCACGCTCTACACCGCCACGGTGACCGGTGCCCGCAGCCTCGCCACGGGCCTTGCCCTGGCCAGCCCCTACACCTGGCAGTTCACCACCGGCATGGCACCGGATACCACTCGGCCCCGCGTATCGCTGACCGATCCGGCGACGACAAACCCGGGACCCACCACCGGAGTGCCGTCCAACACGGCGATTACCGCGGTCTTCACCGAGGACATGGCGCCCGCCACGATTACCGCGAACAGCTTCACCCTGGCTTGCGCGGCGCCTTGCACGGCGCCTGCGGGCGCGGTGCACTACACCGTTGGCAGCAGAAGCGCGTCCTTTGTCCCCGCTGCGGCGCTTGCGGTGGGCACGACTTACACCGCCACGGTCACTACCGCGGCTACCGATCTTGCTGGCAATGCACTGGCCGGCAACCAGGCCGCCCTGCCGGCGGCCAGCGACTATGTATGGAGCTTCACCACCGCGGCCGCCGCGCCTCCCGGCGACGTCACCGTCGGTTCCACCAATCCGGTCTCGGGTGCCGCCGGCGTGTGCCCCGACGCGACCATCAACGCCAGTTTCACCGTTCCCTCCGGCCTGCGCATGGATCCCACAACCGTCAACACCGGCACCTTCACCGCGACCGGGCCGGCGCCGACTCTGACGCCGGTGGCCGCGGCATCGGTGGTGCTAGACGCCGCCACTGGCCGTATCGCGACCTTCACCCCCCTCAACCCCCTCACCTCCGGCGTCACCTATACCGCCACGCTCAAGGGCGGGCCCAACGGCGTGATGGACCTTGCCAATCCGGCCAACAGCATGGCCGCCAATTACGTCTGGAGCTTCACCGCGGGTCCCGCGAGCGGCAATTGCCAGGCACCGGTGGCCCTGGGTTCCGCCGCGACGTTCGGCACCTTCGGCGGATCCGCCGGCATGACCAACTCCGGGCTGCTCAGCGTGATCAATGGCGATATCGGCACCACGGCCGTGTCCACGGCGGTGACCGGGTTCCACGACGCAGGGCCGGGTTGCACCTATACCGAGACGCCGCTCAACAAAGGCGCGGTGAACGGCAATATCGACACAGCCGCGCCGCCGCCGACCGTCGCCTGTCCCAGCGAGGGCACAGCTCAGACGTCCGCCATCGCCACACAGGCTCGCGCCGATGCGCTGACCGCCTACAACACCATGGCCGGGCTACCCGCCGGCTCGGACCCGGGTGCCGGCAGCCTGGCCAATCTGACGCTCACCCCCGGGGTCTACACGGCGGCGGCGGGCTCGTTCAAGATCCAGGGCGGCGATCTCACGCTCGATGCGCAGGGCAACCCGAATGCGGTCTGGGTATTCCAGATGGCGACCTCGCTCACCGTCGGCGGCCCGGGGGCGGCGTTTCCGCAGAGCGTGACCCTGATCAACGGCGCCCAGGCCAAGAATGTGTTCTGGCAGGTCGGGACGGCCGCGACGATCAACGCTGCAGGAGGCGGCACCATGGCCGGGACCATCATCACCCAGGCCGGCCTGACCTTCTCCACCGCCGGCAATACCACCGTGGTAACCCTGAACGGCCGGGCACTGTCGCTGGGCGCCTCGGTGACCCTGGTCGACACCGTCATCAACGTGCCCGCCCCATAGTCCTTGCGGCATCACATCATTCGGAGAACAACATGAATATCGCAAGAGCCACGGTGACGTTGGGCTTGATTTCATTTGCAGCATGGTCCGGCGCCGCTGCCGCCGATGACGCGGGCTGGTACGCGGGATTCAACCTCGGCCAGTCGCGGGCGAAAATCGACGATCCCCGGATCAGGGACGGGCTGAAGGCGGGCGGTTTTACCGCTACTTCGATCTCCGACGACAATCGCGGCTTCGGCTACAAGGGCTACGGCGGCTATCGCTTCATCCGCTACTTCGCAGTCGAAGGCGGCTACTTCGATCTGGGCCGGTTCGGCTTTTCAGCTTCGACGCTGCCGCCTGGGGTATTTAACGGCCGCATCAAGCTCCGCGGCGCAAATCTTGATGCGGTCGGCATGCTGCCCCTGACCGACAACTTCTTCGCTCTCGCGCGGGCCGGCCTGATCTATGCCGACGCCCGGGATACCTTCAGTGGATCCGGCTCCGTCAATGTGCTCAATCCCAGCCGCAGCAAGTGGGCCGCGAACTACAAGTTCGGACTCGGCCTGGAGTATGACTTCATGCCGTACCTCGGCGTGCGTGCCGAGGCCGAGCGGTACCGGATCGACGACGCCGTTGGCAACAAGGGCGACATCGACCTGTTTTCCGCCGGACTGCTTTACCGTTTTGGTCGCCCGGCGGCTCCCGAGCCGGTTGCCAGCAGTCCGGCGCCACTGCAGGCCATGGCGCCGCTTCCGCCGCCGCCGCCTCCGCCTCCGGCAATGCCACCGCCCCCGCCCAGAAAAGTGGTTCTGTCGGCTGACTCGCTGTTCGCCTTCGACAGGGCCGACCTCACGCCCGCCGGCCAGCAGTCACTGGTCCAGCTCGCCTCGGATCTGAGAGGTGCCAGCTTCGACGTCATCACGGTCACGGGGCACACCGACCGGTTTGGCCCACACCCGTACAACATGCGGCTCTCGATGCGCCGCGCCGAAGCAGTCAAGGCCTATCTGGTCTCCTCCGGGGGAATCCCGGAGAGCAAGATCAGCGCGGTGGGCAGGGATGGAGCGGATCCAGTGACCAAGCCAGGCGAATGCCTGGGCGCCAAGGCAACGCCGGCGCTGCGCGCCTGCCTGCAGCCCGACCGCCGGGTGGAAGTGGAAGTCACCGGCACGCGCTGAGGAGTCTTTCCTGCGCGGAGGCCGGCTACCCGCTGGCCTCCGCCGGGATCAGGCAAAGTCCGGCAAACGAGGCCCTTGCAGCTTCGCCCGCGTGGGTGCAGGTCCCATCAGCCCGCCGCCGCGGCCGCCACTGTGCCGGAACTGGCGCAAGGTTCCCGTGTATACCGGAATTCCCTTCAATTACCTGGACTTCCGCAGGCCTATGGACGTGGCCCGACCAGTGCGGGAATGGTGAAATGGTGGCTAGAGGCGGGATCGAACCGCCGACCTCAGCATTATGAGTGCCGCGCTCTAACCGTCTGAGCTACCTAGCCACTGAGGGGCCGCAAATTCTATAGAAACCGGGGGTTGGAGTCGAGCCTGCCGCCGGTTTTGGGCCCCCTCGGCTTCAGCCGCGCTTGCGCACCGGCATGGGCGTGACCTTGCCGCTGTGGCGATGGCGGCCGTAGAGGTAGTCGCGGGTCAGGGGCAGGCGCTCCAGGCTGCGCTCCATCTGGGCGTGGAACACCACCAGGTCGCCCCAGCGGAAGTTGGCCTCCGACACCTGCAGGTAGAACTCCCACATGCGGCAGAAGCGCTCGCCCATGCGCGCGGCGAAGCGCGCGCGGTCGGCCTGGAAGCGGCGGTTCCATTCCGCCAGGGTGCGGGCATAGTGCAGGCGCCAGACTTCCAGGTCGGTGAGAATCAGGCCGCTCGGCTCCATTGCCGTCATGATCTCCGAGGCGGCCGGAATGTAGCCGCCGGGGAAGATGTATTTGCGGATCCAGGGATTGCCGCTGCCGCCCGGGGTGCTGCGGCCGATGCTGTGCAGCAGGGCGGTGCCCTGCGGCGTCAGCAGCTGTTTGACCTGTTCGAAGAAGAAGCGGTACTGCGGGCGGCCCACATGCTCGAACATGCCGATGCTGACCACGGCGTCGAACTCGCCGCGGGTGTCGCGGTAATCCTCCAGGCGGAACTCCACCTGGCGGTCCAGCTTGCGCTCCGCCGCCCGCCGCTGCGCCACCTTGAGCTGCTCGGGGGAGAGCGTGATGCCGGTGACCTTCACGTCGAAATGTTCGGCCAGGTACAGCGCCATGCTGCCCCAGCCGCAACCGATGTCGAGCACGCGGGCGCCCGGCTTCAGGTCCAGCTTCGCCGCGATGTGGGCGCACTTGGCCTGCTGCGCCGCCTCCAGTCCCATGTCGGGGTTGGAGAAATAGGCGCAGGAATAGTGCAGGTCGCGGTCGAGGAAGCGCGAGTACAGGTCGTAGTCCAGGTCGTAGTGGACGTGGACGTTGTTGCGCGCCTTCAGCGGGTTGTTGATCTCGCCGAGCAGGGACAGGCCGTCGCCCACCAGTTGGCCGAAGCGGCCGGGCTTGATCGAGGCGGCCATGCGCACCGCCGACTCCAGCACCTTGAGAAGGTCGCCGTCCATGGGGTCCCAGGCGCCCTCCATGTAGGACTCGGCGAAGCGCAGCTTGGGATTGAGGGCAATGCCCACCAGGGCGGAGGGATCGTGGAGCCGGATCACCGCCCGGGGCTCGCTCTGGCCCAGCACCCAGACGCGTCCGTCGGCAGCCCGGAATTCCAGGCTGCCCTGGCTGAACTTGCTGCCGATCCTGGCAAGTATGGACTGCATCGCGCACTCCCTTACTAAGGATGTTCCTTCATCCGCTTCGACCGTCGCCGGTAATAGCCGGTTCCGGACTGTGTCCCGCGTCACGCCACGACCCTGGCCACCCCCCATCTGGGGCGGCGGACCGCGGGTTTTTTTACGACTGTTCCAGCAGGCGCGCAAGAAGCGCGCCTCCGCAGGCTGTCACCGGCAGATGACGGCGACGCCGCCGCGCCGGTCCGCGCGGCCCAGAAGGAGCTTTTTCAGCATGAAAAGATCAGGGAATTCCCGTTTGGCCGCGGTTGCGGCCTTGTCCATCGCCGCCGCTGCCGCCGCGCCCGCGGCATCGGCCCAGCTGCTGGGCAGCAACCTCGCCCCCAACGTCAACATCATCAACCCGCCCGGAGCGCCGGTGCCGGTGCACGAAGTCGCCGACAGCGCGCGCCAGCCGGTGGCGTTCAGCATCAACGTCGGCATGTCCTGGGGCACCCAGTACGGCTGCGCGGCCTATACCGTGCCGTCGAACAAGCGGCTGGAGATCGACCACGTTTCGGCCAGCAGCGGCGTGCTGTACCAGGGCAACACCATCCAGGCCAGCTACGCCGCGCACCTGGGCAGCGATGTGGATTCCTATTTCCTGGACCTGCACGACCAGGGCTTCAACCCGGCGCAGCCGCTGTATGTCGCCGACCAGTCGCAGCTGGCCTTCGCCGATCCCGGCACCCAGGTGCAGCTCTGCGCCACGCTGAAGACCGCCCAGGGCTCCGGCAGCGGCGGTTTCAACGCCCTGCGCGCCACCTTCAGCGGCTATCTGATCAACGTGCCATGAACGGCGGGGATTGAAGCGCGGCGCCGGCGGCGAGGGACCGCCGCCGGCGCCGCGGGGGCCGGCTCACACGTTGAAGCGGAAGTGCATGACGTCGCCTTCATGGACGATGTAGTCCTTGCCTTCCAGGCGCCAGCGGCCGGCTTCCTTGGCCCCGGCTTCGCCGCGGTACTGGATGTAGTCGTCGTAGGCGATGACCTCGGCGCGGATGAAGCCGCGCTCGAAATCGGTGTGGATCACGCCGGCGGCCTGCGGCGCGGTGGCGCCGACCTTGACCGTCCAGGCCCGCACTTCCTGCACGCCGGCGGTGAAATAGGTCTGCAGCCCGAGCAGCTTGTAGGCGGTGCGGATGACGCGGTTCAGGCCCGGCTCCTCCAGGCCCAGGTCGGCCAGGAAGGGGATCTTGTCGGCCTCGTCGAGCTGGGCGATCTCGGCCTCGATGGCGGCGCAGACCAGCACCACCTCGGCGTTTTCCTTCGCGGCGAAGCCTTTGACGCGCTCCACCAGCTCGTTGCCGTTGAGGCCCTTCTCGTCGACGTTGGCGATGTACAGCGCCGGCTTGGCGGTGATCAGGAACAGCTCGCGCAGCATGGCGCGCTCCTCGGCATCGAGGCTCAGGGCCCGCACCGCCTGGCCCTCGTTGAGGTGCGCCTGCACCCGCTGCAGCACCGCCTGCCTGGTCGCGGCGACCTTGTCGCCGGCGCGCACCTGCTTGGCCACGCGGTCCAGCGCCTTGGTCACCGCTTCCAGATCGGCCAGGGCCAGCTCGGTGTTGATCACCTCGATGTCGCGCAGCGGATCGACCCCGCCGGCGACGTGGATCACGTCGTCGTTGACGAAGCAGCGCACCACGTGGGCGATGGCGTCGGTTTCGCGGATGTGGGCGAGGAACTGGTTGCCCAGGCCTTCGCCCTTGCTCGCGCCGGCGACCAGGCCGGCGATGTCGACGAACTCCACCGCCGCGCCGAGGATGCGCTGCGGCTTGACGATCTCGGCCAGGGCGTCGAGGCGCGGGTCCGGCACGGCCACCACCCCGACGTTCGGGTCGATGGTGCAGAACGGATAATTCTCAGCCGCGATCTGCGCCTTGGTCAGCGCGTTGAAGAGGGTGGATTTGCCGACGTTGGGAAGGCCGACGATGCCGCACTTGATGCCCATGGAACCGCAACTCCTGCTGGGGCGTCATTCCCGCCAGGGATTGGCGGGAGTCCAGTCGCAGGGACGTGAACGCCTGAAAGGGCGCATAGCTTAACGGAACTGCCCCCCAGCCTCTATCGACGCGGGCGTGGTGGACAATTCCGGCGGCTGCGGCATGATGCGGCATCGCCATTGCGCCCCGAGCCCATGAACCTCAAAACCGCGGGTTTTTCCCTGGCCGTCCTCCTCTGTTGCGCGGCGGCGGGCGGCGAGCCCGACCAGCCTCCGCCCCAGGACCATCCGCTGCTGGGCCAGATCGCCGCCGCCGTCAGTCCCGAGCAGCTGCGCGGCACGGTCCAGGCCCTGGTCGGCTTCGGCACCCGCCATACCTTGTCCGATACCAGGTCCGAGACCCGCGGCATCGGCGCCGCCCGGCGCTGGGCCAGGTCGCGTTTTGAAGCGATCTCGCAGGACTGCGGCGGCTGCCTTTCCATCGTCACGCCGGCCCAGACCGTCACCGGCAAGCGCATTCCCGAGCCCGCCGAGGTGATGGACGTGGTGGCGATCCAGAAGGGCAGCACCGAGCCGGAGCGGATCATCCTGCTCACCGCCCATATCGATTCCCGCGTCAGCGACGTGATGAATGCCACCGCCGACGCGCCCGGCGCCGACGACAACGGCTCGGGCACGGCGCTGGTGATCGAGGCGGCGCGCGTGCTCAGCCGCTACCGGTTCCCGGCGACGATCGTCTACGGTGTCCTCTCCGGCGAGGAGCAGGGGCTCTACGGCGGCAAGCTGCTGGCGCAGCACGCGCACGGGCAGAACTGGAAAGTCGAGGCCGACCTCAACGACGACATCGTCGGCGCCACCCAGGGCCAGAACGGCGTGGTCGACAACACCCGCATCCGCCTGTTTTCCGAGGGCACCCGCGAGGCCGAGACCGCCAGTCAGGCGCGGCAGCGCCGTTACGAGGGCGGCGAGATCGACGGCCCCTCGCGCAACGTCGCCCGCACCGTCAAGGCTCTGGCCGAGCGGTACATCCCGAACTGGCGGGTCGACCTGGTCTACCGCGTCGACCGCTTCGGCCGCGGCAGCGACCACGAGGCGTTCAACGAGCTGGGTTATCCGGCGGTGTGCTTCCGCGAAAGCGCCGAGGACTACCGCCACCAGCACCAGGACCTGCGCAGCGAGAACGGGGTGGCCTACGGCGACACCATCGACCATGTCGACTTCGACTACCTGGCGCGCGTCACCGCCACCAACGCCATCGCCGCCGCCGCCATGGCCTGGGCGCCGCCGCCGCCGGACGGCCTGAAGATCGCCGGCGGCGTCAGCCCGGACACCACGGTGAGCTGGCAGCCCCTTGCCGGCGCGCCGGCGAAGAACCTGGCCGGCTACCGCATCTACTGGCGCGAGACCACCGCCGCCGCCTGGAGCCATTCGCGCTGGGCCGGCCTCGCCAGCGAGGTGAAGCTGGATGGCGTGGTGATCGACGACTGGGCCTTCGGCGTGGCCAGCGTGTCCAGGGACGGCTACGAGAGCCCGGTGGAGTTCCCCGGGCCGGTGGGAGCGTTCTGGCCGGCGCCGGAGAGCGAGTAGGCGCCGGCTCCGTGCAGCGCGCCGCGGGCTACGGCTGGGCTTCCGGCGGCGGCTTCCTGGCCGGCTTGGGCGCGTTCGGATCGGTGTGCAGCTGCTGCGCGGCCTTGTCCCAGCTCTGCTTGAGCAGGGTGTCCAGCGCCGCCTGCGCGCGGCTCAGCGCATCCTCGATCAGGCGCAGGTCGGCCTGGCTCGGGCGCCCCAGCACGTAGTCCAGCACCTGGTCCTTGTCGCCCGGATGGCCGATCCCGATGCGCAGGCGCGCGTACTGCTCGCCCAGGTGCTGGTGCACGCTGCGCAGGCCGTTGTGGCCGCCATGGCCGCCGCCGCGCTTGAGGCGGGCGGTGCCGGGCGGCAGGTCCAGTTCGTCGTGGGCGACGAGGATTTCCTCGGGCTTGAACTTGTAGAACGCGGCGAGGGCCTGGATCGCCTGGCCGCTGCGGTTCATGAAAGTGGCCGGCTTGAGCAGCAGCAGGTCGGCGCCGCCGAGGCGCACCTTGGCCAGCACACCCTGGAACTTCGACTCCACCCGGTACGGCGCGCGGCCGGCCTCGGCCAGCAGGTCGACGAACCAGAAGCCGGCGTTGTGACGCGTGTGCTCGTATTCGGCGCCCGGGTTGCCGAGACCGACGACGGCGCGGATGGTGGAATCAGCCATGGCTTGCCTTCGGAGTCATCCAGAGCCTCAGCAAAGAGCCCGTCCTATGCCCTGCATCGCGGTGACGGCACCGGAGGGTCCGCTTCGCTCGGAATGACGGAATGATAAGTGAGTTTCCCAAATAAAAACCCCGCCCGGCATGACGGCCGGGCGGGGCGAGTGCTGCCGGACGGGAGCGGAGCGCTCTCCGCCTCTTACTTCTTCTTCTCGTCCTTCTTGGCGTCGCCGCCCTCGGCCTTGGCGTCCGGAGCCTTCTGCGCCGTCGCCGGCACTTCGGCGGACGGGGCTTCGGCCGGGGCCGCTTCCTCTTCGGCCACGGCGGCGCGCGGCAGGTGCACCGCGGCGACGGAGGCGTCGTTGTCGTGCTTCAGCTCGACCAGCGCCACGCCCTCCGGCAGCTTCAGCTGCGACAGGTGCACGGCTTCGTTGACGTTCAGGGCGGACAGGTCGACCTCGATGAACTCGGGCAGGTCCTTCGGCAGGCACTCGACTTCCACCTGGATCAGGTGGTGCTCGATGATGCCGCCGCCGGTCTTCACGCCCGGAGCGATGTCGGCGCCCTTGAAGTGCAGCGGCACGTGCATGCGCAGCAGCTGGTCGGCCAGCACGCGCTGCAGGTCCATGTGCATGATCTCGTCACGCACCGGATGGCGGTGCAGGTCCTTCAGCACGGCCTGCTCGCTGTTGCCGCCGATTTTCACGGTCAGGATGTGCGAGTAGAAGGCCTCGACCTTGAGCTGCTTGCTCAGCTCGTTGTGGCTGACCGCGATCGGCTGCGGCTCGCCCTTGCCACCGTAAAGGATGGCGGGCACCTTGCCCTCGCGACGCAGGCGGCGGCTCGCACCTTTGCCATGCGCCGAGCGGACTTCGGCTTCGACGACGAATGTCTGTTTCATGGAATCTCTCGAAAATACGGGTTGAACAACAAAACGCCGCGCCCGCGACCAGGCGCAGCGAGCCGCGGATTATAGGGGAAACCGCCTCAAAAAGCAGAAGGAGCGCCCGGCGTGAAGGCGCCAGGGCGCGGGGAGGCGGAAGGAAATCTAATTAAAACAGGCCCTTGAGGTCGCAGCCGGAGCCGTTCGCGCCTTGCGTCCCGCCTTATTCGATATACAGCGAGCTGACCGATTCCTCGGCGCTGACGCGGCGCACGGTCTCGGCCAGCAGGCCGGCGATCGAGAGCTGGCGGATCTTGGGGCAGGCGGCCGCCTCGGCGGTCAGCGGGATGGTGTCGGTGACGACCAGGCCGTCGAGCTTGGAATTGGTGATGTTGCTGATCGCCGGGCCGGACAGCACCGGGTGGGTGACATAGGCGTAGACCTTCAGCGCGCCGCGCTCCTTCAGCGCCGCGGCGGCCTTGCCGAGGGTGCCGGCGGTGTCGACCAGGTCGTCGACCATGATGCAGGTGCGGTTCTCGACGTCGCCGATGATGTTCATCACCTGCGCTTCATTGGCGCGCGGGCGGCGTTTGTCGATGATCGCCAGGTCGGCTTCGTCGAGCTGCTTGGCCAGGGCGCGGGCGCGGACCACGCCGCCGACGTCGGGCGAGACCACGATCAGGTCCTCGTACTTCTGGCGCCAGATGTCGCCGAGCAGCACCGGGCTGGCGTAGACGTTGTCCACCGGGATGTCGAAGAAGCCCTGGATCTGGTCGGCGTGCAGGTCCACGGTCAGCACGCGGTTGGCGCCGCATTCACCGATCATGTCCGCCACCACCTTGGCCGAGATCGGCACGCGGGCCGAGCGCGGGCGGCGGTCCTGGCGGGCATAGCCGAAGTAGGGCACCACCGCGGTGATGCGGCCGGCGCTGGCGCGCTTGAGCGCGTCCAGCATCATCAGCAGCTCCATCACGCTTTCGTTGGTCGGCGCGCAGGTCGGCTGGATGATGAACACGTCCTTGCCGCGCACGTTCTCCAGAATCTCGATCTGCACCTCGCCGTCGGAGAAGCGGCCCACGGTGGCCTTGCCCAGCGGCACCTTCAGGTAATTGGCGATGTCCTGGGCCAGCGCCGGATTGGCGTTGCCGGTGAACAGCATCAACTGCGCGGTGGTGTCGGTCATCAGGCTGATCGGATTGGAGCGGGTATCCATGGTTTGTGCACGACCCTTCTGTCGTCATTCCCGCGAAGGCGGGAATCCAGTTTTGCAGCTGCGCCGCCGCATCGAAGCGCGGGACCGGGCCCCGCCTTCGCGGGGCACCTGATTTTCCAAGCGGCGTTCCGGACTCGAAAAACCTAGGTGGCTGGGGCGGATGGATTCGAACCACCGAATGGCGGGATCAAAACCCGCTGCCTTACCACTTGGCGACGCCCCAGTGCGCGTACCGACGGCCCGCGTACATCGAACCGCAATTATATCGTGCTGCGCCCGCAGGTTGCGGCGGGTGCGGGAAAAATCGCCGGGCGGCCTCGGCGCGGGGGCGCCCGCGGGCACGGCCCGCGCTACTGCACGCTCACCCACTGGTCGACGAACACCTTGAAGCCGCGCTCGCTGTCGCTGATGGTGAATTTCTTCGGCAGCTCCAGCCCGGCCACGGTCTGGTATTCGGTGTAGGCCAGCTCCCAGCCGTCCTGCCTCAGCGACAGGATGCGGCCGGACTCGTCCAGCTTCAGCGCTTCCACCCGGCCGTCCGGGGCGGGCAGGCCCAGCACCCAGTGGCGCAGGCGGCGCAGCGGCAGGCTCCAGCCGAACTGCTGCTGCATGAAGGCTTCCGGGTCGCGGGTGCGGGCGATGCCGTCCTTGCTGCGCACCTCCATGTCCTCCGGGGTGCCGCTGATGGCCACCGCGCCGACGCCGAGCGGGCCGTAGAACCGCGCCTGGAATTCCTCGCCGTCCTGCATCCAGCTGAGGGCGCCGCCGAAGCTGACCAGGCCGCTTTCGGCCAGCCGGCCCTGCAGGGTGAAGCTGTGCAGGTGCTGCAGGGCGGCGCGGCGCGCCGCCCAGCTGCGCTCGGCCTGCTCGCTGTTGCCGGCGCTTTCCGGCTGGACGTTGTTGAAGCAGCCGGCCAGCAGCAGGGCCGCCGCGCCCGCCAGCAGGGCGCGCGGCAGCCTCATTGATCCAGGCGCTTGAGGGTGTCGCGCAGCTGGGTGTTGTCCGGATCGTTGTGCGAGGCCTGGCTGAGCAGGGCGCGCGCCTTGTCCTTGTCGCCCAGAGCCCACAGCACCTCGCCCAGGTGGGCGGCGACTTCGCCGTCGGGGAACTGCGCGTAGGCTTTCTGCAGCAGCGGCAGAGCGTCCTGCGGCCGGCCCTGGCGGAAGCGCAGCCAGCCCATGCTGTCGATCACCGCCGGGTCGTTCGGCGTCAACTCCAGGGCCTTGCTGACCAGCTTGTCGGCCTCGTCGAGGCGGTCGGTGTGCACCGTCAGGGTATAGCCGAGGGCGTTGAGCGCGCGCGGATCGTCCGGGGTGTGGGTGAGGATCTTGCGCAGGTCGGCCTCGGAGTCGGCGACGCGGTTCATGCGCTCGTAGACCAGCGAGCGCGAGTAGAGGATGTCGTCGTCGTCCGGCTGGTCCTGCAGCGCCTCGCCGTAAAGCTCCAGCGCCTGGTCATACTGGCCGGCCTCCAGCAGGACCTCGCCCTCGGCCATCAGGAAACGGTCCGACAGGGTGGGGAACTGCTCGCGCAGCGCCTCCAGGATGGTACGGGCGTCGTCGACCCGGTTGAGCTTGCCGAGCATGGCGGCGCGGCGGATCGCCGCGTCCAGTCCTTGCTGGCCGTTGCTGACCTTCTCGTAGTGCGCCAGCGCCTGCTTGTACTGGTGGCGCTCCTCGGCGACGCGGCCGAGGTAGTACTCGGCGTCGCCGACCCGGTCCGGCTTCTTGGCCACGATCTGCAGGTGCGCCTCGGCCTCGTCGAGCCGGCGCTGGTCGATGTCCAGCAGGCCCAGCATGAAGTGGGCGTCGATGTCGCCCGGCTCGTCGCGCAGCAGCTTCTCCAGCTGCTCGCGGCCGTGCTCGGCCTGGCCCGACTCGATCAGCAGGCGCGCGTAGCCCAGCCGCACTTCGTTGGCGTCGGGGTTGTTCTTCAGCACGCCGTCCAGCACCTGGTCGGCGCCGGCGAGGTCGCCCTTCTTGACCAGCGCCCCCACCAGCAGCAGCGAGGCTTCCTTGGACGGCTTCATTTTCAGCGCTTCGCGCGCCGCACGCTCGGTGACGTCCGGCTTGTTGAAGCGCAGCGCCAGCAGGCCCTGGGCCTGCAGGGCGGCCGGTTCCTTTGGATACTGCGCCACCAGGCGGTCCATCACCGCCATCGCCTGCGGACCCTTGTTCGGCTCCTGCTGCAGCAGCAGCGCGACGTGGTGGAAGCCGTCGGCGACGCCGCCGGGATGGTCGCGCACGATCGAGGCGCACTGCTTGTACGCCTCCTCGTCCTGGTCGGTGCGCAGCGACAGGCGGGTGATGACCTCGCGCACGTCCAGGCTGGTGGGATCGATCGTCTGCCACTTGCGCGCCGCCTGCAGTGCCAGGGCATCGTCCTGGGCCAGCAGGGCCTGGGCGGTGGCGCGGGCCGCGAGCTGGGCGTCCGGCACGTAATCCAGCGCCTGCATGAACTCGCGCGCGGCGGTGGCGGGCTGCTGGCGCCCGGCGGCCATCTCGCCGGCCATGACGTGGTACTGGGCCTCGACGTCCGGCGTGGCTTCGGCCTTGGGCGCCACCCGGTCGGACGGCTTGACTGCAGCCTCGGGCGCGGCCGCGTCCGCGGCCGGAGTGGCCTGGCTCGACGGTGTCAGGGCGCAGCCGCCCAGCACAAACAGGGCCAGGCTCAGCGACAGGCGCAACGGGGTGCGGGACGGGTGCAAGGGAGGCTGCCGGAAGGGGATCACAGGGTATTGTAGCCGCAGGCGGAGGGCCGGGTTTGGCACGCTGCTTGTGTAGACCGGTGCATTGCCCGAAAATTCGCGGTCATGGCCCTTTTGACGCTCGGACTCAGCCACCACAGCGCGCCGCTGGAAGCGCGCGAGCGGCTGGCCTTTACCGACGCCGAGCTGCCCGCCGCCCTGACCCGCCTGCGCGCCATGCCGGGAGTCGAGGAGGCCGCCATCCTGTCGACCTGCAACCGCACCGAGATCCTGGCGGTGGCGGCGCCGCAGGACGAGGGCCGCCTGATCGAATGGTGGCGCCGCGAACGCCAGGTCGCCGCCGGCAGCATCGAGCCGCACCTGTTCGTGCTGCGCGACCAGAGCAGCGTGCTGCACAGCCTGCGCGTCGCCTCCGGGCTGGATTCCATGGTGGTGGGCGAGCCGCAAATCCTGGGCCAGATGAAGCAGGCCTACGCCAAGGCGCGCGAGGTCGAAACCCTGGGGCCGGTGCTGTCGCGCCTGTTCCAGCACACCTTCGCCGTGGCCAAGCTGGTGCGCAGCCGTACCCAGATCGGTGCGCACCCGGTCAGCATTGCCTATGCCGCGGTGCAGCTGGCGCAACATATCTTTGCCGACCTGGGCAGCCAGACCGCGCTGCTGATCGGCGCCGGCGAGACGGTGCAGCTGCTGGCGCGCCATCTCAAGACCCGCGGGGTGGGGCGGATCATCGTCGCCAACCGCAGCCTGGAGAAGGCCCAGGTCCTGGCCGGCGCCCTGCGCGGCTACGCCATCGGCCTCAACGACCTGCCGGTGCACCTGGCCGAGGCCGATCTGGTGATCTCCGGCACCGCCAGCCGCGGCTACATGCTGACCCGCGAGCTGGTCGCCGGGGCCATCGGCAAGCGCCGCCGCAAGCCGATGCTGATGATCGACCTGGCGGTGCCGCGCGACTTCGATCCGGCCATCGCCCGGCTCGAGGACATCTACCTGTATTCGCTCGACGATCTGCGCGCTGTCATCGCCGACAACCTCAAGGTGCGCGAAGCCGCCGCGCAGCAGGCCGAGGTGCTGGTCGAGGACTACGCCCGCGAATTCGAGAAGTGGCTGGAAAGCCGCGACGCCGGCGCCACCATCCGCCGTCTGCGCGCCCGCGCCCGCCTCAGCCGCGACGAGGTGCTGGCCAAGGCGCAGCGCAAGCTGGCCCACGGCGAGCCGGCCGAGGCGGTGATGGCCTTCGTCGCCGACACCCTCGCCAACAAGCTGCTGCATGCTCCGAGCGAGCGCCTGCGCAATGCCGGCGCGGTGGAGCAGGCCCTGCTGATCGACGCCGCCCACAAGCTGTTCGACATTCCCGAAGAAGACGGCGGCCTTTAGCCCATGAGAGAAAACCTGCTGCGCCGTCTGGAGCAGATGGCGGGGCGGCGCGACGAAGTCGCGCGCGAGCTGTCCTCCCCCGATGTCCTCGGCGACAGCGACAGGTTCCGCCGCCTGTCGCAGGAATACGCCCAGCTCGGTCCGCTGACCGAGACCTTCGGCGCCTACCAGGCCGCCCTCAGGGAAATCGATGGCCTGGAGCAGCTGCGCAGCGACCCCGAGCTGAAAGGCGAGGCGGAAGCCGAGCTG
Source organism: Nevskia sp. (assembly GCA_035651715.1). Classification (GTDB taxonomy): domain Bacteria; phylum Pseudomonadota; class Gammaproteobacteria; order Nevskiales; family Nevskiaceae; genus Nevskia. The sequence continues at coordinate 39,173 of DASRFD010000153.1, forward strand.
CCCGCCCTGCAGGCGCGGCGGGAAAAGCTCGAAAGCGAGCTGCAGGGCTTCCTCGTGCCGAAGGACCCGCTCGACGGCAACAACGTCTTCCTCGAGATCCGCGCCGGCACCGGCGGCGACGAGGCGGCGATCTTCGCCGGCGACCTGTTCCGCATGTACTCGCGCTACGCCGAGACCCAGAACTGGCAGGTCGAGGTGCTGTCCGAAAGCGCCGGCGAGCACGGCGGCTACAAGGAAATCATCTCGCGCATCGCCGGCTTCGGCGCCTATTCGCGGCTCAAGTTCGAGTCCGGCGCCCACCGCGTGCAGCGCGTGCCCGAAACCGAGGCCCAGGGCCGCATCCATACCTCGGCCGCGACCGTGGCGGTGCTGCCGGAGATCGAGGCGGCGCAGGCGGTGGAGATCAATCCGGCCGACCTGAAGATCGACACTTACCGCGCCAGCGGCGCCGGCGGCCAGCACGTCAACAAGACCGAATCGGCGATCCGCATCACCCACCTACCCAGCGGCCTGGTGGTGGAATGCCAGGACGAGCGCTCGCAGCACAAGAACCGCGCCCGCGCCATGAGCCTGCTGGCCTCGCGCCTGCTCGACATGGAGCGGACCAGGCAGGAAAAGGACATGGCGGCGACGCGCAAGAAGCTGGTCGGCAGCGGCGACCGCTCCGAGCGAATCCGCACCTACAACTTTCCGCAGGGCCGCGTCACCGACCACCGCATCAACCTGACCCTGTACCAGCTCGACCGTGTCATTCAGGGCGACCTGGACCCGGTGATCCAGCCGCTGCTGGCCGAGCACCAGGCCGAGCTGCTGGCCGAAGCGGGCGAGTCGGCAAACTAGCAGTGCACGCCCCCGACAATCCGCCGGTGCCGCCGCCGCAGGGCAATGCCCCCGGCACGCTCGGCGACTGGCTGGCGTGGGCCGCGAACACCCTGCGGGACGGCAGCGACACCCCGCGCCTCGACGCCGAAGTGCTGCTGTGCGGGTTGCTGAACTGCAACCGCGCCGGCCTGGTGGTCCGCGCCGGCGACACCCTCAGCGCCGAAGTCGCGCTGCGCTACGCCAGCCTGCTCGAGCGCCGCCGGCTGGGCGAGCCGGTGGCGTATCTCACCGGCCGCCGCGAGTTCTGGAGCCTGGATCTCGGCGTCAGCCCCGCCGTGCTGATCCCGCGCCCGGATACCGAGCTGCTGGTGGAATGGGCGCTGCAGCGCCTGCGCGGACTGCGCAGCCCGGCCGTCGCCGACCTCGGCACCGGCAGCGGCGCCATCGCGCTGGCGCTGGCGAGCGAGCGGCCGGATGCGCGCGTCGTCGCCACCGACCAGTCGGAGGACGCGCTGCTGCAGGCGCGCCACAACGCCCACACGCTCGGCCTGCAGCGGGTCGAGTTCCGCGCCGGCGACTGGCTGGCGCCGCTGGCCGGCGAGCGCTACGACCTGATCGCGTCCAATCCGCCCTACGTCGCCGAGGGCGATCCGCACCTGGCCGCGCTGCGCTACGAGCCGCGCCGCGCGCTCACCGCCGGGCCGGACGGCCTGGCCGACCTGCGCCGCATCGCCGCCGATGCCCGCGCCCATCTCAAGCCCGGCGGCGCGCTGCTGGTGGAACACGGCGCGGAGCAGGGCGCCGCGGTGCGCGAGCTGCTCCGGGTCCGCGGCTACGCCCAGGTGGAGACCCGCCGCGACCTCAACGGCCTGGAGCGTGCGACACTCGGCGTCCATGAGCCCGCTGCGCCATGACTGATCTCGCCCGCTATTCCCGCAACATCGTGCTGCGCGAGGTCGGCGTCAACGGCCAGCAGCTGCTGCGCGATTCCGCCGCGCTGATCGTCGGCGTCGGCGGCCTCGGCTCCGCCGCGGCGCTGTACCTCGCCGGCGCCGGGCTCGGCCGGCTGCTGCTCAGCGACCGCGACCGCGTCGACACTTCCAACCTGCAGCGCCAGATCCTGTACCGCAGCGCCGATGTCGGCCGCAGCAAGCTCGACGCCGCTGCGGAAAGCTTGCGCGCGCTCAATCCCGAATGCGGCATCGAAAGCCTGCCCGGACCGCTGGAGGGCGCGGCGCTGGATACCGCCGTGCGCGGCGCCGACATCGTGCTCGACTGCAGCGACAACTTTCCGACCCGCACCGCGCTCAACGCCGCCTGCGTCGCCGCGCGCAAGCCGCTCGTTTCGGGCGCCGCGATCCGCTTCGAAGGGCAGCTGGCGCTGTTCGACACGGCGCGCGGCAGCGCCTGCTACGCCTGCCTCTATCCGGAAACCGGCGAGGCACAGGAGACCTGCGAGGAGGCGGGCGTGCTCGGTCCCAGCGTGGGCGTGGTCGGCAGCCTGCAGGCCCTGGTGGCGATCAAGCGCCTGCTCGGCATCGGCGACGACGCCGGACGCCTGCACCTGTGGGACGCCTTGCGCCTGTCCTGGCGCAGCCTGAACATCCCGCGTGACCCCGATTGTCCGATCTGTGGAAGCCACCCATGAGCCAGCCCCTGAGCATGCCGCGCCGCTTCGCCATCCTCCTGCTGCACCAGGCGCAGATCGCCGGCGATGCGCCCTTCACCGGCGTGGTCGGCGCCGCGGCGGAGCCGGACCTGTACGTGCCGCTGGCCGACGGCATCGACCTGGGCGCGGCGCTGGAGACGCTGGGCAAGCGCGAGCGGTCCCTGTGGGCGATCTACCTGCATCGCCCCGGCCAGCCCACCGCGCCGAACGCGGGCGATTTCGCCGAGCAGCCCCAGGCGCTGCGCCTGACCAGCTCGCTGGCGACCAAGGGCGTGCTGCAGCTGCACGCCTGGGCCTGCGAGGGCGGCCGCGTGCGCGAGCGCGAGCTGCGCATCCACGATTAAGTCGCGGTGGCGTCAGCCACGGCGACCGGGGCCGCCCTGCGCTTAACCTTTCGCAGCGCGTCAGTTCAGCCGCGATTCAGCACCGAAAATCTAACTTGATCCCGCACGAGCGATCGTGCAGGGAGGGTTTGGGATTTACCAGAGGTTCCCCAGGGGACCCGCCCGCGCTTCCCCGCCAGCCCCGACGGCCGGAAGCGAGTGCAAGGGGTCTTTCCCGCGGAGCTTCGCCAACATGAAAAAGCTGCTGCTGTACGGCACCGCCGCCGGTGCCCTGTGCGCGTCCTTTGCCGGCCAGGCCGACGCTTACTTCATTCCCCGCGGCAACGTCGCCCTGTATGGGTCGTACATGGACCAGCGTGACGGCGTCGCCGGCACCAATCCCGACGGCGGCGGCGGCGGTGTCCAGCTCGGCCTGAGCCTGACGCGCAACTTCTTCATCGGCGGCAGCTACCAGTACGACTACCTGAGCCAGAGCGATGCGCCGGCTTCGGCCTTCGGCCTGGGCGGCGGCCAGATCAGCTACGGCGAAAAGGTGGGGCAGGCCCGCGCCGGCGGCGGCCTGGTGTTCCACACCCCGCTGGCGCCGCTGGACGTGTTCGGCAAGGTCGAATACACGCATTACGACTATCAGACGGTGCACGCCACCTCCAACGGCGGCGGCCCCCTCGGCAACAGCGACCGCGTCAACGACGACGGCGTCGGCTTCCATGCCGGCTTGCAGACCCGCGCGCCGGGCTTTTCGATCTACGGCAGCCTGGGCTACCTGGAACTGAGCAAGAGCGAAGGGCCGGAATTCAACGTCGGCTTCATGCTGCCGCTGGCGCCGCTGACCTGGGGCTTCATCGAGTACCGCTACGACGACCTGCGCTACGTCGGCTATTCCGACCGCAACGAGACCAGCGACGTGCGGGCGGGCGTGAGGCTGTCGTTCTGACAGGTGAGCGTCAGTAGCCGGTGGTCGGTTGAAGCGTTGTTGTACTGACAACCCATCACCGACAACCGGCTACTTGATCGGCATGCGCGCTTCCGGCAGCGCCTCCGGCACGTGCACCGGCACCACGATCATTTCCTGGCCGGTGAGCTGCAGGCGGCGCTGCATCGCCAGCGGCATCTGGTTGTGCAGCAGCCGCCGCCACAGGCTCTCCTTGTCGAAGAACAGCTTGCTGGCGAAGCAGACGCTGCGCGGGAAGTCCTGCAGCACTTTCTGCGTCAGCTGGGTCAGCTCCTCCAGCGGGTCGGCGCCGTAGGCCTGGTAGGAGGCGGCGCGGTAGCCGAGGCTGACGCAGTAGCTGCTGAAATAGCGCAGCGAGTTGTCGATGCGCGCCTGCAGCGACTTGATCGAGCGCGCGCTGTCGAAGGCCTGCTTGTCCACTTCGCCGACGGCGACGAAAACGAAGTTCTGGAAGCGGCCGGGGAACTGGCGCAGCACCCATTGCAGCATATGCATGCCGGCGCCGCGGTTGCCGCCGACGAACAGCACCGCGGTTTCCTGCGCCGGGTCGGGCGGCGGCGAGGCGGCGTCGTCATCCCAGCTCAGCGGCAGCGAATAGGTGTCGTCGACCCGCTCCATCGCCGCCTGCACGTCCTCGTAGTGGCGGCGCACCGCGATGCACAGCGCCACCACCGCGCTGGTGATGAGCAGGGTGATCCAGCCGCCTTCGGTGAACTTCTCGGCGATGGTCACCAGCAGGATGAAGCCCGTCACCAGCAGTCCCACACCCGACAGCGCCAGGCGTTTCCACCAGCCCGCCACGAAGCGGCGCTGTTCCCACCAGTGCTTGCACAGGCCGAACAGCGACAGCGAGAAGGTCAGGAACACGTTGATGGAGTACAACACCACCAGCAGCGACACCGCGCCGTGGCTCCACAGCAGGATCGCCAGCGCCGCCAGGCCCATCACCAGCACGCCGTTCTGCGTCACCATGCGGCTGGAGAGCTGGCGGAACTGGCGCGGCACCCAGCGGTCCGCCGCCATGTTGGCCATCACCGCCGGGCCGCCGAGGAAGCCGGTGTTGGCCGCCACCAGCAGCAGGCCGCCTTCCAGGCCCAGGGTCAGGCTCAGGGCGGTGTTCTCCAGGTGCGGCGAATGCCAGCCCAGGCTGGAGATGACCTGCTTGAAGGTCACCGCGTTCAGCGTCTGGCCTTCCACCGGCGCGGCCTGCCACAGCAGGTAGAGCAGGATGATGCCGCCGGCGGTGAAGGCCAGCGAGGTGGCCATGTAGAACATGGTCAGGTGGCCGGTGCGCACGCGCGGCTCGGCCAGCATGTTGATGTTGTTCGACACCGCCTCGATGCCGGTGTAGGTGCCGCCGCCGAGCGAATAGGCGCGCAGGAACAGCGACACCGCGAACAGCCAGCCGGATTGCTGGAACAGCTCGTCGGTCTGGCGCAGCGTCTCCGGCATCAGGGTGTCGATCAGCTCGGACTTGGCGGCGATGCCATAGCCGATCAGCACCGCGTGGCTGACGAAGAAGCCGAGGAAGATCGGCAGCAGGATCTGGATCGATTCCTTCATGCCGCGGAGGTTGAGCACGATCAGCAGCCCCACCAGGCCCAGCTCGGTGAGGAATTTCCAGGACTGCCAGTCCGCCGGCAGCAGGCTGAACACCGCGTCGGCGGCGCTGGCCACCGAAATGGTGATGGTCAGCACGTAGTCGACGATCAGCGCCGAGCCGGAGAGCAGCCCGGCATAGGGGCCGATCAGGCGCGTCGCCGCCTTGTAGCCGCCGCCGCCGGAGGGGAACAGCTCGATCACCTGGTTGTAGGCCAGGGCGATGATGAACACGGTCAGCGCGGTGGCGACCGCCAGGTACAGCGCCAGATGGGTGTGCACCCCCAGCGCCAGGAACGCTTCCTCCGGGCCGTAGCAGGCCGAGGACAAGCCGTCCGCGCCCAGGCCGATCCACGCCAGGAACGCCACCAGCACGATGTGCTGGCGGGTGTGGGGATTGAGAGGATCGAGCTTGCCCCCGATGACGAGGCGGCGGAACGCGTGGAGAAACTTCATGCTTGACGTTCGCGCGCTCAGCCTGCCGGGGACGGCCGTAATGAGACGTGCATCCCATCATTATAACGTTGCGCCCCCTTGAAGGGGCCGGGGCGGCCTGGACGGGCGTAACCGGGCGCCGGCCGGCCGGGCGCACGAAAACGGGGCGCGCCGGGGCGGCAGGCCCGCCGCTTCGGCTAAAATCCGCTCCAATCTCAAGCCATTCCAACGCTCCCGGCCTGTCCGCAGGGGCAACACAGGACCCTACATGCGTCTTTCCAAGTATTTCCTCGTCACCGCCAAGGAAACCCCGGCGGATGCGGAGGTGGTCAGCCACCAGCTGATGCTGCGCGCCGGCCTGATCCGCAAGCTCGGCGCCGGGCTCTACACCTGGCTGCCGCTGGGCCTGCGCGTGGTGCAGAAGGTCGAGGCCATCGTGCGCGAGGAGATGAACCGCGCCGGCGCGCTGGAGGTGCTGGTGCCGCCGCAGGTGCCGGCCGAGTTGTGGCTGGAGTCGGGCCGCTACGAGAAGTACGGTCCGGAGCTGCTGCGCTTCAAGGATCGCCACCAGCGCGACTTCATCCTCGGCCCGACACACGAGGAAGTCATCACCGACATGGCGCGGCGCGACATCCGCAGCTACAAGCAGCTGCCGATCAACTTCTACCAGATCCAGACCAAGTTCCGCGACGAGATCCGGCCGCGCTTCGGCGTGATGCGCGGGCGCGAGTTCCTGATGAAGGATGCCTACTCGTTCCATGCCGACGAGGCGGACCTGGTGCGCGAATACCGCAACATGCGCGAGGCCTATCGCGCCATCTTCACGCGCATCGGCGTCGATTTCCGCATCGTCAAGGCCGACTCGGGCGCGATCGGGGGCGACCGCAGCGAGGAGTTCCACGTGCTGGCGCAGTCCGGCGAGGACCTGCTGGCCGTGTCGGACGGCTCCGACTACGCCGCCAATCTCGAGGCGGCGGAGCTCAAGCCGGTCGGCGCCCGCGCCGCCGCCGCCGCCGCCGCGGTGGAGAAGGTTTCCACGCCGACGCAGAAGACCTGCGAGGAAGTGGCGGCGCTGCTGCAGATCCCGCTGCAGACCACCATCAAGCTGATCGTGGCCAAGGCGCGCGACGGCGGCCTGGTGGCGCTGGCGCTGCGCGGCGATCACACGCTCAATCCGCTCAAGGCGGTCAAGCATCCCAAGGTAGCCGAACCCTTCACCCTGGCCGGCGATGCCGAGATCCGCGCCGCCTTCGGCGCCGAGCCCGGCTTCCTCGGTCCCACGGCCAAGGTCAGCCTGGTCGCCGACCACGCCGCCGCCGTGCTGTCGGATTTCGTCTGCGGCGCCAATGAAACCGGCTACCACCTGCGCGGCGTCAACTGGGGCCGCGACACCGCCGAGCCGGAGAGCTTTGACCTGCGCAACGCGGTGGCCGGCGATCCCAGCCCGGACGGCAGCGGCAAGCTGTCGCTGGTGCGCGGCATCGAGGTCGGCCACATCTTCCAGCTCGGCCGCAAGTATTCCGAGTCCATGCACATGACCGTGCTCGACGAGAACGGCAAGGAGCTGGTGCCGGAAATGGGCTGCTACGGCATCGGCGTGACCCGCCTGGTTGCGGCGGTGATCGAGCAGCGCAACGACGCCGGCGGCATCATCTGGCCGGACTCGGTCGCGCCGTTCCGCGTCATCATCTGCCCGATCGGCCTGGACAAGTCGGCGGCGGTGAAGGCGGCAGCAGAGAAGCTCTACGGCGAGCTCGGCGCAGCCGGCATCGACACCCTGCTCGATGACCGCGGCCAGCGTCCGGGCTCGATGTTTGCCGACGCCGACCTGATCGGCATCCCGCACCGCATCGTCATCGGCGACAAGGGCCTGGCCAACGCCCAGTTCGAGTACAAGCGCCGCGGCACCGCCGAGGCGCAGATGATCGCCGCAACCACTCAGGCCGTGCTGGAGAAATTGAACGCGTGACGGGGCAGGGGAGTTCTCCCTCCCCTTGCGGGAGGGGGGCGGGGAATGGGGCGGCGCCGTCGGCGCGCATGCGCGCGGTGGTCTGCGCCCTGGCTCTGATGCTGGTCGTCCCCGCCTACGCCGGCCCCACCGGCGAGCCCGAGCCGGAACTGCGCGCGCGCCTGGCGCAGGCGATCAAGGACGGCGACGGCTTCGACGACCGCTACGCCGCCGAGGTCTGGCTTGCCGACATGTCCACGCGGATGCAGCGCCACGTGCCCAAGGCGATGCCGGACCCGGCATCGCGCCTGGAGTTCCTGCGCCTGGTCCACGCCGAGGCGCACAAGGCGCGCCTGTCGCCGGAACTGGTGATGGCGGTGATCAACGTCGAAAGCGGCTTCGACCGTCTCGCCATCTCGCGCTCCGGCGCCTTTGGCCTGATGCAGATCATGCCGTTCTGGCTCAACGAAATCGGGCAGGGTGGCGACAACCTGTTCCAGGTCCGGACCAACCTGCGCATGGGCTGCACCATCCTGCGCTACTACCTGGACATGGAACACAACAGCTACGTACGCGCCCTGGCGCGCTATAACGGCAGCACCGGGCGGCCCAACTATCCGTACCTGGTGCTGAACCTGCTGAACAAGCGATGGTCACCGCATTAGGAAAATAATTCACGGCTGGCCCCAGCCGATTCACGCTTCGTCACAAACCTGGGGTAGCATGCCTGCCCTTGCTGAAAGATACCCGGCGGTATTCCGCCAGCGGCGGGATGCCGTCCGTCGCTTCGCCCTCAACTGATTGTTTCTGGAAGGAAATCCGCTTTCGTCCTGTTCAGGGAAGAAATACTTGCTCGATTTTTGAATCTGGTTCAAAATTCGCGCCGAATTCATGGGAGACAAGGCTTGGGTACCCGGGAACGCCGCCAGCGGCAGGTCGCGGAGCGCGAACACCTGTTCCTCGGGGCTGCGCGCGAGCTGATCCGGCAGGACGGCCTGCTCAATCTGCAGATGGCCCGCATCGCCGAGAAGTGCGATTACGCCGTCGGCACGCTCTACCAGCACTTCGGCTCCAAGGAAGACCTGCTGGTGGCGCTGGCGACCGACAACGCCCAGCACCGGGTCGAGCTGTTCCGCCGCGTCGACGAATGGAAGGCGCCGACCCGCGACCGCATGATGGGCATCGCGGTGGCCGACCTGATGTTCGTGCAGCTGTATCCGGAGCACTTCCGCCTGGCGCAGCTGGCCTTCACCGAGATCGTGTGGGGCGCCGCCTCGCCGGAGCGCCGCCGGCTGGCGCTGGAGTCGGGCGAGCCGCTGGGCCGCATCTGCGACGGCATCATCGAGGAGGCGGTGCGCCGCGGCGATCTCAAGCTCAGAGGCCTGAAGCCGACCGAGCTGGGCCTGGGGCCCTGGGCCATGACCATCGGCACGCACTCGATCGTGCACGTCGAGGGCATTCTCGAGCAGGGCCAGATCGGCGATCCCTACCGGCTGCTGATGCGTCACCTGCACTGCCTGCTCAACGGCTTCGACTGGCAGCCATTGTTCGATCCCGCCGACGACGCGGCAGTGGACCGGAAGACCAAGCAAATCTGCAACGAGGTGTTCAATGACATCGCGTGTAACTAAGGCTGGCATCGCGGCGTTCGCCGCGGCGCTCAGCGCCTGCGCCGTGGGGCCGGACTTCAAGCGTCCGGATTCGCCCCAGGCGCAGTCCTATACCGCCACGCCGCTGCCGGCCAGGACGGTCGCGGCCAAGGGCGAGGCCGGCAAGGTCCAGACCTTCCAGCACGGCGCCGACATTCCGGCGCAGTGGTGGACCCTGTTCCATTCCGAGAAGCTCAACGCGCTGGTCGAGGAGGCGCTGCGCGCCAACCAGGACGTGGCGGCCGCCCAGGCCGCGCTGCGCCAGGCCAACGAGAACGCGCGGGCGGCGCAGGGCAGCTTCTTCCCGTCCTTCGACGGCAGCGGCACGGTCACGCGCCAGAAGATCTCCGGCACCTCCTTCGGCCAGCCCAGCGCCGGCACCTCGATCTACAGCGTCTTCAACGCCAGCGTGAACGTGTCCTACACGCTCGACGTGTGGGGCGGGGTGCGGCGCGGCGTCGAGGCGCAGCGCGCCCAGGCCGAGTACCAGGACTTCCAGCTCGAAGGCACCTACCTGACCCTGACCGCCAACGTCGTCACCACCGCGGTGCAGGAAGCCTCGCTGCGCGCGCAGATCGCCGCCACCGAGCAGATCGTCGATGCCGACCGCAAGCAGCTGGAGGTGGTCAAGCGCCAGTTCGACCTCGGCGGCGTGTCCAAGGTCGACGTGCTGACCCAGCAGTCGCAGCTGGCCAACATCCTCGCCACGCTGCCGTCGCTGCGCAAGCAGCTGGCGCAGAACCGCAACCTGCTGGCGGTGCTGCTCGGCCGCCTGCCGAGCGAGCAGCCGGCGGCGCGCTTCGAACTGGACGACCTGAAGCTGCCGGAGGATTTGCCGGTGAGCGTGCCGTCCCGCCTGGTCGGCCAGCGCCCGGACATCCGCGCGCAGGAGGCCCTGCTGCACCAGGCCAGCGCGGAGGTCGGCGTGGCCACCGCCAACATGCTGCCGCAGGTCACCATCAGCGGCAGCTACGGCGACTCCAACACCAACATTTCCGACCTGCTCAAGAGCGCCAGCAACGTCTGGAGCATCGGCGGCGGCCTGACCCAGCCGATCTTCCACGGCGGCGAGCTGCTGCACAAGAAGCGCGCGGCGGTGGCGGCCTACGACCAGGCCCTGGCCAAGTACCGCGGCACCGTGCTCGGCGCGTTCCAGAACGTGGCCGACACGCTGCACGCGCTCGATGCCGACGCCGCGGCGCTGCAGGCCCAGGACGAGGCGGCCGACGCCGCCGAGGAAGCGTTCAAGCTGGCGCGCACGCAGTACCAGGCGGGCTCGATCAGCAACCTGACCCTGCTGGTGTCGCTGCGCCAGTACCAGCAGGCGCGCATCGCCCAGCTGCAGGCGCAGGCGGCGCGCTATGCCGACACCGCGGCGCTGTTCCAGGCCCTGGGCGGCGGCTGGTGGAACCGCCAGCCGGCCACGGTGGCCGCCAATACCCCGAACAAGCACTGAACACTTTTGCCCCGGCAGCGCCCGGAAAAAAGGAATCGAGATGGAAGCGAGCATGAACAGCAGCAAGTCCAGCGGCCGCGGCAAGGCCTGGCTCCTGATGATCGTCGGCGTGGTCGCATTGATCCTCGTGATCGGCGGCATCTGGGGCTACAACCTGTTCACCATGATCCAGGGCTTCAAGGCCATGGGCGTACCCAAGCAGACCGTCTCGACCATGAAGGCGGGCTACGACGAATGGCACACCGAGCTCGCCGCGGTGGGCAACCTGCGCGCCGAGCGCGGCGCCGACCTCAGCCTCGAAGTGGCCGGCGTGGTCGACCGCATCGAGTTCAAGTCCGGCGACGACGTCAAGGCCGGGCAGCTGCTGCTGAGCCTGCGCTCGGCCGACGACGTCGCCCACCTGGAGTCGCTCAAGGCCGCCGCCAGCCTGGCCGAGACCGTCTACAACCGCGACAGGTCGCAGCTGCAGGCCGGCGCCATCAGCCAGGCCACCCTGGACAGCGACGCGGCCAACCTGCGCAGCGCCAAGGCCCAGGTCGCCGAGCAGCAGGCCCTGGTCGACAAGAAGGCGCTGCGCGCGCCCTTCGCCGGCCATCTGGGCATCCGCGCCGTGGACCTGGGCCAGTACCTGTCGCCGGGCACCAAGGTGGTGACCCTGCAGCAGCTCGACCCGATCCTGGTGGACTTCAACGTGCCGCAGCAGGCCCTCAACCAGATCGCGGTGGGGCAGAAGGTCAGCGCGGTCAGCGATACCTATCCGGACCTGAAGTTCGACGGCGTCATCGCCGCCATCGACCCGCACGTCGACACCGACACGCGCAACGTCGCGGTGCGCGCCTCGCTGCAGAACCCGGACCGCAAGCTGCTGCCGGGCATGTTCGCCAAGATCGCGATCACCGTGGGCGAGCCGCAGCGCTATCTGACGCTGCCGCAGAACGCCATCACCTTCAACCCCTATGGCGAGACCGTGTTCGTCGTCTCCACCGCCGGCAAGCTCAAGGCCGAGCAGGAGGCCAAGGCCAAGAACGAGGTGCTGACCGAGCACGACAAGCAGGCCGCCGGCGCCGCCGAGCCGCAGATGGACCCGAACCAGAGCGTGGCCAAGCAGGTGTTCGTCACCGTCGGCCCGACCCGCGGCGACCAGATCGCCATCCTCAAGGGCCTCAACGAGGGCGACGAGGTGGTGACCAGCGGCCAGCTCAAGCTCAAGACCGGCTCGGCGCTGAACATCAACAATGCGGTGCAGCCGGCCAACGATCCGAATCCGAAGCCGTCCGAAGAGTAAGGCATCCCCCCAGCCATGAAATTCACCGACATCTTCATCCGCAATCCGGTCCTGGCCACCGTGATCAGCCTGCTGATCCTGGTGCTGGGACTGCGCGCGCTGGCCCAGCTGCCGGTGCGCCAGTTCCCGAAGTCGGAAATCGCCACGGTCCAGATCCAGACCACCTACTACGGCGCCAACTCCGACGTCATCGCCGGCTTCATCACCACCCCGCTGGAGGCGGCGGTCGCCCAGGCCCAGGGCATCGACTACCTCAGTTCGACCAGCCTGTCCGGCGTCAGCACCATCACCGCTTCGCTGCGGCTGAACTACGACGCCAACAAGGCCCTGACCGAGATCAACACCAAGGTCAACTCGGTGATCAACCAGCTGCCGCCGCAGTCGCAGCAGCCGCAGCTGACCCTGTCCACCGGCGAGACGACCGACTCGATGTACATGTCGTTCTCCAGCGAGACGCTGCCGGCGAACAAGATCACCGACTACCTGATCCGCGTGGTGCAGCCGAAGCTGCAGACCGTGCCCGGCGTGCAGACCGCCGAGATCGTCGGCTCCAAGCAGTTCGCGCTGCGCGCCTGGCTCGACCCGGACAAGCTCGCGGCGATGGGCCTGACCGCCGAGGACGTGTACACGGCGATGAGCCGCAACAACTACATCTCGGCGCTCGGCAGCAGCAAGGGCCAGATGGTCAGCGTCGACATCACCGCCGGCACCGACCTGCACTCGGTCGACGAGTTCAAGAACCTGGTCATCAAGAACAAGGGCAACGCCATCGTGCGCCTGCAGGACGTGGCCAACGTCATGCTCGGCGCCGAGGACTACAACTTCAGCGCGCTGATGAACGGCCGCCAGGCGGTGTTCATCGGCATCAAGGTGGCGCCGGACGCCAACCTGCTCAGCGTGATCAGCGAGGTGCGCAACACCTTCCCTGAAATCGCGGCGCAGCTGCCCGACGGCCTCAATGGCCGCATCGTCTACGACGCCACCGAATACATCAACAGCGCCATCCGCGAAGTGGTGAAGACCCTGGTCGAGGCGCTGCTGATCGTCAGCGTGGTGATCTTCCTGTTCCTCGGCGCGCCGCGCTCGGTGGCGATCCCGGCCATCGCCATCCCGCTGTCGCTGATCGGCGGCTTCTTCGTGATGCTGGTGCTGGGCTACTCGATCAACCTGCTGACCCTGCTGGCGCTGGTGCTGGCCATCGGCCTGGTCGTCGACGACGCCATCATCGTGGTGGAGAACGTCGACCGCCACATCAAGGAGGGCTTGCCGCCGTACAAGGCGGCGATCCTCGGCGCGCGCGAGCTGGCCGGCCCGATCATCGCCATCTCGGTGGTGCTGATCGCGGTGTACGTGCCGATCGGCTTCCAGGGCGGCCTCACCGGCTCGCTGTTCTCGGAATTCGCCTTCACCCTGGCCGGCGCGGTCGCCGTGTCGGCGGTGGTGGCGCTGACCCTGTCGCCGATGATGACCTCGCGCTTCCTCAGCGACAAGCAGCAGGAAAGCCGGCTGGTGCAGGCCATCGACCGCAACTTCGAGTGGGCACGCGGCGTCTACGAACGCTGGCTCGGCGGCGCGCTGCGCCATTGGCCGGTGGTGGTGGTGTTCGGCTTTGTCATCGTCGGCCTGATCTTCGTCATGGGCAAGATGTCGAAGAACGAGCTGGCGCCCGAGGAAGACCAGAGCTTCATGATCGTCTACGGCTACGCCGCGCCGAACGCGACGTCGCAGCAGATGGACGTCTACGGCAGGCAGATCCGCGAGATGATCGACCAGCACCCGGAGAAGCAGAACGTCTTCCAGTTCACCGGCGTCAACGGCAACAACACCACCCTGAGCGGCCTGATCCTCAAGCCGTGGAGCGACCGCGCCAAGAGCGCCCATGAGCTGCAAGTGGAGATCCAGGGCCAGGTCAACTCGGTGGCCGGCGCCACGGTCTACGCCTCGCAGCCGCCGCCGCTGCCCACCGGCACCGGCGGCGTCAGCACCCCGGTGGCCTTCGTGCTCGGCACCACCGAGCCGTTCACCAACCTCGACGAGGTGGCGCAGTCGATGCTCGACGCCGCGCAGAAGAGCGGCAAGTTCTACTACATCGACACCGACCTGAAGCTGGACAAGCCGCAGGTCACGGTGAACGTACAGCGCGACAAGGTGGCGACCCTGGGCCTGACCATGCAGGACGTCGGTTCGGCGCTCGGCGCCATGCTCGGCGGCGGCTACGTCAACTATTTCAGCATCGCCGGGCGCTCCTACAAGGTCATCCCGCAGGTGGCCCAGGCCAACCGCATCAATCCGGAGCAGCTGAAGGACTACTACATCCGCGCCGCCAACGGCACGGTGGTGCCGGCTTCGACCGTGATTTCGCTGAAGACCGACACCATTCCGACCCGCATCAGTCACTTCCAGCAGCTCAACTCGGCCACCTTCAGCGGCGTGCCCGCCGGCACCCTCGGCGACGCCCTGGATTACATGAAGCAGCTGGCCAAGCAGATGGCGCCGCGCGGCTACAGCGTCGACTACGCCGGCCAGTCGCGCCAGTACGTGCAGGAAACCAGTTCGTTCGCGCTGACTTTCATGTTCGCCGTGATCATCATCTTCCTGGCGCTGGCGGCGCAGTTCGGCAGCTTCCGCGACCCGCTGATCGTGATGATGTCGGTGCCGATGGCGATCTTCGGCGCCATGGTGTTCATCTTCCTCGGCATCAAGAACGCCACGCTGAACATCTACACCGAGGTCGGCCTGGTGACGCTGATCGGCCTGATCTCCAAGCACGGCATCCTGATCGTGCAGTTCGCCAACGACGAGCAGCGCCGCGGCAAGAGCAAGCTGGAGGCGGTGATGAGCGCCGCCGGCGTGCGCCTGCGCCCGATCCTGATGACCACCTTCTCGATGGTGCTGGGCGTGGTGCCGCTGGTCATTGCCGGCGGCGCCGGCGCCATGGGCCGCAACCACATGGGCCTGGTGATCTTCACCGGCATCTCCATCGGCACGCTGTTCACCCTGTTCGTGGTTCCGGCCATGTACGTGTTCCTCGGCGCCGACCACCACGAGGACGGCAACAAGGCCCACCAGGCCGCCGCCGCGGCCGAACTCTGAGCGGCGCCGGGGCGGCAAGGCGCCGCCCCGGCACCCGCGGCCTCCGGCAATGTCAAAATAGAGGCAGTCCCGGCCGGGCGCCCCGGCCGGGCGCCCCCGGCGGTTCAGCCCGCGCCCTTCGGGCGGCGGGGCCGGTCGGTCGTGGTTAAACTAATGTGACAGCAACATGAACGGGACCGCCCGCAGGGCGCCCGCTCCCGAAAAAAAGCCGGAGCAGCAGATGCAAACCGCGGTGCAAATGAAAGCCACGCCGCAGCGGGCTATGGAACAGCCCCAGGTGGATTACCACACCCGCGCCCATACCCTGGGTCAGCCCACGACCGCCCTCGGGCGCCTGGGCCTGCGCCTGCAGACCCGGCTGGAAAGCGCCGTGGTCGGCGTCTCGGTGCTGCCCGACACGCCGATCTACGATACCGCGGACTTTCCCTGGGTGAAGGAGCTGCAGGCGGGATGGCGCAGCATCCGCGCCGAGCTGGACCAGGTGCTGGTTTACCGCGACCAGATGCCGAGCTTCCACGAGATCATCAAGGAAGTCGGCACCATCACCACCGACGATACCTGGAAGACCTTCTTCCTGCAGGGCACCGGCATGGATTGCGCCGAGAACGCGCGGCGCTGCCCCGAAACCATGCGCCTGCTGCGGCAGATCCCCGGCGCCACCACCGCTTTCTTCAGCATCCTCTCGCCGGGCAAGCACATTCCGGCGCACCGCGGCGCCTATAACGGCGTGCTGCGCTTCCACCTCGGCCTGCTGGTGCCGGAGCCGCGCGAACGCTGCCGCATCCGCATCGGCAACGAGTTCCGCAACTGGGGCGAGGGCGAGGCCCTGATTTTCGACGACAGCTTCAACCATGAGGTGTGGAACGACACCAACGGCTGGCGCGTGGTGCTGTTCGTCGATTTCGCGCGGCCGCTGCGCCAGCCCTGGCACTGGCTCAACCGCTCCCTGATCAGCCTGGGCGCCCTGGCGCCGTTCCTGCGCGAGGCCGGCGCCAAGCAGAAGGCCTGGGAAAAGAAGTTCTACCGCAAGTGAGCCGCAGGCCGGCCCGCGCCGGTCAGCGGCTGTCCGCCGGGTTCATCCCTTCCAGGCTGTTCTCCTTGGCGTAGGCCAGGGCCTGCGCCACCTCCGCCGCCGTCGGATGTGCCGGGATCACCAGGCGCAGGCCCTTGTACAGCTGGCCCGGCTTCTTCACCTTGTCGCGGTTGGCCTGCCAGACCAGCGGCCATAAGTAGGAGTTGCCGTAAACCTCCGGCTGCCCGGCGACATGCCACATGCTCTCGTTGTCCTGCACCACGTAGCTGCGCGCCTCGCTCTGCAGCTCGCCGTTGAGCGCCTGCAGCATGGCGAAGGCGCCGCCGTAGTCGCCGCCCGCCATGCGTTCCTGCGCGGCCTGGACCCTGGCCAGCTGCGCGTCGGACAGGCCGATGCGGTTCTGCGCCTTGCGCAGCTCGGCCTGGGCCAGGTCGGCGGTCTCGTCGGACGCCGCCGCCGGAGCCGCCGCCGTCTCGGCGCGCGCCACCTGGGTGGGCGGGTTGTCGGCCGGGCGGCGCAGGGCCGGCAGGTTGGGCAGAGGCATGCCGTAGAGCGCATCGGCCCGCTCCGCCGCCGGTGCCGGAGGTGCGGCAGCCGGGGCCTGGGCGGCGGGCGTGGCTGCGGCGACGGCGGCCGCTGCCGGCCGCACCGGCGCGGCCGCTTTGGTGGAGGCCGCGGCAACGGTAGCCGGAGCGGCATCCGCCGGCTTCCTGGCCGCAGCCTGCGCCTTCGCATCCGCTGCCGGCGGCGGCGCCGCATTCGTCGCCGCTGCGGTGGCCGGCGCGGGAGCGTTGGGCCGGATGTCCTGGTCGGCGCTGGTGATCATCACCACCGGCGGCTCGGCCGGAGTCGGCTCGGCTGCCGCGCTGCCGGCGGCGGTTACAGGCGCGCTGCTGGCGCCGGCGGCCGGCCCGGGGTTGGCCTTGGCTACTGCGGGCGGCGCCGGAACGGGCTGAGGCTGGCCGGCGGTCGGCGGACTCGCCGCTGCCGCCGGTGACTTGGGCACGGCCTTCGCGGCGGTTTCGTCCGCGCTCTTTTTCGGAGCGGCCTTGCCGGCGGTTTCGGCCGGCTTGCCCGCGGCGGTGGCCGGGACCTTTTGCGGCGCAGGAGCGGTGGCCGCGGCGGGCTGCTCCTTCCGCGGAGGCAAGGGCTGCGGCTGCGGCGACTGGCCGTCGCCGACGCGGGTGGCCAGGACGGCATCGTTCGCCGTCATCATCGCCAGCACCCCGGAGTGCGCGGCGGATGGCGCCGGCTGCGGCGCCGGCAGCGGCTTGAGCGGCGTTTCGGCGGCGACCGGAGGCGGACTCGATTCGACCGGCTTGCTGGCCGCGGCGGACGCCTTGGGCGCTTCCACGGGGATGGCCGCAGTGGTGGCGGCGCTCCGCGCCGGCGGCGGTGCGGCCGGCGTGCCGCCCTCGAGCGCGGGCCTGGAGCCGGCGGATGCCGCGGCTGCGCCGGAGCGGGCGGCGGCGGGGCGCGGCGGCGCCGGCTTGACCGCCGCGTTCGCCGGGGCCTTGGCCGGCGGCTGCGTTGCCATGACGCGGGCAATGTCCTTGGGGTCTTCCGGGTTCGCGCCCTCGATCCGGTGCGGCATCGCCTGGCAGCCGACCAGCCCCGCGACGATGCCGATCACGGCGAGCAGGCAGGGCAGGGAGCTTGCGGTCAGCGACCGCGGCAAGGGCTTGGCGTAGGGCATGGCGGCCAGCCTAGCGAGGCGTACCGGGCCGGTCAAACGCGGTGCGAACCAGTAAACTAGCCGCTCCAATCCATTCCCGCGCATGGCCGAAATCCTCGTCGTCTACTACTCCCGCCATGGCTCCACCGCCGTGATGGCGCGCCAGGTCTGCCGCGGCGTCGAGTCGGTGCGCGGCGTCCAGGCGCGCCTGCGCAGCGTGCCGCCGGTGGCCGCGGTCACCACCGTGGCCGCGCCGCCGGTGCCGGAGGAAGGCGCGCCCTACGTCGATGCGCGCGACCTGCGCGAGTGCGCCGGCCTGATCCTCGGCAGCCCGACCCGCTTCGGCAACATGGCGGCGCCGCTCAAGCACTTCATCGACTCCACCTCCGATCTGTGGCTGTCGGGCACGCTCGCCGGCAAGCCCGCGGCGGTGTTCACCTCCACCGGCACCATGCACGGCGGGCAGGAGAGCACGCTGCTGTCGATGATGCTGCCGCTGTTGCATCACGGCATGCTGCTGCTGGGCCTGCCGTACACGGAGGCCGAGCTGTCCACTACCACCGCCGGCGGCACGCCTTACGGCGCCAGCCATGTCGCCGGCGTCGGCAACAAGCCGCGCCTCCCGACGAAGGAGGAGCTGGCACTGTGCCTGGCGCTCGGCAAGCGGGTGGCGGAAGTCGCGTTGAAGCTCCAGCCCCGCTAGGCCGGCCCCCGGGCCGCAGAAGCGTCGCCCCGAACGGCGACCCGCAAGGTCATGACCCGATGCAATCGAACCCGATGAAGTTGAGCGAGTGGGCGCGCGGCGTCGCGCTGGCCGCGCACCTGCTGCTGATCGCCGGCCTCCTCGCCTGGTGCGGCTGGCTGCCGGGCCTCCTGTTGAGCCTGCCGCTGCTGGCGCCGCTGCCGGGCCTGTGGCGGCGGAGCACCTACACCGCCGGCTGGGCCAGCATGCTGCTGGTGTTTTACGTCGGCGGCCTGCTGGCCGAGGGCGTGGCGGTGCCCGCGCGGCATGTCACCGGCACCATCCTCAGCGTGATCGCGGCGCTGGACTTCGTCGGCGTCGTCCTGTTCGTGCGCCTGAGCGCCAGGGAACAAGGGAGAGTCGCCGACCGCAATTGACGTCTGCGTTGCCCTCTCCTTGCAGACGTCAGCAGCGGTCGGCGACCACCCCCAGCTGCTGCTGCGCGAACGGGATCGTCAGGCGCCGCTGCGTCGTAAGCGAACCGCGGTCGAGCTGGTCCAGGGCCTGGATCAGCGCCGGCACCGAACGCGGCAGCCGCCGCAGCAGGAACTCCGCCACTTCCTCCGGCATCTCCAGTCCGCGCAGCCTGGCGCGCCGGCGCAGCATCGCGCGCAGTTCGGCGTCGTCCAGCGGCTTCAGGCCGAACACGGCACAGGCGGCGAGGCGCGTGCGCAGATCGGGCAGCGGCGCCAGCGGCAGGCTGTCCGGCGGCGCCGCGGCGGCGAGCAGGCAGCGGCCGCCGTGCGCATGCACCGCGTCGATCAGGCGCAGCAGGAGCAGGGCCCAGCGGCGGTCGAGCAGGGCGCTGCCGACGTCGTCCAGGCACAGCACGTCGAGAGTCTCGAAGCCCTGCAGCGCGGCGGCGTCCTCGCGCGTGAACTGGGCCAGCGGCAGGTAGGCGGCGCGGCGCCGCAGCTGCGCGCTGGTGCGCGCCACCGCCTGCAGCAGGTGGGTCTTGCCGCTGCCGGCGGCGCCGTGCAGCAGCAGCGAGGCCTGGTCGCCGCCCTCGGCGAGCAGGCGCAGCGCCGCCACCGCCGCGGCGTTGGGGCCTGGATGGAAATTGTCGAAGCTGGCCGCGTCGGCCAGCTGCACCGACAGGGTCAGCTGGGTGCCGATCACGGCAGGCCCGGCGGCGCGGCCGGCGGCTCCTGCGCGGCGGGAGCGGCAGCGCCGCCGTAGAGCGGGCTTTGCAGCCAGTGCTCGCGCGCATGGCGCAGCAGCACCGCCGCCACCGCCGCCACCGGCAACGCCACCAGCACCCCGGCGAAACCGAGCAGCTGGCCGCCGGCGAGGATGGCGAAGATCACCGCCACCGGGTGCAGGCCGATGCGGTCGCCCACCAGCAGCGGCGTCAGCAGGCCGCTCTCCAGCACCTGGCCGATGCCGTAGACCACCGCCACCCACAGCACCGGCGTCACCTCCTGGCTCTGCACCCCCATGGCGATGCAGGCGACGAGCAGGCCGCTGAAGTAGCCGAGATAGGGGATGAAGCTGACCAGGCCGGTGAAGATGCCGACCAGCAGCGCCACCTTCAGGCCGGCCAGCCCCAGCCCGATGCTGTAGTAGACCGCCAGCGCCGCCATTACCAGCAGCTGGCCGCGGATCAGGGCGCTCAGCACGCCGTCGGTCTCGCGCGCCAGCTGCTCGGCGCGCGGACGCAGGCGCGGCGGGATCAGCTGGTCGATGCGCGCCACCAGCAGGTCCCAGTCGCGCAGCAGGTAGAAGCTGACGATGGGGATCAGCAGCAGGTCGGCGAGGAAGCCGAGCAGGGCCGGAGTCGACTGCTCCACCCGGCTCAGCACCGCGCCGGCGATGTCGCCGGCCTGGGTCAGGTTGTGGGTGATGGCGTTGCGCAGGCCGGAGGCGTCGAGCCGCACGCCGGCGGGCAGGTGCACGCCCAGGCGCGGCAGGCCCACGTCCTGGACCCACTTCAGCCATTCCGGGATGTTCTGGGCGAAGGTGACGATCTGCTCCTCCAGCAGCGGCACCATCAGCACCAGGGCGGTCACCAGGCCGCCGAAGAACACCACGAAGACGATCGCCACGCCGGCGGTGCGCGGCAGGCGCAGTTTCTCCAGCCGGTCGACCAGCGGGTCGCCGAGGTAGGCCAGCCCGGCGCTGACCAGGAACGGCGCGAGGATCGGCCCGAGGTAGTAGAGCAGCACCAGCCCGCCGACCGCCCCGGCGATCCAGCCCCAGTTGTCGCGCAGCAGGCTGTAGGCTTCGCGGCCGACGGAATCACCGCCGGGCGGCACGGGCAGCGGCGGGGTCGGGGAATCGGTCATGCGCGGGAGCGGCCGGGAGAGGTAGGTTAAAATGATACTTCGTCTTTCGCCCGCACAGATCAACAACATGGCCGTCAACGGCAAGAAATCGCCCGCCGCCCCGCTGACCTACCGCGATGCCGGGGTCGATATCGATGTCGGCGACGCCCTGGTGGACGACATCAAGAAGATCGTCCGCTCCACCCGCCGCCCGGAAGTGCTGGCCGGCGTCGGCGGCTTCGGCGCCCTGGTGGGCCTGCCGAAGAAGTACAAGCAGCCGATCCTGGTTTCCGGCACCGACGGCGTCGGCACCAAGCTGCGCCTGGGCATCGACTCCGGCCGCGTCACCGGGCTGGGGCAGGACCTGGTGGCGATGTGCGTCAACGACGTGCTGGTGTCCGGCGCCGAGCCGCTGTTCTTCCTCGACTACTACGCCACCGGCAAGCTCGACAACCGCGTCGCCGCCCAGGTGATCAAGGGCATCGCGCAGGGCTGCAAGCTGGCCGGCTGCGCCCTGGTCGGCGGCGAGACGGCCGAGATGCCGGGCATGTACCACGGCGGCGACTTCGACCTCGCCGGCTTCTGCGTCGCGGTGGTCGAGAAGAGCCGGATCATCGACGGCAGCAGGATCCGGCACGGCGACGTGCTGATCGCCCTGCCGTCCTCCGGTCCGCATTCCAACGGCTACTCGCTGGTGCGCAAGATCCTCGAGCGCAGCGGCCAGTCGCTGGACGAGCCGCTCGGCAAGGGCACGCTCGGCGACGCCCTGCTCGCGCCGACCAGCATCTACGTCAAACCCATCCTCAAGCTGCTCGAGGCCGGCGTCCCGGTGCGCGGCATGGCCCATATCACCGGCGGCGGCATCACCGGCAACCTGACGCGCTGCTTCCCCAAGAACTGCGCCGCGGTGGTCGATACCAGGAGCTGGACCCGGCCGCAGGTGTTCGACTGGCTGCAGAGCCAGGGCGGGGTGGAGCAGGACGAAATGTGGCGCGTGTTCAACAACGGCGTCGGCTTCGTCGTGGTGGTGCCGCGCCTGAAAGCCGACGAGACCCTGGCCGCACTCAGGCGCCAGCGCATCGCCGCCTGGATGCTGGGCGAAGTGGTGAAGGGCAAGAACGACGACGTGCATTACGCCTGAAGCCCCTGTTTTGAAGAGCCTCGTCGCCCTCATCTCCGGCCGCGGCCGCAACCTCCAGGCCCTGATCGAGGCGCAGCGCGACGGCCGCATCCCGGCGCGGTTCGCCGCGGTGATCAGCAACCGCGCCGACGCGCTTGGGCTCGACCACGCCCGCGCCGCCGGCGTCCCGGTGGAGGTGCTGCCGCACGCGCAGTTCAAGGACCGCGCCGCGTTCGACACGGCGCTGGCCGGGCTGCTGCGCCGCCACCGGCCGGACGTCATCGCGCTGGCCGGCTTCATGCGGATCCTCACCGACGACTTCGTGCGCGAGTTCGAAGGCCGCATGTTGAACATTCATCCGTCCCTGCTGCCCAAGTATGCGGGCCTGGACACGCACCGACGCGCGCTCGAAGCCGGCGATGCCGAGCACGGCGCCACCGTGCACTTTGTCACGCCCACCCTGGACAGCGGGCCGGCGGTGATTCAGGGCCGATTCAGCCTGCGCCCGGAAGATGACGCCGAGCGCCTCGCCGAGCGCGTGATGGAGGAGATCGAATTGAAGATCTATCCCCAGGCGGTGGCCTGGATGGCCCGCGGCGAGCTGAAGCTGGAAGGCGGCGCGGCCTGGCTGCGGGGCCGCCGCCTGGAGCAGCCCGCGACCCTGCAAGACCTGGAGGAAGCATTCCGATGACCCGTCCCACCGCACTGGCCGCGGCCTTGGCCCTGGCGACCTTCGCCGCGCTGGCCGACGCCGCGCCGGAAACCAGCCTGCCGAACCTCGACTACACGTACGACGGCGACGCCATGGGCCTGAGCCTGGGGCAGGTGCACATCTCGCTCAAGCCCGAAGGCGCCGCCGGCTGCTACCGCTATACCAACACTTCCAATCCCAGCGGCCTGGTCAAGATGCTGTACGGCTCGGCCAACCAGGCCAGCCTGTTCTGCCTCAAGGACGGCCGCATCCGCTCGCAGCACTTCGAGTCGGTCCTGGACAGCGACCCCCGGCAGAGCTACACGCTCGACTTCGACTGGGACAAGCACACCGTCACCGACAACAAGGGCCAGGTGCGCAGCATCCCCGACGACGCCATCGACAGCTTCGCCCTGCAGCAGGCGGTACGCCTGTGGGTGCTGGCGCATGCCGGCGACGCCAAGCCGCCGGTCGCCGAGTTCACCATGGTCGACAACAAGAACCTGACCCACTACCAGTTCAAGTTCAGCGGCCACCAGAAGATCGACACCCCCGCCGGCAGCTTCGACACCCTGCTGATGGAGCGCATCGACAACCCGGACAAGATCGGCCGCTTCTGGCTGGCGCCGGACCGCGGCTACATGCCGGTGCGCACCGAGACCAAGGGCGGCAAGGCGCTGGTCACGCTGGTGCTGGCGAAGTAGCGGTCTGCG
>DASRFD010000154.1:0-4938 GCA_035651715.1 Nevskia sp.
TCCCTGCCGCCCTTGGCACGGCGCCCAGTGTGTTCCAGCGGGCACTCTACGGGGCCCTGGTGGGCGCTGGAACCTCAATCGCCGAGCCCGCGCTGGAGAAGGCCGCTTACACGATCAACGACCTGCCGGATGAAGCCAAGCGCGTGGACGTGTTCGACATGCGCAATATCGCGGCCAATACGATCCTGAGCTCGTTCTTCGGCTGGCTGCATGGGGTTGCCACCCGGCCGCCGCCGGCGCCGCTGGTGGACGCGGCGATGATGGAGGCCGATGCGCAGTCGCTGGCTTCCGTGGCTCGCGGTGCCGCCAATCCCCCGCAGGCGGCGGACGCCCTGCACCGCATCGAGGGTGACGCCGCCATTGGACTGCCTGCGGTGGAATCCGCCGCAGCGAACGGGGCCCCCATCACCGAAGCCGCCCGCGGCGAGATGCAGGGGCAGGCCGAGCGCGTGCTGGACCTGGTGCGGGACCACACGGCAGACGCGCCGGCTGCGGTTCCTGAGCCGGATACCCGCCCGCAGCTCGTCGAGGCGCAGCCGTTGGAGCAGCAGCAGTTGCCGGCCAGCGAGCGCGCGCCGCAAAGCGGCGGCGCCGACTGGCAGCCGCAGGACCACGAGGGCAACAGCGTTTCCGCTTCGCTCACGGAGCTGCAGCGCCTCGCGGACCAGCTGACCAAGGCAGGAGCCGTAATCGAGGACGAGACTGGCAAGCACAGCGCGGGTGATCTGCTCAACGCCGCCGTGCAGCGCATGCGGGACGCCGCGCCCGAGCAGGCCATCCTCGACAACGCCGCCAAGTGCATCATGGGAGTGATCAGTGCCGAATAATTTCGACGCCTGCTTTCGCAATGCCGCCGCCATCGCCGGCCGCGGTGGACATGCCCTGCGCAATGAGGACCTGGCCAACCTGCAGCAGTCCTTCGAGAACCGCGTCGTTGCTGGCCGCCGCGCCGGGATGGCGCGGCCACGGCTTGCGCTAGAACCGGTATCCCACAGAAACACCGTAGGCCAGCGGGTTGATCTTGACCTTGCCGATCGGCGTGCCGTTGACGCTGGCATTGGGCTCGATCTGGATGTAGCGCAGGTCCACGCCGGCCACCCAGGACGGCGCGAACTTCCAGTCCACCCCGCCCTGCGCGGCAAAGCCCCAGGTATTGGACAGCTGCAGGTTGGCGCCGGGCAGCGACTCGTTGAAGAAGAAGGTGCGGTTGACGCCGATGCCGACGAACGGGTCGATCGCGGCCTGGGTCAGCGGGTGGTACTGCACGGTCACGGTCGGCGGCAGGTGGCGGGTGGAGCCGACGACGCTGCCGTTGAGCCGGATGTCGTGGGTATAGGGCAGCGCACCCAGCACGTCGATGGTGACATTGTCGCAGATGCGATAGTCGAGGTTCAGCGTCGGCCCGATCTTGCTTTTCACCTGCACGTCACCGGCGGCGGTATGGCTGGTACCGGTGGGGTCGATGTTGTGCACGCCCACGCGCACCATCCAGGGATTGGGCTGGTTGAAGCAGTCGGCCAGGGCCAGCAGCGGCGAAAACGAAGCCATTGCAATGAGGGCGGCCACGGTGTTGTTCTTCATGAATCTCTTCCAGGTTGGCGAAGTCTCGGATCGATGACCCGCTCATACTGGCCGCCTGCGGCGCACTGCTCATTGATCCCCGTCATTGCGCAAGCGGCCCCGGCATCGGCGTATTGAGCGGCAGCACCCGCAGAAAAAAAAGAGCGGCCCGGTGGCCGCTCATGAAGGGATCGCCGCTGGGAGGAACGGCGACTTTGAAGATTCGGCTCAGCCGTCAGGCATGCTCCACCTGGCCGGCCGACCGCACGGGCTGCGCCTCGGAAAGCCCGATATGCCTGGCCACTTCCTGCTCGAAGCCGTCCGGCTTACCAGGAGCACGTCGCAGGCCAGCCTGCGGATCAGGGCTTCGGCGGTGGTGCCGAACATCAGCCGGTCGAAGCCGCTGTGATAGGCCGAGCCGAGTACCACGAGGTCGGTGCCCGTGTCCCGCGCGCAGGCGGCGATGCCCTCGGCGACGTCGAACGCGCTGCGCCGCAGGATCTGCAGGGGCGGAATGGAATGAAGCGCGGCGAAGTTGGCCAGCGCCTCGCGGTGGCCGTTGTTCATGATGTCGTAGGTGTCGGCGATGAAGCCCGACCCGTAGGTATCCACCGGCACGTAGGAAAAGATCGAGGCGAGCTTGAAGCTCCCTTCGCTGAGGCCGGCGCAGGCGGAGGCCGCCGCCACCACGCGGTGATTGAGCTTGCCCTCTTCGCCGGTGATGGTGACGTCGACCGCGGCCAGCAGCTGCTGCGGCAACAGCCGGGCGCGCGGATGGACCAGCATCAGCAGGGACGGGCACAGGCGCAGCAGCTTCCAGTCGAGCCCCGAGGGCCGCAGCAGGCCGTCCGCCGGCTCGCTGTCCACGTCCTTGATCACCAGGTCGGGCTTCAGCTCCAGCACTTTGGCGAGGATGCTCTTGTGCGCGCTCGGCGCCCAGATCACATCGCACTCGACCCGCAGGCCCTGCGCCGCCAGGCCGGCGGCCTGCTCGCTGAGCCACTGCATCCGCTCCTGCAGGAAATCGTGGCGGGCGCGATCGGACACTTCGGCCCCGAAGATGTTGCGGGAATAGTCGATCGGGGCGTAGTGGTCGAACAGGTACAGGTGGAGAACCGCCTTGGTGCGGTGGGCATAGGCGATGGCCCGGTGCAGGGCCGGCGTGGCATGCCGCTGCGGCGACATCACCACCAGGATCGACTTCAAGCTGCTCATTTCCGGCTCCTGCGGCGGCGAGGCCATGCCGCGGTCAATGGGTACGGCCCGATTCTTCCCGGCTGAACCGAAAGGGGCCTTGATCTGGATCAATGCCGGCCACAGCCGCGGGCCTCATTCTGCCGCCGTCTACCGGACCTGGGGCAGCAGATGGATCAGTCTCAAACCGTTGTTCACTATGAAGACACGGTGGTGCGCCGCTTCGCGGTGATGACCGTGGTGTGGGGCATCGTCGGCATGCTGGTCGGCGTGTGGATCGCTGCCGAGCTGCTGTGGCCGCAGCTCAATATGGACATTCCCTGGCTGACCTACAGCCGGCTGCGCCCGCTGCATACCAACGCGGTGATCTTCGCCTTCGGCGGCAGCGCCCTGTTCGCCAGCAGCTACTGGTGCGTGCAGCGCACCAGCCGCGCGCCGCTGTTCCTGCCCAAGCTTGCCGGCTTCACCTTCTGGGGCTGGATGCTGGTCATCGTCCTGGCCGCCGTCACCCTGCCCCTGGGCATCACCCAGAGCAAGGAGTACGCCGAGCTGGAATGGCCGATCGACCTCCTGATCGCCGTCGTCTGGGTGGCCTATGCGGTCGTGTTCTTCGGCACCATCGCCAAGCGCACCGTTTCGCACATCTACGTCGCCAACTGGTTCTTCGGGGCCTTCATCCTGGCGGTGGCGCTGCTGCACATCGTCAACAGCGCGGCGATCCCGGTGAGCCTGTGGAAGTCCTACTCGGCCTACTCCGGCGCCACCGACGCGATGGTGCAGTGGTGGTATGGCCACAACGCGGTGGGCTTTTTCCTCACCGCGGGCTTCCTCGGCATGATGTACTACTTCGTGCCCAAGCAGGTGGGCAGGCCGATCTACTCCTACCGCCTTTCGATCGTCCACTTCTGGGCGCTGATCGCGGTGTACATGTGGGCCGGCCCGCACCATCTGCATTACACCGCCCTGCCCGACTGGGTGCAGTCGCTGGGCATGGTGTTCTCGCTGGTGCTGCTGGCGCCCTCCTGGGGCGGCATGATCAACGGCATGATGACCCTCAGCGGCGCCTGGCATAAGCTGCGCGAGGACCCGATCCTCAAGTTCCTGATCGTCTCACTTTCCTTCTACGGCATGTCGACCTTCGAAGGGCCGATGATGTCGATCAAGACGGTCAACGCGCTGTCCCACTACACCGACTGGGGCATCGGCCACGTCCATTCCGGCGCCCTCGGCTGGGTGGCGATGATCTCCATCGGCTCGATGTACGCGCTGATCCCACGCGCCTTCGGCAAGCCGCAGATGTACAGCATCAAGGCGATCAATCTGCACTTCTGGCTGTCCACGGTCGGCACCGTGCTGTACATCACCGCGATGTGGAGCGCCGGCCTGATGCAGGGCCTGATGTGGCGCGCCACCGAGGCCGACGGCACGCTCACCTACAGCTTCGTCGAATCGCTCAAGGCCACCTACCCGTTCTACGCCGTACGCCTGGCCGGCGGCATCGTCTTCCTGTCCGGCATGCTGGTGATGGCCTGGAACGTGTGGCGCACCCTCGCCGAGCCGTCGGCGGAACCCATCACCCGCAACGCGGAGGCTCGCGCGTGAAACACGAAACCATCGAAAAGAACGTCATGCTGCTGGCCGCGCTGACCGCGGTGGCGATCAGCTTCGGCGGCCTGGTCGAAATCATCCCGCTGATGAACGACAAGGCTGCCACCGCACCGGCGCCGGGCCTGGCCCTGCGCTCGCCGCTGGAGGTGGCCGGCCGCGACGTCTACCTCCGCGAAGGCTGCTACGGCTGCCACTCGCAGATGATCCGCACCCTGGCCGAGGAAGTGCTGCGCTACGGGCCGGCGTCGCAGGCCGGCGAGTCGGTCTACGACCACCCGTTCCAGTGGGGCTCCAAGCGCACCGGCCCGGACCTGGCCCGCGTCGGCGGCCGCTACAGCGACGAGTGGCACCAGATCCATCTCAACAACCCGCGCGACGTGGTGCCGGAATCGAACATGCCGGGCTACCCCTGGCTGGCCAGGCAGCATTTCGACCCGGGCGAAGTGCCGGCGATGATGCGGGCGCTGCGCAAGGTCGGCGTGCCCTATACCGACGCGGACATCGCCAAGGCGGACGAGGAGCTGGCCGGCAAGTCGAAGATGGACGCGCTGATCGCCTTCCTGCAGTCCCTGAAGG
>DASRFD010000155.1:0-45296 GCA_035651715.1 Nevskia sp.
GAAGGCGTGCAGCAGGCCGAACTCCCAGATCACCGCCACCACCGAGCAGCACAGCGGCAGCAGGGCCAGGCGGAAGCTGCCGAGATACCACCACAGCGCCAGCATCGTCGCCAGCACGGTCAGGCCGAAGAACAGCATCACCTGCACCGCGGCGTCGGTGACGTCGCCGGTGACCTTGGTGAAACCGATGATGTGGACCGTGATGTCCGGGTTGTACTGCGGGTTGTCCTGCGCCTCGACCGCGAGGTCGCGGCCGCTCAGGAAATGGCGCTCGATGCTGCCGTCCGGCAGCTTGCGGTCCGCTTCGACGCGGCGGAACCACAGCGTCCAGTCCGGCTGCCGGAAGGTCTCCGCCACCGCCTCGCCGGCGGCGAACGGAGCCTGCGCCCGCTTCAGCCGGTAGACGTATTTCTTCGGGCTGGAGAAGCGGCCGCGGATGTCGTCCTCCAGCGTGTGCGAGAGGCGCACGGGGTCGATCTTCCTGCCGCTGACCGGGTCGTGCTCCAGCACCTCCGCCGAAATCATCGCGCCGCGCTGGTCCAGGCTGACCAGGCTGCCGACCACCTGCGCCTTGGCCACGTTGCGGCGGATCAGCGCGAACATCTCCTCGTTCGGCGCGTATTCCGCCGGGATTACGTCGCCGGCGATGAAGCCGCCGTCCACCACTTCCAGGTAGCGCACGTTGCGGGTGAAGATCGAGGAGACATGGGCGCGGTCGATGCCGGCCATGAAGAACACCTCTTCCGTCGCCGCCTTCAGCTCCGCCAGGAACTTCGCGTTGTAGATGTCCGGCGCCGTGCCGGGCTTCTGCAGCAGCGCCACCAGCACCGTGTTGGCGCCGCCGAAATCGGCCTGGTACTGCTTGAACACCTGGATGTAGGGATGACCCAGCGGCAGCGAGTTCTCGTACTCCGCCTCCGGCCGGATCTGCAGCGCCTGCCACAGCAAGAGGAGGGTGCCGAGCAGCAGCGCGGCGACGCAGAAGCGGCGCCCGCGCGCGCCGTAGATGAGCGGCTCCACCGCGCTCAGGATCTGCTGGGCTGTGAGCCGCATGGCGCTCCTCGTGATGATTCTGTGGTGATGCCGGCGCGGACCGCGCGCAGGCTCATGCCCGGCAGGGCCAGAGTGTTCCGCGCGATTCCGGGGCATTCTGGCCGGGGCGCGCGGCCGCCGGCTTCGTCCAAATGAGGGTAGGGCGGGCCGCCGGCCGGCTCAACTGCGGTCGAAGAAGTGCAGGCTGCCGATGAAGCGCTCGCCTTCGTTGTCCAGGTCGGGGCTGCCGGCGCCGTGCGGATGGCGCTCCGAGTAGCCCACCGTGATCATCCAGTCGGGCGAGCTCGGGTGCAGGCAGACCAGGGTGGTGGCGTCCATGACCGGATCGCCGGGTCTGGCGCGGTCCTCGGCGCTGGCCACGGTGCGCACGCAGTATGGCCCGACCTCCGGCGCCAGGGTGGTGCTCTCCTGCAGCACGTGGAAGCGCCGCGGCTGTGCTTCCTGCTCGTGGCGCGCGATCATGTCGTCGAGGAACTCCCGGATCGAGGCGTAGCGGCGCGGCGCGGGTCGCGCCGCCGCCACCAGCAGCACCCGGCTGCCGGGCGCCATGCCCTCGTGCTCGAAGCCCGCATCGGTGCCGGGCGGGTCCTTGCGCACCCAGCCCGCGCCCAGCGGCGGCACCACCGAATAGCCGGAAAAAGCCAGGCGCCGCGCCACGGCGGCAGGCTCGGGCGGCGGCGCGGCGCAGCCCGCCAGCCACAGCGCCATGGCACACACCGCAAGGCGGGTCCCGCCCATGCCGTCTCCCCGTTTTGCCGCGATCGCGGCTTATGCCCGAGGATGATAACGGCAGAGGGCCGGTCGCGGACAAGCCGCGCCGGCCCCCGGCTGCTTCTCCGGTACCGCCCGCCCGCTAGTGCATGCCCAGCACGCGGAACACCAGGAACAGGCCCGCGGCGAAGGTCATGGCGCCCAGCAGCACGCACACCGGCAGGGTCAAGACCCAGGCCAGCAGCACGTTGCGGATGGTGTCGCCCTGCACCCCGGACTTGTTGGCCACCATGGTGCCGGCGATGCCGGAGGACAGCACGTGGGTGGTGCTCACCGGCAGGCCCAGCTGGTCGGCGGCCTCGATGGTGGCGAAGGCCACCAGCTCGGCCGAGGCGCCCTGGCCATAGGTCAGGTGGGCCTTGCCGATCTTCTCGCCCACCGTCACCACGATGCGCTTCCAGCCGATCATGGTGCCCAGGCCCAGGGCTACGGCCACCGCCACCTTGACCCAGACCGGGATGAAGGTGGTCAGGCCCTTCAGGTCGCCGGCATATTTGCCGGCGGCGGCCTTGTCGACCCCGGCCGGCAGCTTGCCGGCCTTGGCCAGGTTGTTGAGCGTCTCGGTGACCATGTACAGGTCCATGCGCAGATCGCGGCGCTTGTCGGCCTGCACGTCGTTGAGGCTCTTCACGCCCTGCAGGCCGGCGATGACCGAGCGGTTGGCCTGGGCCAGGGCGGGGACGGTCTGGTCGTCCGCCTTCTTGGTCTTGAGGAACTGCGTCAGCGCGGTACGGGCGGTGGGTTCATCCACCGCCGCCGCGCCGTCCGGGGCCAGCTGGGCCTGGAGGGTGGTTGCGCTGGCCTGGATGCGCGCCAGCTTGTCGGCGTCGGCGCCGAGATTGAGGGCGAAGCCGACCGGGGCGATGCCGATCAGGATCAGCATGATCAGGCCCATGCCCTTCTGGCCGTCGTTGGAGCCATGGGCGAAGCTGACGCCGGTGCAGGTCAGCACCAGCAGCAGGCGCACCGGCCAGGGCGGCGGGGTGTCGCCCTTGGGCGACTCGAACAGCGCCGGCATCCGGATCAGCGCCTTCATCAGCAGCAGCACCAGGGCGGCGAAGACGAAGCCGATGATCGGCGAGAACAGCAGCGCCTTGCCGGTGTCGGCCACCTTGGTCCAGTTGACGCCGTCGCCGAAGGCGGAGCCGGGGGAGAGGTAGGAGTTCATCAGGCCGACGCCGACGATCGAGCCGATCAGGGTGTGCGAGCTGGAGGCGGGCAGGCCCAGGTACCAGGTGCCGACATTCCAGATGATGGCCGAGGTCAGCAGCGCGAACACCATGGCGAAGCCGGCGCCGGAGCCCACGTTCAGCACCAGCTCCACCGGCAGCAGGGCCAGGATGCCGAACGCCACCGCGCCGGTGGAGGTGAGCACGCCGATCAGGTTCCAGGCGCCGGACCAGACCACGGCCTGCGTCGGCTTCAGCGTATGGGTATAGATGACGGTGGCCACCGCGTTGGCGGTGTCGTGGAAGCCGTTGACGAATTCGAAGCTCAGCGCCATCAGCAGCGCCAGGCCCAGAAGCATGAATGTGGACGTATCGATCCCCAGTTCGGCCAGCATGGCGAACTCCCTGTAAGTAAATTGGAGGGTTGATCTTGGGAGGAGCAGGTTGCGGATTTATGAAGCGGGCGGTTGTAAAGACCCGTTTACAAAGGGCCGGGACCCCTTTTTCGAGGGGCGCGGCTGCAGCGCGGGCCGGGCACACTGGGCGCCGCCCGGACGGAGCGCCGGTGCCCGCCAAACTCAGGGAGATACCGCATCATGAGCAAATTCAATGGCTTTCTGGCTTTCGCCGCGCTGGCCTTAGGCACTGCCGCCCATGCCGACTGCGACCGTCCGAAGAACGATTTCGACGATTTGTATTGCCTGGACAAGGTCTACATCCAGTCCGACAAGGATCTCAACGACGAGTACGGCAAGTTATCGAAACAGCTCGATGCCAACGGCAAGGCGGCGCTCAAGCGCGGCCAACTGGCCTGGATCAAGTCGCGCAACGAGCAGTGCAGCATGAAGGACGACCACGGCTTCTGGGTCAACCTGGACTGCGCCACCCAGACCACCATTGCCCGCACCCAGTTCTTGCAGGACCGCAACCGCGAGTGCGCCAGCGCCGGCTGCATGCCGAGCAAGCTCAACGAGGCGAACTGAGGCCCGCCGTTAGGAGGGGCCCCGCCGGTGCCAGCCGGCAGGGGCCGGCCTCAGGTGTCGAGCAGGCCCTGCAGTTGCGCCGCACCGGTGCCCGGCGCCCGCGGGAACACCGCGTCCAGGCGCCGGTCGGGCAGGCGCAGGTGCTGGCCGCAGACCCGCGCCAGCACGGTGCGGAAATCGGTGGTCACGGCCAGGTCGCGGCCCTCGTGCAGGGCCGCGGCTGCCAGGCCGGGCCATTCGCCATAGACCTTGCCGCCCGCCACCGGACCGCCCAGTACCCACATCAGGTTGCCGTGGCCATGATCGGTGCCGTGATTGCCGTTTTCGCGCGCGGTGCGGCCAAACTCGGACATCACCACCACCACCGTGTCGTTCCATAACGGGCCGAGCCCGCTGGCGAGCTGCGCCAGCCCTTCCCCCAGCGGCTGCAGGCGCCGCGCCAGCTGGCCGTCGGCGGCGCCCTGGTTGACGTGGGTGTCCCAGCCGCCGAGCTGCATGAAGGCCAGCTGCAGGCGGGGGTTGCGCTGCATCAGCCGCGCCAGCTGCGCCGTGTCCTGGGCATAGCCTTGCGGCGGCGGGGCGCCGTTGTCGGCCTGCTGCGCCTCCATGGCAGCCGGCTCGCTCAGCTCGGCCAGGATCTCCTGGCGCGAGCGCCGGCCTTCGCGGTAGGCCTCGCCGAGGCTGCCGGCGCCGGCGTACATGCGGTCGAAGGCGCTGTTGATCTCCGGCCGGTCCATCGCCGTCGGCCGCGACGCGGCGCGGCCCAGCGGCACGTTGGCCACGCTCTGCGGCCCGCTGCAGATGCGCGGCAGCACCGGGCCGAAGCTCACCGCCGCCAGGGCTCCCGGCTGCTGCGGCAGCTGGCCGAGCAAGCGGTTCATCCAGCCGTCGCCGGTGCTTTTCACGCCGGGCGTGCCGCTCTCCATGTAGTCCTGGGCGTCGAAGTGCGAGCGGGTCGGATCGGGCGAGCCGGCGGCGTGGACGAAGGCCAGCTGGCGCGCCTGCCACAGCGGCAGCAGCGGTGCCAGGGCCGGGTGCAGGCCGAAGCGGCCGTCGAGGTCGAGCAGGCCGCCGGCGCCGCCCGGCCTGGGGATGGCGATGTTCGGGCGCAGCGCGTAATAGTCGGAGTCGGCGTGCGGCGCCACCAGGCTGAGGCCGTCCACCGCGCCGCGCAGCATCAGCACCACCAGGCGCTTGTTGCCGGCCGCGGGCGGCAGGTCCGCGGCGCAGGCCCAGTGGGCGCGGGCGAAGGGCAGGGTGGCGGCCGTCAGGCCCAGCTGTTTGAGCAGTGCGCGTCGATTCATGGCGATTCCAAGCGGTTCCTCGTCCTGAGCAATGGTCCTAGTGCCTCATGAATTCCGGGCTGCCCAGCATCAGCGCGGCACGCAGCCGCGGCCGCGCCGCGTCCAGCGCGGCCACGGTCTGCGCCGAGAAGGGATGGCCGAGCGTGTCCTGCAGCAGATCGGGGTCGGGCGGCGGCGGACGGTCGTCGTCGCCGAACTCAGCCTCCGCCGGCGCGGCGTTGATCGAGGCGTTCATCGGGCGCGGCGCGGGCGGTTCGTCGTCAGGCACCGGCAATGTCGCCTCCGGCCGCAGCAGCGGCAGCCGGCCGGCGCCCAGCGCGGTGGCGAAGTTGAGGCGGTAGACCATCGCGTCCGGGTTGAGCCAGGCCGCCTCGGTGTTCTTCCAGCCGTCCGGCGTCTGGCAGCCGTACAGCGGCATGCCGAGCTGGTTCAGCGCCGACAGCGCAGGGCGGAAGTTGCGCACCTCCACGCCGCTGGCGCGCAGGGCCGAGACCACGTACTGGTACGGCGTCTTGAACTTGTTGCCGGTGTATCCCGCGCTCCAGAACTCGGGGCTGTGGAACAGCGTCCGCAGCACCTCGCGGATGTCGCCGTCGCTCTGCAGGTAGCGCTTCGTCATGCGCTCCACCAGCGCCGGCGGCGGCTCGTCGGCGACGAAGTATTGCGCCAGCTGCCAGGACAGGTGGTGCGCCGTGGCGGGGCTGCGCGCCAGCAGGTCCAGCGCCCGCTCGCCTTCGGCCTCGCCGCTGCCGTCGAAGCGCATGCCGAGCAGGGTCTTGTCGCCGAAGTCGTGGCGCTTCGGCTCGAACGCGAACGGCGCATTGCCGCCTTCCATCCAGTCGCGCGGCAGGTAGGTCCAGCCGGTGAGGATGCGCGCCAGCTCGGTCACGTCCTTCTGCGTGTAGCCGCCGTCCACGCCCAGGGTGTGCAGCTCCATCAGCTCGCGGGCGTAGTTCTCGTTCAGGCCGCCCTTGCTGTCGCCGAAACGGTCGGTGCGCGGCACCGTGCTCTGCCAGTTGTCGAGGTAGTAGAGCATCGCCGGGTGCCGGGCGGTGGCGCCGAGCAATTGGCGGAAGCGGCTCAGCGCATAAGGCCGGATCGCGTCGCGCTCGTAGGCGGCGAGCCAAATGCGCTCCTCCAGCCCCTTGCCGCGGAACACGTTGAAGTGGTTGAACCAGAAATCGGTCATCACCTCCTGCAACTGCGCCGGACTGTACACCGCGCGCAGCAGCCGCGCCTGCATGGCCTGCTCGGCGACGCGGTTCGCCGCCTGCTGCACCTGCTTGCGCGCCGCCGGATCATCGCCGGCGGCGCGCCGCGCCGGCGGCCCGTAGCGGCGGAACAGCTCGGCCGGGCCCAGGCGGAGGCTGTCGAGCGCATCCAGTTGCGCGCGCAGCTGCGGCGGCGGCACGATTTTCTCCGGCGCGAGCTGCTCGTCGATGTAGGCTTCCGCGCCCATTGCCGTGACCCGTTCCAGCTCGCCCGACCGCGGACCGTAGGCGAGACGGTCCAGCACGTGCAAGGCCTTCTGCGGCGCGCTCAGTCCGTCGGCCAGGGCCCAGCCGGGACCGAGCAGCAGCAGGATCAGGAGGGCGTGGCGCATGGCGGGGCCGGCGTGGACAGGTACGCCGGATATTGCGCCGGCTGGCTGAATCCCGCATGAATGCGGCGCCTTTCGCCGCGCGCTTTACACTACTTCATCTTCCCTGGAGGCGCAGCCCTGCCGTGTCCATCGTCCTCACGCCTTTCGCCCGCGCCCGGCTGTTCCCCAGGGAGCGCCGCCGCAACACTATCCAGGACTGCACTGCCGAGGAGTTCGAGCGCCATCTGAACGAGCACGCCCCGCTGAAGGTGCTGGACGGGTACGCCGATTTCTGCAAGCTGCATGTACATCGCAACTGGACCGGCACCCGCTGCCTCACGCTGCCGATCACCGACGCCAACCGCCACCTGCTGCGCAGCGCCTACGAGGCGCGCAGCAAGTCCGAGCTGGCGGTGCTGACCCGCTGGTTCGAAGGCGTCGAGGCGCCGGTGGCGAATTACCTCCTGCCGATCCTTTACAGCCGCGCCCAGCTGCTCAAGGAAGGCGAGCCGGTCGAGGCCGACTGGGGCGTCGTCGGCTGCCTCTACACCATGGAGCCCGAGGAGATCCCGATGGCGCCGATCACCATGATGCGCAATGCGCTCGGGGTGGCGGAAGGAGGCTCGGGCGTGCCGCTGGACCGCGAGGCTTACCGGCGCAGCGTGGAGTTCTGGGACAACAACGCCAACTGGCGTCACGCCTGAGCCGGATCGCGGCCTCAGCCGCGCTCCAGTCCCAGGCCCTCGTCGATCCAGCCGGCCAAGCCGCCGATCATCTCCTTCACCGGGCGGCCGAGGCGCGCCAGCTTCACCGCTGCCTTGTTGGCGCCGTTGCAATGCGGCCCGGCGCAGTACACCACGAACAGCGTGTCCAGCGGGTACTCGGCCAGCCGCTGCTCCATGATCTGCCGCGTCGGGATGTTGACCGCGCCGGGCACATGGCCGGCGGCGTAGAGCGCGGGGGTGCGCACGTCCAGCAGCACGAAGTCCTTCTGCTCATGCCGGGTCGCATACCACACGTCGGAGCAATCGGTTTCGAACGCCAGCCGCGCCTCGAAGTGGGCCAGGGCCCGCTCGGGAGATGCCGCCTTGACCTGCTGAACCACCGTCGCCATGTCCGCCCCTCCTGGTTGCCAGTCGACGGGCGGCAGTATCGGCGCGGACGGCCTTGGGCGAAACTGGCGGAAATGACAATGATCGTGAAGAAATTGCCAAAATCTCCATCGCCCTCACCGGGGGGCAGGCGCATCGCCCACCGTGTCGCCGTGCTCGCCTACGACCGGCTCTGCACCTTCGAGTTCGGCATCGCGGTGGAAGTGTTCGGGCTGCCGCGCCCGGAGATACCCGGCTGGTACCGCTTCAAGGTCTGCGCCATCGAACCGGGTCCGCTCGCCGCCACCGGCGGCTTCCGCATCCTGGCCGAAGGCGGCCTCGGCGACCTGCGCCGCGCCGATACCATCATCGTCCCCGGCTGGCGCGGCATCCGTGCGCCGGTGCCGGAGCCGCTGGTCGAGGCGCTGCGCGGGGCCCATGCCCGCGGCGCGCGCCTGCTGTCGTTCTGCTCGGGCGTGTTCGTGCTCGCCGCAACCGGCCTGCTCGACGGCCGGCGCGCCACCACCCACTGGCGCTATGCCGAGCCGCTGCGCCAGGCCTATCCCGCCATCCGCATCGAACCCGACGTGCTCTACGTCGACGAAGGCCGGCTGCTCACCTCCGCCGGCAGCGCGGCCGCGCTCGACCTGTCGTTGCACCTGGTGCGCCGCGATTACGGCGCGGGCGTCGCCAACCAGGTCGCGCGCCGCCTGGTGATCCCGCCGCACCGCGACGGCGGCCAGGCCCAGTTCATCGACCGGCCGGTGCAGGAGGAGGGCGCGGCGCTGGCGCCGCTGCTGGACTGGATGCGCCGCAACCTGCAACGCGAACTGCCGCTGCGGGTGCTGGCCCGCCAGGCGAAGCTGAGCGAGCGCACCCTGCTCCGGCGCTTCGCCGAGGCCACCGGCACCACGCCCAAGGCCTGGCTCACCGGCGAGCGCCTGCGCCGCGCCCGCGAGCTGCTGGAAGGCTCCGCCATGGCGGTGGAGCGGGTGGCGGCGGAATGCGGTTTCGGCTCGGCCGACACCTTGCGGCATCACTTCCGCACGCGCCTGCAGCTCAGTCCCCGGCGTTACCGCGACCGCTTCGAGCTGACGGCATCCTGAGCCGGCTGGCGGGCCGGCCGTGACCGCAATCAGGAAAGCAGCGCCCGGCTGGCCACTTTCCTCTAGGGTCTGTCAACGCTATTTCGATCGCAGCGATCAAAATAGCGTTAACCGACCCTAGCCCCACCGTCGTGCGCCAGCGCGTAATCGATCGCCGCGCACGTCGCCGCCACCTGCGCGGCGATGCACTGCTCCGGGGTGGCGCGCGGGCTGTCGGGATAAACCTCGGTGGTCGTCTTGTAGGGTGCGCCGGTCATCCCGGCGCACAGGCCGAGGCGTTTCAGCGCGTAGCGAATGACCCCGGGAGCGACCACCGGCGAGCCGATGATGTTGCCCTTGGAATCGGGCTCGGCGATGTGGGTGACCTTGGCCACGGCGGCAATCACGGCCTGCTGAAATCCGGGCTGCGGTTGCGCTTCGTCGTCGACCAGGTAGAAGCCGTCGGGGATGACGTCCGGCTCGTGGATCTGGCCGTCGCGGGCGGCTTTCGCGGGACGGAACTCGGATTCGTCGCTGTCCGTGGTTTCGTGCAGATCGATATGCACCAGCACGCGGTCGCGCAGCGGCGCGACCAGCCGCATCAAGGCAGCCGCTTCCTGCGAGGGGCTGTTGTCGAAGAACGAGCGGTTCGGATCGACCGCGTGGGGGTTCCAGCGCTGGATCGTCTCGTAGGCCCAGGGGCTGACGCAGGGAGCGACCAGCAGGTTGGCCCGGCCGGCGTAGGCCGCCGCGTGGCGCCCGGCGAAGCGCAGCGCGCCGTGCACGCCGCTGGTCTCGTAGCCGTGTACGCCGCCGGTGACCAGCACGCAGGGCAGCTCGTCGCGCCAGCCGCGGCTGCGGATGCAGAACAGCGGGTAGCGTTCCGGGTCGTCGTCGAGGTGGCCGTACTGGGCCACGTCGCAAGGGCCGCGCAGGGTTTCGACGACGCTCAGCACGTCCGCCCGGTAACTGCGCCGGCGGGTCTGCCGCGCCAGCCAGGCCGCTTTCTCCGCGGCGCCCCAGGGCTGGCCGGGAACGCCGATCGGGTAGGGTTGGTTCGTGGCCATGGTTCTCAAGCCCTGGCCGCCGCCTGCTTCTGTTCCTCGATCCAGGCATCGACCCGCTGCTCGAGGATGTCCAGCGGCAGCGGCCCTTCGCCCAGCACCAGGTCGTGGAACCGGCGGATGTCGAACTTCTCGCCCAGCGCGCCCTCGGCGCGATGGCGCAGCTCGAGGATCTTCAGTTCGCCGATCTTGTAGCCCAGCGCCTGGCCCGGCCAGCCGATGTAGCGGTCCACCTCCACCTCGATGTTCTTCTGCGCCAGCGCCGTGTTGGCGCTCATGTAGGCGATGGCCTGGTCGCGGCTCCAGCCGGCGTGGTGGATGCCGGTATCGACCACCAGGCGGCAGGCGCGCCACATCTCCATCGACAGGCGGCCGAACTGCTCGTACGGATCGCGGTAGACGCCCATGTCCACGCCGAGCTTCTCCGAATACAGCGCCCAGCCCTCGACGAAGGCGGTGAGGTCATCGTCGCGGCGGAACAGCGGGATCGCCTTGTTCTCCTGCGCCAGCGCGATCTGCAGGTGGTGGCCCGGCACCGCCTCGTGCAGGGTCAGGGCGGGCAGCTCGTACAGCGGCCGCTGGTCAAGGTGGGAAGTGTTGACCATGTAGCCGCCGGCCTGGCCCTGCTCCGGGCTGC
This sequence comes from Nevskia sp., assembly GCA_035651715.1. Taxonomy (GTDB): domain Bacteria; phylum Pseudomonadota; class Gammaproteobacteria; order Nevskiales; family Nevskiaceae; genus Nevskia. The sequence goes on from DASRFD010000155.1 coordinate 10,740, forward strand.
CCGGCCAGTAGCGGGCGCTGGTGTAGCTCTCCTCGATCTCGCGCGGCACCTCGCGCACGCCGTAGGTCAGGCGCGGCAGCAGGCCGAACCACTTCGGCAGCTCGCCGTCGATGCGCTTGGCCAGGGTGCTGGCCTTCTCCAGCAGCGCCTCGCGCGTCGTCACGTAGAAGCGCGGATTGCCGCGCAGGTCGGCCTGGAACTCCTGGAAGCTGCCCTTGAAGCCGGTCTGCGCGATCACCTGCTCCATCTCGGCGTGGATGCGCGCCACTTCCTTCAGGCCCAGCTGGTGCACCTCGTCGGGCGTCATCGCCGTGGTGGTGTGGCGGCGCACCAGGTAGGCGTAGTACGCCGGACCGTTGCGCACCGCTTCGATCCCCAGGGTCTTGCGCGCCTTCGGCTGGTAGGTTTTTTCCAGGAACCGCAGGAACTCGCGCTGCGCCGGCTTCACCCCCCGGCCTACCAGCTCGAGCGCGCGGGCGCGCAGCTGCTTCTGTTCGTCGGCGGAGAAGATCGGCGGCAGGCTGGCGAAGGGCAGCAGCAGCGAGCTCTGCTCGGCCGGCGCCTCGGCCTGGGCGCGCATCACCTTCAGCGCCGCTTCCACCACCGGCTGCGGCTGGATGAAACCGGTGTCCAGGCCGCGCTGCGCGTTGGCGGTCTCGGTGGCGTAATAGGCTGGCAGGGCCCCGAGGCGCGCCAGCCAGGCTTCGGCCTCGGCCCGGGTGCGGATGATGGTGCTGCGCGCCACATAGTCGGGAGTGTTGAAGAAGGCGTCATCCGCCGCGAACGGGAAACGCGCCTCGTCGAAGTCCAGCGACTCCCGGCGGCGCCGCACCTGGCCGCGCAGCGCCGCCAGGTTCAGCGCGTCCTCGCCCTGCAGCGGTGAGTTGCCGAGCGCGTCGATGCGCTTCTGGAACGCCTCGAGCGCCTTGCGCCGCTCGGCGTCGCCGGCCGGCGAATCGTCCGGCCAGCGCTTCAGCGCCTCCGGGTCGCCCTGCTGGCCGGCGGTGATCGGGTCCTGCTGCAGGTTGTAGCGTTCGTAATCGGCGACCAGGGCATGCAGGTCGTCGGCCAGCGCGGGCAGGGTGGCGAACAGCAGCGCTGCAAGGCCGGTGCGGACGGCGGGGCGGGCAGGCATGAGAGAACTCCCTTCTGTCGAGGACACCCGTCGCGGGTGCGGTGTCCCCGCCGCGTCACGCAGCCGCGCCCGTTCCGGGCGGTATGCAGCGTTCAGGGTGTGTGCGGGCGGATTGCCCTCAGCGTAATCCACCGGCGCCCGGCTGCGCTACTGCGGCGGGTCGCCGACCGCCCGCTCTTGTGCCAGAAGCGGAAGTTCAGCCCCCTAGGTTCATCGCCGCAAACCGGACGGATGAACGGTGTACGCAACCCTCGTTTTCAGTGCTGATCACCAATCGGATAGAGACAAGCGCCTAGCCGATAGAGAAGCGCTTTATGAGGTTCTCACAGGCTGCCGTTGCGTATTTCTTCCCCCAAACTTCTGTCTTTTCGAATTCTGGTTCGAGCTGCTGCAGTGCTTCTGGCGACCACCGGTGCCTAACGGACTGCGGCGGCAGATGGTCAGTATCCGAACGAATCACAACGAAAGGTGTGAAATCAGGATCGTGTTCTCTGACTCCAATGCAAGATTGAAGCGGTGCGATTCTGAGGGCGCCTTCAAAGAAGGATAATTCGCCGGCAAGGACCGCACGGCACAACGCTACGAGTTCGGCACGGGCCGACTCCTCGTTCGCATTCCTGGCTGGCCTATCAGAGATCATCACGGGTTCAACTTGTAGCCGGGGAGCCTATCCCACAGAGGGGTTCGCAAGCTCACCCCAATCGACCTTGCTTGCGCCAACGCCCTTTTCAACGCACGGAGCAGCATAGCCGCGCCGGCAATACCGATGACCGCTTGGATGGTAAACACGCCGGACACGCGTTGGGGCCGCGCCCGGCTCTTTCATAGATCCCTCGCGCTCAGACCCGCGCCAACGTGATCGCGCGCTCCGGGCAGGCCGTCACGCACTTGCCGCAGGCGTGGCAGGCCTCGGCGTTCGGCGTCAACGCCTGCTGCCAGCCGTGCGCCGCGCCCTTGAGGCGTCCCAGGAAGCTGAGTCCCTTGCGCTGGTCCGCCGGCAGGGTGGCGACGGTGAAGACGCCGTAAGGGCAGACCTCCACGCAGTCGGCCTTGCCTTCGCAGCGGTTGCGGTCGATCACCGGGCGGAACAGCCCCGGCTGTTCCTGCTTGCAGCCGGCGGCCGGTGCGTCCACGGCGGCCGTGTTCCCGCTCCGCTGCCGGCTCACAGCGGCCGGGTCGAGGCGGGGCGCCGGCGCGGCGCCAGCCCGGTCGGTACGGAATCCATTCCGCCCTCCATCTGGCGGCGCAGGCGGTTGACGATGAACAGCAGCATCAGCGCGTTTTCGCTGGTGGTTTCGAATACCAGCGGCGGGTCCAGCGTGTCGCCGGCGTGCGGGGTGTGGAGATGCTCGATGGTCACCCGGTAGTGGTGGCAATTGGCCGAGCCGTTCATTTCTTGCGGATCTCCTCGGCGGCGCGCCGCAGGATCTCGGCGATGCGCAGGTACTCCTCGGGCGAGCTGTGCTTGCGCTCATGCAGCGCCGCCTTCAGGTCGCGGCGCGCCAGCCAGGCTTCCTTGTAGCCGCGGAAGCTGAAGCCGGGGCGTTCGGCGTCCACGTCGTCGGCCGGCTCGCCGGAGAAGGCGCGGCGCACGCTGTCCATGCGCGCGCCGATGCGGGCCAGCTGCTCCAGGATGGCGTCGGCGGTGGCGCGGTTCTGCTCCAGGTGGGCGAGGCCGGCGTCGGTGATGCTGTACAGCTTCTTGGCGCCGTCCGGCTGCACCGTGGCGTGGCCGATCTCCTCGAGGTAGGTGAGGGCGGGGTAGACCATGCCGGGGCTGGGCGCGTAGTAGCCGCCGGAGCGTTCCTCCAGGGCCTTGATGACTTCGTAGCCGTGGCAGGGCTTCTCGCCCAACAGGGCCAGGATCAGCAGCTGCAGTTCGGCCGAGCCGAGCTTGCGCCCGGTGCGGAAGCCTTGCGGCCCGAAGCCGTCGCCGCCCATGAAGCCGCCGCCGAAGCGGCCGTGTCCGCCGCGGAAGCGGCCCATGAAGGAATAGCCTTCGCCGCCGGAATCGCAACCGTGACGGTGCCAGTGATGATGGTGGTGCATGAGGGTCCTTGGTTCTATTAGATATATCGTACGATATATGCATATCTTAAGATATGTTTTGTGAGTGTCAAGCCAACCGGTCGGCACGCCCAAAAAAGAAGAAGCCCGGCCCGCCTTGCGGCGTGACCGGGCGAAGGGGGAGAGAGGTCGCCGGACGGCCGCGGCCGTCCCGGAGTTTCAGGCCGCTGCGGCTTCCGGGGCGAAAGCCCGGCGCAGCGCCTGCGCCGCGGTGGTGAGCGCCTGGTCGGCGGCGTCCACCGCGCCGAGCATGCTGGCGAAGCCGTGGATCATTCCCGGCCAGCGGTGCAAGTCCACCGCCACGCCGGCCTCGCGCATGGCGCGGGCGTAGGCCTCGCCCTCGTCGCGCAGCGGGTCGTACTCGGCGGTGATGACGGTGGCCGCGGGCAGGCCGGAGAGGTCGCGCGAGCGCAGCGGCGAGGCGCGCAGGTCGTCGGCCATGCTGCCGTCCGGCAGGTACTGGCGGGTGAACCAGTTCATCATGTCCCAGGTGAGGAAATAGCCCTTGGCGAAGCTGCGGTACGACTCGGTATCTGCGCGCCAGTCGGTGATCGGATAGAGCAGCAGCTGGTGGCGCAGCGCCGGGCCGTGGTCGCGCCAGTGCTGGGCCGCCACCGCGGCGAGGTTGCCGCCGGCGCTGTCGCCGGCCACCGCCATGCGCGAGGCGTCGCCGCCGATCTCGCGCGCGTTGCGGTGGGCCCAGGCCAGCGCGGCGCAGGCGTCCTTCACCGCCGCGGGGAAGGGCGCCTCCGGCGCCAGCCGGTAGTCGACCGAGATCACCAGGCTGCCCGAGCGCTTGGCCAGGCAGCGGCAGATGTTGTCGTGGGTGTCGAGCGTACCGATGACGAAGCCGCCGCCGTGGAAGTAAACCGTGATCGGCAGGGGCCCGGCGGCGTCGCGGTACAGGCGCAGCTTCAGCTCGCCGGCCGGCCCGGGGATGCCGCGGTCCTCGACCCGCGCCACCGCGTCGCCGGAGGCGAACATCGAAGGGCCATCCATGATCGCGCGGTAGGCCGGCGCCTGCAGCGTGGCGAAGTCCGGCGCCGGCATTGCCGCCATCATGTCCAGCAGCGCCTTGACCTGCGGATCGAGCGTCATCGGATTTTCTCCCCCGTGGATGCCATGGCCGGATGCTCCCTCCCGGCCGGCCGGCCGGCATCGTCCAAAACGACTATGGAACGGCAGGCGCATCCCGCTGAGAGACGCCGAGGGGCGGACATCTTTTGAGTCGCCGGCGTCGCGGCTCGCCGGGCCTTTCGGCAGCTTTAGCTCAAATGGACGATGAGGCGCTGGACCGCGCGCGCAGAATGCCGCCATCACGGGAAGCGTCCGCTTTCCGGCATCAACGAAGACGATGGAGGAGGCGGCAATGAAGTTTTCCCTGATCTACGAGGCGCAGACCACGGATGCCTCGCGCGCCGGCGACCGCAAGGTGTTCGACGACATCGTCGAGCAGGCGCTGCTGGCGGAGCAGATGGGCTTCGACGTGATCTGGTGCGTCGAGCACACCGCGTTGACCAACTACGCCCACATGAGCGCGCCGGAGACGGTGCTGGCCTTCCTCGCCGGCAAGACCCAGCGCATCCACCTCGGCCACGGCGTGGTCTGCCTGCCGCCGGCGATGAACCATCCGGTCAAGGTGGCCGAGCGCATCGCCACGCTGGACCTGCTGTCGCACGGCCGCGTGCATTTCGGCGTCGGCAAGGGCGGCACCCAGCAGGAATCAGGTACCTTCGGGTACGACCTCAATACGCTCAATCCGCAGATCGACGAGGCGATGTACCTGGTGCCGAAGATCATGGCCCAGGACGAGATCGAGCACGACGGCGTGCACGTCAGGATCCCGCGGCGCCCGATCCATCCCAAGCCGTACCAGGACCCGCATCCGCCGATGTACCTGGCCTGCACCAATACCGACACCCTGGCCCGCGCCGGCGCTCGCGGCATGGGCGCCCTGGTGCTCGGCTTCGGCGGCCCCGAGGACGTGGCGAAGAAAAACGCGATCTACCGGGAGGCCTGGAGCCGGCGCAAGCCGGAGGACCAGGTCGGCTTCCGCCCCAACCAGCACCTCGCCGCGCTGTGCCCGACCATCGTGCTGGAGGACGGCCTGCGGGCGCGCAAGATCGGCATCAAGGGCCAGCGTTACTTCATGGAGTCGCTGGCGCACTGGTACACCGGCGGGCCCAAGCCCGATCCGGCGCAGTGGGACGACGACGTCACCGCCGCCGACGCCACCGGCAAGGCGGTGGTCAAGACCAGCTTCGCATCGGAGAAGGTCACGGTCGATTTCAGCGACCCGCAGATGATGCTGCTCAATCCCAACCATGCCTACGGCACGGTGCAGGATTGCATCGGCTACGTGCAGCGCCTGATCGACGCCGGCGCCGACGAGATCCTGTTCATCTGCCAGATGGGCACGGTGCCGCAGTGGGCGCAGCTGGAAACCCTGCGCAACATTGGCACCCATGTCATCCCGCATTTCCGCCAGCAGGCGCACCGCGCCGCCGCCTGAGTTGCATGAGCCCTCCACTCATCGCGCTTCCCCGCGCCGGACACGACACCAGGAGCAGGCCATGACGGAAGCCGCACAGCCCCTGCAAGGGAAGGTGGCGCTGGTCACCGGTTCCAGCCGCGGCATCGGCCGCGCCATCGCGCAGCGTCTGGCCGCGGCCGGCGCCACGGTGGTGGTGACGGGGCGCAGCCTGCGGCAATCGGCGGCGGCGCCGGGCACCCTGGCCGAGACGGTGTCCCTGATCGAGGCCGCCGGTGGCCGGGCCATTGCGCTGGCCGCGGACCTGGAGCAGCCGGCCCAGCGCGACACGCTGGTGCCGCGCGCGGCGGATGCGGCGGGCGGGCTCGACATCCTGGTCAACAACGCCGGCTACGCCGACTATGCCAAGGTCGAGTCGATGCCGCTGGCGATGTTCGAGCGCACCATCGAGCACTACCTGCGCACGCCCTTCGTGCTGACCCAGGCGGCGATCCCGCTGCTGCGGGCGCGCGGCGCCGGCTGGATCGTCAACATCGGCTCGGTCACGGCGCTGCCGCCGCTCAAGCCGTACGGCTGGTTCGACTGCAACGGCGGCGCCACCGTCTACGCCGCGGTGAAGGCGGCGCTCAACCGCTACACCCAGGGCCTGGCCGCCGAACTGCTGGAGCACAACATCGCGGTCAACATGGTCGGGCCCTCCACCGCGATCCGCACGCCGGGCGCGGCGCGCTACATCCCCGAGGACTATCCGACCGAGGACCCGGCCTACCTGGCCGAAACGGTGCTGGCCATGTGCCGGCTGCCGGCGGCGCAGCGCACCGGCCTGCTGGCGCACAGCATGCATTTCCCGGCCACGCTCGGCCTGCCGGTATACAGCCTCGACGGGCGCACGCGCCTGCCGCCGGCGCGGATCCCGCCGCATTCCCATCCCGCGGTGAATCCGCACGGAGAGTGAAGATGACGCTCGAGATCGAAGGCGGCGTCGCCGTCGTCACCGGCGCCGCCAGCGGCATCGGCAGCGGCCTGGTGCGCAAAGCCCTGGCGCTGGGCATGCGCGTGGTGCTGGCCGACGTGCAGGAGCGGGCGCTGGCGGAGTTCGCCGCGGGCCTGCGCGGCGAGGTGCTAGCGGTGCCCACCGATGTGGCTGACGCGGCCTCGGTCGAGCGGCTGGCGCAGCGTGCCTACGAAGCCTACGGCCGGGTCGACCTGCTGTTCAACAACGCCGGCGTGCTGACCACCGGCTACGTCTGGGAGATCGAGCCGGCGCTGTGGAAGCGCAGCCTCGACATCAACCTCTACGGCGTGCTGCACGGCCTGCGCGCCTTCGTGCCGCGGATGCTCCGGGACGGGCGCCCTGCGCACATCGTCAACACCGCCTCGATCGGCGGCTTCCTGCCCAGCCCCCTGATGGCGCCATATTCGGCCAGCAAGTTCGCGGTGGTGGCGCTGAGCGAGAGCCTGCGCGCCGAGCTGGAGATGCTCAAGGCGCCGGTCGGCGTGTCGCTGCTGGCGCCGGGCCCGGTCAAGACCGGCATCTTCAACGATCCTTTCGGCGGGCAGGCCAACGAGGCCGCCCGGGCTTTCGTGCACAACATGAGCGCCATGCTCGAGCAGCACGGCCTGACGCCGGACCAGTTCGCCGAACGCGTCTTCGCCGGCGTGCAGGCCGGGCAGTACTGGCTGATCCCGCAGCCGGAGGCCTTCGACGAGCTGTTCCGGCAGCGCAACGAAGGCATCCTGGCGCGCGCCAATCCGCGCATGCCCTGGTGAAGGAGCCGACCATGCGCACCATGGCGATCGAACGCTTCGGCGGCGCTGAAGTGTTGCATCCGGCGGAGCTGCCGACGCCCGTGCCGGGCCCGGGCGAGGTGTTGATCAAGGTCGCCTACGCCGGGGTCAACCCGGCCGACTGGAAATGCCGCGAGGGCTGGCTGGCGCGGTACTTCCAGTACCGTTTCCCGTTCGTCCTGGGCTTCGACGCCGCCGGCGTGGTGGTGCAACTGGGCGAGGGTGCGAGTGGCTGCGTGCCGGGCGACCGCGTCGTCGCCTACTCCAGGCAGGGCATGGGCGAGTGGGGCTCGTACGCCGAGTACGTCGTCGCCGCTGCCGACGGCGTGGCGCTCCTGCCTGCCGCAGTGCCGCTGGCCGAAGCCGCCGCGCTGCCCACCGCCGGCATCACCGCGTTCGAGGGCCTGTTCGAGAGCGGCCGCCTCGGCCGCGGCCAGCGGGTGCTGGTGCACGGCGGCGCCGGCGGCGTCGGCAGCTACGCCATCCAGCTGGCGCGCCACGCCGGCGCCGCGGTCGCCGCCACCTGCAGCCCGCGCAACCAGGACTACGTGCGCAGCCTCGGCGCGGAACTGGCGATCGACTACCGCGCGGGCCGCATCGCCGACCAGATCCCGGCCTGGGCGCCGACGGGCCTGGACCTGGTGCTGGACGCGGTGGGCCGGAACAGCCTGCCGCAGGCGGTGGAGCTGGTGCGGCCGGGCGGCGTCATCGCCCCGATCGCCACCCTGATCGCCGACGAGGTGCCGCACGATGCCGGGCGCGCGCGCCAGCGCGGCGTGCGCATCATGCCCACCATCAGCAGCTACCAGCGCTCCGGCGCACAGTTGCGCCGGCTGGCCGCACTGTGCGGCGAGGGCGTCCTGCGCGCGCCGGCGCTCGCCGTGCTGCCGCTGGAACAGGCGGCCGAGGCGCATCGCCTGGTCCAGGCCGGCCACGTGCGCGGCAAGCTGGTGCTCGAGGTGGCGGGAGAAAGCGTTTGAGCGCTGACGCGGGAATTCGCCTGGTCGACCAGATCACGGTGAAGCCGGGACAGGGCGCGGCCTTCCTGCGCGCCTACATGGAGCGCTACGTGCCGGGGGCGCAGGCCCGCGGCCTGGTGCTGGAGCAGCGCTGGGTCACGCCGCCACTGTGGCTGGAAGAGCAGTGCAATACCTTGGTCTTCGTCTGGAGGCTGCGCGGCGCGCAGGGCTTCTGGACCATGAGCCTGCAGGGCCGCCAGGACCCGGCGGTGCTGGACTGGTGGTGGGGCGAGGCGCAGGCGATGGTCGAATCGCGCCAGCGCTACATTGCCGGCGACGCCGCCGATCTGGACGATGCGGCGTGAACCGCATCGACCTGATCCGCCTGCGGCCCGGCGCGCGGGCCGACGAGGGCCTGGTCCGGACCCTGCGGCAGGCGCTTCCCGACGCCACGCAAGTCCTGCTGCGGCCGACCTTGCCCGGCGTCTACAACGGCGGCGACCTGCTGCTGCGCCTTGGCGGCATCGATGCCGCCGCCTCCGGCCTGCGCTTGCCGCGGGATGCGGTCGACCACGTCGACAGCGTGACCTACGCGGAGGGCGAGGGCGGCGGCGACTGGAATCGCCCCGGCGTCTACCGCGCCCTGCTGCTGGCGGTGAAGCCGGCCATCGCCGAAGCGACGGTGCGGCGCTTCGAGCGCGAGCTGCTGGCGATGCCGCGCTACATCGCCGCGATCCGCGCGTGGCGGCTGAGCCGGGTGGCGCAGGCCTCCGGCGCCCGCTCCTGGACCCATGTCTGGGAGCAGCGTTACGACGATCTGGACGGCCTCACCGGCGAATACATGATGCACCCCTACCACTGGGCCCGGGTCGACCGCTGGTTCGACCCGGAGAGCCCGGACTGGATCGTCGACACCCATCTCTGCCACAGTTTCTGCCCGCTCGACTGAGCGCCACACCCCCCAGGAGCGCCGCATGTCCAGGCTGTCCGGCAAGGTCTTGATGGTCATCGGCGGCGGCTCCGGCATCGGCGCCGCCACCGCGCAGCGGCTGGGCCGGGAAGGCGCCGCCGTGCTGGTGGCCGACCTCGATGGCGCCGCGGCCGAAAGCGTGGCGGCCGCCATCGTCCGCGAAGGCGGCCGCGTCTCTGCGGCGGCCTGTGACATCGCCGACGAGGCTTCGGTACGCGCCCTGGTCGAGTCGACGGTGCGGCAGTTCGGCGGCATCGACGGCGTTCACGTCAATGCCGCCGACATGAAAATCCTGCTGCGCGACACCGACGCGCTCGACGTGCCGCTGGAGGTGTTCGACCGCACCCTGCTGGTCAACCTGCGCGGTCACCTGCTGTGCACGCGCCACATTGTGCCGGAGCTGCTGCGCCGGGGCGGCGGCGCCATCGTCTACACCAGCTCGGGTGCGGCCTTCGCCGGCGAGCCGACCCGCGTGTCCTACGCCGTCAGCAAGAGCGGCCTGCATGCGCTGATGCGGCACGTCGCCTCGCGCTGGGGCAAGGACGGCATCCGCGCCAACGCGATCGCGCCGGGCCTGGTCATCACCGAGCAGCTGCGCGCCAACTTCCCGCCGGACCTGGCCGCGGCGGTGTTGAAGGAGACGCGCAGTCCGCGCCTGGGCCGCTCCGAGGACATCGCGGCGATGGTTGCGCTGCTGCTGTCGGAAGACGGCGCCTGGATCAACGGCCAGGTGTTCAGCGTCGACGGCGGCACCACCTTGCGCTAGGAAGCCAGGACCGGCTTCCCTGAAATTTTCGCCAAGTCGCAAAATTCACCAAGAACGCCGCAACTCCCTGTAGCAACGTAGCCAAAAACACGGTTCCGGCGCTCAGGCCCGCATCGTTTCCGGCGATGCGAGCCTGCGCGCGCCTGTACGGAGCCCACAACTGCGTCAGGAGGAGACTGCGATGAAGTTCAAGCACGCGGGCATTTCTTGCCTGCTGTCGGCGGGCCTTGCCTTGGCGCTGCCGTCCGAAGCCAAGGTGTCCGCCGAGCAGGCGGCCCAGCTCGGCGGCGACAAGTACACCTGCGTCGGCGCCGAGAAGGCGGGCACCGCCTCCGGCGTCGCCGCCTACAGCGGCAAGTGGCTGGACTCCTGGCCGGGCATGAAGAGCAAGGGCGGCTACGAGGCCGGCCCCTATGCCGACGAAAAGCCGCTGTTCACCATCACCGCGCAGAACCTCGGCCAGTACGCCGACAAGCTCACCGACGGGCAGAAGGCGCTGTTCAAGCGCTATCCGCAGTCCTTCCGCATGAACGTCTATCCCAGCCACCGCGATTTCCGCGCGCCGGACTGGGTCTGCGAAGTGGAGAAGAAGAACGCCGTCGGCGCCGAGCTGGTGCATGACGGCCTCGGCGTGCAGGCCGTCACCGGCGCCATGCCGTTCCCGTTCCCCGGCAGCGGGCAGGAAGCGGTGTGGAACATGATCCTGCCCTACCGCGCCTGGAACGAGGCCTCGGTCTACGACATCGCCGACGTTTACGGCGGCGGCAAGATCGCCTGGGGCCGCCAGCGCTTCCGCACGCTCAGCGTGTTCGGCGACCCGAACAAGCGCGGCTCGACCCAGGACCAGATCAACTCCTACTTCTACAACGAGGAAATCCTGCCGCCGCGCGACAAGGGCTCCATCGGCATCGGCTGGCAGCCCAACGACTTCCACAACGACCGGCCGCAGACCTGGCAGTACAACCCCGGCACGCGCCGCGTGCGGCAGTCGCCCGAGGTGGCCTTCGACTACCCCATCCCGCCGGCCGGCCTGCGCACCATCGACGACGACTACCTGTTCAACGGCAGCCCCGAGCGCTTCAACTGGAAGCTGGTCGGCAAGAAGGAATACTACGTCCCCTACAACAACTTCCGCGCCAACGACACGGCGCTGAAGCTGGGCGACATGATCAAGCCCGACACGGTCAACCCGGACTACCAGCGCTACGAACTGCACCGCGTCTGGATCGTCGAGGCCGAGCGCAAGCCGGACTTCCGCCACATCTACAAGCGCAAGGTGCTGTACGTCGACGAGGACAGCTGGCTGTCGCTGTGGTCGGAAGCCTACGACAACCGCGACCAGCTGTGGCGCACCTCGTTCATCGACTACAACTACTCCGCCGAGTGCGAGTGCTACCACCGCGGCGTCTCGGTCTACCACGACCTCACCGCCGGCGCCTACGAGGCCACCTACCTGGTCAACGAGTCCAGCGCCGCCAGCTGGTGGAAGCTCAACGATCCGGCCAACGTGCCGGACCTGTACAGCCCGAAGAACGCGGCCTCCGCCGGCCACTGAGCCGCGGCACGACAAGAACGAAGGGGGAACACATGAACAAGCTAGCGGGTGGGGCCGGCGCGGCGCTGGCCGTGGTGCTGGCCGGGCCGGCGCAGGCCGGCGTGCTCAGCCTGAGCGACGGCATCGACGCCGAATACAAGCTGACCATCAACTACAGCGCCTCGATGCGCCTGAAGGATCCCAGCGACAAGCTGATCAACGGGCCGGTGAACGCCACCACCAGCCTGCCGACGACGGTCAACTTCGACGATGGCGACCGCAACTTCAAGGCCGGCAGCCTGATCAACAACCGCATCAGCGGCCTGGCCGAGCTGATCGTGCGCGGCCCGAACTACGGCATCGCCGTCAGCGGCGATGGCTTTTACGACCAGGTCTACCACCACCCCAACCACAACGATTCGCCCGGCACCATCAACAAGAGCGAGCCGCCGCCGCAGCGCTTCGCCGACGGCACCCGCTACTACGACGGCCAGCGCCTGCGCCTGCTCGACGCCTACGCCTACGGCAACTTCCGCCTCGGCCCGCACCAGGACGTGGACCTGCGCGTCGGCCGCCAGGTGGTGGCCTGGGGCGAGGCCCTGTTCTTTTCCGGCATCGCCACCGCGCAGGCGCCGGCCGACGCCTCCAAGGCCTTCATCCCCGGCATCGAGGTCAAGGACATCCTGCTGCCCAGCAACCAGGTGTCGCTGCGCATGGGCGTGACCGAGGACCTGACCCTGCTCGGCTACTACAAGCTCGAGTACAAGCACACCGAGCTGAGCCCGGTCGGCGACTACTTCTCCACCACCGACGTGGTCGGGCCCGGCGCCGAGTTCATCTACCTCACCGTCAACCCGTTCTACAGCCTGGCGCCGCTGCCGGCCCCGCTCAACATCCCGCTCGGCCAGCTGGTGCCCGGCACGCCGCAGATCTGGACCGCGACCCGCGGCCCCGATCTCAAGCCCAGCGACTACGGCCAGTACGGCGTCGGCCTGAATTACCAGCTCACGCCGCAGACCAGCTTCGGCGGCTACTACCTGCGCTACACCGACACCGCGCCGATGACGGTCCTCAACGAGGGCTACCAGGTGCTGCTCAATCCGCTCGGCGGACTGGCCCAGCCGCTGCAGGGCATCCTGCAGCAGGTCGAGGCCGGCATCCTGGCGCCGACCGGGCAGCAACCGCCGCCGGTCAACCTGGCGCTGACCTCGCAGGCCATCGGCGTGCAGGTGCCGGTGTCCTACAACATCGCCTACCAGCAGGGCATCCACATGGGGGCGATGAGCTTCTCGACCCAGGCCTTCGGCGTCAGCTTCGCCGGCGAGGCCAGCTACCGCGACGGCATCGACCTGCTGGTCAATCCGGCGGCGCCGGCGGCGACCCGCGGCAAGACCACCCAGGCCGACTTCAGCGCGCTGCAGGTGCTGGGCCCGGGCTGGTTCTGGGACGACCTCAACCTGATCGGCGAGTTCGGCTACATCCACATCAACAGCGTCACCCCGGTCGGCGGCATCACCGCGCTGTCCAACGGCTCCGGCAGCGCCAGCAGGAACGCCTGGGCCTACTCCTTCCTCGCCAGCTTCGACTGGAAGAACGTCTTCTCCGGCTGGGACATCACCGTGCCGCTGACCTTCCAGGGCATCGCCAAGGGCAGCCCGCCGCCGGGCACCTTCGGCGCGCTGTGGGGCGAGGGCGACCAGCGCGCCTCGGCCGGGCTCAATTTCAGCTACCTGCAGCGCCTCGGCCTGGGCCTGACCTACAGCGCCTTCCTCGGCCGGCCGGATCTCGGCCAGCATCCGTACGCCGACCGCGACTACGTCGGCTTCAACGTCAAGTACCAGTTCTGAGTTCCGGACGCTGCGGGCCGGCCTCAGGGCCGGCTGCCGCGCATGTAGTCCCGCGGGCTGACGCCGACGATCTTGCGGAAGGTATTGGTGAACTGGCTCTGGTCGTAGAACCCCAGCGTCAGGGCCAGCTCGGACAGCGGCTGGCTGCGGCGGCGCTCGAGCGCCTGCATGGCGCGCGCCACGCGGGCGTGCAGCAGGTACTGGTAGGGCGGCAGGCCGGTGCTGTTGCGGAAGCGGCGGCAGAAGCTGGCCACGCTCAGGCCCAGCAGGCCCGCCAGCTCCTCCAGGTCGGGCTTGCGGTCGAGGCGCGACTCGATCAGCTCCTGCACCCGCTGCAGTTCGCGCGGCGCCAGCTTCTGCTCGCGCGCGGCGCGCGGCGGCGGGCAGTTGCAGTAGGTGCGCAGGTAGTGGGAGGTGATGCCGCGGGCGATGTGGCCGCTGAACAGGCGGCCGGCCGGCGAGGGCGAGAGCAGGTCCTGGTGCAGCGCCAGGATGCCGTACTTGATGCGGTCGTCCTCCATCACCGTCAGCTGATGATCGTTGGGGAAGACGATTTCTGAGCGGGTGAATTCGCGCAGCAGCGAGGGGCCCACTTCGAGCAGCATGCAGGTCTGGCGGCCGCGCCAGGAGCCGTCCCACACCGTGCCGGGCGGGATGGTGGCGATGTCGGCGCCGCCGTGCAGGCGGTAGGGCGCGCCGCGGCTGGGGAAGACCTCGGTGTTGCCGTCGAGGGAGAACCAGAAGCACAGGCCGTTGCCGGCGGTGCTGTAGTGGGGCGTGAACTCGTCCAGCTCGAGCACCGCGCAGTGCAGGTCGCCGTCGGCGGACTCCCGCACCGTCTGGAACGGGTTTGTACCGTTCATGGCGCCGCTCCCGGCGCCGGTTGACGCTCGAATCTCACGATGCCGTTCTCCTTGGTACCTACAACCCGAGCTGCGGGTTCGGGGCGCTCTTGTGCGGGTCCGGCGCCTGCGTCCGTTCTAGCCCAATCGCGGCGGCCGCGCAACACGCGAGGTGACGAGCGCGGCCGGCGGTCCGGGCAGCGGTACGGCAGCGAGCATTTCTGGCGCAAACGGCGTAGGCTGCGCAGCTTGCCCCCTGGCGCGGTGCGACGGTTTTGAAGCGGGACGATCAGGATTTCGACGACGGCTTGAGCGCGACCCTGCGCCGCGCCGGCTACGCTTTCGTGCCGGCGGCGCAGACCCGGGCCCTGGCGGAGCGGCTGGGCGAGCTGACCGACTGGGAGCGCTTCGCCGCGAGCTGGGACGACCTGCACCTGGACACCTACATGGCCGACGGCGGGCGTTACCGCAAGCGCCGCCATGCCGTGTTCCGGATATCCGCCGGCGGCGCCGTGCTGCGCCAGCCGCACCAGGCGCATTACCAGACGGTGGACTACAACCCGCTCCACGGCGGCGTGCAGCGCTGGTTTGAGCCGGTGACCGAGGAAATCGGCAAGTCCGCGTCCCTGGCCAGCCTACTGGCGCTGTGCCGCTCGGTGTTCGGCGCGCTGTCGCCGGCGGTGGCGTGGTGGAAGGCCGAAATGCACCAGTTCCGCATCGAGGCGCGTCCCGGCGAGCCCGGCCAGCCGACGCCGGAAGGGCCGCACCGCGACGGCGTCGACTACGTGATGGTGCTGCTGGTGAACCGGCGCAACATCGAGCAGGGCACCACCGTGGTCTATGACCTGCAGCGGCGCCAGCTCGGCAGCTTCACGCTGACCCTGCCGTTCGACGCCGCCTTCGTCGAGGACGCCCGGGTCTACCACGGCGTCACCGCCGTCACGCCGCTGGACGCGGCGGCGCCGGCCTACCGCGACGTGCTGGTGCTGACTTTCCGCGCCGAGAAGGCCTGATGGATTTGGCCGACCTCGCAGGCCGCACCGTCCTGGTCACCGGCGCCAGCCGCGGCATCGGCCGCGCCATCGCCCGCCGGCTGGCCGCGCACGGCGCGGCGCTGGCGGTGAACTCCAGCGCGCGTTCCGCCGAGGGACTGGAGCAGACCTGCCGCCTGATCCGGGAGGCGGGCGGCACCGCGGTGGCCCTGGTCGCCGACCTTGCCGACGAGTCGGCGCGCGGCGATCTGGTGGCCCGCGCCGCCGCCGCGCTCGGTCCGGTCGAGATCCTGGTCAACAATGCCGCCGGCATCAGCGCCTATGCGCCGCCCAGCAAGATCGACCTGCCGGCCCGGCGCGCCCTGTTCGAGCTGAACTTCCAGGCGCCGGTGGACCTGATCCAGCAGGCGCTGCCGGGCATGCGCGAGCGCCGCTGGGGCCGCATCCTCAACATCGGCAGCGAGACGGTGCGGCAGCCCTCGCTTCCCTACGCCGGGCCGGCAAGGCTGATCCACGGCCTGGCCGCCTACGGCGCATCGAAGGCTGCGCTGGAGCGGTACACCCTGGGCCTGGCGGCGGAACTGCACGGCAGCGGCGTCCACGCCAACCAGCTGGCCCCGTACAAGATCGCCCTGACCGAGGGTGCCGAGGCGGTGGCCCGGCAGATGGCGGCGACGCACCCGGACTGGGTTGAGCCGCTGGAAATGATGGCCGAGGCGGCCTGGCTGCTGATCGCCGGCCGCCATACCGGCCTGTCGGTCGGCAGCCGCGAGCTGCTGCAGCGCCTGCAGGCGCCGCTGCACGCCCTCGACGGGCAAACGGTGATCGGCGACGCCGCCACCCTGGCCGATTTGCGCGGCTGAGGCCTCCGGCCGCGGGGCACCGCGATTTTCCGCCGTCGCGGCCCTGGTAAAAATATACCGCCCGTCGGCCGGGATTAGGTGCTTCACCGGCCTTAAGTCACTGGTAATTCCGGCAAAGCCGGAAGCCGCGCACTTACCCTCCTTTCGCCTCGCGCCGGCGGGGCGGCGCCGAGCCTGCACCGGGGCCGGCGCTTTTGCTAGCTTTCAGCCTGACGGAGCGGCGGCGCAGACCGCGGCCCGGGCCGGGGCGGCGAAGGGATGACATGAAGATTAACGACTGTTCGAGCGGCCGGCCGGCCGGCTTTGCAGGAGCCCGGCCATGATCGCGGTGGTGCGCGCCACCGCCGACTTGCGCGACCGCTCGTTCCTCGCCACCACCCTGGGCAGCCTGGCCGGGGCGATCGTGCTGGCGCACGACTTCCCTGACTTCAGCTCGCAGCACGCGTTCGCGCTGTCCTCTTCCATCTGCCTGGGCCTGGCTGCGATCCGCCTGGCGCAGCGGCGCCTGCTGGCGCCGGCCCTGATCTGCGACGGCCACTGGCTGGCCTACCGCTCCTGGCTGCTGGGGGCCCTGATCGACCTCGAGGGGCTGGAGCAGGTCGAGTGCCTCGGCGCCGGCGCCGACGGCCCGCCGGGAGAGATCAGGCTGCGTGCGCGCCAGCGCGAGCTGTACCGGCTGGAACTGCGCCGCTGGCGCCGCGAGGACGTGCAAGGCCTGCTCGCCGCCCTGGTCGAAAACCGCCCCCAGGTGCAGCTGGACCGCGCCACCCGCCGCTGGCTGGAGCAGCCGCGGGCGGCCTAGAAAAAGGCCCCCGCGGACGGGGGCCGGGCGTCAAAGCCTCCGGCGCTTCAGTGACCGCCGCGCCGCGCCGCATCCGGCGTGAAGTCGTTCGGCGTCAGCCCGCCTTCGTTGAGCCGCACGCCATCCGGCTGCTCGTTGATCAGGCGGTCGGCGACGTAGGCGCCTTCCGACAGGTCGTGGTAGACCGAGACGCCGGCATGGAAGGCCTGCATGGCGTAGGCGTAGAAATAGTTGACCATGCCCACCCGCCACAGCTGGCCGCGGCCGTCGTAGGTGTCGGCCATCACGCCGTGGAAGGTATCCTCGTCCATGTAGATCACCCGCTTCTTGTAGAGGTGGCGGTAGCCGGGCTTGAGGTCGCCCTGCAGCACCCAGACGCGGTGCAGCTCGTAGCGCATATAGTCCGGGTTGATGCTGCCGCGCGTCTTCAGTAGGTCGGCGTACTTGACCTTCGGATCGTTCAGGCGCCAGGCGTCGTAGGGGATGTACAGCTCGCGCTTGCCGGCGATCTTCCAGTCGTAGCGCTCGGGTGAACCGTTGAGCAGGCGGTCGTCGTCGACGGTGCGGAAGCCGCCGGCGCCCTGCGGCAGGTCGTAGCCGAACTCCGGCGCCTCGCGCACGCGGCGCGTGCCGGGGTTGTAGCCCCAGGTGTGGATGTAGTTGTGGTCGTAGTCGTTCGGCGTCCAGCCGACGTTGATGCTGCCCTTGTCGCGCTCGGGCAGCAGGGTCATGACGTTGAAGTACGAGCCCAGCACCTCGGTGGTCGAGCCGCGCTGCTTCGGATCGTTGACCGGCGCCAGGATCTTGTAGGAGACGCGGCCCCAGGCGATGTTGCCGTTGGCGTAGACCGCGCCCTGGTCGTAGGTGGCGACCTCGGTCCAGGCGCGCGTCGGCAGCTGCAGGTTCCACTGCAGCTCGGAGCCGGTCCTGGGAATCGGGAACGGCACCGCGCCGGTGGTGGCGGCCACGCCGACGCCGTCGTGGATCACCTGCGCCGTAGTCGCGTTCTTCTTCAGGACGTCGCAGACCCAGTCGGCATAGCGGAAGTCGCGGTGGCTCGGGTACACCGGCATGCGGAAGGTGTCGGGGTAGCGCTTGAACAGCGCCTTCTCGCCGTCGCTGAGGCGTTCGGCGTATTGCGCCATGTTCTGCGCGGTGATGGTGAACAGCGGCTTCTCGTCCGGGTAGGCGTCGGGGTCGTGGCCCGGCGTCTTCTTCGGATCGACGCCCGCAGGCGCGCCGAGCCACTTGCCGCTGTAGGCCGGGATGCTGCCGTCGGCGTTGCCGGCGCGCTCGGCGCCGGTGCAGGTGAGCTTGTCGCCGCCGAGCTGGGCGGCTTCCTCGGCCGAAACGGCGGCCGGCGCGGACGGCGCGGCCAGGGCTGCGGCGAGGGTGGTGAGCGCTGCCGCGCTTGCCAGTCTGAATTTCATCAAGCGGTTCCTCCGGATTCTTTAAAAGCGGTACTTGAGGTTCAGCGCCACGTAGTCGCGGTCGGCGAGGGGGTGCGTGACCGGGTTGGCGCTGCCGAGGAAGGCGTTGTAGCTGGTCGCCACCTCGAGCCGGGACAGGTAGGTGAAGGTCAGGCCGACGCTGGCGCGCTGGTCGCCATGGCCGACCAGGCTGCCGAAGGCGCCCGCCACCGCGGCGTTGCCGGTGACGGCGTGGGCCCAGCTCAGCGGCACTGCGAGGTCCCAGCCGTTGAACACGTTGGGATAGTTGAAGGTCGCGGTGCCCTCGTAGGCCCAGGCGTTCCTGCTGTTGCTGAGGCTGTCGGTGGATGCACCCTCGACGCCGTTGACGTGGAGATAGCCCACTTCGCCGACCAGGTCGATCTCGCGCGCCAGGACGCTGGGGCCGACGATGTAGATCGCCGAGGCCTGCGCCTGCGTCGCCTTGCCCGGCATCGCCGCCGGGCCGGCGAGGGTGTTGACCAGCAGCGGCACGCCGTTCTTGTAGCTGACTTCGCCGGCGACGTTGACCGGGCCGATCGAGGACGAGAGGCTGACCCCGGTGAGGTCGATACCGTCGACGTAGCGGATGTCGTAGCTCACCGGCAGCGGCGTGCCGCCCACCAGGCCGTAGTTGGTGAACACGCTCGGGTTCTTGTCGTGGTAGCGCAGCTGGTAGAAACCCAGCTCGGTGACGCCGAGGTTGTAGCGCAGGCCCAGTCCGTACTGGCCGAAGTCGCTGGGGCGGTGCTCGCCGGTGCTGGGGATGTTGTAGCTCACCCCGGGCGCCACGGCGAAGGCGCGGATGAATTCGGCGCCGGGGCCGACCACGTCGGTGTAGGAGAAGTAATCGCCGACCGGATCCAGCTCGGTCGGGCGGTACTGGAGCTGGTAGTAGCCGAGCAGGGTCAGGTCGCGGCTCACCGCCAGAGTCGCCATCGCCTGGTTCACCGGCAGCAGGATGTCCTTGACCTCGGTGCCGGGGACGTTGGCGCGGGTGGCGTCGGCGGGACCCTGCGCGCCGGCGATGTTGGGGAAGAACAGGCTCTCGCCCCAGCCCACCACCTGGCGGCCGAAGCGCACGTTGAGGTCGCTGCCGGCGAGGCGCCACTCGCCGTAGGCGTAGGCGTCGAGCAGGCGCGCGCGGTTGCCCTGGAAATAGCGGGCGTCGTCGCTGAAGCGCGTGTTCGGCCCGGCCTTGTTGACGGTGCTGGGCGAGTCGTTGTCGTTGGGATGGTGGTAGGCCTGGTCGTAGAAGCCGTCGCCGCGCACGAACACGCCGTAGTTGTCGTGGCGCAGGTCGGCCTCCAGGCGCGCGCTGATGCGGTTGTTGATCAGGCTGCCGGAGCGGAAGTTGCGGTCGCCGTCGTCGGCGTTGACCGTGGCGGGCAGGCCGGTGGCGGCGCTGACCGGCCCGTTGGTCAGCGCGTTGTTCGGGTCGCTCAGGCGCAGGCCCAGCGCGTAGTTGAGCGTCACCGTGTACTGCATCGAGGTGTTGCTGCCGAAATCGAGCGAGCCGGCCCCGGCTTCGCCCGACATCCCCATCGCCGCCAGCGCGGCCGCCAGCGCGGTCAGTCGCAGGCTGGGTGCGGCGACGGGCTCGTTGGCGCGCAACCCCTCAACAACGGATGTGCTCCGCTGTGCTCTCTTCATCGGTCTCCTCCGGACTTATATTTCTGGGGCGGTGCCCGATGCAAGACTCGGCGCAGATGCCGGATGCAGAATCGTCCAAATGGCTTAAACAGTTCGGACGGCCTCGGCCATACGCAGGCGCAGGGCCGCGCCGTGGCGGCTGCGCAGCCAGGCGGGGCGCGGCCGGCGCGCCGGTCGCGGCGGCCCGGTTGCACCGCGGCGGCCGCCGCCGGCGCGACCAGCGGCGCCTCCGGGGCGACCGGCGGTGCCGCGTACTGCAGGGTATGGAGCCGCTACTGCGGCGTGACGCTGGCCAGCAGCAGGCGCACCAGCGCGGTCTGCCGCGTCACGCCGGTCTTGGAGAAAATGGCGCGCAGCTGCGCCCGTGCCGTGTTCTTGCGCACGCCCAGCTGGGCGGTCGCCTCGTCGAGGCTGAGGCCGTCGGCCAGCAGCAGGGCCAGCGAGGACTCGGCCGGGGTCAGGCCAAACACCCGTTGGATCATCTCGCGCGAGGCCTGGGTGCGGCTTTCCGGGTCGCGGATGAACACCGCCACGGTCGGGCGGTGCCGGCTCTCCAGCCACTCGCCCTGGCGGATCTTGCGCAGCGCCAGGCCGAGCTTGGCTCGGCCGGAAGGGCGGGTGATGGACATGGCCTGCGCCATGCTGCCGCCGTCGGCTTCCGCGCCCTGCAGGGTCAGCTTGACCAGGCGGTACAGCTCGCGGTTCTCGGCGCTGTAGACCGCCTCGAGCAGGCCCTTGGCGATGCGCAGGCCGTCGTTCTCGCGCAGGATGTGATGCGCCACGCTGTTGGTCTTGATCACCGTGCCGGCCTCGTCGAGGATCACGGTGCCGAGCAGCATGCGGTCGACCGTGCCGGCCAGCAGCTGCCGCTCCGACTCGGCCACGTCGAGGCGGGTGTACAGCTGCACCGCGTTCTCGAAGTGCGGCAGCAGCATGCGGCACAGCGCCTTCTCGCCCTCGTCGAACGGCGGCGACTCCGCCGGGCGGCAGACGCGCAAGCGGCACTCGGAGCCTTCGTCGGTGTGGATGTCCGCGCCCATGACGTAGCGCACGCCGGCGGGCGCGCAGAACTGCTTGTAGTACTCGCTGTTGAGCCAGTTGTTCTCGCCGATTACCTCGTCGGCGGTGACGATGCGGTCGCCCGGCAGGTTCATGAAGGGATCGAGCGCGAACACGCCGGGGTCGATGTGCGGGCTGGCCGCGACATGCGGGCCGCCCTCGCGGCCCATGTTGATCATCATCGCCTGGTGCTGGTCGGAGGCGGGGCGCAGGATCAGCGTGACCCAGCTGGCCTGGAGCAGCCGGTGCAGGGCCTCGATGATGCCCGCCCACGGCAGCGGCTCCATGGTGCCGCGGTAGACCAGCGCGGCGAGCCGGCTGAACTCCTCCACCGGCACCGGGGCGCCTGCCTTCGTGCTCTGCGGCCTGGTTGCCAAGTGCCTGCCTGTCGGTTGGTCGTGCTTTTCCCGCATGTTAACGCAGCGCGCTCAGCCGGCATCGGCCATCCGGCCGAGCCGCCGCACCGCGTCCTCGAGCTGCGCCGACCACGGATGGCCGCAGTTGAGGCGGATGCAGCGGCCGAACCGGCGCTGCGCCGAGAACATCGGTCCCGGCGCCAGGCCGATGCCCTGCGCGGCCGCCTCGCGGTGCAGGCGCAGGGCATCGCAGCCCTCGGGCAGCTCGAGCCAGAGGAAGTAGCCGCCGCGCGGGCGGCTCACCCGGCTGCCCGCGGGGAAATATTCGGCGATGGCCTGGAGCATGCGGTTCTGCTGCGCCTGCAGCGCGTGGCGCAGGCGCCGCAGGTGATGCTCGTAGCCGCCCTCGCCGAGATAGCGCGCCAGGGTTTCCTGCGCCGCGACGTTGCTGGAGATGGTGGCGGCGAACTTGAGCCGCGCCACCTGCCGGGCATACCGGCCCGGCGCGGCCCAGCCGACGCGGTAGCCGGGCGCCAGGCACTTGGCGAAGGAGCCGCAGTTCAGCACCAGGCCGGCGCGGTCGTAGGCCTTGAGCGAACGCGGCGGCTCGCCGCCGTGGTACAGCTCGCTGTAGACGTCGTCCTCGATTAGCGGGATGCCGCGCGCCTCCAGCATTTGCACCAGGCGCTGCCGGTTCTCCTCCGGCATGCAGCCGCCGAGCGGGTTCTGGAAGCTGCTCATCACCCAGCAGGCTTTCACCGCGTGCCGCTGCAACGCCTTTTCCAGCTGCTCCAACTCGACGCCGTCGCGCGGGTGCGAGGGGACCTCCAGCGCGCGCAGGCCGCGCCGCTCCAATGCCTGCAGGCAGCCGTAGAACGCCGGCGATTCGATCGCCACGGTATCGCCCGGCTCGGTGACGGCGGCGAGGCACAGGTTCATCGCCTCCATCGCGCCCGAGGTGATCACGATCTCCTCCACCGGGACGCGCGCGCCGGCGGCGAGGTAGCGCTTGGCGATCTGCCGACGCAGCTCGGGGCTGCCGGGCGGTAGGTCGGTGACGGTGGCCCAGGGGTCGAGCCGCCGCGCCACGCCGCCGAGCAGCTGCGCCAGCCGCGGCAGGGGAAACAGCAGCGGGCTGGGGAAGGCCGAGCCCAGCGGCACCAGCTTGCGCTCGCGCGTCGCTTCCATCACGTCGAACACCAGGTCGGCCACTTCCACCGCGGTGGAGCCGCGCGGCGCGCGCGCCTGCGCCGGCTCGTGCGGCAGGTCCTTCCACCAGCCGCGGACCACATAGCCGGAGCGCGGCCGCGCCTGGATCAGGCCGCGGTCCTCCAGCAGGTGGCAGGCCTGCAGCACCGTCGACTGGCTCAGCTTGCGGCTGCGGCACAGCGCCCGCACCGAGGGAATCTTCTCGCCCGGGCGCAGCACGCCTTTTTCGATCATCCCGGCCAGCTCCCCGGCCAGCGCCTGGTAGAGGGTGATTGCTTCGGGCATGCGGCTTCATCTGCTATGGTCAAGATTCGCTTAGTCTGTAACTGTTGTGGTCGCCGCGCCAGTCCCACAATGGCTTCACGAAACAGCGGGAGGCGACATGAACCGGACACATCACGCCGCGCGGGCCGCGACGGCAGAACAGCCGAAGCTGGGATGGTTCCAGACCCTGTTCAGCATCCTTGCCTCGGTGATCGGGGTGCAGAGCTGGAGCCACTTCGAGCGCGACATCACCCGCGGCAGCCCGGTCCGCTACGCCGTCACGCTCGGCGCCCTGATGGTCGCCTTCATCCTGGTGCACGTGCTGATCGTGCATCTGCTGCTGCGCAACACCGGGCTGGAATAGACGCGGCGCGTAATACTGCGCCGACGACGGGAACGGGAGCGGAGCGATGCCCAGAGCGCTGTTGCTGCTGCTCTTCGCCCTCTGCGGTCCGGCCTGGGCGGCTCCGCCGCCGGAGGACAGCATCGCGCAACGCCTCGCCGCCTGCAGCTCCTGCCATGGCGAGCAGGGCCGCGCCAGCCGCGACGGCTACTATCCCCGCATCGCCGGCAAGCCGGCCGGCTACCTGTACCGGCAGCTAATTAATTTCCGCGACGGCGTGCGCCACCACCAGGTGATGCAGGAGATGCTGGAATACCTGCCCGACGACTACCTCGGGCAGATCGCCGGGTACTTTGCCGCGCAGCATCCGCAATACGCCGCCGCGCCGGCCTCCGATGCCGGCGGCGCGCTCCTGGCGCGCGGCCGTACCCTGGCGCTGGAAGGCGACCGCCCGCGCGGGCTGCCGGCCTGCATCGCCTGCCACGGCGAGGCGCTGATGGGGGTCAGGCCGGACCTGCCCGGCCTGGTCGGACTGCCGCGCGACTATCTCGCCGCCCAGCTCGGCGCCTGGCGCACCGGCAGCCGCAGGATGCGCGACCCGGATTGCATGGCGCAGGTGGTGGAGAAACTGAGTGCCGAGGACGTAGCCGCGGTCACCGCCTGGCTCAGCGCCCAGCCGGTCGATCCGGCCGCGGTGCCGGACCCGGCGCCGACGCGCGAACGGCCGCTGCGCTGCGGAGCCGCGCCGTGAAGCGGCTGGCGGCGCTGTTGCTGCTGGGCCTGGCGGCCTGCGGCGGCGAGGAAGAAGGGCGGGGCCCGGCGCCGCCGGCGCCGGCCGCCGACCAGGTCGAGACCGGCCGCTACCTGGCGCAGGCCGGCGATTGCGCCGCCTGTCATACCGTGCCCGGCGGTGCCGAATATGCCGGCGGCCGCAGCGTGGTCACACCCTACGGCTCGATCACCAGCACCAACCTCACGCCGGACGCCGAAACCGGGCTGGGCCGCTGGAGCGCCGACGATTTCTGGCAGGCCATGCACCAGGGCCGTTCGCGCGACCGCGGCTGGCTCTATCCGGCGTTCCCGTTCACCAATTTCACCCGCCTGAGCCGTGCCGACTCGGATGCGATCTTCGCCTACCTGAAGTCCCTGCCCGCGGTGCGCAAGCCCACGCCGCCGGCGCAGCTGCGCTTCCCCTACAGCCTGCGTCCGCTGATGCGGGTCTGGCGCGCCCTGTACTTCAAGCCCGGGAGCTACCAGCCGGATCCGGCCAAGCCCGCCTCGTGGAATCGCGGCGCCTACCTGGTGCAGGGCCTGGGCCATTGCGACGCCTGCCATTCCGAGCGCAATTTCCTCGGGGCGGTCAGGCCCGCGACGGCACTGCAAGGCGGCTGGATGGCCGGCTCCGGCTGGTATGCGCCGCCGCTCGCCGGCAACCGGGACCCGCAGCTGCCGCGATTGCTGCAGGCAGGCCTGTCGGATCACGGCGTGGCGACCGGGCCGATGGCCAGCGTGGTGTATTACAGCCTGCAGCATCTCGGCGAGGCCGACATCCAGGCCATCGCCGAATATCTCGGCTCGTTGCCGGCGCCGGCCGGTCCGCCGCCGCGCGAGGCGACCCTGGTCAGCGCCGCCCAGGCGAGCCTGCTGGCCAGCCGCGGCCGTAAGCTCTACGAGAAGCAGTGCCAGGACTGCCATGCGGCCGACGGCAGCGGGCGGCCGCCGGCGTACCCGCCGCTGGCCGGCAATCCGGCGCTGCTGGGTCCGCCGGTCAACGCGGCGCGGATCATCGCCAACGGCGGTTTCGCGCCCGGCACCGCCGGCAACCCGCGGCCCTACGGCATGCCGGCCTTCCTCGGCGATCTCACCGACGAGGACATCGCCGCGGTGCTGACCTACGTGCGCAGCAGCTGGGGCAACCAGGCGCCGGCGGTCTCGCCGTTCGAGGTGGCGCGCGACAAGCCGCTGCCGCCCTGGTGAGCGTGGGCGGCGGGTCTTGGGGCGGGGTGTCGTTTTCGGATAAAGTGCGTCCCTTCCCTGGTTCCTTTCCAGCGGCTGCCTGAAGCCCGTCACCGCCTGTCCGCGGTGCGCCGCAGGCATGCCCCTGCGCGGCGCACGATGAGCACCTGGTTCAAGAATCTCTTCATCTATTCCCTCGACTCGTACTGGAAGATCACCCCGGCCAAGCTGGAGGAGACGCTGGCGGCCCACCCGCTGCTGCCGGTCAACGCCGCCAGCATGCAGAGCCAGGGCTGGGTGCCGCCGCACCCCTCGTCCGGCGTGGTTTACAGCCAGGGCAAGCAGGTGCTGGTCACCCTGGGCATGCAGCAGCGCCTGCTGCCGGCGGCGGTGATCAACCAGGCGGTGAAGCAGCGCGCCGCGGCGCTGGAGAAGACCCAGGGCTTCGCGCCGGGGCGCAAGCAGCTGCGCGATCTGAAGGACAAGGTCACCGACGAGCTGCGCCCGCGCGCCTTCGTGCGCGAAAAGACGGTGCGGGCCTGGTTCGACCTGGTGAAGCATCGCCTGATCGTGGACACCTCTTCGGCCAAGGTCGCCGAAAACCTGGCCACGGCGCTGCGCAACGATCTCGGCGAGCTGCCGGCGATCCCGCTGGCGACACAGGCCGCCCCGGGCGAGGCGATGACCGACTGGATCAGCGCCGGCAGCGTCTCGGCCCAGTTCAGCCTCGACCAGGACTGCGAGCTGGTGGCCAACGAGCTGCAGAAGTCCACCGTGCGCTATGTGCGCCACGGCCTGGAAGGCACCGAGATCCGCTCCCTGATCCAGGGCGGCAAGAAGGTCAGCCGCGTCGGCCTGGTCTGGCGCGACCGCCTGTCCCTGGTGCTGAACGACAAGCTCGAGGTGAAGCGGCTGCGGTTCGAGGCGATGGACGCCAAGGACCCGGTGGAAGGCGGCGGCAAGCCCGGCAAGGACAAGGAGGACGCGGCCCTGTTCGAGGCCAACTTCACCCTGATGAGCGGCGAGCTGGCCAGCCTGGCCGACGACCTGGTGGCCCTGCTCGGCGGCCTGAAGCAGGATTGAGCCCGGTCAGCGACCCGGGTCGCCGCGGCCCGGCAGGTGGTGCCGAAGGGCACCGGGCCGTGCCACGGTAAAAAGCCCCCTTGCGGGGGCTTTAGATACCACTACGAAGTGCGGGCGCCGCAGCGTCCGCGAGGCCGGTTCAGGCCTTCGACTTCTTCTTGTGGTGGTGCTTCTTGGCCTTGTGGGCCGTCTTCTTGGCGTGGTGCTTCTTGTGATGCTTGGTGTGATGGGCCTTCGGGGCCGGAGCGGCGGCGGCCGGGGCGGCCGGAGCGGCGGCGTCCTGAGCGGCGGCGATGCCGCCCGAGAGCAGACCGGCGCTCACCAGGAGCGCAGCGAACATCTTCTTCATCGTGGTATTCCCAATTCGTTGACGCGGCGCGAACCTGCGCCGCATCGATATGATAACGGAGGAAAGCCGGCAATTGCGTGACGCCTTTCGCTTCCGGATGAATATTTCGGGCGGCCTGTGATAGAACAAGGGCAGCGCCGGCGGCCCCGCCGATGGCCAAAAAAACAGCACTCCGCCGCCGAAGGAAAGCCATGCCCAGCCGCCCGATCAAGCTGTCGTTCTCCCTGCTGCTGTCGCTTGCCGCCGCCGCGCCGCCCAGCCGCCTGGCCGCGGCGGTCGACGCGCGCAGCAGCGCCCGCCTGTCCGGCAGCGTGCGCCCGCTGGCGCAGGCCCGCTACGACCGCGGCCGCCTCGATGGCGACATCGTCCTGCACGGCGCTTCCATCGACCTGCGCCTGTCGCCGGCGCAGGAAGCCGAGCTGGACGAGCTGCTGCGCCAGCAGCAGGATCCGCTCTCCCCCAACTACCACGCCTGGCTGACGCCGCGGCAATACGGCGAGCGTTTCGGCTTGTCGGTGCCGGACCTGGCGAAGGTCGAGGCCTGGCTGCGCGGGCAGGGACTGAGCGTCGACGGCGCGGATTCCGGTGGCACCCATATCCGCTTCAGCGGCAGCGTGGCGCGCCTCGAGGCGGCGTTCCAGACCGAGCTGCACCGCTACCGCGTCGGCGGCGACGACCACTTCGCCAACGCCATGGAGCTGTCGGTGCCGGCGGCGCTGTCGGGCATGGTGCTGGGCGTGCACGGCCTCGACGATTTCCGGCCCAGGCCACGCCTGCGCCAGGTGCCGGCCTTCACCTCCAACCTGACCGGCAACACCTTCCTGTCCCCGGGCGACGTCGCCACCATCTATAACATCAATCCGCTCTACGCCACCGCCACCGGCAGCGGCCGCAAGATCGCGGTGGTGGGACAGACCGCGATCAACGTCGGCGACATCCGCGCGTTCCGCAGCGCCGCGGGACTGCCGGCGCGCGATCCGGTGCTGATGCTGGCGCCCGGCACCGGCGCCTCGCAGACCAGGAACGGCTCCGACGACATGACCGAGTCGGACATCGACGTGGAATGGACCGGCGGCATTGCCCGCGACGCCACCATCGTCTTCGTCTACTCCGGCAACGCTATGGGGGCGACGGTCTTCGACGCTCTGCACTACGCGATCACCAGCAATCTTGCGCCGGTGATCAGCGTCAGCTACGGCAATTGCGAGGCGAACAACGTCAGCATCATCGACACCACCGAGCAATGGTTGCGCAATGCCAATGCCCAGGGCCAGACCATCGTCGCCTCCTCCGGCGACTCCGGCGCCTCCGATTGCGACGTCGCCGGAAGTTCCCAAGGCAGTGGGCTCGCGGTGGACTACCCGGCGTCGTCCCCGGAAGTCACCGGAGTTGGCGGCACCACCTTCGACGAAGGCGGGAACACGAGCTTCTACTGGTCCGGTGGCAAGGGCAGCGGGGCCGACGTGATTTCCTCGGCCAAGCTGTACATACCGGAAGTCGCCTGGAACGACACCGGCATGGCCAGCGGCAGCAGCGGCACCATGGGCCTGTCCGCCAGCGGCGGCGGGCGCAGCAGCCACTTCACCAAGCCCGGCTGGCAGACCGGCGCCGGCGTCCCCGGCGACAACGCGCGCTACGTGCCGGACGTGGCCGCCGCCGCCGACCCGCTGCACGACGGCTATCTGTATTGCACCACCAACAGCAGCGGCCACGGCACCTGCGTCAATGGCTTCCGCGACAACGACTCCACCACCAGCCTGACCGTCGCCGGCGGCACCTCGTTCAGCTCGCCGGTGTTCGCCGGCATCCTCACCCTGGTGGCGGACAAGGCCGGCCAGGCCGGTCTGGGCAACGCCAATCCGCGCCTGTACCAGCTCGCCGCCGGCTCGCCGAGCCCGTTCCATGACATCGTCGGTGGCGACAACAAGGTGCCCACGTCCTCGGGCACCATCGGGTACTCCGCCGGCCCCGGGTATGACCCGGTGACCGGGCTGGGCTCGGTCGATGTCACCGCCCTGGCGGACGCCTGGGGTGCCGGCAGCGGCTCCTCGTCCTCCTCTTCCGGCGGTTCCGGCAGCAGTTCGTCCGGCGCTTCGAGTTCCGGTTCCGCCAGCTCCTCGAGTGGTTCCTCCAGCGGCGGGGGCGGCGGTGCCTGGATGCCCTTGCCGCTGCTGCTGTTCGCCGCGCTGGGCCTGGCCGGGCGTCGCCGCCGGCGCTGAGCTCGCCAGTTCGGACGAAGCATGGCGCCACGGCGCCGTGCAGACTGCGGCCGCCCGGGTAGTGTGGCTTACCCGTCCGGGTGGCGCATTCCCGATACACTAGCGCCAGAATCATCGAGCTCTTCCAAGCCAACACCCCCTAAAGCATAGGAATCGTCATGAGTGAAGCCAAAGAAGCTCCTGCGGCCGCGGCTGGCCCCAAGCCGAAGAAGTCGGTCGCCCTGTCGGGCGTCACCGCCGGCAATACGGCGCTCTGCACCGTCGGCCGCAGCGGCAATGACCTGCACTACCGCGGCTACGACATCCTGGACGTGGCCGACGCCTGCGAATTCGAAGAGATTGCCCACCTGCTGGTGCACGGCAAGCTGCCGACCAAGGCCGAGCTGAAGGCCTACAAGACCAAGCTCAAGTCCCTGCGCGGCCTGCCGGCCAGCGTCAAGTCCGCCCTGGAAGCCCTGCCGGCCGCCAGCCATCCGATGGACGTGATGCGCACCGGCGTCTCCGCCCTGGGCTGCGCCCTGCCGGAGAAGGACGACCACAACCACCCCGGCGCGCGCGACATCGCCGACAAGCTGATGGCCTCGCTGGGCTCGATGCTGCTGTACTGGTACCACTACGCCGTCAACGGCAACATCATCGACGTCGAGACCGACGATGACTCCATCGGCGGCCACTTCCTGCACCTGCTGCACGGCGTCAAGCCGCCGGAATCCTGGGTCAGGGCGATGCACACCAGCCTGATTCTCTACGCCGAGCACGAGTTCAACGCCAGCACCTTCACCTGCCGCGTCATCGCCGGCACCGGCTCGGACCTGTACAGCGCGATCACCGGCGGCATCGGCGCGCTGCGCGGGCCCAAGCACGGCGGCGCCAACGAGGTCGCCTTCGAGATCCAGAAGCGCTACGACAACCCGGACGAAGCCGAGGCCGACATCGTCAGGCGCGTCGCCAACAAGGAAGTGATCATCGGCTTCGGCCACCCGGTCTACACCATCTCCGACCCGCGCAACAAGGTGATCAAGGAAGTGGCGCGCAAGCTGAGCAAGGAGCAGGAGAACACCAAGATGTTCGACATCGCCGACCGCCTGGAATCGGTGATGTGGCGAGAGAAGAAGATGTTCCCGAACCTGGACTGGTTCAGCGCCGTCAGCTATCACACGATGGGCGTGCCGACGGCGATGTTCACGCCGCTGTTCGTGATCGCCCGCACCTCGGGCTGGAGCGCGCACATCATCGAGCAGCGCATCGACGGCAAGATCATCCGCCCCTCCGCCAACTACACCGGCCCGGAAGATCTGAAGTTCGTGCCGATCGGGCAGCGCCGGTAGCCGATACGGGGCGCCCGTCGCCCTGCAAAAACCCCCGGAACTTCGTTCCGGGGGTTTTTTGTTGCCCGCGGACGGTGAACTGCCGGGACCGCCGCAAGCCGGGAATCCGTGCCGCGGTTCAGCCCGGCGCCCCGCTTGCGGCGGGGCGCGCGGCGCCGGCGGCCCCGGCCATGCGCCGCTTCAGCGCCGCCGCCGGCTTTTCCACCAGCAGGTAGGCAAGGGCGCCGCAGGCGATGGCGACGAAGAAGTTCTGCGGCCAGTGGGTGACCCACCAGGCGGAGCGGTAGGTGTCCGGCGGCGCCAGGAACGGCTGTTGCCAGAGATAGATGCTGTACGAGGCCAGTCCCAGCCAGCGCAGAGGCGCGAACGACAGCGGCCGGCGCAGCAGGCCATCCTCGGTCACCGCTTCGGCCACCAGGATGAAGGCGGCCAGTGGCTGCAGCGTCGCCGTCAGCAGCGTCGCCAGCACCGAGCCCATGGCGTCGCGCTTGAACGCGGCGGCGGCCAGCGCCAGCGCCGGCACCAGCAGCAGGGCCGCGCGGCGCGCCGCGCGCCGCGCGGGCAGCCGCGTCAGCGGGCGGCGCCGGCCGTGCAGGCTCACCGCCAGCAGGCAGCCGGCGGCGAGGTAGGGAACACAGGGCAGGGTGTTGTCCAGCTTCGGCGGGATCACCTCCAGGCTGAACAGGGCCAGCAGCGGGCTGGTCAGGCAGACGGCGAGCAGGATGGCGCGGGCGCGGCCGCTGCGCAGCAGCGGCAGGATCAGCAGCGGCCACGCCAGGTAAAACTGCTCCTCCATCGACAGGCTCCAGAAGTGGCCGAAGAACCAGTCGCCCTGGAACAGCGTGGTGTTCTTGGTGAAGGTCAGCGCGCCGAGGAACGACTGCCAGTGCCATCGCATCAGGCCGAGCGCCGCCAGCAGGCCGATGCCGGCGCAGGCCGCGGCGAACGGCGGCAGGATGCGCCAGGCGCGCCGCTCCCAGAACGCGGCGAGGCTGATGGTGCCGCGCCGCTGGCGCTCGCGCAGCATCAGCCAGGTGATGATGAAACCGCTGATGGCGAAGAACAGGTAGACGCCGAGGATGCCGAGGTCGCGGACCGGCCAGAGCCAGGCCGGCGCATCGTTGCCGCGCGAGGCGTGGCCGAGCAGCACCACCAGGATCGACACGGCGCGCAGGCCGTCGAGCGCGTCGATGCGCTGCGCCGCTTCGGGCTGCGGCAGGCGCGCGACGCCCGCGCGCTGCGCCTCGCGGCCCGGCGCGGGGCGCGGCGGCCACGCGCGCGGCCGCGGGCGCGGCGCGCGCTGGAGTTGGGCCTCGCTGCCCCTTGCGACGGGTTCCATGGAGTTTGTGACCCCCGCGTTCCGGAAAAGTTTGTTCCGGCGAATCGCGGGCTTGCGCGGCATCGGCGCCGCGGCGGTGAATCAATCCGCCGCGGGCCGGTCACAAGCGGAGGCGCGGCGACCGCGGCGCCGCCAGGGAGCAGGCGATGGCGACGATCTCGGTGGTGCACAAGACGCTGTACCACTACGCCAAGCCGGTGCGGATCGGCGAGCACCGGCTGATGTGCCGCCCGCGCGACAGCCATGACCTGCGCCTGCTCGATACCGCCCTGGCCATCACGCCGACGCCTGCGCGCGTGCGCTGGCTGCATGATGCGTTTGCCAATTCCATCGCGGTGGCCAGCTTCGGCGAAGAGCCCACAAAGGAATTGTCGTTCGAGTCCTCGTTCCGCGCCGAGCATTACCCGGCCGACCCGGAGAGCATCGAGATCGAGCCTTACGCGCGAACCTATCCTTTCCATTACAGCTTCGAGGAGATGCCCGACCTGGTGCGCACGGTCGAGCGGCACTACGCCGATCCGGAGCGCAAGGTGGACCAGTGGGCACGCGACTTTCTCGGCGAGACGCGCAACTGCGAAACCATGCCGCTGCTGATGGCGATGAACACGGCGATCAAGGAGCGGTTCGATTACGTCCGGCGCGAGGAGATGGGCACGCAGACGCCGCTGGATACGCTGGAGCGGGGCAGCGGCAGCTGCCGCGACTTCGCGCTGTTCCTGATGGAAGCGGCGCGCAGCCTCGGCTTTGCCGCGCGCTTCGTCTCCGGCTACCTCTACGACGAAGCCCTCATCGGCGCAGCGTCCGGCGTGGTCGGCAGCGGCGCCACCCATGCCTGGGCGCAGGTGTTCCTGCCCGGCGCCGGCTGGATCGAGTTCGACCCGACCAATGCCCTGGTCGGCGGGCGCAATCTGATCCGCGTCGCGGTGGCGCGCGATGCGGCGCAGGCGGCCCCGCTGACCGGGAGTTATGTCGGTGCGCCGGCGGACTTCGTCGGCATGAGCGTCGAGGTGATAGTCACGGCGCAGTAGCCGCGGGAGTGCGGATGTGTTCGGGGCGGAAGCCGAGGCCCAGCACACGCGCCGGAATCCGCTGCAGCAGCGGCGAGGCTCCGAGCAGGCGCACCGGCCATGGCGGCGCCGGGCGTTCGCGGCTGGCCAGCACGCGGCTGATGATGTTGTTCTGCACCGCGACCTGCAGCGCCTGGGTCATGCGCGTCGGCCACTCGCGCCGCTCCTGCACCGCGCGCAGCGCGTCGTAGCCGGGAGCGCCGTGGCGCAGCGGCGCGTGGAGCAGGTTGGCGGCGGCGACCGCGTCCTGCACCGCCAGGTTGACGCCGACCCCGCCGATGGGGGACATGGCGTGGGCGGCGTCGCCGATGCACAGCAGTCCCGGCAGCTGCCACTGGCGCAGGCGGTCCACCGCCACGGTCAGCAGCTTGATGTCGTCCCAGCTCTTCAACTCGGCGACGCGGTCGCTGAGCCAGGGCTGCAGGGCGGCGATGCGCGCGCGGAAGGCCTCCAGCCCGGCGCCCTGGATCTCTTGCCAGCCGTTCTTGCGGATGACGTAGGCGCACTGCCAGTAGTCGCCCCGGTTGAGCATCACCATGATGCTGCCGGTGTCGATCCGGCCCAGGGTCTGGTCCGGGTCCGCGGCGCGGCGCGACAGGCGCATCCACAACACGTCCATCGGCGCGCCGATTTCCATCACTTCCAGCCCGGCGTCGCGGCGCAGGATGGAATGGCGGCCGTCGCAGGCGACCACCAGATCCGCCCGCACTTCCAGCGCACCCTGGGGGTCGCGGGCCCGCACGCCGGCGACGCCGCCGCCTTCGTGCAGCAGCCCGGCGGCCTCGGTCTCCATCGCCAGGCGGAAGCCCGGCAGGCGCCGGCCCTGCTCGGCGATGAAGTTGAGGAAGTCCCACTGCGGCATCAGGGCGATGAACTTGCAGCGCGTCGGCAGGTGGCGGAAGTCGACCAGGTTCAGCAACGTGTCGCCGATCTGTCCGGCCAGGCGCGGCGCCTGCTGGTGCGGCAACTGCAGGAACCGGTCGAGCAGGCCGAGCTCGTGCATCAGCTCCAGGGTGGAGGGGTGGATGGTGTCGCCGCGGAAGTCGCGGAAGAAGTCGCGGTGCTTCTCCAGCACCAGCACCGGCACCCCGGCGCGGGCCAGCAGGAAACCCAGCATCATCCCGGCAGGCCCGCCGCCGACGATGCAGCAGCGGCTTTCCAGGCGTCGGACCGGACCCGCATCACTTTCCTGAGTCATCCGGAAGTCCTCGTGAAATCAGCTATATAGATGAAAAGTCCGGTTCTGCCGCGGTCCGGGCCGGAGCCGGATGGCGCCAAAAGCGGAATAAGCTTATGCCTTTTATGGAATGAGTCGCCTTGACCATTGTTCCCGCCGGAAGCCGAAATTACACTCCGCCCCGCAATTCGATGCACCGCTCGATGCGGAAGGCTTGAAAACGTGTTCGATGCAGCACCCGGCAACGCGGCATCCGAAGCCCCGGCCAGTCTCCTGGACGAGGCCGGGCTGGCCGCGCTGAACGAGAAATACCTGCCGCTGGATTTCGAGGCGCGCATCAGGACGCTGTACCAGGACTTCGCCGCCGACAAGGTGCTGGTCACCTCCTCGTTCGCCGCGACCTCGGCCTACTTCCTGCATATCGTCTCGCGCATCCGCCCGCAGCAGAAAATCCACTTCATCGA
The DNA here is from genome assembly GCA_035651715.1 of Nevskia sp. GTDB lineage: Bacteria > Pseudomonadota > Gammaproteobacteria > Nevskiales > Nevskiaceae > Nevskia. Next base: position 45,110 of record DASRFD010000155.1, read on the forward strand.
CACCGGCTTCCACTTCCTGGAGACGCTCCAGTATCGCGAATACCTGATCAAGCTGTTCGGCCTCAAGGTGATCGACGTGCGCGCCGAGGACTGGAAGCACCAGTTCACCGCCGACGAGAAGACCTACCAGCGCGACCCGGACTTCTGCTGCTCGGTGAACAAGGTCGAGCCGCTGGAGGCGGTGAAG
>DASRFD010000156.1:0-51122 GCA_035651715.1 Nevskia sp.
GCCCTCGGGGGCGGTCTTGCGCAGGTGCTCGTGGAACACGATGGAGGGCGACACCGCATTGATGCGCACGCCGAATTCGGCCGCCTCCAGCGCGCTGCAGCGGGTCAGCGCCATCACGCCGGCCTTGGCCGCGGCGTAGTGCGCCTGCTCCTTCTGCGCGCGCCAGCCCAGCACCGAGGCGTTGTTGACGATCGCGCCCCGGCCGCGCGGCTGCATCTTCCTGAGCATGGCGCGGGTCATGCGGAAGGTGCCGGTAAGGGTGATGTCCAGCACCTTGTGCCACTCCTCGTCGGACATGTCGACCACGCGCCTGCTGCCGCCCAGGCCGGCGTTGTTGAGCAGCACGTCGACCCCGCCGAGCTGCTGCTCGGCTTCCTCCACCAGGGCCTGGACATCGGCTTCGACTGCGACATTGGCGAGCTTGCCGTGGATTTGCTGGGCCCCATGATCCTTGCGCAGGGCGGCCACCGCCTCGTCCAAACGGCGCGGATGGATGTCGGAAACGACAATGGCCCGGCAGCCCTCCTCCAGGCAGCGGCGGGCGGTGGCGAAGCCGATGCCGCCCCCCGCCGCGGCGGTGATCAGCACCGACTTTCCTTTCAGAAGGCCGTGACCGGGGACGTATGGCGGGGGTGGCACGGTGATCATAGGGAGTTCCGTGGTGATTCAGGCGGCAGGACGCGGCTCGCGCGGCATGTCGAGGCCGCGCTCGGCGATCAGATTGAGCTGGATTTCGTTGGTGCCGGCGTAAATGGTGTCGGCGCGGGAGAAGAAGAACAGCTGCTGCAGCGGGCGGATGCGCGGGTCGTCGGAGACCACGTCGCCCTGCGGCCCCAGCACGTCCATGGCCAGCTTGCCGAGGTCGCGGTGCCAGTTGGACCAGTAATATTTGTAGATCAGGGCCTCACGCCTCAGGCCGGGCCCGTCGCCACCGGAGAGCATGCGCAGGGCGTTGTAGCGCATCACGCGCAGGCCGCACCAGGCCTGGGCGATGCGCTGGCGGATCTGCGGCTCGGCCGCCTTGCCGTTGGCCCTGGCCGCCTTCACCACCAGCTCGAACTCGTGGGTGAAATGCATCTGCTGGCCCAGCGTGGAGACCCCGCGCTCGAACTCGAGCAGGCCCATCGCCACCTTCCAGCCCTCGCCCGGCCTGCCGACGATATGGTCGGCCTGCGCCACGGCGCCGTCGAAGAACACCTCGTTGAACTCGGCGCCGCCGCCCATCTGGCGGATCGGCTGGATGCGGACTCCGGGCTGGCGCAGCGGCAGCAGCAGGAAGCTGAGCCCGTGGCGGCCCTTGCTGCCGGGCTCGCTGCGCGCCAGCACGAAAATCCAGTCCGACTCGTGCGCCAGCGAGGTCCAGACCTTCTGGCCCTGCACCCGCCAGGAGCTGTCCGGCTCCTGCCAGCAGCGGGTCTGCACGTTGGCCAGGTCGGAGCCGGCGTTCGGCTCGGAATAGCCCTGGGCCCAGAACTCGGTGCCGGCGACGATGCCGGGCAGGAAGCGCTGCTTCTGCGCTTCGCTGCCGAAGGCGATCAGGGTCGGCCCGATCAGGCCTTCGCCGATGTGGCCCATGCGGCCGGGGCCGCCGGCGCGGGCGTATTCCTCGTGGAAGATCACCTGCCGCTCGATCGACAGGCCGCGGCCGCCGGCTTCCTGCGGCCAGCCGACGCAGGTCCAGCCGCCGCCCGCCAGCTCACGCTCCCACTGCTTGCGCAGCGCCGGATCGGCTTCCTCATCGCCGGGGCCGCCGCGATGGCGCAGCGCCTCGTAGGGGCCGCCCAGGTGCTGGCGCATCCAGTCCGCCACTTCGGCGCGGAACGCTTCGTCTTTTTCGTCGGGCTGCAGGTTCATGAGGCGGTATCGGGAAGCAGAAGCGGCTCAAGCCGGGACGCCGGGAGCGGCAGGGAACGGTCTGGTCGTTCCATGCGGTCCCTGGCAGCCTGGTATGTGGCGTGAGACATGCTTTCGTCAGATCAGGGCCTGCGCGATCGACTCGCGCAGGCTCTCCGCGCTGCCGAGCCAGTGGCTGCTGGCCTGGGCGCGCTTGAAGTAGAGCTGGGGATCGTATTCCCAGGTGAAGCCGACACCGCCGTGCAGCTGGATCGCCTCCTGGGCGCAAAAGAAGAAGGTGTCCGAGGCGAGCGAGCGCGCCACCGCGCACTCCAGCGCCTTGGCGTCGGTGGTGGCGGCGCCGGCCGCCACCGCGGCGGCGCCGTAGACGGCGGAGCGCGCCGCCTCGATCCGCACCATCATCTCGGCGCAGCGGTGCTTCACCGCCTGGAACGAGGCGATGGCGCGGCCGAACTGTTTGCGCGTGGCGGTGTAGGCCACGGTCAGGTCCAGGCACTGCTGGGCGCCGCCGACCTGCTCGGCGGCGATGGCCAGGCGCGCCAGCGCGGCGGCGCGCGGATAGCCTTCGCGCACCCGGCTGGCGTCGTCGAGGCGGTCGGCCGCATCGAGCGTCACGCCGTCCAGGCTCAGCGCGGCGAAGCGGCGCGTCGCGTCCCAGCCGCGCAGGGCTTCGCGGCGCAGGCCGCGCGCATCCCGCGGCACCGCGAACAGGCCCGGCGCGGACTCGCCGGGCGCCTGAGCCGGCACCAGGATCCAGTCCGCGGCGAGGCCATCGGGCACGCGCGGGCACTGCCCGCTGAGCACCCAGCGCTCGCCTTCGCGCCGCGCCTGCACCTTTGCGGCCGCGGCATTCCAGTCCTCGCCCCCGCTCGGCAGCGGCACGCTGGCGACCAGCCGGCCCTCGGCGATGGGCGGCAGGAAGCGCTCATGGGCCTTGCCGCCGCCGACCTGGATCAGCAGGTTGGCGGCCAGGCACACCGTGGAGAAATACGGCGCGCACAGCAGGTAGCGGCCCATCTGCTCCAGCACCAGCACCAGCTCGACCGGGCCCAGGCCGAGGCCGCCGTCGGCCTCCGGCACCGGGATGCCGCACCAGCCCAGCTCGGCGCCGATGCGCTGCCACACCGCCGGATCGAAGCCGGATTCGCTCTCGCCGGCCTTGCGCACCGCGGCCGATCCGCTCTCCTCCGCCAGGAAGTTCTGGGCGGCGTCGCGGATCATGGCCTGGTCTTCGGTCAGAGAGAAGTTCATGGCGATCAGGAATCAAAAGCGCCGTGGTGGCGTCTTGGCGCGAGGCACGGGGTTCACGTCCCGTACACTTTCTGCGGCCGGGGCGCCTCGGCGATCAGCTCCTGCACCACCCCGGTCAGCTCTTCCGGCTTCCAGCGCGCCTTCTTGTCGCGGATCTGGCCGGTGCGCCAGCCGTTGGCGACGGAGAGCTTGCCGCCCTCGACCTCGAACACCCTGCCGGTGACGCCGGCCGACAGCGGGCTGCACAGCCAGGCCACCAGCGGCGCGACGTTGCCCGGATGGAAGTGGTCGAATGCCTCGCCTTCCGGCTTTTTCATCACGTCGGCGAAGACCTTCTCGGTCATGCCGGTGCGCGCCGCCGGGGCCAGGGCGTTGGCGGTGATGCCGTAGCGGCCCAGCTCGGCCGCCTGCACCAGGGTCAGGGAGGCGATGCCGCCCTTGGCCGCGGCGTAGTTGCTCTGCCCCACCGAGCCCTGCAAGCCGGCGCCCGAGCTGGTGTTGACGATGCGGGCGTCGACCTTCTGGCCGGCCTTGACCTGGTCGCGCCAGCGGCGCACCAGGATGCTGGCAAGGCAGAAATGGCCCTTGAGGTGGACCCGGATCACCTGGTCCCAGTCGTCCTCGCTCAAGCTCGCAAACATGCGGTCGCGCACGATGCCGGCGTTGTTGACCACGGCTTGCACGTCGCCGAATTTCGCCACCGCGGCGTCGACGATGCGCTGCGCGCCGTCCATGGTGGTGATGTCGTCGGTGCAGGCGATGGCCTTGCCGCCGGCGGCCTCGACCTCCTTGACCACCGCCGCGGCGGCCTCGAGGCGGATGTCGTTGACCACGACGTTGCCGCCCTCGGCGCCGATCAGCAGCGCATATTCGCGGCCCAGCCCGCTGCCCGAGCCGGTGACGATGACGGTGCGATTGTCACAGATGCCCATGGCTCAGCCCAGCCGCTCGATGATGGTGACGTTGGCCACGCCGCCGCCTTCGCACATGGTCTGCAGGCCGTAGCGCTTGTTGGTGCGCTCCAGCTCGTTGAGCAGGGTGCACATCAGCTTCATGCCGGTGGCGCCGAGCGGGTGGCCCAGGGCGATGGCGCCGCCGTTGACGTTGGTGCGGGCGTGCGGATAGCCGATCTCCTTGAACCAGGCCAGCACCACCGAGGCGAAGGCCTCGTTGATCTCGACCAGGTCGATGTCCTCCAGCTTCATGCCGGCTTTCTTCAGCGCGGCGCGGGTGGCAGGGATCGGCGCGGTGAGCATCATGATCGGATCGTCGCCGAGCACGCTCATGTGGTGGACGCGGGCGCGCGGCTTGAGGTTGTAGCGCTTCAGCGCCTTCTCCGACACGACCAGCACGGCGGAAGAGCCGTCGCAGGTCTGGCTCGACACGCCGGCGGTGAGCTTGCCGCCCGGCTCCAGCGGCTCCAGCGCCTTCATCTTTTCCAGCGAGGTCTGGCGCGGGGTCTCGTCCTGCTCCAGGCCTTCCAGCGGCACGATCTCCCGGTTGAAGCGGCCTTCGGCGATCGCCTTCAGCGCGCGCTGGTGGCTCTCCAGCGAGTACACCTCCATGTCCTCCCGCGAGATGTTCCACTGGTCGGCGATCTTCTGCGCCGCGTAGAACTGCGACACCGGCGCGGTGCCGAAGCGCTCGACCCAGCCCTTGCTGCCGGAGAACGGATCGTTGAAGCCCAGCGGCTTGGCCGCGACCATCGCCGAGGAGATGGGAATCTGGCTCATGGTCTGCACGCCGCCGGCGACGACCACGTCGTTGACGCCGCTCATCACCGCCTGGGCGGCGAAATGCAGCGCCTGCTGCGAGGAGCCGCACTGGCGGTCCACGGTGACACCCGGCACGGTCAGCGGCAGGCCGGCGGCGAGCCAGCAGGAGCGCGCGATGTTGCCGGCCAGCGGGCCGATGGCGTCGAGGCAGCCGAACACCACGTCGTCGTAGTCCTCGGCCGGGATCGAGGGATTGCGCGCGACCAGCGCCTTGAGCACGTGCGCGCCGAGGTCGGCGCCGTGGACGTGGGCCAGCTTGCCGCGGCGCTTGCCGACGGGGCTGCGCACCGCGTCGACGATATAGGCTTCAGCCATGGAATTTCCTCAGGTCAGTTGAAAGTTTCGCCGGGGCCGAGCGCGGCACTGGGCTTGAAGATGTGCTGGGAGACGCGCGTCTTGTGGAAGGCGCGGTCGCCCCAGGCGGCGTCGAGGGCCCAGGCGCGCTTCATGAACATCTGCAGGTCCGCTTCCCAGGTGTAGCCCATGGCGCCGTGCACCTGCATGCTCTTGCGCGCCGACAGCCAGGCCGCCTCGCCCGCCGCCAGCTTGGCGTGGGACACGTGCACCGCGGCGTTGCCCTTGCCGATGGCCAGGGCCTGGGCGGCGCGGAACACCACCGGCTTGGCGAACTCGATCTTCACCGCGACGTCGGCCAGGTGGTGCTTCACCGCCTGGAACGAGCCGATCGGCTTGCCGAACTGCTTGCGCTGCGCGCTGTGGTCGATGCCCAGGTCCAGCATGCGCTGCGCCAGGCCGAGCTGCTGCGCGCTGACCGCCAGGGCGGCGCGGTTGAGCACGCCCTCCCACAACTCCTTGCCGGCGCGGGCCGGGGCGACGCGGGTGGCCTCGGACGGCTTCCACTCCACCTTGTACAGGCGGCGCGACATCTCGATGCTGGGATTGAGCGACAGCTTGACCTTGTCGCGCGGCACCGCGTGCACCTCGTCCTCGTGCCACAGCAGCAGCAGGTCGGCGAGCTGGGCATCGGAGACGAAGGGATTGACCGGGTGGCCGATGGCGATGCGCGCGGTGCCGGCCGCGATCTTCGGCAGCCAGGTCTTCTTCAGCGCCGCGTCGCTGGACAGGCGGTTCAGCAGAAAGGCCGCGAGATAGGCCGTGTCCGAGAGCGAATCGGGGATGGCGTAATAGCCCAACTCCTGGTTGATCAGCACCCAGTCCAGGTCGCCCAGGCCGATGCCGCCGAACTCCTCCGGCACCGACAGCGCGGTGATGCCCTGGTCGGCGAGCTTGGCGCGCAGGTCCTTGGAGCGGCCGCTCTCGGTTTCCCAGATCTCGCGCAGCAGCTCCGGCGCCGCCTCGACCATCAGGAACTTGCGCACCGCGTCGCGGAAGGCGACTTGCTGTTCTTCGAAAGTGAAGTCCATGTCAGTAGGCCGCCTCGTTGTCTTGCCCCCGCAACCGGCCGGGGAATTGCGCCGAACCTTCACCGCAGCCCCTCGATGCGCCCGCTGCGCGGACGCGCGGGGCGAACGGGGCTCTATGGCTCACGGAAACCACGGTTACGACCTCGGCAGGCCGAGCATGCGCTCGGCAATGATGTTTCTCTGGATCTCGTTGGTGCCGGCGTAGATCGGCCCGGCCTGGGCGAACAGGAAGCCGTCCAGCCAGTGGCCGATGTCACCGGCGTCCGGCGCATGCGGCATCAGTTCGGCGCGGGCGCCGAGGATGCGCATGGCGGTCTCGTGCATCAGCAGGTCCAGCTCGGACCAGAAAATCTTGTTGGTGCTGGCTTCGGCGCCGATCTGGCCGCCCTTGGCCAGGCGGCTGGCGGTGCGGTAGGTGGCCAGGGCGTAGGCCTCGGCGCCCATCCAGCTCTGCAGCACGGCATCGCGCACCGAGGGGTCGGCGTCGACCTGCTCCTGGTGGCGCAGGTACAGGTCGACCAGCTGCTTCGCGGTCTGCTGGAAGCGGCCCGGCGAGCGCAGCATCAGGCCGCGCTCGAAGCCGGCGGTGGCCATCGCCACCTGCCAGCCGGCGCCTTCGTCGGCAAGGCGGTTTGCCACTGGCACGCGCACCTCGTCGAAGAAAATCTCGGCGAAGCCGGTCTGGCCGTTGAGCTGCTTGACCGGGCGGATGGTAATACCCGGCAGGTTCAGCGGCAGCAGGATGAAGGTGAGGCCGTGGTGGCGCACCGAGTTGGGGTCGGTGCGGAACAGGCCGAACAGCCAGTCGGCCCACACCGCGCGGGTCGACCAGGTCTTCTGGCCGCTGATGACATAGTGGTCGCCGTCACGCACCGCCTTGCAGCGGATCGCCGCCATGTCGGAGCCGGCGCCCGGCTCGGACCAGCCCTGCGCCCAGACATCCTCGCCGGTGGCCATGCGCGGCAGGAAGCGCCGCTTCTGCTCCTCGGTGCCGTACTCCATCAGGGTCGGCGCCAGCAGGAAAATGCCGTTCTGGTTGACGCGCAGCGGCGCGCCGGCACGCCAGTACTCCTCCTCGAACACCAGCCACTCGATCAGGTCGCAGCCGCGGCCGCCGACTTCCTTGGGCCAGGTCACGGCGCTCCAGCGGCCGGCGGCGAGCTTGCCCTCCCAGGCGCGGTGCTCGGCGAAGCCCTCCTCGGTGTCGAAGCTGCGCAGCGGCTGCTTCGGCACGTTCTGCTCCAGCCACTCCCGCACTTCCTTGCGGAAGCGCTGCTGGCGTTCGGTGTATTCGAGTCTCATTTGTTCTTGTTCCCCGACGCTTCCTTGTCGCCCGTCATGTTGAGCTGCGCCTCGCGCTTCTCGACGAAAGCGCGGCGCGTTTCGGCCGACTCCTTGCTCATGTAGGCCTGCAGGGTGAAGCCCTGCTCCCAGCGGTATTTGTTCTCGAGGTTGCCGTCCTCGACCCCGTTCAGGGCTTCCTTGGCCAGGCGGATCATCACCGCGCTCTTGGCGGCGATCTTGCGCGCGATGGCCAGCGCCGCGTCGCGCAGCTGCGCGCGCGGCACCACCTGTTCCACCGCGCCGAGGCGGTAGGCCTCCGCCGCGGTGATCGATTCGCCGGTGAAATACATCATGCGCACCTTCTGCACCGGGAACAGGCGCTGCAGGTGGGCGCCGCCGCCCATCGCGCCGCGGTCCACTTCCGGCACGCCGAACGTCGCGTCCTCGGCGGCGACGACGATGTCGGCCGCGCCAGCCAGGCCGATGCCGCCGCCCAGCACGAAACCGTGCACGGCCACGATCACCGGCAGCGGATTGCGATGCACCGCCTCGAAGCTGCGGTAATTGCCGGCATTGACCGAGACGATCTTCTCCGGCTCCTTGTCCAGCTCCTTGATGTCGACCCCGGCGCAGAAGCCGCGGCCCTCGGCGCGCAGCACGATGACGCGCGCCGCCGGGTCGCGCCCGACGCGCGCGATTTCATCGGCAAGGCCGTGCCAGCCGGCGTCGTTGAGGGCGTTGACCGGCGGCCGGTCGATGACGATCTCGGCGATGCCGTCGGCGATGGTGGTCCTGAACTGCTGGGTCGCAGTCATGCGGCGATTCCGGAAGTATTGGTACGGACCTGCAAGGCGGCCAGCCGCGCCTCGGCCTCGGCGACGATGCCCGCGATCAGCTCGGCGACGGTGGGCAGGCTGTCGATGTTGGAGGCGACCTGGCCACTGGGCAGCACGCCCTCGTCCGGACGGCCCTCGACCATGGCGCGCTGGATCAGCACCGGAGCATTGGCGGCCATCATGGTCTGGATCGCCGAATCGCCTTCGCCCAGCGCCTTGAGCGCGGTGCGCACCATGTGGCCCACGGACATGCCGGTGTGCGCGCGCCACTGCCAGGCGCTGGACAGCGCCACCAACAGGCGCCGCAGCAGGCCGCCGGCTTCCAGGCGCAGCAGGTAGGGATTGTCGATCATGCGCTGCGGCATGCCGTCGACGGCGGTGGAGGCGCGGATCCTGGCCGGGTCCTTCGCCTCCAGGTATTTCTGCAGGGTGGCGCGCGGCACCGGCGACTCGGCGGTCATCAGGAACCGCGTGCCCATGGCGATGCCGGCGGCGCCGTAGGCCAGCGCCCCGGCCAGGCCGCGGCCGTTGTAGAAGCCGCCGGCGGCGACCACCGGCACCCTCACCGCATCCAGCACCTGCGGCAGCAGCAGGGTGGTCGGCACCGAGCCGGTATGGCCGCCGCCTTCCGCGCCCTGCACGGTGATGATGTCGGCGCCCAGCTCCACCGCCTTCTGCGCATGTTTCAGCGCGCCGACCGTCGGCATGCACAGGACGCCGGCCTGCTTGAAGCGGCCGATGGTCCCGGCATCCGGCCCGCGGCCGTAGCTGACCGCGCGCAGCCGGTGCTTGATGGTGAGATCGATCACCTGCTGCGCGTTGGGCTGGAACATGTGGAAGTTGATGCCGAACGGCCGCTCGGTCAGCGACTTCACCTTGAGGATTTCCGCCTCCAGGTCCTCGGCCTTGATGGTGGCCGCGGCGAGAAAGCCGAAGCCGCCGGCATTGCTGGTGGCGGCGACCAGCTTCGCGTCCGCCACCCAGCCCATCGCGGTCTGCACGACCGGGTAGCGGCAGCCCAGGCGCTCGCACAGCACCGTATTGAGGACCGGATTCATCAGCGTTTCACGATCACGGACGAGCCGTGCCCGAACAGGCCCTGGTTGGCGGTGATGCCCACCTTCGCGCCCTGCACCTGGCGGGCGCCGGCCTGGCCGCGCAGCTGCCAGGTCAACTCGCAGACCTGGGCCAGCGCCTGGGCAGGGACCGCCTCGCCGAAGCAGGACAGGCCGCCCGAGGGGTTCACCGGGATGCGCCCGCCGATGCGGGTGGCGCCCTCGCGCAGCAGCCGCGCCCCCTCGCCGCGCGGGCACAGCTGCAGGTCCTCGATCCAGTCCAGCTCCAGGGCCGTCGACAGGTCGTAGACCTCGGCCACGCTGACGTCTTCCGGACCGATGCCGGCTTCCTCGTAGGCCTTGCGCGGCAGCGCGGCGCGGAAACGCCGCGGCTCCGCCGCCACAGCCGAATCGGTGGCCAGGTCCGGCATCTCCACGGTGTCGGTGGCAAAGCTCGGCGTCACGGTGGAAATCGCGGCGATGCGCGGCGCGTCCTTCTTCCCCAGCTTCCTGGCGTAGTCCAGGCTGGAGACGATCAGCGCGGCGGCACCGTCGGAGGTGGCGCAGACGTCCATCAGGCGCAGCGGGTCGGCCACCATGGCCGAGGCCGCCACGTCCGCCGCCGTGAACTTCTTGCGGTAGCGGGCGTTGGGGTTTTCCAGGCCGTGCTCGGCGTTCTTGATCTTGACCAGGGCGAAGTCGTCCTGGGTATCGCCGTACAGCGCCATGCGGCGTCGCGCGTACAGCGCGAAATAGGTCGGGTTGGTGATGCCGAGGCGGAACCGCACCCAGTCCGGATCGTCCGGGCGCTCGCCCTTCATCGGCGCGAGAAAGCCCTTGGGCGTGGTGTCGGCGCCGATCACCAGCGCCACCTCGCATTCGCCGGCGAGGATCTTGGAGCGGGCCGCGGCCAGGGCCTGCGAGCCGGAGGCGCAGGCGGCATAGGAGGTGTTGACCTGCGCGCCCTGCCAACCGAGGGCCTGGGCGAAGGTGGCGCCGGCGACGTAGCCGGGGTAACCGTTGCGCATGGTGGCGGCGCCGGAAACGAACTGCACGTCGCGCCACTTGACGCCGGCGTCGGCCAGCGCGGCGCGGGCGGCGACGATGCCGTATTCGACGAAATTCCGCCCCCACTTGCCCCAGGGGTGCATGCCGGCGCCGAGCACGGCGATTTCCTTGCTCATGCCCGGGCTCCGGCGATCTTCCACTTCCAGGTCAGCTTGCCGTCGTCCAGCGGCTCCAGCACCAGTTCGACATCCATGCCCACCTTGAGCGATTCCAGCGCGGTGCCGGTGGCAAGCTGGCCGAGCACGATCATGCGCTCCTTTTCCAGCTCCACCGCGGCGATGCCGAAGGGCTGGAACGGCTCGCTGGCGACATAGGGCTCGGGCGGCTTGTAGGCCGCGTTGGTGTAGGACCAGAGCTTGCCGGTGCGCGACAGCTCCACTTCCTCGAACGCTTCGCCGGCGCAGTCCGGATTGCGGCAGAACTTGATCGCCTTCGGAAAGTAATAGGTGCCGCAGCTCTTGCAACGCGCGCCGAGCAGATGCGGCGCGCGCTCGTCGAGCGTGAACCAGCCTTCCAGCACCGGAGCTTTGACTTTCGCGTCCATTCAGGCAGCCCTCCGCGCGGGCGGGTTGTTCTTCAGCACTGCGTCGCGCAGGTTGTGCGGGTCGAGGCGCCGGATGATGGCCAGCTGCTCGGCCGTCGGCATCGGCGTCTCGCCCATCCCCCCGGCCGGCTGCAGGGGGAAGCCGGTCGCGGCCTGCACCTGCTCGAACGTGACCCCTGGGTGCAGGGACCTGACGCGGATGCCCTTGCCGCCCTCCTTGTCCGCGCCGCCGAAGTCCAGCACGCACAGCTCGGTGACGATCAGGCGCATGTCGACGAAGTCGCGCTTCATGCCCGGGCCCCAGCGCTCGGGCTTGTAGCCGACGCCGGACACCATGTCGACCTCGCCCGCCACGAACACGCGCGGGTTGTGGTTGGGCACGAACAGGGAGTTGATGTGGTTGATGCTGTTGCCCGGCAGGCCGCGCACGCCCAGCATCGCCGACTTCGGCCTGGCGTAGTCGCCGACGATGGACAGGTTGGTCTGGCCCCAGCGATCCACCTGCGTCGGCCCGATCATGACGTGCCGCTTGCCGCCCCAGACGCACTCGAACACGCGCTCGAACGACATATAGCCTTCGTATTTCGGCTGGTAGTCGCCGCGCGGCCCCAGCGGCACCGGCTCGGACACCAGGAACGCCTCGCTGTCGGTCATCAGCAGTTCGGGCGAGTGCGTCAGCTTGGCCAGGGACGCGCCCAGGCGCGGGATGGTGGTGATGCCGGAGGCCAGCACTTCGCCGTTGTCGCGCCAGGCCTCGGAGGCGGCGACGATCATCAGTTCCGCCAGTGTCGCTTCGTTGGTCATGATCAGAACACCGGCAGCTTGAGCTTGGCGATGCGCTCGGCGCCGCCGACCTTGGCCAGATAGGCCGCCTCGCCGGGGCTGACGAACTCCTCGACGTACTTCTGCCAGCCGTTCTCCTCGGCAGCGGAGGCGTTGTAGCGCTTGAAGTGCTCCATGTCCCAGCCGTAGTCCGGCCCCATGTAGGTGGGATGCGCGCCGCCCGGAGCGTGCACCACGCCGGCCACCAGGTAGCGCTCGAACGGATTCAGCCGCGCCGTCTCCGCGTCCAGCTCGAAGCGCTCGCGCAGCACTTCGGTGCTGACATAGCACTTGTCGGCGGCACGGGCATAGAGATGATCGAAGAAGCTGTCGGCCCCGCGCACCAGGGTGTTGCCGAGGCGGTCGGCCTCGTTGACGTGGATCAGCGCGGCGTCCAGCTTCAGCGCGGGCATCGCCACGTAGACCTCGCCGTCCGCGTAGGGGGACTGGATGGTCTTGATCGAGGGATTCTTCGCCAGCACGTCGGTGGCCAGGCCGACGCGGGTCGGCAGGAACGACATGCGCATGCCGGCGGCGCGCAGGCCCCACTCGAACATGCCCTCGTCCAGCTCCATCACCTCGATGGCGCCGCTCTCCCTCGCCTTGCGGTAATAAGGCTCGAGAGGAATCGCATCGAGGGTGACGAAGGGAAAGATCAGCTTCTTCACCTTGCCGGCGGCGCACAGCATGCCGACGTCGGCGCCGCCGTAGGACACCACGGTCAGGTCCTTGAGGCTGGAGCGCAGGATCTCGCGCACCAGGGCCATCGGCTTGCGGCGCGGGCCCCAGCCGCCGATGCCCAGCGTCATGCCCGAGCGCAGCTGCGCGACCGCGGCCGCCGCCGACATTTCCTTGTTCAATGCCATTTAGGCTCCGGCCTCCTTACTTGAAGCCGACGGAGAAGTCGTGGCCCCACAGGCTCACGGCGGTGGACTCGAAGGCCTGGTGCTTGTCCCAGTCCAGCATCAGGCCGCCGTAGCCGTACTCGATGGCGAAGTTGGACGGGCTGTTCATGTAGAACGAAGTCATGCGGTCGTTGACGTGGCGGCCCAGGGTCGCCATCAGCTTGACGCCCTGCTTCTGCATGCGGTCGTAGGCGCGGCCGACCTCGTCCATGGTCGGCACTTCCATCATCATGTGGACGCAGCCGCTGGGGATGGGCATCTCGAACAGCGCCAGGCTGTGGTGGCGCGGATTGGCGCAGTGGGTGAAGTAGATGCGCTTGACCGGCTCGTTCGGATCGGGGGTGAACTTGTGGCGGAAGATGTCGGACAGGCCGAAGCCGAGCACGTCGCGGAACAGGGCCCAGGTCTCGTCGAACTTCTCCGCCGGCAGCACGGTGTGGCCGACGCCGGCATCGCCGGTGACGAAGCCCTCGACGCCGACCGGCGAGATGAAGCGCGCGAAATCGGTGGTGAAGCCCCAGGACACCTCATGGCGGTTGCCGGAGGGGTCGGTGAACGAGGCCAGGTCCTGCACGCAGCGCGCCTTGCGCTGGGCCTCGCTGCCCTTGCTGACGGCGACGCCGGCTTTCTTCAGCGCTTCGAGCACGGCACTGAACGAGGTCTCGTCGCGCACCTCCCAGCCGGACGCGTGGTAACGGTCCTGGCTGCCCTTGACGACGGCGATGCGATACTTGCGCTCGTCCATCTTGAGGTAAAGCCCGCCTTCCGGCGCCTCGGAAGTGGCGACGCCCAGCACCTCCTCGCCGAACTGCTTCCACTTGGAAATGTCGGTGCTTTCGGCCACGACATAGGCGAGGGCATCGATTTTTACGGTTTGTTGGGCCATTTTGGGGAGGGCTCCGCCGGGATTGTTGGGATCTGGTTTGCGATGACCGCAATTATCAAGACCCGGGCGCCACAGCGGCTTCACCCGATTAGACGAGACCCGCCCCCGCGCCTCATGCAAACGGCTAGTCTCAATGGATGATGATTCGCCGCCCGGGATGGAAATAATGCCTTTCTGACCCCGAACACGCCCCCGCCGGCCTTGCGCCCGGCGGCCGTCCACGGCGGCGCCACGCGGCCCCGGCCGCAATCAAGAATAGGCTTATCGAGGAGTATTGCATGGGCAGAGTGCAGGACAAGGTCGCCATCATCACCGGCGCCGCCAGCGGCGTGGGCAGGGAGGACGCGATCCTGCTGGCGCAGGAAGGGGCCAGGGTGGTGCTGACCGACCTCAACGAGGAAGCCGGCCGCGCCGTCGCCGCCTCGATCGGCGACCAGGCCCTGTTCGTGCGCCACGACATCAGCTCCGAGGACGACTGGAAGGCGGTGATCCAGGCGACGGAGGAGAAATTCGGCGGCGTCGACGTGCTGGTCAACAACGCCGGCATCCTGCAATACGGCACCATCGAGGACACCACGCTGGAGCAGTGGCAGAGGGTGCAGCGCGTCAATTCCGACGGCTACTTCCTTGGCTGCAAGTACGGCGTGCTGGCGATGAAGAAGCGCAAGAGCGGCTCGATCGTCAACATGTCCTCGATCGCCGCGATCTCCGGCATGTCGGCGTTCTGCGCCTACAGCGCGTCCAAGGGCGCGGTCGCCGCGCTGACCCGCAACGTCGCCATCCACTGCCGCCGCTTCGAGCTGAAGATCCGCTGCAACTCGGTCCATCCGGACGGCATCAAGACGCCGATGGTCGCCAACCTGCACAGCACGGTGAAGCCGGGGCTGATGCCCGAGGTGAAGGACCTGAAGCTGGCGATGACGCGCATGGCCGACGCCCGCGACATCGCCAACCTGGTGCTGTTCCTGGCCTCGGACGAGTCCAGGTTCATCAACGGCGCCGAGATGCACATCGACAACGGCTGGCGCATCTGGGCCGAGAGATAAGCCCGGTGAGCGAGAGCCTGCACGAAGGCAAGGTGACGATCGAGGCCGAGCTCGACGGCGTCGTCCACACCGTCACCGCCTTTCCCGGCCAGGTGGTGCTCGAGGCCCTGGAGGACGCCGGCCTGGCGCCGCCTTACTCCTGCCGCGCCGGCGCCTGCGCCTCGTGCATCTGCAAGCTGCTGGAAGGCGAAGTGGAGATGCTGGAGAACCACGTGCTGGAGCAGGACGAGCTGGACGACCGCTGGGTGCTCAGCTGCCAGTCGGTGCCGAAGACGCCACGGGTGAAAGTGCGCTACGTCAAATGAGCCATCCGACCCTTCCCCTCGCCTTCGCAGCCGCGGCGCAGCGCCATGCCGGACGCATCGCCCTGGTCGGCGAGGACGGCCAGGTGCTCAGCTACGAGCAGCTCGACCGCCTGCGCATCGACGCCGGCCGCGCCCTCATCGCCATGGGCGTGCAGCCCGGCGAGCGCGTCGCCATCTGGGGCCAGAACTGCGTCGAGTGGATCATTGCCGCGCTGGGCGTGCTCAGCGTCGGCGCCGCGGTGGTGCCGGTGAACACCCGCATGAAGGGCAGCGAGGTGGCCTACGTGCTGCAACGCAGCGGCGCCAGGCTGCTGTTCAGCGCCGGCCGCTTCCTCGACCAGTATTACCCCGCCGTGCTGGCGCCGCACCGCCCGCCGGGACTCGAAAACATCGTGGTGCTGCGCGATGCCGAGAACGGCGCCTTCACCTGGCAGGCTTTCCTCGACCGCGCCGCGGAAGTGCCGGCCGGGGAAGTGGCGAAGCGCAGCGCCGCCGTCACGGCCGACAGCCTGATGGACGTGATCTTCAC
Organism: Nevskia sp.; assembly: GCA_035651715.1. Taxonomy (GTDB): domain Bacteria; phylum Pseudomonadota; class Gammaproteobacteria; order Nevskiales; family Nevskiaceae; genus Nevskia. Next base: position 15,546 of record DASRFD010000156.1, read on the forward strand.
CTCCGGCACCACCGGCCTGCCCAAGGGCGTGATGACGGCGCACGGCCAGAACCTGCGCACCATCGCCGAGTGGTCGCGCCACATGGAGCTGGTGCCGGAAGACCGCTACCTGGTGGTCAACCCCTTCTTCCACACCTTCGGCTACAAGTTCGGCTGGATGGCCGGCCTGCTGGCCGGGGCCATGGTGCTGCCGCACGCCGTATTCGACGCCGCGGTGCTGATGTCGCGCGTCGCCCACCAGCGCATCTCGGTGCTGCCGGGCCCGCCGACGCTGTTCATCTCCATCCTCAACGATCCGCGCCGCGGCGAGTCCGACCTGTCGAGCCTGCGCGCCACCATCACCGGGGCGGCGGCCATCGCGCCGGCCCTGATCGGGCGGATCCGCGCCGAGCTCGGCTTCAAGGTGGTGCTGACCGGCTACGGCCTGACCGAGTCCTGCGGGGTGGTCTCCCTCTGCGGCGCCGGCGACGACGCCGAAACCGTGGCCCTGACCAGCGGCCGGCCCCTGCCCGACACCGAGGTGCGCTGCATCGACGGCGACGGCAGGCCGGTCCCCGCCGGCGAGGCCGGCGAGATCGTGGTGCGCGGCTACAACGTCATGCGTGGCTACCTCGACGATCCCAAAGCCACCGCCGAGACCATCGACGCCGACGGCTGGATGCACACCGGCGACATCGGCATCCTCGACGAGCGCGGCTACCTGCGCATCACCGACCGCCTCAAGGACATGTACATCGCCGGCGGCTTCAACTGCTATCCGGCGGAGATCGAGCGCATCATCGCCGGCCATCCCGCGGTGGCCCAGGTCGCCATCGTCGGCGTCCCCGACGAGCGCCTCGGCGAGGTCGGCAAGGCCTTCGTGGTGCTGCGCCCGCAGGCCAGCCTCGACGGCAAGCAGCTGATCGCCTGGTGCCGCGACAACATGGCTAATTACAAGGTGCCGCGCTTCGTCGAGATCGTGAAGAGCCTGCCGGTGAACGCCGCCGGCAAGGTGCTGAAATTCGAGCTGCGCAAGGCGCCGGCATGAAGCAAGGCGCCCGCCGTCCGTCCCGGGTGTTGCCCCCGGGGAACGTCTCCGCGGGCGGCGCAGCGCACCGCCCCCGAGACGTCCGCTGCGGGCGCCCGGGCGCACATTTTCGTTGATCCATAATCAGCACGGAGGAGCAGACATGAGCCAGGACAAGCCGCTGCAAGGCGTGGTCGCCGTCGTCACCGGGGCCTCGCGCGGCGCCGGCAAGGGCATCGCCCTCGCGCTCGGCGCGGAAGGCGCCACCGTCTACGTCACCGGCCGCTCGAAGAAGGAGGGCGACGCCCCCCTGCCCGGCACCATCTACGCCACCGCCGAGGGCGTGACCAAGGCCGGCGGCAAGGGCATCGCCGTGGCCGTCGACCACGGCGACGACGCGCAGGTGAAGGCCCTGTTCGAGCAGGTGAAGCAGGAGCAGAACGGCCGCCTCGACATCCTGGTCAACAACGCCACCGTCATTCACGACACGCTGATCGAAAAGGGCGGCTTCTGGGAGAAGCCGATCGAGCAGGTGGACATCCTCGACGTGGGCCTGCGCTCAGGCTATATCGCCAGCTGGTACGCCGCGCCGCTGATGGTGGCGCGCAAGAACGGCCTGATCGCCTTCACCTCCTCCTTCGGCGCCAGCTGCTACATGCACGGCCCGGCCTACGGCGCGCAGAAGGTCGGCGTCGACAAGTTCGCCAAGGACATGGCGGTGGACCTGCGCAAGCACGGCGTCGCCGCCGTGTCGGTGTGGATGGGCATGCTCAAGACCGACCGCACCAGGCGCGTGATGGATGCCGACGCCGCCAAGTACGCCGGCTTCTGGGATATCGCCGAAAGTCCCGAGTTCACCGGCCACCTCCTCGGCGCGCTGTACCGCGACCCCAGGCGCATGGAGAAGTCCGGCCAGGTGGTGGTGGGCGCAGAGCTGGCGCTGGAGTACGGCATCAAGGACATCGACGGCAAGCAGCCGCCCTCGCACCGCGCCATGCTGGGCGGCCCGGTGCAGGCGCATCCCGCCGTCGTCGAATAACAGAGCGGACCAACAGAAGCGGAGGAGAATACCGTGGCCAGACTTGCAGGAAAGGTGGCGATCATCACCGGCGGCGCCCGCGGCATGGGCGGTGCCACCTCGCGGCTGTTCGCGCAGGAAGGCGCCAAAGTCGTCATCGCCGACGTGCTCGACCAGGACGGCGCCCGGCTGGCGCAGGAGATCGGCGCCAACGCCATCTTCGAACACCTCGACGTCAGCGACGAAGCGAACTGGGCCCGCGTGGTGGACAAGGCCATCGCCAGGTTCGGCCAGGTCGACATCCTGGTCAACAACGCCGGCATCCTGCTGTTCAAGACCCTCCTCGAGACCAGCAAGGCCGAATACGAGCGCGTCCTGCAGGTCAACCTGATGGGCCAATTCCTCGGCATCAAGGCGGTGGCGCCGCACATGATCGGCCGCGGCAAGGGCTCGATCGTGAATGTCTCCTCCACCGACGGCATGAAGGGCGCGAACGGCCTGTCCGCCTACAGCTCCAGCAAGTGGGGCGTACGCGGCCTGACCCGCTGCGCCGCCATGGAGCTGGGCCACAAGGGCGTGCGGGTCAACTCGATCCACCCGGGCGGGATCGACACCGCCATGGGCAACCCCTACGCCGAGGCCAAGGCCGAGGTGAACAAGCGCTATACCTGGGTGCCGGCGCAGCGCGTCGGCGAGCCCTCCGAGGCGGCGCATTGCAGCCTGTTCCTGGCCAGCGACGAAGCCTCCTATGTCTGCGGCGCCGAACTGGCGGTGGACGGCGGCATGCTGACCGGCACCTACTACGTCGGCTTCCCTGGCGCGCCGGGGATCTGAAACCTCACCCTTCGTAGCCCGGGAAGCGCGCAGCGCTACCCGGGATGCACGCCCTCCATGGGAAAGCCCCCGGGTAGCGCTGCGCGCTTCCCGGGCTACCGTTCCCCGTAGCCGCCATCGACGATCTCGGCGAAATCGCCTCCCCAATCCGCCGCCAGCAATCCATTCTTCACATGTTTGTGGAATGAGGAATACGGCCAGTCTGCTACCCGGTTCACATATCCATGCTTGACGGGGTTGAAGTGGATGTAGTCGAAATGTCTCTGGAAGTCCGCCTCGTCACGGACGGTGTGCTCCCAGAACCTGGGCTGCCATAACCCTTTGCCGGGTAATTCAATTTGCCCCGACAACGCAGCAGTAAAGTTCCGCTTGAGCAGGCGTATCCGCTCCGAATAGGCATCATCACCTTCCGGCAGCGTGCAGAGCAGGTGCAAATGGTCAGGCATGATGACCAGCGCATCAATGATGAATGGCAGGTGGGTTCTGACGCTCCGAAAGGATTCCCGCAGGGCCTCCGCATGATCGACCAGAAAACTTGCGGATCGATCACGCAAGGTCACGGTCAGGAAGTAGGTACCACCCTGAACCCGATTGCGCCGATATAGGACCATGCCTCGAGCATACCGTAGCCCGGGAAGCGCGCAGCGCTACCCGGGATGCACGACCTCCATGGGAAAGCCCCGGGTAGCGCTGCGCGCTTCCCGGGCTACCGTGGTCGCTAGGCTGCCGCCGGCGTGCGGTTCAGCTCGGCGCTGTTCGGCTCGCGCAGGACGCAGCTGGTGCCGCCCGGCGTGTACATCATCACCACACATTCGTTGCAGGCGGTGCAGCCGGATACCGTGGCCTCGCCGCTGCGGAACTTGTTGACCAGCTGCGGATCGTGGATCAGGGCGCGGGCCATCACCACGCAGTCGAAGCCCTCGCCCATCGCCTGCGCGATACCGGCGACGGACTTCACGCCGCCCAGGTAAGCCAGCGGCATCTTCACGGCGGCACGCACCTTGCGCGAGTGCTCCATGAAGTAGTTTTCGTGGAACGTGACCTTCGGCTCCCACAGCCGCAGGATGCGGGTGGCCATGCGGATCACCGGGTTCTGCACCGTGTCCGTCGCGGCGCGCGGCATCGGGCTGCCGAAGATCGCCCATGGCGCTTCCACGTTCATGCCGCCGCTGAGCACCAGCAGGTGCGCGCCCTCGCGCTCCAGCACCTGGGCCACCTGAGCGGCATCCTCGGCGGTCGCCCCGTTCCTGAAGCCCTCGGTAACGCAGATCTTGCAGGTCACCGCCATGCTGCCGCCGACCGCGTCCAGCACCCGCCGCAGCACCATTGCCGGGTACCGGGCGCGCTGCGCGGCGGCACCGCCGTACTGGTCCTTGCGCCTGTTGTAGGCCGGCGACAGGAACTGGCTCAGCAGGTAGCCATGGCCCATGTGGATTTCCACGGCGTCGAAGCCGGCCTCGCGCGCCAGCCGCGCTCCGGCGACGAACTCGCCGGCGATGCGCTCGAGGTCATCCGGCGTCATCGCCGTCTTGAACAAGCGGCCGCTGATGACGCCGGCGGCGTTGAAGCCGCCGGAGGAGCTGAGCGGGTACCTGGTGCCCAGCCGCGGCAGGAAGGTGAAGGCGCCGCCGTGGGTGATCTGGGCGCAGGCGGCGGCGCCTTCCCGGTGCACCGCCTCCGTCAGCACCTTGAGGTGCTTCACGGTGCCGGGCTCCAGCTGCACCTGGTCCTCGAAGGTGCGGCCGTCGGCGCAGACCGCGCAGTACGCCACGGTGCTCATCGCCACGCCGCCGGCGGCAACGGCGCGGTGATGCTCGACCAGCATCTTCGACGGCACCCCGCCCTTGGCCATGCCCTCGTTGGCGCCGGACTTGATGAAGCGGTTGCGCAGCTTGAGCGGGCCGATCTGGATCGGGTCGAAGGCGGATGGGGTCGTCATGGTGGCTCTCTCGCTGTTTGTCATCCTGAGCGGAGCGAAGGATCCGGCCTGCACGTAGCCGGAAAAGGCATGGCACCAGGGCCCTTCGCTGCGCTCGTGACTGATCGCTAATACGGCGGAAACTCCTGCACTTCCTGGTACTTCGGATACCCCGGCGCCACCGCATATTCAATGATGCCGTAGCCCACCTCGTCGCCCTCGCGCACCTCGACGACATGGTCGGCCAGGGTACGGGTCAGGCGGCGCGTGGCGGCGTCGCGCAGGTCCCACTGCTCGTGCTCGAGGTGCAGCGGCCCCTTGTCGTCGCCCTGGAACCAGCCCCCGAGGCCGCCGTAGAGGCCGCCCTTGAGGAAATAGCGCGCCGGCAGGGTGCGCAGCTCCAGCTGCCGCTTCTTGCCGCTGGCCAGGGTCAGCTCAAAGCTGCCGGACGCCAGCGTCTGCCCCAGCCGGTCCTTTGCCCAGACCAGCTCGTGCCTCACGTCGTCGACATGCAGGCCGCGGCTGGCGCGCTGGCCCAGCGGCAGCACCTCCTCGCCGGTGAGGTAGGCGATGTCGCCCGGCGCGCGCTCGGTGAAGGACCAGAGCAGGCCGCGCTGCGGGAACTGCACCGCCACCCAGGTCCAGAACGAGGGCTGGAAGTGGGTCAGTGGCGGGTGCGCCTCGTCGGTGCGCAGCTCGGCGCGGATGCCCCAGGAATGATCGCGCTGGCCGCACCAGCTTTCGGGCGTCAGCTCGTGGCGCCGGCCGTCCACCTCGAGCCAGCCGGCGTAGCGGCCGAGCTGCTGGCAGCGCGCCAGGTTCTCGGTGATGCGGCCGTTGCGGCGGCGGAAGCGTTGCGCCTCCTCGTGCGGATTGAAGCCGCCGAGGAATTCGATATCGAAGCTGATGCCGGACGCGTTGCGGTCCAAGGTCAGGCGATGGCGCTTGAAGCCCTCCAGCACCGCGAACTCCAGCGGCCCGATCCTGGTGTGCAGCGGATGCAGGGGGTTCGGCCGCAGGTGGCGCGAGGCGCGGAAGTTGTACTGGCGGCCGCCCACGGTGACGCCGGCGAAGGCGTCCATCACGTTGCGGTTGGGGTGGTAGCCCAGGCCGAGGTCGAAGATCACCTCGCCGGAAGGGACCAGGTGGCCGGTATACCAGTAGCGCTCCATCCAGGCCGGATCGCTGGTGCCGACATGATCGAAGGTGGTGGGCAGCTGGTGGCCGATGTGGTCGTCCTGCGGGGTCAGCATATGCTCTCCTCGGATGTCATCCTGAGCGCAGCGAGGGATCTGGTGCCGAGGGCCGCATCCTTCGCTGCGCTCAGGATGACATCACTCATTTCTTGTCCGCGCCTGTATTCCCCGCGATCTCGCCGAACAGCGGCTTCGCCGCCAGGCTCACCTCGCGCCGCACCTGCTCCTTCATGTACTGCGTCAACACCGCCTGCAGCGCCTCGCGCTGCCCGGCCGGCGCCTGCGCCAGCCGGTCGAGGACCTTGCACAGATGTTCGTCGAGCGCGTCGCGGTGCCGGCGCAGCGCTTCGCCGGTCGCGGCTTGCGGCACGGCCTCCAGTTCCTGCGGCAGCGCGTGCTCCGGCGCCACGGCCGCGATGCGCTGCGCCGCCGCCAGCTGGGCCGCAACCTGCTCGGCCAGCGGCCCCACCGCCCAGTCGAGGCGCGGGCGCAGATTGTTGAGCAGGTCCACCGCGGCATAGGCCTGGCCGCGGGCGAACTCGTCGTCCAGGCGCGGGATGATCTCGCCTTGCAGGCTGGCGACGAGGCCGGCGAAGAGGCGGTCAAGGGTGTTGTTCACGGCGCCTCCGCGATCAGCTTTTCCAGCTGCAGCAGCAGCCGCGAAGCCTGCGCCGCCATCGACGGCAGGCGCAGGTCGTTGTGCAGCCCGTCCTCGAAGCAGCGCTCGGCGCCGATGTCGATGACGTAGAACTTGAACAGGCCCAGCACCTCGTAGAAGTGCACCAGCTTCGGCGAGACCTTGATGCCGGTGCCGCGCTCGTAGCGCTGGTACAGCTCGTCGCGCGGAATCAGGGTGCAGATCAGGGAGGTGCCGGGGCGGAAGGTGCGCTGGCACATCCAGCCCAGGTCCTCGTGCGGATCGCCCAGGTGCACCAGCTCCCAGTCGAGAATGGCGGTGATGCGGTCGTCGACACAGAGGAAGTTGCCGATGCGGTAGTCGCCGTGAACCACCGTCACCTTCGGCGCCTCCGGACAGTGCGCCCGCAGCCACGCCAGCACCGACTCGGCCATCGGCTGGCGCCGCAGCTGCCAGCGCTGCATTTCGCCGGCCCAGTAGTCGACCTGCAGGCGCGCCGCGTTCGCCGTCGTCACCTGGCCGCCGAGGCTCTCGATGGCGGTGCCGCGCCAGTCGAAGCGATGCAGCGCCGCCAGCGCGTCGGCCAGCTGCGCGCCGAGCGCGGCGCGGGTCTGGTCGCTGAAGGTCTCGCCCCACATCACCGGAGCACGGCCCGGCACTTTCTCGCAGATGAACCAGGGTGCGCCGAAGGCTTCCGCCGCGTCGCCGTGCCAGTGCACCGCCGGCACCGGCACGCCGCTGCCGCGCAAGGCCTGCAAGGTCAGAAACTGCGGCGCCGCGCTGTAGGGCGCGAACAGCCCGTTGGGCGGCCCCAGGCGCAGGATCAGCTCGCGCCGCTGCGCTCCGCTCGCATCCTCCCAGCTGGCGCTGAAGCCATAGGTCAGCCAGGAGTAGCCGACCGGAAAGCGCTTCAATGCGCCGACGCTCGCCGCGGCGCCGGTGCGCTCGCGCAGCACCCGTTCCAGCTTCTGCCGCACCCGCTGTTCGTCGAGCAGCTCCGCGGTGCTGGCGGCGGGCGTGCTCATCCGCGCTTTTGCAAGAACGCCTGGACCCGGTTGCGGAAATCCTCGGTGCGGGCGCAGCCGAGGAAGGCGGCGCGCTCGCGCGCCAGCTGCGCCTCCAGCTCCGCGTCCTCGGCGGCGCCGAGCAGCTGCTTGAATGCCTGGACCGACTGCGGCGCCATCTGCGCGATCTGCCGCGCATAAGCCAGTGTCTCCGCCTCGAGCTGCCCGTCGTCCACCACCCTGGCCACCAGGCCGAGGGCCTGCGCCTCGGCCGCGCCGAGCGGGCCGCCGAGCACGATCTCCAGCGCCTTCATGGCGCCAAGACGGCGCCTCAGGTAATGGCTGAGGCCGCCGTCGGACGAAGTCCCCAGCGCCGGATAGGCGGCGACGAAGCGGGCGCTCCTGGCCGCCACCAGCAGGTCGCAGGCCAGGGCCAGCGAGAAGCCGCCGCCGGCCGCCGCGCCGAATACGCTGCCGATCACCGGCACCGGCAGGCGCCGCAGCGCCAGGATCGATTCGTGGAAGGCGTCGATGATGCCGCCGAGCAGCCGGTCGGAGTCGACCAGGGTGGCGCTGATCGCGGAAATGTCGCCGCCGGCGTTGAACGACTTGCCGGCGCTGCGCAGCACCAGCACGCGCGCCGCGCCGTCCTCGCGCACCTGGCGCAGCGCCTGGGTCATCGCCAGGCAGCTGTCCCGTGTCACCACGCAGGCCTTGCCGGCCTGGCCCATGGTCAGGGTATAGAGGCCCTGGCCGTCGTTGCCCAGCGCGATGTCGGCGCTCATGCTCTCTCCGTTTGCGTCATACCGGCGAAGGCCGGCATGGCGGCAGCTTTTTAGCCCAGATATGCCTGGCCGCCATCGACGGCGACACTCTGGCCGTTGATGTAGCGGCAATCGTCGGAGCAAAGGCTGGCGACGAAGCGGCCGATGTCGAGCTCGCAGTCGCCGACGCGCTGCGCCGGCACGGTGGCGATGAAGGCCGCCGATTCCTGCGGCCGCTCACGCGTCCACCACTCCATCGCCGGGGAGTTGGCCAGGGGCAGGATCACGTTGGTGCGGATGCCGTCCTTGGCCCACTCGCAGGCCGCGGCGCGGGTCAGGGAGCGGATCGCCTCCTTGACGGCGGCGTAGACGCCGTAGCCGCTGGCGTCCCAGCGCATCGCCGCCGGGCTGCCCAGGTTGATGATGTTGCCGTCGCCCTTCAGATGCGGATAGCACAGCTTCATCAGGCGGAAGGTCGCCAGCGGGCCGGATTCCCAGCCGGCGGCGAAGGCCTCCTCGGTCACGCCGTTGAGCGGGCCCAGCGGCACTTCCTGGGCGTTGTTGACCAGAATGTTGAGACCGCCGAGCTGCCTCACCGTTTCCGCCACCACGCGCTCCAGCGAAGCCAGCTCCTTCACCTCGCAGGCCAGCGGCAAGGCCTTGCCGCCGCGCCTGACGATCTCGGCCGCGGTCTTCTCGACCTTGGCCAGGGTGCGCCCGGTCACCGCCACCGCCGCGCCCTCCGCGGCGAGGGCGTAAGCGATGCCCTGCCCGACGCCCTGCCCGGCGCCGGTGACGAGTGCGACTTTGCCTTTGAGCTTGCTCATGGTCTCCTCGAATCGCTCTTTAGATTTTCTGGCGTCAGGCCGGCGCAAGCCGCCGGTCTCCAGAGTCCCTGACGCCGAACTTCGCGCCCGGATGCCGGCTTGCGCCGGCAGGGCAATGCTCCTTACGCCGCCTGCGCCACCCCAGCCTGCCCGCCCTTCATTCCGGCGGTCTTGGCGATTTCATGCGCGGCGATGTAGGCGAAGGTCATCGCCGGGCCGAGCGTGGCGCCGGGGCCGGCGTAGGTGCGGCCCATCACCGCGGCGGAGCAGTTGCCGACGGCGTAAAGGCCGTCGATGACGCCGCCGTCCTCGCGCAGCACGCGGGCGGACTCGTCGGTGACCAGGCCGCCCTTGGTGCCGAGCTCGCCGGCGTCGAGGCGCGCGGCGTAGAACGGCGGCTTGAGCAGCGGGCCGAGGCAGGGATTGGGCTTGACCGAGGGATCGCTGTAGTAGCGCTCGAACACGTTGCCGCCGCGGTTGAACTGCGGGTCCACGCCGCGCACGGCGTTGTCGTTGAACGTGCGCACCGTTTCCTGCAGCCCGGCGGCGTCGACGCCGATCTTGGCGGCCAGCTCGTCGAGGCTGCCGGCCCGGTAGTAGACCTTGTCGAGCCAGTGCTTGGGCAGGGCCTTGTCGGGCTGGATCTGGCCGGGCAGCAGCGGGCCCATCGGATACTTGTGGCGGAAGGTGGCGTCGAACACCAGCCAGCACGGCACGCCGCCGCCGCTGCGCGCCTGCTCGGCGTACATGGCGTAGACGAACTCGGTGTAGGGGCAGGCCTCGTTGACGAAGCGCCGGCCGGCCTTGTTCACCACCAGGCTGCCCGGGAGGGCGCGCTCGACGAAGATGCCGCAGGCCGGCGTGTCCGGCGAGGTCGCCACCGTCGGCGAGCCCCAGGTCAGGTCCATGAACGCCGTGCCGGCGCCGAGCGCCTGGCCGGCGCGGATGCCGTCGCCCATGTTGATCGGGGGCGCCGCGGTCCAGGCCGCGTCGGTCGGCTTGGGCAGGTACTGCTCGCGCATGCGCTGGTTGGACTCGAAGCCGCCGGAAGCCAGCACCACGCCGCGGCGCGCGTTCAGCCGCAGCTTCCGGCCCTGGCGCACCACGTCCACGCCGGTGACGCGGCCATTCTCGAACACCAGCGACTCCAGCGCCGTGTTCAGCCACAGCGGCACCTGGTGCTCCAGCATCGCCTGGCGCAGCGCGGCGATCATGCCCTGCCCCAGCACCAGGCGGCGGTCGCGCTGGGTCTTGCGACGCCAGGCGAAGTCGAACCAGTAGCGGCCCATCATCTTCAGCATCAGCCAGATCCAGCCCGGTGCGCGCGTGAACAGCACATGCGCCTCGACCTGGTCCATCGAGACGCGGCCCATCAGCTGCGTGCCCTTGTAGGGGCCGCGCATGCGCTGGAACTCCTCGCCCAGCCGGGCGGCGTCGAACGGATACGGCTCCATGGTGCGGTAGCCGGGCTTGCCGCCGGGATGGTCGGGGAAGTAGTCCGGATATTTCTTCACCGCGCGGAAGCGCACGCCGAAGCGCCTGGCCATGAAGCGCACCATGCCGGGGGCGTTGCGCACGTAGGCTTCCAGGCGCGCCAGCGGCACCTCGCCGCGGGTCAGGCCCTTCAGATAGGTCAGCGCCTCTTCCGGCGTGTCGTTGCCGCCGACGCCGGGAATGTCGTCGTTGCAGGGGATCCAGATGCCGCCGCCGGACACCGCGCTGGTGCCGCCGTACAGGTCCTGCTTCTCGATCAGCAGCGCCGACAGGCCCTGGGCCTGGCAGCACAGCGCCGCGGTCATGCCGCCGGCGCCGGAACCCACCACGATCACGTCGTACTCGCGCGGCTCGGCTGCCGCCGCCTGATTCATGCCCATCGCACACACCATCGGAGGTCTCGCTTGTTCACTCCCCCTCTCCCATTGGAAAAGGGGCCGGAGTTGAGGGGCGTGCTCCCGATCGGGAGCAGCACGGCCGGGAACCGCGCCCCTCGCCCTGCTCCCTTCCCGGAGGAAGGGCGACCGGGTTCATCAGAGGAAGAAATCCGTGTTTTCACGGCCCAGCAGCACGCCGCCGTAGTTACGCCCGAACTGCTCGGGATTGTTGGCGTAATGGCCGCGCGCCGCGAAGATGTCGTGCATGTAGCGGTGCAGCGGGAAGTCGGTGAAGATGCCGCGGCCGCCGCAGGCCGAGAACAGCTGGTAGGCATGGCGCGCGCAGCGGTCCACCACCTGCGCCGCCTGGTGGCGGAAGTGCAGGCGCTGCTGGATGTCGTCCAGCGGCTGCCTGGCCCTGATCTTGCCCATCAGCACGTCGAAGTTGCGGTTCAGGACCAGCTTCATCTCGTCGATGGCCAGCGCCGTCTCGGCGGCGGCCAGCTGCGCCGGCGCCTGCTCCGAGGTCTTGTTGCCCATGTCGCCGACGCGGACCTTGGCGAAGTCGAGGAAGGTGGTCAGCGCGCCCTGCAGGCCGCCGATGGCCGCGGACGACACCGCGCGCACGAAGATCTGGCCGAACGGCAGCTTGTACAGGTCGGAGGTGAAGGTGTCGCGGCCCGGGTTGGTGCCCATGAAGCCGTCGCTGGCCTTGTGCGTGCGGTACTCCGGCACGAAGGCATCCTTGACCACGATGTCCTTGGAGCCGGTGCCCTTCAGGCCCATTACATGCCAGGTGTCGATCACCTCGAAGTCGCTGCGCGGCACCAGGAAGGTGCGGTATTCCGGCGGGCCCTTGCCGTCGGCGGGGAAGATCAGGCCGCCGAGCAGCACCCACTGGCAGTGGTCGATGCCGGAGGAGAAGCCCCAGCGGCCGGAGAACTTGAAGCCGCCCTCGACCGGCTTGACCTGGCCCTTGGGCATGTAGGTCGAGGCGATCAGCACCGAGGTGTCCTTGCCCCACACGTCCTCGGAGGCGCGCGGGTCGAAGCAGGCCATCTGCCAGTTGTGCACGCCGATCACGCCGTAGATCCAGGCGGTGGACATGCAGCCTTCGGCCAGGGTCATGCAGATGTCGTAAAACACCTGGGGATCCATCTCGTAGCCGCCGTACTGCTTGGCCTGCAGCACGCGGAAGAAGCCGGCCGCCTGCATCTCGGCCACGGTCTCGTCGGGAACGCGGCGCAGCTCCTCGGTCTGCTTCGCGCGCGCAGCCAGCACCGGCACCATCTCGCGGGCACGCTGCAGCAGCGCCTGGGGGGTGACCAAGGTGGCGGTTTTCTGAACTTGGGTCTGCACAGCGTCCTCCTGAAACTCCACTGGATCCGTTAGTTTTCGCTCAGGCGCGGCGGGACGGCGCGCAAGCGGCTTTGTCGATGATCTTTTTCACAGAAAAGCGCATTTGCGTCATCGTCCGAAATGACTACCGGGCGGGGAGGCGCGGGCCTCAGAGCATCGTCATGTCGCTAGGGCCCCAGAAAGCGCGCATCGAGGTGAACTTGCCGGCTTCGTCGAACGTCATCACGTCGATGACGCGGATCAGCATGCGGCCCTGGGGCAGGTTCAGCTCGACGTCGAAGGCCATCGCCGCGGAATTGCCGTGCGAGGCGCGGATCGGCGCCGCCAGCTTGAGCCTGGCGCCGGTGGCGATGGACATCCTGTAGAACGCCGCGATCTTCTCCTTGCCCTGCATCACTTCCTTGCCGACCGGGTCCTCCACCGTGGCGTCGTCGGCATAGAGCGCGACCACCGCCTCGGCGCTGGACTGGTTGAAGCCGTCGATATAGGCCTGCATGGCCGCCTTCATCACCTGTTCGCTGGGCATTCCGGGGTTCCGTTTCTGGGTGGGGTGCCGCCCCGCGACCGGCGCGTTCCTGGCGGCAAATGTCAAGGCGCCATGCTCGGGCCAGCGCTTAAGCTTGCGAATCATCCGTTCGGGCTATTTGCTGACATATACTTAGGCCATCGAGCGTAGGCGGGCCCCCACGCCGCCCGTTCCGGTATGAGGATCGAAACCGCAAATACCAGGCAAATCAAGCAGCTCCGCGCGTTGTTCAAACCAGACCAAAACGGTGCAAAAAACGCGGAGCCCCGGCATGACGGAGCGAGGAGGGTCAATGCCTTTGGCTGCAAAGCACACCATCACCGACACTGAAGGGTCCATCGGCCGGGCCGGGGGCGCCTATACCCTCGACAACCTGGTCGAGTCGGTGGGCATGACGGCGCTGGACCGCCTGGTCGGCGCCGTCTACGACGGCGCGGTCGAATCCCCGCCCTGGCAAATGGCGCTGCAGCTGGTGCGCGACCACCTGCAGGCTGCCCACGTCACCCTGATGCTGCGTCCGCCTTCCTCGGAAAGCACCGGCGTGATGATCAACACCGGCACCGTCACCAAGCAGGGCATCGAGTCGTACGAGACCCACTTCTTCGCCATGGACCCCTTCGTGCGCCTGGCCGAGGGCGAGGTCGTCACCGCCGAGGAGCTGATCGGCAAGCAGTGGCTGCAGAGCACGGTGTACCAGGAATACCTGCGGCCGCTCGGCGTGCGCCACCTGCTCGGCGCCGACATCTACACCAAGGAGGGCATCGAGTGCCGGCTGCGCATCACCCGCCCGCACGATTCGCAGCCTTTCAGCACCGAGGACAAGGCCCTGGTGCGCTTCCTGCTGCCGCACCTGAAGCGCTCGATCCAGCTGCATGCGCGCCTGGATTTCCTCGAGTGCGAGCGCCAGTTGTTCGCCGGCACCGTGAACCGGATGCTGCTCGGCATCATCAGCTTCTCGCAGAACGGCACCATCCTCGAGACCAATCAGGAAGCGCGCCGCATCCTGGCCGAAAAGGACGGCATCTGGCTGTCCGGCAACAACCTCTCGGTGGAAGTGACGCAGGAAGGCCGCGAACTGCAGCGGATGATCCGCCAGGCCCTCAGCGGCACCGTCGCCAACCAGGGGCCGCAGGTGGTGGAGGCGATGTCGGTCACCCGCCCCTCCGGCCGTGCCAAGCTCGGCGTCCTGGTGCGGCAGATCCCGCTCGACACCTGGTCGGAGAGCCGCCAGCGCCCGGCCGTCGCGGTGTTCCTGCGCGACCCCGAGTCCAGCGGCGCCCAGCCCTCTCACGAGCTGGTGCGGCGCCTGTTCGGCCTGACCCGGATGGAAGCCTCCCTCGCCCTGCTGCTGGCCGACGGCCTGACCCTGGACGAGGCGGCGGAAAAGATGGACGTGCGCCGCAACACCGCCCGCACCCACCTGCGCTCGATCTTCTGCAAGACCGGCGTCACCCGCCAGACCATGCTGGTGCGGCTGCTGCTGAACAGCGTGATCACGCTGGGGTGAGGCTCGCGCCCGGGCGATGACCCCGTGCCATCGCCGGCGGGCCCGGAGGCCCGGCAATGAAGGGCCGGGCCGGAATTTTGACCATCGCGCGCGATCGCGCCAGGACGGCCGGAGTCGCCCGCCCCGCGGAGGAGGTCCATGAGCCAATCCAAGCCCCCCATCCTCAACATCGCCGACGTCAAGTGCATCCCGCTGCGCCAGCTGGCGCCGCAGGAGCCCCCGGCGCGCATCCTGGAACGGTTCGACGCCAGCATGGGCTTCATCAGCCAGGCGCTCGGCGCGCAGAAGCTGGGCTACAACCTGACGGTGATCGCCCCGGGAAAACCGGCCTTCCCGCTCCATAACCACCGCGTCAACGAGGAGATGTTCTTCATCCTCGAAGGCAGCGGCGAGCTGCGCCTGGGGAGCGCGCGTTACCCGCTGCGCGCCGGCGACGTCGTCGCCTGCCCGCCCGGCGGCCCGGAGACGGCGCACCAGATCGTCAACACCTCGGAGCGCGAGCTGAAGATGCTGGCGGTCAGCACCCGGCTGTCACCGGAGATCTGCGACTACCCCGATTCCGGCAAGTTCGCCATCCGCGCCGAGTACCCGCCCGGTGCGGACGGCAAGCCGCAGGTCTTCTCCTACGTCGGGCGCGCGGAAGGCACGCTGGACTACTGGGACGGCGAGTAGCAACGATCGCAGGGCGGCGCGTGGCCGCCATGCCGTTGCCGCACAGGCAGGCGGCCACGGGCCGCCCTACAGGACTGCGCTACGCCCACGGAATCTTTTTCCCCAACAAGGTTTGGAAGCGCGCGGTATCGAAGCGGATGATGTTTTCCGCCACCTTGCCGTCGCGCAGGCGAATGCGGTCGATTCCGCTCATTTCGAGCGGACCGTTCGCGCCGCTGCCGCGCGCGATCCAGCGGATGAAGATGAACTCGCCGTTGCTGGCGTCCTCGGCCACTTCCAGGCGCAGGTCGGGGATCAGGGCGAGCATGTCGGCGATGCGCTGCACGTATTCGTCGGCGCCGCGCACCGGGGTCTCGCTCCACGGCCAGTAGCCGGTCACGTCCGGGGTTACGGCGTAGTGGACCAGCTGCGGGTCGGGCTTGGCCCAGAACGCGGCGAAGTGCTGCACCGACCAGGCGATGCCGCCGGCAAGGCTGGCGGGGGCGGGAACTTGGGACGTCATGGAGATTGCTCCGGTGGGGAGGTTTCCATGCTAGGCGGATGGCCGCGGCGCTCAATTACCGCGCAGGTAGTCGGCCGGCGCTTCAAGCCGTGGGGAATTCCTGGAATTTCGGCAGGCCGTCGGTGATCGCGCGCATGCGGATGCCGGACTGTTGCGGGTTCGTCATCGCCCATCCACCTTGCTGGATGAGCCGATTGTTTCGCGGCGGCGGCGGAAGTCAGGCCGCCAGCTTGTTTTCCAGCCAGCCCTGCGCCTGGTAGAAGGCCAGCGCATCGGCCAGGGACTCGCGCGTGCCGCGCGGGGCGAAGTCCAGTTCGGCCTGCGCCTTGGCGTGGGATACCACGGTGTTCGAGACGCTGGCGCGCAGCACGCCCGGCGTGAACACCGGCGGCTTGCCGGTGATGCGCGAGGAGACGAGCGCGAACGGCAGCATGGCCCAGCCGACCCACAGCGGCAGCACCCTCCTGGGCACCGGCACGCCGGTCAACTCCTGCCACATGCCGCACAAGGTGCGCAGGTCGTGCACCGCGCCGGTGAGCAGGTAGCGCTCGCCGCGCCGGCCGCGCTGCGCAGCGGCGATCATGCCGGCGGCGACGTCGCGCACGTCGACGTAGTCGCTGACCACCTCCATCAGCACCGGGATGCGGCGGTGATAGAGGTCGAGCAGGGCCTTGCCCATCAGCGAGGGCTCGTAATCGTGCGGCCCGATCATGGTGCCGGGGCTGACCACCACGGCGTCGAGGCCGCCGCCGCGCACCAGGTCCTGGATCAGCAGCTCGGCATGGGCCTTCGAGCGGTGGTAGTCGCAGGGCTCGTCCAGCGCCAGCGGGCGGCGCTCGTCCAGCGGTTGATCGAGCGGATGGCGCACCAGGGCGTGGTGCGAGGAGCAGTGCACCAGGCGGATGCCGCGTGCGGCGCAGGCTTCGGCGACGATGCGCGTGCCGACCACATTCACCGCGCGGATGCTGCCGTCGCGGTCCTTGCCGAGGTCGACCTTGGCGGCGAGGTGGAACACCGCTTCCGCGCCCTCGACCAGGCGGCGCACGTCCTCGGTGACCAGCACCGAGCCGTGCAGCAGCTCCACGTCCAGGCCGGTCAGCGAGGCCGGCATCGTCTTGCCCGGCTCCAGCACCCGCACCCGGTCGCCGCGCTCCAGCAGCGCCCGCACCAGCGAGCAACCCAGCCGGCCACCCCCGCCCGTTACGGCTACACGCATTGCACGCTTCCTCCCGATGGCGTCCTGTGATCCGGAGCGCAGCAGGAGATCCGGCGGAAGAGCCGGATCCCGCGCCAGCTCCGGGATGAGCGGATCGCCTTACGCCGGCGGCAGCTTCTTGCCGTGCTTGGCCAGGTAGTGCGCCGTGATGTTCGGCGCCTTCTCGAACGGCGTGACGATCTCGTAGACGCGCTCGTAGCTGGCGTACTGGATCAGCCACCTGCCGTTGCGCTTGACGTAGCGGTCCTTGTAGAAGGAAGTGCCGTCGGTGATGATCTTGTGGCGCAGGTCGAGGAACCAGTCCTTCAGGTACCAGGTGCCGGTGGCTTCGGTCGGCGACTGGAAATCGATCTCGGGGTGGTTGACGTGGTGCACGGCGATCGCATCGGCGTGGAAGGCGTTTTCCAGTGCCTCGCAGATCTTGTCCCGCCCCTGCACCTCGAAGCGGTAAGTGCCGCCGACATAGCAGACGCCGGCGTCCTCGGTGAACAACTCCTTCACTTCCTTGATGTTGGCGGTATCGATGCAGCGGCAATAGGCGTACTTGAGCCGCTTGATCAGTTCCAGGTCTTCCAGGGGTAAGCTCATTGATCCAGTCTCCTCGCGAACCTTGTAGGCCGGCCCTCGGGCCGACCGCGCAGCCGGCCTGAAGGCCGGCCTACCTTGTCTCGGACGGCTAGATGCCGAAGCCGCCCGACACGTTGATCTGCTGCCCGGTGATGTAGCCGCCGCGGGCCGAGGCCAGGAACACGGCGGTGTGGCCGATCTCCTCCGGCTTGCCCCAGCGCTTGAGCGGCAGCAGCTTCTGCGTCTCCTCGATCCAGGCCTGGTCGAACACGCCGCGCTTGAGCAGCTCCAGGAACATGCCGGCCTCGATCACGCCGACCAGCACGCTGTTGGCGCGGATGTTGTTGCGGCCCTCCTCCTTGGCGATGCCCTTGACCAGGGCTTCGTTGGCGGCTTTCGGCGCGACCGACAAGCCGTCCTTGGGCGGCCACCAGACATGGCCCGCCGAGCCGAGATGGACGTAGGAGCCGCCGCCGGCCGCGCGCAGCTTCGGCAGGGTGGCCTTGACCACGTTGAAGAAGCCCACCGCCTCGGTCTCGATCGAGCGCCGGTACAGCTCATGGCTGGTCTCGGCCAGCAGCACCTGCTCGACCACCGGGCCGGCGGCGAACACCACCGTATGGATACGGCCGTGGACCTTGACCGCCTCCTCCACCGCCGCCTCCACTTTCTTCGGGTCGGTGACGTCGGTGACATGGATGCTGGCCTTGCGCCCGGCGCCGCGGATCTCGCCGGCGACGCGCTCGGCCACCTCCTTCTTCGAACGGTACGCGATGGCCACGTCGGTACCGCACTGGGCGAAGGTCATCGCCACGCCCTGGCCGATGCCGCCGCTGCCGCCGAATACCAGGACCGCGCCCTGGGGGAAATCGTTCTGCATTTTCTGGCTCCTCCTTTTGCCGCATATTGGAGGGAGGCCCGGCCTCCAGCCTCATCCATTAAGACGACTGACGAACCCTCCGGAAGTGCTCGAATGAGGCCGCAAACGGAGCATGACGCGATGGACCACCAAGCCGCGCTGCAACAGCTGCTCGACCGCCAGGCGATCCAGGACTGCCTGCTGCGCTACACCCGAGGCGTCGACCGGCTGGACCGGGAGCTGCTGCTCTCGGCCTACCATGCCGACGCCATCGACGACCACGGCGCCTTCGTCGGCGCCCCGGCGGCGTTCGCCGACTGGGCCCTGCCGCACCACCGCGAGCACCAGCGCAGCACCCACCACCTGATTCTCAACCACAGCTGCGAGCTGGACGGCGACAGCGCCCACAGCGAGACCTACTGCCTGTACGTCGGCGTCAACCGCGGCGGCAGCATCGACCTGATCGGCAACCGCTACATCGACCGCCTCGAGCGCCGCGCCGCACGCTGGGCCATCCTGCGGCGGGTCTGCGTGGTGGAATGGGCCAGCAGCCTGTCCGGGGAGTCGGCGCTGGAGCCGAACATGCGCGCCGCCGTGGCGGCCCTGATGGCCGGGGCCGGTGTCAGCCGCGACCGCGCGGATCTTTCCTACCGGCGCCCGCTGGAAATCGAAAAGCCGAGGACCGACCGATGAATACGCGCACTTACGGCCCGATCCGCCAGATCGCCTGGCTGGTGGAGGACCTCGACGCCGCGATCCGCCACTGGATGGAGTTCGCCGGGGTCGGCCCCTGGACGGTGTACCGCAACACCACCCTGAACGGCCACTGCCGCGGCGTGCCGACGCGGGTGAAGATGGACGTCGGCCTGTCCTACCAGGACGAGGTGCAGATCGAGCTGATCCAGGTCACCAGCCGGACGCCCTCGCCCTACCAGGACGCGCAGGGCCGCACCCTGGTAGGCATGCACCACGTCGCCTGGCTGTCGCGGGACATCGACGGCGATGTGGCGCAAGCCAGGCGGCGCGGCCTCACTGCCGCATTCGAGGCCAGCAACGGCGTGGTGCGCGTGGCCTACATGGAGTCCGCGGCCGAGCCCGGGCTGCTGCTGGAGTTCATCGAGGCGGCGCCGGTGGTGCTGGAGGGCTTCGCCGCCGGCATCCAGGCGGCGCGGGAATGGGACGGCAGGAGCAATCCGGTGTCGGTCATCGATTTCGAGGCGCCGTCGCCGTAGTCCAGGCAGACGATGCCGGCCCTCCGCGGCTGCCCGAAGGTTCCCGCACAACACCGGAGGAACCCGTGAACGAACTCAGGAACAAGGTCGCCATCATCACCGGCGCCGCCAGCGGCATCGGCCGCGCCGCCGCACTGCGCTTCGCCGAGGAAGGCGCGCGGCTGGTGCTGGCCGACATCGGCGCCGAGGCGGGCGCGGCGCTCGCCGCCGAGCTGTGCGGCAGGAGCAGCGAGGCGATCTTCGTCCGCACCGACGTGGGCAAGGCCGCCGACTGCGAGAAGCTGGTCGCCGCCGCGGTCGACAGGTTCGGCCGGCTCGACGCCGCCTTCAACAACGCCGGCATCTCCGACGGGCCGCTGCCGCCGGGCACCATCGACTACCCCCTGGAGCTGTGGGACCGCATGATCGCCGTCAACCTGTCGGGCGTGTTCTACGGCCTGCGCTACCAGGTCAAGGCCATGCTCGAGAATGGCGGCGGCGCCATCGTCAACACCGCCTCCATCGCCGGCCAGATCGCCTTTGCCGGCATTCCCGGCTACGTCGCCAGCAAGCACGGCGTGGTCGGCCTGACCAAGACCGTGGCGGTGGAATACGGCGCCCGAAACATCCGCTGCAACGCCATCGCCCCCGGCTTCATCGAAACACCGATGACCAGGCCGATGTTCGACACCGAGCAGTTCAAGGGCATGGCGGCGCAGGCGGTGCCGGCCGCGCGCGCCGGCACGGCCGAAGAGATCGCCAACATGGCGGTGTGGTTGTGTTCGGACCGGGCCAGCTATGCCAACGGGGCGGTGTTCGCGGTGGATGGGGGGTTCCTGGCGCGCTGACCGTCCAGCCGGGCGCAGCGCAGGGCGGCCGCTAAGCCCTGTTGGTGTTGGCCGCCGCCAGGAACGCCGGCCGCTCGCCGCCGCCATGCAGCAGCAGGTTGATGCCGGAGGCATAGGAGGCGGCCGGCGAGGAGATCCAGACGCAGGCGTCGCCGATCTCGGCCGGGTCGGCCAGGCGGCCGGCCGGGATGGTCGCCGCCACGGCGGCGATGCCGGCGGCGTCGCCGTAGTGCAGCTCCGACTGCTCGGTCTGCACCAGGCCCGGGCTGACCGCCACCACCCGCACCTTGGGCGCCCATTCCACCGCCAGCGAGCTGACCAGGCTCAGCACGCCGGCCTTGGCCGCGCCGTAGGCGGCGGTGCCCGGCGAGGGCCGCGAGGCGCTGACGCTGCCGATGAACACGATCACCCCGCCCTCCGGCTGCGCCTGCATCAGGGCGTTGGCTTTCTGCGCCAGGTGCAGCGGCGCCAGCAGGTTCAGCGCGATGATCGACTCGTGGAAGCGCGGCGAAGCCTTGTCGGCCATGGCGAAGGGAGCGCCGCCGGCGTTGTTGACCAGCACGTCCAGGCGGCCGTGATCCCCGGCAATCCGCGCGAACAGCGCGTCGACCGCGGCGCGGTCGCGCACGTCGGCGGCGACGAACGTGGCCGTGCGGCCTTGGTGCGCCGGCAGCTGCGCCGGCTGCTCGCGGCCGCAGATCACCACCTCGTATCCGGCGGCGAGGTAACGCTCGCTGATGCCCCGTCCGATGCCCTTGCCACCCCCGGTCACCAGCACCGTCTTGCGCTGCTCCACGCCTGTTCTCCGCGTCGTAAACGATCGAAGTTGCGCATCCTAGGCCATGTCGGCGGCTTCTACTGTAGTCCAAAAGGATGAAGCCCGGACGGCCCTGGCGCGTGAACAATGACGGCCATCCGCCGTGCCGCGGCGCCCTTTCCGCGGGCGCCACCCCAGACCACCTACCGGGACCAGGATCCATGTCCAGCAAACCCGTTCCAGAAGGCCATTACGTCAAGCTCCCCAACGGCCACACGATCCACTATCTCGACGTGGGCAAGGGTCCGGTCGTGGTCTGGCTGCACGGCTCCGGCTCCGGCGCCTGCGGCCACAGCAACTTCAAGAAGAATTACCCGGTGCTGGCCGAGGCCGGCTACCGCAACATCGTCATCGACCACATCGGCTACGGCTACTCCGACAAGCCGGACAACATCGAGTACCCGATCGAGCTGTTCGTCGAGTGCGTCAAGCAGACCCTGGACCACATCGGCGTGAGCAAGTACACGCTGATCGGCAACTCGCTGGGCGGCGCGGTGGCGCTGCGCTTCACCGTCGACCACCCGGCCAACGTCGAGAAGCTGGTGGTGATGGCCCCCGGCGGCATCGAGAACCAGCCCGACTACTTCCTGATGCCGGCGATGGCGACGATGAAGGAGGTGTTCATGTCCGCCACGCCGGTCACCGCCGACCGCCTGCGCTACTTCTTCGAGGAAGCCATGGTGGTGGACAAGAAGTTCGTCGACGACGAGCTGGTCAACGAGCGCTTCGAGCTGATGAAGCTGCAGAACCCGCAGGTCATCAAGACCATGAAGGTGCCGAACATGACCGACCGCCTGGGCGAGATCAAGTGCCCGGCGCTCGGCTTCTGGGGCGTCAACGAGAAGCTGATGCCGGAGACCGGCATCCTCAAGCTTGCCAAGGGCGTGCCGCACCTGCGCATGATCATCGTGCCGAAGGCCGGGCACTGGGTGATGATCGAGCACCGCGACCTGTTCAACCGCATGACCCTCGATTTCCTGAAGAACGGCTGATGCTCGAACCCTCCCGCATCACCGCTCTCGGCGACGAGCTCTACGCGGCTCTGGCCGGCCGCTACGTGCTGGAACCGCTCACCGCCCGCGAGGCCGCGATCGACATCGACGACGCCTACCGCATCTCGCTGCAGCTGCTGCGGCGGCGCGAGGCCGCCGGCGAGAAGGTCATCGGCAAGAAGATCGGCGTCACCAGCAAGCCGGTGCAGGACATGCTGGGCGTGCACCAGCCGGACTTCGGCTTCCTCACCGACCGCATGCGCGTCGCCGACGGCAGCGAGGTCAGCCTGGCGGCGGCGAGGCTGATCCAGCCCCGCGCCGAGGGCGAGATCGCCTTCGTGCTGAAAAAGGACCTGCGCGGCCCCGGCGTGACCGAGGAGCAGGTGCTGGACGCGACCGACTACGTGACGCCCTGCTTCGAGATCGTCGACTCGCGCATCCGCGACTGGAAGATCCGCATCCAGGACACGGTGGCCGACAATGCCTCCTGCGGCGTGTTCGTCATCGGCGCGGCCAAGGTGAAGCCGCGCGAGCTGGACCTGGCCGCGGTGAAGATGGACATCCGCAAGAACGGCGAGCACGTCGCCAGCGGGACCGGCGCCGCGGTGCAGGGCCACCCCGCCACCGCCGTGGCCTGGCTCGCCAACACCCTCGGCCGCTTCGGCATCCCCTTCCTGGCCGGCGAGGTCATCCTGTCCGGCTCGCTGGCGCCGCTGCTGCCCATCACCCCCGGCGACCGCTTCGAGATGAGCTTGGCCGGCATCGGCACTTCCTCGATTTCGTTCGTCGCTTAAGAAGCT
Organism: Nevskia sp.; assembly: GCA_035651715.1. Lineage (GTDB taxonomy): Bacteria > Pseudomonadota > Gammaproteobacteria > Nevskiales > Nevskiaceae > Nevskia. The sequence continues at coordinate 38,497 of DASRFD010000156.1, forward strand.
GAAAGAGTCCCCCATGAAGAAGATCAAGTGCGCCATCATCGGTCCCGGCAACATCGGCACCGACCTGCTCTACAAGCTGCGCCGCAGCAAGGTGCTGGAACCGGTGTGGATGGTCGGCGTCGATCCCACCAGCGAAGGCCTGGCCCGCGCCCGCGAACTCGGCCTGAAGGCCACCGACCAGGGGGTCGACGGCATGCTGCCGCACGTCAAGGCGGACGGCGTGCAGATCGCCTTCGACGCCACCTCGGCCTACGTCCACAAGGAAAACTCGGACAAGCTGACCAGGCTGGGCGTGATGATGATCGATCTCACGCCGGCCGCGATCGGCCCTTACTGCGTGCCGCCGATCAACCTCAAGCAGCACGCCGGCAAGCGCGAGATGAACGTCAACATGGTCACCTGCGGCGGCCAGGCGACGATCCCCATGGTCTACGCCGTATCGCGGGTGCAGAAGGTCAAGTACGCCGAGATCGTGGCCACGGTGTCCTCCAGGTCGGTCGGCCCCGGCACGCGCAAGAACATCGACGAGTTCACCCGCACCACGGCCGGCGCGGTGGCCAGCATCGGCGGCGCCGACCAGGGCAAGGCCATCATCGTCATCAACCCGGCCGATCCGCCGCTGATCATGCGCGACACCATCCACTGCCTCACCGCGGAGGCCCCGAAAGAGGCGGAGATCGAGCGCTCGGTGCACGAGATGATCGCCGAGGTGCAGAAATACGTGCCCGGCTACCGCCTGAAAAACGGCCCGGTGTTCGACGGCAACCGCGTCACCACCTTCCTCGAGGTCGAGGGCCTGGGCGACTTCCTGCCCAAGTACGCCGGCAACCTCGACATCATGACCGCCTCGGCGACGCGGACGGCGGAGATGTTCGCGGAAGAACTGCTGGCCGGGCGCCTCAATCTGGAACCGGTTGCGGCTTGAGACGTTTGCAGCCGCCCGCAGGGCGGCAAACGGCCGGCCCGGGCCGGCCTCCAGGAGATACGCAATGAATCTGCAAGGCATCAAGATCAAGGTCCACGACATGTCGTTGCGCGACGGCATGCACCCGAAGCGGCACCAGATCACCATCGAGCAAATGCGCAGCATCGCCCGGGGCCTGGACCAGGCCGGCGTGCCGCTGATCGAGGTCACCCATGGCGACGGCCTGGGCGGCGCCTCGGTCAACTATGGCTTCCCCGCCGCCAGCGACGAGGAATACCTGCGCGCGGTGATCCCGGAACTGAAGCAGGCCAAGGTCTCGGCCCTGCTGCTGCCGGGCATCGGCACCGTCGACCATCTGAGGATGGCGGCCGACTGCGGCGTGCACACCATCCGCGTCGCCACCCACTGCACCGAGGCGGACGTGTCCGAGCAGCACATCGCGCTGTCGCGCAAGATGGGGCTGGACACGGTCGGCTTCCTGATGATGGCCCACATGGTGGAGCCGGAGAAGATCCTCGAGCAGGCGCTGCTGATGGAAAGCTACGGCGCCAACTGCCTCTACGTCACCGACTCGGCCGGCTACATGCTGCCGCACGACGTCACCGCCCGCATCGCGCTGCTGCGCGACAAGCTGAAGCCGGAAACCGAGATCGGCTTCCACGGCCACCATAACCTGTCGATGGGCGTCGCCAACTCGATCGCCGCGGTCGCGGCCGGCGCGCGCCGCATCGACGGCGCCTGCGGCGGGCTCGGCGCCGGCGCCGGCAATACCCCCACGGAAGTGTTCGTGGCCGTGTGCAACCGCATGGGCATCGAGACCGGCGTCGACGTGTTCAAGGCCTCCGACGTGGCCGAGGACCTGATCCAGCCGATCCTCGACTTCCCCATCCGCATCGACCGCAACTCGCTCACCCTGGGCTACGCCGGCGTCTACTCGTCCTTCCTGCTGTTCGCCCAGCGCGCCGAGAAGCGCTACGGCATCTCGGCCCGCGAGATCCTGCTCGAGCTGGGCCGGCGCAAGATGGTCGGCGGGCAGGAGGACATGATCGAGGACGCCGCGCTGACCATGTCGCGCGAGCGCAAGGCCCAGGCCGCCGCCTGATTGTCCGGCGCGGCCGCCCGTTTTCCGCCGGGCGGCCGCCAGACGACTTCAAGCCCCGTTTTCAAACCATTGCTTCCGCAATGCTTTCCGCCGATGTAGCCGAACGCCGGCAAGTCTGTTACAACTACTGCAAACAGGTGATGCCCGAGTCGGGTCATCCCGCTTAATATGCAGCCATAACAATTAGTTGGCAGAAGCTGGAAGCCGACATTGCCGGGGACGGCCGCCAGCGGGCGGCTGCGAACAGGACGACCCTAGCGAACCCGAACGGCCCGGCCTGTCCGGCCGGCGCCGACAGCGCCGCGCGTTCGCGGCGCGCGCGGGTTCGCGCGGACCGCCTCTCCCCGTGGACTCAGGGTCCCGTGCCCGCGGGACCGCCAGGCGAAGGGGTGAGGCGATGATTCTGCGGCGCGTGTTGCCGGCGGTGCTGGCCGGGGTTGCGATCGGCGTGCTGATCTTCCTGCTGCGCATGACGCAGAGCGCGGACAGCGATCTCCACCTTCAGCGCCTGGCCGATATCCGCACCATCAACGGCCTGGACGTGCAGCTCAACCGCGTCATGACGCAGGCGCGCGTGGCCTCGCTGCAGCAGGAGGGCGACGACCGCGCCGCCGTCACCGCCCAGCTCGGCGATGCCCTGGACGCGCTCGACAAGGGGCCCAAGTCGCTGCGCGGCCTGACGCCCCAGCTCGACCAGGCCCTGGACAAGTTCCTCGACACGGTGCAGTCCAAGTTCGAGCTGGACTTCGACATCGAGGCGCGCAACACCATCCTCAACCAGCGCCTGGTCAACAGCGTCAACTCGGTCGAAGGCGACGTCAACGCCCTGGTCGCCGCCGCCTCGCCGGCGCTGCGCCCGCAGGTGCGCGACCTCGGCGACCAGCTCAAGACCCAGCTGGTGATCTACGGCGTGACCCCCTCGCCGACCAACGAAAAGGACGTGCAGACCCTCGACGAGCAGCTGCTCAAGACCGCCGCCGGCCAATCGCAGGCCTATCGGAACGCCCTGGCCAAGCTGGAGACCACCAGCAAGGACGTGATGACCGACAAGGACGAGCTGGTCACCAAGCTGCAGGACTTCCTCGACCGTCCGACCGGCCCGCAGCTGCAGGCGGTGGAGCAGCTTTACTCCGCCTGGTACGCCGGGCAGGTGGCGGTAGCCAGCGAATACCGGCTGGCCCTGGTGGTCTACGCCGCCGTGCTGCTGCTGGTGCTGGGCTGGCTGGGCCTGCGCCTGCGCAGCAGCTACCGCGACCTGGACCGCGCCAACGCCGGGCTGACCCGCGCCAACGAGACGCTGGAGGAGCAGGTCGAAAAGCGCACCCACGACCTGAGCGTGGCCTTGCAGGACCTGCGCGCCTCGCAGGCCCAGCTGGTGCAGTCCGAGAAGATGGCTTCGCTGGGCCAGATGGTGGCCGGCGTGGCCCACGAGATCAACACGCCGCTGGGTTACGCCCGCAGCAACACCGAGATCGTGCGCAACTCCCTGGTCGACGTGCGCAACCTGTGCCTGGCCCAGGACAAGGCTCTCGGCCTGATGACCACCGAGGGCGCGTCCGACGAGGAGGTGGCCGCGGCGATGGCCGAGGCCGAGGCGCAGCGCCTGAGCGTCAACGCCGGGGAGCTGATGGGCGACCTGCACGGCCTGCTGCAGGACACCGACCACGGCCTGCACCAGATCGCCGAGCTGGTGGCCAGCCTCAAGGACTTCTCCCGCGTCGACCGCTCGCGCAACGACCTGTTCTCGGTCAACGACGGCATCGACTCGGCCCTCAAGATCTGCCACAACCAGCTCAAGGGCCGCATCGAGGTGGTCAAGCAGTACGGCGACCTGCCGCAGATCGAGTGCTCGCCGTCCCAGCTCAACCAGGTGTTCCTCAACCTGTTCACCAACGCCGCCCAGGCGATCGAGGGCGAGGGCCGCATCTACATCCACACCCTGGCCGGCGGCGACGGCGTCGACATCCGCATCCTCGACACCGGCTGCGGCATGAGCGAGGAGGTGCGCAAGCGCATCTTCGAGCCGTTCTTCACCACCAAGCCGGTCGGCAAGGGCACCGGCCTTGGCCTGTCCATCGTTTTCCGTATCATTGAGGAGCACGGCGGCAGGGTCGAGGTGCGCTCGACGCCGGGCAAGGGCAGCGAGTTCGCGATACACCTGCCGCTGCGGCAGAAAAAACAAGCGGCGGCAGCAGCGCCGGATATGGTTCAGGACGCGGTGCCCCAGGCGGCTGCCGCGTAGGAGGATGGTGCAGTGAATGCAGTGGTCGCCCCCGCCGCTCCCAAGGCGCGCGTGCTGTTCGTCGACGACGAGCCGCGCGTGCTGACCACCATGCGCATGCTGTTCCGCGCCCACTACGAGGTGTACTTCGCCGAGGGCGGCCAGCAGGCGCTGGAGCTGCTGAAAAAGCAGATGGTCGACGTCATCGTCAGCGACCAGCGCATGCCCGGCATGACCGGCATCGAGCTGCTGCGCGCGGCGCGCGAGCTGAATCCGCACGCCATGCGCATCCTGCTCACCGGCTACTCCGACCTCAACGCCATCATCGGCTCGATCAACGAAGGCGAGATTTTCCGCTTCGTCAACAAGCCCTGGTCCAACGAGGACCTGTCCACCACCCTGGCCCGCGCCGTCAGCGCCGCGCGCACCAGCGCCGCGGTGGCCGCCCGCTCGAGCGACGGCCCGACGCCGCAGCAGCCGGCGGGCCCCCTGCCCTCCGTGCTCGTGCTGGACGACGACGCCCGGGTGCCGCCGAAGATCCAGGCCATCCTCGGCGCCGACTGCCGCGTGTTCGGCGCCACCAGCATGGACGAAGCGGTGAACCTGCTGGAGCGCGAGCGGATCGGCGTGGTCATCTCCGACACCCGCGTGCAGGACCATCCGGTGGTCGACCTGATCGGCACGCTGAAGCAGCACCATCCCGAGCTGGTTTCGGTGATCCTGACCGAGCGCGCCGACGCCGGCGCCGCCATCGACCTGATCAACCAGGGCCAGATCTACCGCTTCATCACCAAGCCGATCGTCGACAACGCCTGCAAGATCACCGTCAACTCGGCGCTCAAGCAGCACGAGAAGCTGCTGCACACCCCGGAGCTGCATCAGCGCTACGAGGTGGCCCGTCCCGCCGATCCGCCGCCGCCGACCTCCAGCTCGGGCAAGCTGCTCGACCGCATCCGCTCGCTGCGCTCCTGGGTGACCCGGCGGGCCTGAACAGCGGACCGGGAGACGGGATTTGGGATCAAAAAAGGCCTCCTTTTGCCGAATCCCGCATCCGCCTTGCTCGTCCCGCCTTAGTCCAAACAGGTGAAGCCACTCCCCCGGCCCCCGGACTAGCCTCCCTGAAACGATCCGGTACCCCCGGCCGGACCTTCTGGAGGAATCATGCAGGCTGATCATGGCGCTCCCGCAGGCGTCGACGCCGACGTTCTCAGCGGCCGTGTCTGGGAGGAATTCTGCGACACCCTCAAGCGCGCCGGGCAGCAGATCCTGCGCCCGGAAGCTCCGGCCGACCCTCTCACCCGGGCCGAGGGCTTCCGCTACCTCAGCCGGCTGCTGCGCATCGGCCTGGAAATGCACCTGGAGTTCGCCGACCCGGACTTCCCCGGCTTCTTCCTGCCGTCGCACGAAACCGGCAAGATCGGCGCCGACAACCCCGACAACCACTATCTCTTTGCCCGCATCAACGGCAAGAACGAGTACGTGATCCGCGGCAAGCGCGGCACCGTGTCCTACCTGAGCATCGGCACACAGAAGGGCGGCTACGAGACCAACGGCCGCATGGAGCCCACCGGCGCCATCGACTCGGCCCAGCTCGCCTGCGAGCCGGACGGCAGCTTCGAGATCCACCTGAGCCAGGAGCGCAGGCCCGGCAACTGGCTGCGCGTCGAGCCGGAGAGCAACGCGGTGATCGTGCGCCAGACCTTCATGGACCGGAGCCGGGAGCAGCCGGCGACGATGCGCATCGGCCGCGCCGGTTCCGGCGCCACGCCGCAGCCGCTCTCGCCGCAGCGCCTGCACGCCGGCCTGGGCAATGCCTCGCGCTTCGTCGAGGGCACCGCGCGGCTGTTCGCCGACTGGGCGCAGAGCTACCTCAAGCATCCCAACCAGCTGCCGCCGGCCGACCAGGCGCTGTGCCAGCGCGTCGGCGGCGACCCCAATATCTTCTACTATCACTCCTACTGGGAGCTGAAGCCGGACGAAGCCCTGATCGTGCACGTGGCCCGCGTGCCGGAGTGCCGCTTCTGGAACCTGCAGATCAGCAACTGGTGGATGGAGTCGCTGGACTACCGCTACCACCGCATCAGCCTGAACAAGCACAGCGCCCGGCATGACGCCGACGGCGGCGTCACCATCGTCGTCGCCCACCAGGACCCGGGCCATCCGAACTGGCTGGAGACCGCCGGCCACGACCGCGGCACCAACTGCTTCCGCTGGGTCGGCGCCGCCGAGCACGTGCACCCCACCGCCCGCGTCGTCAAATTCTCCGCACTCGCCAAAGAGCTGAACCAGAAAGCATGAGCAATAATTCGCTGTCCCCGGAAAGCATGATCGAGGAAGCCCTCCAGCTCGCCGGCGGCCCCACAGGTACTTCTGGCGACTTCGGCGACCCGACCTTCCGCACGGGCCTGGAGCGCAGCTGCGAGGCGCTGGAGCAGGAGGCGAAGCTGTCGGAGACCGGACGCTACCTGTTCCGCATGAAGTTCGTGAACCAGCTGGTCAACCGCCTGCGCATCGAGGACTTCTTCAAGCGCCATCCCGAGATCGCCCAGGAGAAGCTGGAGGCCCCGGTGGTGATCGTCGGCCTGCCGCGCACCGGCACCACCAAGCTGCACCGCCTGCTGTCCTGCGACCCGCGCTTCTGGTGGATGGCCTGGTGGGAAGCCGCCTACCCGGTGCCGTTCCCGGACGAGAAGCCCGGCCAGCCGGACGGCCGCATCGCCAAGGCGCGCGGCGACGTGGAGATGATGGTGCAGGCGATGCCGGCGCTGACCGCGATCCACCCGATGAACGCGGACCTGGCCGACGAGGAATTCATCCTGATGGAGCATTCCTTCCTGTGCGGCCTCAACGCTTATGCCGACGTGCCCGGCTACATGGCCTGGCTCGACCGGCAGGACCAGACCCCGCCCTACCGCTTCCTGCAGCGCTGCATGCAGTTCCTGCAGTGGCAGAAGCGCCAGCGCGGGCTCGCCGGCGAGCGCTGGGTGCTGAAGGCGCCGCACCACTTGCTGCGCATGGACACCCTGCTCAAGGTGTTCCCCGACGCGCGAGTGATCCAGACCCACCGCGACCCGGTGCAGGCCATCCCCTCCATCGCCAGCTTCATCCACACCCTGTGGGGCATCTACAGCAGCGAGGCCGATCCGGTCCGCGCCGGTCGCGACTGGAACGACACCATGCATCGCGCGCTCAGCCACACCATGAAGCAGCGCGACACCGCGCCCGCCGGCCGCTTCCTCGACGTGCGCTTCAAGGACACCGTGCAGCGCCCGATGGACGTGGCGCAGCAGGTCTACCGCTTCCTCGGCCTGCCGCTGCCGGCGGACGTCGAGGCGCGCATGCGCCACTGGCTGGCCGAGGACGAGAAAACCCGCCACGGCCGCCACGACTACGCCCCGGAAACCTACGGCCTCACCGCCGGCCAGCTGCGCCGCGACTTCGCGCCGTACCGGCAGAAATACATCCTGGAGGCCGGCGCTCCCGCCGAAGCCTGAACCGACACCGGCTTGCGCCGGGCTGTACTTGTTTGACCAAGCGACGACAATCAACGAATCCTGGAGGAGCGTCATGCTGCTGAAAGACAAGGTGGTGGTGGTTTCCGGCATCGGCCCGGGCCTGGGCATCAAGCTGGCCATCGAGGCCGCGCGCGAAGGCGCCGCCGGCGTGGTCGCCGCCGCCCGCACCGCCGCCAAGCTGGACGAGGCCGAGGCGAAGATCCGTGAACTGGGGCTGAAGGTGCCGGTGCTGAAGGTCGTCACCGACATCACCAAGGACCAGGACTGCGCCAACCTGGCCAAGGCCGCGGTGGAGAAGTTCGGCCGCATCGACGCCCTGGTCAACAGCGCCTACTACCACGGCGACATGGACTACGCCTCCAGCGCCAAGCTCGATTCCTGGCTGCCGACCCTGGAGACCAACCTGCTCGGCACGCTGCGCCTGACCCAGGCGGTGCTGCCGCAGATGAAGGCGCAGAAGAAGGGCGCCATCGTCATGATCAACACCATGGCGGCGCGCGTGGTGCCGCCGCTGGGCGAGGCCGGCTACGCCTCCTCCAAGGGTGCGCTGGCGGTGGCCTCCAAGTTCCTGGCCAAGGAGTTGGGGCCGCACGGCATCCGCGTCAACACCGTGCACATGGGCTGGATGTGGGGCGCGCCGGTGGAAGGCTACATGCAGTGGCAGTCGAAGGAGACCGGCGTGCCGATCGAGACGATGAAGCAGCAGATCGCCTCGCAGATCCCGATCGGCCGCATCCCGCCGGACGAGGAGTGCGCCCGCGCCGCGCTGTTCATGGTGTCCGACTACGCCAGCGTCGTCACCGGCGCCACGCTCGACGTCAACGGCGGACACTACATGCCCTGAAGCGGGGCGAAGGCCGGGGGTACGCGATGGAAAAGCTGATCTATGCGCTGTGGCGCAACCCGGCGGAGCCGGCCGCGGCCTGGAGCGAGCGCCTGCGCTCGGAACTGGCCGACGCCGCCGGCAAGGCCGGCGCGCGCAGCCTGAAAGTGAATGTCGCGGACGCCGCGGTGGAGCCCGCCGCGGCGCTGCGCCAGGGCGACGCCGGCAAGGTGCCGCACGGCTTCCTCAACGTCTGGGTCGACAGCGCCATCGCCGGCTTCCGGCAACCGCTGGACGCGGCGGTGGCGGCGCACAGCGTCCGCCACGCCGCCTACCTGGTCAGCGAATCGCAGCCGCTGCGCAACCGCCGCCCGTCCAGCCCCGGCCAGCGCACCGAGGGCTTCGCCCAGATCGCCCTGCTGCGCCGGCCGGCGCGGCTGGGCTACGAGGAATGGCTGGACATCTGGCACAACTCGCACACCGCGGTGGCGGTGGAGACGCAGTCCAACTTCGAATACATCCAGAACCTGGTGATCCGCCGGCTGACGCCGGACGGACCGGACTACGACGCCATCGTCGAGGAGTGCTTTCCCGCCGCGGCGATGACCGATCCCTACGTGTTCTTCGACGCGGCCGGCGACGAGGCCAGGTTCCAGCACAACCTCAAGCGCATGATGGACAGCGTGCAGCGCTTCATCGAAATGGAGCGCATCGAGGTAGTGCCCACCAGTCAGTATCCGATGTACTGAACGGAGGGCCAATGGCCGAAGCCATGTCCGCAGCCGACGCCGCCGCCAGCTGGGAGCACTTCTGCGAGGCGCTGAGGCAGGCCGGCCGCAACGTCCTGCGGCGCGACGCGCCGGACAGCCTGCTCGACCGCGCCGAGGGCTGGCGCCTGCTCAGCCGCTTCACCCGCCTGGGCCTGCAGATGATGCTGGAGCACGGCGATCCCGACTTCCCGGTGTTCTACGCCGCCTCGGACGAGACCATCAAGGTCTTCCTGCCCAATCCCGACAACCTCTACGCCAACGCCAGCATCGCCGGGGACCGCGAGTACCGCATCCGCGGCCGCCGCGGCACCGTTGCCTACCTGTCGTTCGGCACCAAGGCCAACCGCTACGCCGTCGACGGCACCATGGCCTCCACCGGCGAGATCGACGCCGCCGACCTGCGGATCGAACCGGACGGCAGCTTCGAGATCGCGCTGAGCCGCCAGCCGCGGCCCGGCAACTGGCTGCCGATGGCCACCGACTCCAGCATGGTGATCGTGCGGCAGACCTTCCTCGACCGTGGCACCGAAACTCCGGCGCAGCTGCGGATCGAGCGCGTCGGCGCGCCGCCGGCTCCCCTGCCGCTGTCGCCGCAGGCGCTGGCCGCCGGCCTGGAGCGCGCCGGCGCCTTCGTCCACGGCACCGCGCGCCTGGTCGGCGACTGGGCGCAGCGCGTGGCGCAGCGCCCCAACGAACTCGACGCGGCGCCCTATGCCGCGGACTCGATGCGCGTCGGCGGCGACCCCAAGATCTGCTACGTCCACGGCTACTGGAAGCTGGCGCCGGACGAGGCTTTGGTGATCGACAGCGAGGTGCCGGAGTGCGCTTACTGGAACTTCCAGCTCGCTAACCACTGGCTGGAATCGCTCGACTTCGTCCACCGCCGGGTCGACATCAACAAGCACGGCGCCCGCTACAACGCGGACGGCAGCGTCACCCTGGTGGTCGCGGCCGAAAATCCGGGCGCGGCCAACTTCATCGACACCGACGGCCATGACCGCGGCGGCATGCTGCTGCGCTGGGTCGGCGCGAAATCCCACCCGAGGCCGCGCTGCCGGGTCGCCAGGCTGGCCGAGCTGAAGCGCACCCGCGGCTAGTCTTTTTTTGCCATACGCCGGCGCGGCGCCCTGCCGATAAGGCCCGCAGACACGCACTGCGCCGAGCGAGGGAAAGACGAGCCATGTTCCGCATCCTGGTGGCGGACGAAGGAAAAGGGACGCCGGACGGCTTGCTCGGGCAACTGGCCAATCACGCCGGATGGACGGTGCAGACCGCCGGCATCGAGGCCGCGCGGCGCGCGTTGGAGAGCGCCGCTTACGAGGTGGTCATGACCGGCCCGGGCCTGCGCGCCGCCGACAGCGCGGAACTGCTGCAACAGGCGCACCTGCGGCAGCCCCTCGCGGTGCGGCTGGCGCTGTGCCGGCAGGCCAGCGTGGACGAGATGCATCGCCTCATGTCGGTGGCCCACCAGGTGCTGGGCTCCGGCGGCGACGTCCGCAGCCTGGAGCGCTGCATCGAGCGCATCTGCCGCCTGCTGCGGCAGCGCGGCCAGCCGGGGATGCAGCGCGTGCTGGGCATGCTGGCCAGGCTGCCGGTGCTGCCGCGGGTGTACTGGGAACTGGCCGCCGAACTGGAGCGCGCCAGCGCCGATTCCGCTTCGGTGGCGGCCATCATCGAGCAGGACCCGGTGGTCACGACGCGGGTGCTGCAGCTGGCCAACTCGGCCTTTTTCGGCGTCCAGCGCAGCGTGCGCTCGGTGCGCGACGCCGCCACCGTGCTGGGCCTGGAGCCGCTGCGCAGCGTGGCGCTGCTGGCCGGCCTGTCGCGGCTGGTCCACGCCGGCGACCTGCCGGGCGGCTTCTCGCTCGAGGCGTTGCAGGGTCATTCGGCGCGGGTGGCGCGGCTGGCCGCGGCGATGCTCAACGATCCGGAGGAGAGCAAGACTGCGTTTTCGGCCGGCATGCTGCACCACATCGGCTACCTGATGCTGGCCGTCAACCTGCCGCGGGACTATCAGGAACTGCGCGAGGCGGCATTCCGCCGCAACACCAGCATGGAGCAGGCCGAACTGGAAGTGCTGGGCTGCAGCCATGCCGATATCGGCGCACAGACGCTGGCCTTGTGGGGCCTGCCGCTGCCTTTGATCGACGCGGTGGCATTCCACCACCGGCCGTCGGGCTCGGGCGAGCTGCGCTTCGGCGCCGCCACCGCGGTACATGTCGCCGCGGCGCTGGCGGACGAAGCCGAAGGGAAGCCGGCCGATCCGGCGGCGCTGGAGTGGGATTTCCTGCGCCGGCTCAATGCCGCCGCCCCGGTGGAACGCTGGCGCCGCGGAGAACCGGTGCGGCCCTTCTAGGGCGTCGGCGCCTTGGGCGATTCCTGCCACAGCGCGCTCGACTCCGGGTCGATCACCGCCAGCAGGCGGTTGAGCAGGGACTTCAGCACCGGCGCCTCGCCTGCGCCGAGCCGCTCCAGCACCTGCGCCTCCACCGCCTTGGCCGCGGTGATCACGCGCAGCGCGCACTCGCGTCCCGCCCCGGTCAGCTCGTAAGCCGGGCCCTCGCCCGCTTCGCCCGGCCGCGTCTCGCGCGCCAGGCCGTGCAGCACCAGGGACTCGATGGCGCGGTGGCTGTTCTGGTCCAGCACCCCGGCCATGCCGGCGTCGAGGTCGCGGATGGTCAGCGCCGGCTTCAGGGTCAGGGCCGACAGCACGTAGAATTCCTGGTCGGTGAGGTGCGCCTCCTCCAGGTGCTGGCGGATTTGCGCGAACATGCGGAAATGGCTGCGCCCGAGCAGGTAGCCGAGGAAGTCGTCGCCGAAGCTGCCCTCCAGGTAGGCGCTGCGCGGCCTGGCGCCGAGCGGGTCGCGGCGGGTGGCGTGGGCGTAGCGCCCGCCATGGAACACCAGCGGGGCCATCTCGTTGCGGTCGAAGGCGAGCACCTCGCCGAGGAAGATAACGTGGTCGCCACCCTCGTACTGGAACGCGGTCTTGCACTGGAACCGCGCCGAGCATCCCTGCAGCATCGGCACCCCGCCCACCCCCTCTTCCACGTCCAGCCCGGCGAACTTGGACTCGCCGCGCCGGGCGAAGCGCGCCGACAGCTCCTCCTGATCGGTGGCGAGCACGTGCACCGCCCAGTGCGAGGCGGCGCGGAAGGTGGCCAGGCTCATCGAGGTGTTGGCCAGGCTCCACAGCACCAGCGGCGGGCTCAGCGACACCGAGTTGAAGCTGTTGGCGGTCAGCCCGATCGGCGTTCCGTCCGGCGCGCG
>DASRFD010000157.1:0-28749 GCA_035651715.1 Nevskia sp.
CGGGCTACGGCTTCCTGTCCGAGCGCGAGGAGTTCGCCCGCGCGGTGCAGCTGGCGGGGCTGGTGTTCATCGGCCCGGACCCGGCCTCGATCGAGGCGATGGGCAACAAGAGCGCATCGAAGATCCGCATGATCGCGGCCGGGGTGCCCTGCGTGCCGGGCTACCAGGGCGATGACCAGTCCGACGAGACGCTCAAGGCCGAGGCGCTCAAGGCCGGCCTGCCGGTGATGGTCAAGGCTGCGGCCGGCGGCGGCGGCCGCGGCATGCGCCTGGTCCACGAGGAGTCCGCGCTGCTGGAGAACATCCGCTCCGCGCGTTCGGAGGCGAGCAACGCCTTCGGCAGCGGCCAGCTGCTGATCGAGAAGGCAGTGGTCGATGCGCGCCACGTCGAGATCCAGGTGTTCGGCGACCGCCATGGCAACGTGATCCACCTCGGCGAGCGCGACTGCTCGATCCAGCGACGCAACCAGAAGGTGGTGGAGGAGGCGCCGAGCCCGGCGGTGGATGAGGCGCTGCGCCTCAAGATGGGTGCGGCGGCGGTGGCCGCGGCCAAGGCGGTGAACTACGTCGGCGCCGGCACCGTCGAGTTCCTGCTCGGCCGCGACAAAAACTTCTACTTCCTCGAGATGAACACCCGCCTCCAGGTCGAGCACCCGGTGACCGAGCTGGTCTACGGCGTGGACCTGGTGGAGTGGCAGCTGCGCATCGCCCAGGGCGAGAAGCTGCCGATGACGCAGGAAGAGGTGCTGGAAAATCGCCACGGCCATGCCATCGAAGTGCGCCTCTGCGCCGAGGACCCGCGCCAGAATTACCTGCCGCAGACCGGCAAGGTGCTGCGCTGGCGCGCGCCGGCCGGCGAGGGTATGCGCGTCGACACCTACCTCGAGGACGGCCGCAGCATCAGCCCTCACTACGACTCGATGCAGGCCAAGCTGATCGCCTGGGGCGAGGACCGCGAGACCGCGCGCAGCCGCCTGCTCAGGCTGCTCGACGACACCCAGCTGCTGGGCGTGGTGTCGAACCGCGACTACCTGCGGCAGGTGCTGGCGACCGAGGCCTTCGCTTCCGGCGATTTCAGCACCGCCTTCGTCGGCAAGTACTTCCCGCAGGAGAAGCTCGCAGCGGCCAGGCCGTCCGCGCGGCAGCTCCTGCTCGCCGCCGTGGCGCTGTACCTGGACGACGCGCACGCGCTGGCCGCGGAGCATGGGCTGGGCGTGGAGATGCTGGGCTGGCACAGCTCGCACGATTCGCCGGCCGACTTCAAGCTGAAATGGCGCGACAGCGAGCACGAGCTCGAGCTGGAAGCGCTGGACGGCCGCCGCTTCCGCGCCCAGGTCGGCGGCGCGGCGGTGGAATTGGAAGTGACGGCGTTCGTGCCCGGCGAGATCCGTCATCTCGGCGGTGGCGTGATGGGCGTGGCCCGCTACGCCCGCGACGGCGAGGCGCTGTGGCTGGATGCCGAGGGCGCCACCGAGTGCTATGTCGATCGCACCTATGCTCCGGCGGAAGCCGCCGCCGCCGGTTCCGACGGCCGCATCCTGGCGCATAGCGACGGCAAGATCGTCGCGGTGCACGTCAAGCCGGGCCAGGCGGTGGAGAAGGGCCAGACCCTGGTGGTGCTGGAGGCGATGAAGATGGAGTTCCAGCTCGCCGCGCCGATGGCCGCCGTGGTCGAAGGCGTCAGCGTCGAGCCCGGCACCCAGGTCAAGGGCCGCCAGCTGCTGGTGCAGCTCAAGCCGGCGGGCTGAAGCCCGCGGCCACGAAAAAGGCGCCGGGATCGCTCCCGGCGCCTGATCTCAAGCAGTGAACCGGGCGGGCCTTGCGGCCCGCCCGTGCCGTCTTACTGGCCGGAGGCGGGCGCCGCCGGGGCAGTCTTCGTGGCCCTCTTCTTGTGGTGCTTCGTCGCCGTCTTCGGCTGCTCGCCGCTCTCGGCGGCGCTGGTCGAGGCGGCGGTGGCGCCCTGGTTGATCACCTTGACGTGAGCCGGGGCGTTGGTCACCTCGAACTCGACGCGACGGTTCTGGGCGCGACCCTCGGCGGTGTCATTGCTGGCGATCGGCTTGGTCTTGCCATAGCCCCTGGCGATCAGCGTCGAGGCGTTGACGCCCTTGCTGACCAGGTAGGCCTTGACCGCGTCCGCACGCTTCTGCGACAGCTTCAGGTTGTACGCCGCCGAGCCGATCGAGTCGGTATGACCCTGGATCTCCACGTTCAGGTCCGGCTGCGCCGTCAGGGCGCTGGCGACCTCGTCAAGCGTCTGCTGCGCCGGCGCGGTCAGCTGCGCGGAATTGAACTCGAAGTCCACCGCGCGCACGATCACCGACTGCTCGATGATGTGGCAGTTGGCGTCCACCTTGAAGCCGGCCGGCGGGTGGCACGGCGGCGGGGGCGGAGGAGGCGGCGGCGGCGGCGGGGGCAGCGGCGCAGGCGGGGGCGACGGGGGCGGCGGCGGAGCCGCCTTTTCGCCGAAGGAGTAGCGCACGCCCAGCATCGCCGTCTGCGCCCGATAACGCGCGTCGACGGTGCCGCCGCCCGGCGCGTCGAACGTGCCGCGGTTGGTCTGCAGGTAGCGGTAGTCGGCGGAAAGGGTCAGGTGCGGGGTGAGGTCGAAGCCCACGCCGGCGCCGCCCTGGTAGCCGAACTTGGTGGTGAAGTCATTGGGGATGGGGAACGGGCCGACCACCACATTGCGGTCGGCGAAACGCACGCCGCCGACGCCGCCGCCGATGTACGGATGCACCATGCTGAAGAAGCCGCTCGGCGCCTTGAAGTCGTACCACAGGTTGCCCATGGCGCTGGCCGCGCTCTCGGCGCCGCTGTCGTTGAACCCCGCGGCATCGCTCTTCACCGTGTTGCGGCGGTAATCCAGCTCCAGCTCCGGGCGGAAGCCGTTGGCGAAGGAATAGCCGCCCACCAGGCCCGCGGCCCAGCCGGTCTTGAAGTGCAGCGTATCGGCCAGCGCGCCGCCGGAAAGGAGGTTCTGCGGGCTTTCCCAGTTGGCGCCGCCTTCAAGGCCGACATACGGCCCGTCGCCGGCATGCGCCATCAGCGGCGTGGCGGCGAGGAATGTCGCCGCGATCGCCAGGCGCAGTGGGTGACGCGAGAATTGCTTCATGATTTTTGCTCCAGTTGTTAGTAGAGAAACAATCCCGTCCACCGGGGGCATCGGCTCGCGGGTTTTGCAACGCTGCAGCGGACCACAGAAAGCGGGTATTTGACCGCAGGGCCCTTACAAAGCGGTTTCGCGGCACTGGGACCTCCCAGTGGCAGCGGGGCGTTGCGGGCAGGATTTTCTGCGTGGCCATGCCGGCGCAAATTGGCCCGCCTGCCGCGCGGCTCTGGCCGCGACGACATTGCGGCACGAGATCCGCGTCCGGCAGTACTCGTAGGTATGAAATTCGCAGCCGGCCTCGGCTGGAAACGGCAGCGCAGCCCGGTCACTCCATTCATCGGCACCCCGTCCATGGGAAGGTGGGCGACGGCGCGATGCGGCCGGCGCGAACACCTGCGGCCCCGCCTCCCGGGGCGCTCCTGCTAGTTGGCTAGACTAGCATGGCCGCCGGAAGTTCCACAGGGCGGAACGCCTTCTCAATAGCCGAGCTGGCGCGCGGCGAGGTCCTTCATGATCTCCGAGGCGCCGCCGCCGATCGACAGCACCTTGGTTTCGCGGAACACGCGCTCGACCTTGGCCCCGCGCAGGTAGCCGGCGCCGCCGAAAATCTGCACCGCCTCCCCGGCGACGTACTCCAATGTACCGGTCGCCAGGTTCTTCAGCATGCAGACCTCGGCCACCGGCATCTGCTTGCGGCTGACGCGCCAGCACAGCAGGTCGAGCTGCGCCTTCACGGCGTCGATCTGCGTCCGCATGTCCACCAGCTTGTGGCGGATCACCTGGCGGGCGATCAGCGGCTTGCCGAAGGTCTGGCGCTCGCGGGCGTAGGCCAGGGCCTCGTCGTAACACAGCTGGGCGAAGGCCCAGGCCTGGGCGGCGAGCATGATGCGTTCGTTATTGAAGTTGAGCATGATCGCCATGAAGCCGGCGTTCTCCGGGCCGATGCGGTTCGCCACCGCCACGCGGCACTCGTCGAAATACAGCGTGGCGGTGTCCGAGCACCACCAGCCCATCTTTTCCAGCTTGCTGCGGGTGAAGCCGGGCGTGCCGGCTTCGATCACCAGCAGCGACACGCCGCCCAGGCCGGCATCGCCGGTGCGTACCGCCACCGTCAGCAGGTCGGCGCGCAGGCCTGAGGTGATGAAGGTCTTGGAGCCGTTGACGACGTAATGGTCGCCCTCGCGCCGCGCGGTGGTGCGGATATTGGCCACGTCGGAGCCGCCGCCGGGCTCGGTGATGGCCAGAGCGGCGATCTTCTCGCCGGCGAGCACCGGCGCCAGCAGGCGCTGCTTCTGCTCGTGCGTGCCGGCGTGCATCACCGGCGGGCTGGCGATGCCATGGCTCATCAGGCTGGCGATCAGGCCGCCGGACCCGGCACGCGCCAGTTCCTCGGTCAGCACCACGCCGTAGAAGGCGTCCGGCACCTCGATGCCGCCATAAGCCTCCGGAAAGCCCACGCCGAGCACGCCGGCCTCGGCCGCCTTGCGGTGGAGCTCGCGCGGCAACTCGCCCGCGGCCTCCCAGCGCTCGATGTTCGGCGCGATCTCCTTGTCGACGAAGCGGCGCACCTGGGCGCGGAATTCCTCGTGCTCGGCGGTATAGAAGGGAGAGGGCGGGGTGGGGCTGGCGGAGCGGTTCATGGTAACGGCGAATATCCTATATGGCGCCTGCGCCGGCCACTGTAGGACGGAGCCGCCGGGGGCGCCACAACAATATGCCTTACGGCTTGCCCAATCCGGCTTGGCCCGCAGGGGTGGAGCAGGCCCGACACTACCCAGTCCACGACGACGGCAGCATCTGCAGCGGCGCGGGCGGCCTCAGCGGCGGCAAGCCTTGCGGCGCCGCCGCATACGTGTCGCCCCGAGCCGCCGCGGAGGTAAGGAAGACGAAGCCGATCGGCGCTACTCTATGGCCTGCGTTTTTTCGCCGGATCGGTTCGCATGAAGGTATCGCGGCAGGTGGTGCTGGCACTGGGCTGCGGCCTGCTGGCGGGCGCGAGCCTGCCGCTGGCGCAGCGCGCGTTCGGCGGCTCGGCCGAGGAGCCGTTGCCGCTGGAGGAGCTGCGCGCCTTCAGCCAGGCCATCGAGGTGATCCGCAACCAGTACGTCGACCCGGTGCCTGCCGACAAGCTGTTCGACTCGGCCCTGCACGGCATGGTCGACGGCCTCGAGCCGCATTCGCACTACCTCGACAAGGAGGAGTACGACGAGTGGAACATCAGCACCACCGGCAAGTACGGCGGCGTCGGCCTGGAAGTGGAGGTGCGCGACGGCTTCGTGCGCGTGGTCTCGGCGATGGACAACACCCCGGCCGCGGCCGCCGGCATCCAGCCCGGCGACATCATCAGCGTCATCGAGGGCGAGCCCACCAGCGGCTTCAAGCTGAAGGACGCCGTCGACCGCATGCGCGGCGAGAAGGGCACCAAGCTGCACCTGACCCTCCTGCGCGAAGGTCAGTCGCGGCCGCTGCAGGTGGTGCTGACGCGCGAATCGATCAAGGTCGCCAGCGTGCGCTCGATGATGCTGGAGCCCGGCATCGGCTACCTGCGCATCACCCAGTTCGCCCCCGACACCGGCGAAGCCTTCGAGACCGAGCTGGGCAAGCTGCAGAAGCAGGCGGCCGGCGGCGGCCTGCGCGGTCTGGTCCTCGACCTGCGCAACAACCCGGGCGGCATCGTCGGCGCGGCGGTGCAGGTGGCCGACGGCTTCCTCCAGCGCGGCACCATCGTCACCCAGCGCGGCCGTGCGCCGGGCGCCAACCACGAATACGAGGCCACCCCCGGCGACCTGCTCAAGGGCCGTCCGCTGGTGGCGGTGGTCAACGGCGGCACCGCCTCCGCCGCCGAGATCCTGGCCGGCGCCTTGCAGGACCATCATCGCGCCGTGCTGGTCGGCGATACCACTTTCGGCAAGGGGCTGGTGCAGAGCGTCACCTCGCTGCCGGGCGGCGCCGCCCTGGTGCTGACCATCGCCCGCTACTACACGCCGAGCGGCCGCTCGATCCAGGTCGAGGGCATCCAGCCGGACATCGAGATCGGCCCGGTGCGGGTGGCGGCGGCGGACCAGGACAACGCGCGCATCGCCGAGGCCAACCTGAAGGGCAGCCTGCCCAACGAGCATCCGCAGGCCGCGGCGCCGGCAGGACCGGGCAGCAGGCTCAAACCCA
Organism: Nevskia sp.; assembly: GCA_035651715.1. Classification (GTDB taxonomy): domain Bacteria; phylum Pseudomonadota; class Gammaproteobacteria; order Nevskiales; family Nevskiaceae; genus Nevskia. The sequence continues at coordinate 6,278 of DASRFD010000157.1, forward strand.
ACGACACCGCGCGGCTGGCCGAGGACGACTACGTCCTCTACAACGCGCTAACGGTGCTGAAGGGCATGATCGACGCGGCCTCGCTCAGGACCGGCTGAGCGCCCCGGCCGGCGGGGCGCCTATACGCCGCGGCGCTGCGCCGCTTCCAGCGTGTTCTGCATCAGCATCGCCACCGTCATCGGGCCGACGCCGCCCGGCACCGGCGTGATCCAGGCGGCGCGCTGCTTCGCCGCGGCGAAGCCGACGTCGCCGGCCAGCTTGCCGTCGGGCAGGCGGTTAATGCCGATGTCGATGACGATCGCCCCCGGTCGCACCCAATCGCCGTGCACGAACTCCGGCTTGCCCACCGCCACCACCAGCACCTCGGCCCGCGCCACTTCCTGGTCCAGCTCGCGGGTGAAGCGGTGCGCGACGGTGGTGGTGCAGCCGGCCAGCAGCAGCTCCAGCCCCATCGGCCGGCCGACATGGTTGCTGGCGCCGACCACCAGGGCGCGCTTGCCGTAGAGGTTCTCGCCGGTGGATTTGAGCAGCTCGATCACGCCGTAAGGCGTGCAGGGCCGCAGCACCGGCAGGCGCTGGGCGAGGCGGCCGAGGTTGTAGGGGTGGAAGCCGTCGACGTCCTTGTCCGGGCGGATGCGCTCGATCACCAGGGTGCTGTCGATGTGCTTGGGCAGCGGCAGCTGCACCAGGATGCCGTCAATGCCCTCGTCGGCGTTGAGCCGGCCGATCTCCGCCAGCAGCGCGTCCTGGCTGATATCGGCACCGAAGTGGACCGGCGCCGAGCGGATGCCCACCGCCTCCGAGGTGCGGCGCTTGTTGCGCACGTAGATCTCGGAGGCCGGGTCGGCGCCGACCAGCACGGTGGCCAGGGCGGGGGCGCGCCGGCCGGCGGCGACGCGTTCGGCGACCGCGGCGCGGACGCGTTCCTGCACGGTCGCGGCGACGGCCTTGCCGTCGATGATCTGGGCGGTCAAGCGGATGATCCCTGGGAGACAGGGCGCCATTTTACCTTGTAGGTCGCCCTTCAGGCCGCCAATGCCGCCCTGCCGGGCGACCTGCCGGGCATTCAATCTTCTAAAATGCCGGCTTCATGCCCAGCCTCCTAGTCCGGAACCTCGCGGTCGCCCGCGGCGATCGCAAGGTCGTCGAAGGGCTGGGCCTGGCCGTCGCCGGCGGCGAGATCCTGCACATCCAGGGCCGCAATGGCGCCGGCAAGACCTCGCTGCTGGAGGTGCTGTGCGGCCTGCGCCAGCCCGCGGCGGGAGAGGTGGAAGGGCAGCCCGAACCCGCGCAGCGCCACTGGCTGGGCCACAAGAATGCCCTCAATCCCGCGCTCAGCCCCGAGGAAAACCTGCGCTTCTGGTGCGCCCTCAACGGCCACCCGGCGGACCGCGTGCTGCCGGCCCTGCAGGAGGTCGGCCTCAAGGCGCTGCGCCAGCGTCCCTGCGGCAGGCTCTCCACCGGCCAGCGCCGCCGCGCCGCGCTGGCCCGGCTGCTGGCCGCGCCGCGCCCCTGGTGGTTTCTCGACGAGCCGCTGGCCGGCCTCGACCATGCCGGCATCGAGCTGCTGGCGCGCCTGCTCGGCGGCCACGCGGCCGGTGGCGGCGCCGCGCTGGTCACCAGCCACCAGCCGCTGCCGGAAGGATTGGCCGGGGTCCGTCACCTGGAGCTCCGGCCTTGAGCGCGGCGCTTGCGGTCTTTCGCCGCGAGCTGCTGCTGGCGGCCCGCAGCCCGGCGGAGTGGGCCCAGCCGCTGGTGTTCTATCTCATCGTCGCCGTGCTGTTCCCGCTCGGCATCGAGGCCCATGACCCGGCGCTGAAAGTGTTCGCTCCGGCCATCGTCTGGGTCGGCGCCCTGCTGGCGGCGCTGCTCGGGGTGGAGCGCATCTTCCGCGGCGATCTGGACGACGGCACCCTGGAGCAGCTGCTGCTGGCCGACGCCCCGGCGCCGCTGCTGGTCGGCGCCAAGCTCGCCGCGCACTGGCTGCTGACCGCGCTGCCCCTGGTGCTGGCGGCGCCGCTGCTGGGCATCGCCCTGGGCCTGGAGCCGCTGGCGGTGAAGGTGCTCAGCGTCAGCCTGCTGCTCGGCACGCCGACCCTGGTCTTCACCGGCGGCTTCGCCGCCGCGCTCACCGTCGGCGCCCAGCGCGCCGGCATCCTGCTGCCGATCCTGGTGTTGCCGCTGATGACCCCGGCCGTGATCTTCGGCGGCGGGGCGGTCCGCGCCGCGGCGGTCGGGCTGCCGTTCGAGGCGCCCCTGTACTTTCTGGGCGCCCTGCTGGCACTCACCGTCACCCTGCTGCCCTTCGCCGCCGCCGGAGCCTTGCGCAATGCCATGGAGTGAGCGGATCGATTCAGACCATCGACTGATCGGAATGACCGGGATCAAGGACGCCATCCCGGCCCGCCTATATACTTGTTTCCTCTAAGAAGGCCGCCCGCGGCCGACATCCGATCATGTGGACCTGGTTTCACCAACTCGCATCCCCGCCCACCTTCTACCGTTTCGCCGAGGTGCTGGCGCCCTGGCTGTTCGGCGCCGCCGCCCTGCTGATCGGCGGGGGGGTCTACGCCGGCCTGTTCCTGGCGCCGCCGGACTACCAGCAGGGGGACGCCTTCCGCATCATCTACATCCACGTCCCCGCCGCCGCCCTGTCCCTGAGCATCTACGTCGCCATGGCCGTGGCCGGCGCCATCGCCCTGATCTGGCGCATGAAGCTGGCCGAGGTCGGCGTGGTCGCCGCCGCCCCTGTCGGCGCGAGCTTCACCGTTCTGGCCCTCACCACCGGCATGCTGTGGGGCAAGCCCACCTGGGGCGCCTACTGGGTATGGGACGCGCGCCTCACCTCCGAACTGGTGCTGCTGTTCCTCTATGCCGGCGTGATCGGCCTCAACCAGGCCTACTCCGACCCGCGCGCCGGGGCCAGGGCCTGCGCCTGGCTCGCCCTGGTCGGGGTGGTCAACGTGCCCATCGTCCACTACTCGGTGACCTGGTGGAACTCGCTGCACCAGGGCTCCAGCATCCTCAGCGTCGAGGGCATGCGCAATCCCAAGATCAGCGGCGACATGCTGTGGCCGCTGCTGCTGTCCCTGGCCGGCTTCTACCTGTTCTTCGGCGCGGTGTGGCTGCGCCGCATGCAGAACGAGGTGCTGTGGCGCGAGCGCAACGCGCGCTGGGCGCAGGAAACGGTGGCGGCGTGAACCCCAAGTACGCGCTGTTCATCTGGAGCAGCTACGGCCTGGCCCTCGCCGTGGTGCTGTGGAACGCGTTCGCGCCGCACTTCCGGCGCAACGAACTGAGGAAGCGGCTGTCCGAGGCTGCGGACCAGGCGGGGGAGGAAGAGTGAGCAAGCGCCAGAAGAGGATGTTCGCGGTCGCCGCGCTGCTGGTCGGCATTGGCCTGGCCGCCACGCTGGGCTTCACCGCCTTCCGCAAGAACATGATGTATTTCTACACGCCCAGCGACCTGCTTTCCGGCAAGGTCGCCGCGGGCGCCGCGCTCCAGCTCGGCGGCCTGGTGGAAAAGGGCAGCCTCAGGCGCGGCGAGGGGCTGAAGATCGAGTTCACCATAAGCGACTGCAGCAACGCCGTGCCGGTGCGCTACGAAGGCGTGCTGCCCGACCTGTTCCGCGAAGGGCAGGGCGTCATCGCCACCGGCCACATGGAAGCGGGCAACGTCTTCGTCGCCAGCACCATCCTGGCCAAGCACGACGAGAACTACATGCCGCCCAACGTCGCCAAGGCGACCGGCAATGTCGACGGCAAGCATTCGTGCGCGCCGTTCAAGTCGGTCACGGCCTCGAATTAGCGCGATGCTCGAACGACGTGCTCGACATCAATCCCGTCATTCCCGCCTTCGCGGGAATGACCACGGTGAGGTAGCGTCATGATCCCCGAACTCGGCCACTTCGCCGTCATCCTCGCCCTCGGCCTGGCCCTGCTGCAGGCCATCGTGCCGCTGCTCGGCTTCCGCCGGCGCGACGCGCGCCTGCTCGCCTTCGGCGCCTCCGCCGCGCAGGGACAGTTCCTGGCGGTGGCGGCGGCCTACGCCTGCCTGACCTACGCCTTCGTCACCAAGGACTTCTCGGTCGCCTACGTCGCCGAGAACGACCACTCGCAGCTGCCGCTGATCTACCGCATCACCGCGGTGTGGGGCGCGCACGAGGGCTCGCTGCTGCTGTGGGTGACGATCCTGGCCGGCTGGACCCTCGCGGTATCGGTGTTCAACCGCCGCCTGCCGCCGGACATGAGCGCGCTGGTGCTCTCCATCCTCGGCATGGTCAGCACCGGCTTCTACCTCTTCATCCTGCTCACCTCCAGCCCCTTCACCCGCCTGGTCCCCGCGGCGGCGGAAGGGCGTGACCTCAATCCCATCCTGCAGGACCCGGGCCTGGCGGTGCACCCGCCGATGCTCTACATGGGCTACGTCGGCTTCTCGGTGGCCTTCGCCTTCGCCATCGCCGCACTCATCACCGGCCGGCTCGACGCCGCCTGGGCGCGCTGGACCCGGCCCTGGACCACCACTGCCTGGATGTTCCTGACCCTGGGCATCACGCTCGGCAGCTGGTGGGCCTACAAGGAGCTGGGCTGGGGCGGCTGGTGGTTCTGGGACCCGGTGGAGAACGCCTCCTTCATGCCCTGGCTGGCCGGCACCGCGCTGATCCATTCGCTGGCGGTGACCGAGAAGCGCGGCCTGCTGAAGAGCTGGACCGTGCTGCTGGCGATCCTCGCGTTTTCCCTCTCCTTGCTCGGCACTTTCCTGGTCCGCTCCGGCGTACTGGTGTCGGTGCACGCCTTCGCCAGCGATCCCTCGCGCGGCCTGTTCATCCTCGGCTTCATGGCGGTGGTGGTCGGCGGCGCCCTGAGCCTCTACGCCTGGCGCGCGCCGAAGCTGGTGGCGGAAGGCGAGCTGCGGCTGTTCTCGCGCGAAGGCCTGCTGCTGTTCAACAACGTGTTCCTGGTTGTCACCTGTGCGATGGTGATGGGCGGAACGCTCGCTCCTCTGGCCATCGACGCACTGGGATTGGGCAAGCTATCGGTCGGTCCACCTTACTTCAGCCCCTTGTTCCTGATCCTCATGTCACCCTTGTTTCTGCTGGTGGGTCTGGCCGCAGTGGTGCCGTGGAAGCGCGGCAATTGGCGCGAAACGGTGCAGCGCCTGCGCTGGCCCGCGGTCGCCGCAGTGGTCTTCGGCGTGCTGCTGCCGTTCACCCTCTACGGCAGCACCAGGCTGCTCGCCGCCACCGGCGCGCTGTTCGGCACCTGGGCGGTGGTCGCCGCGGCGCAGGACGTCTGGCGCCGCGCCCGCGCCAAGCCCGAGCTCACCGCGGGCCTGCGCGCGGTGCCGCGTGCGGTGTGGGGCATGACCCTGGCGCACATCGGCCTGGGCATCTGGGCGATCGGCGTCAGCGGCGTCATCAGCTTCGGCGACGAGAAGGACGTGCGCCTGGCGCGCGGCGCTTCGACCACGCTCGGCGGCTACGACTTCAAGTTCGTCGAGGCCGGCGAGACCCAGGGTCCGAACTACACCGCCCAGCAGGGCACCGTGCTGGTCACGCACGAAGGCCGGCGGATCGCCACGCTGTACCCGCAGAAGCGTCTCTATTCATCGCAGGGACAGGTCATCACCCAGTCTTCCATCGACACCGGCCTGCTGCGCGACCTCTACGTCTCGCTGGGCGAGGGCTACGACGACGGCAGCTGGAGCCTGCGCGTGTACTACAAGCCGGTGATCCGCGTCATCTGGCTCGGCGGCATCTTCATGTTCTGCGGCGGCCTGCTGGCGGTGAGCGACCGGCGCTACCGCCTGGCGCGCGCGGCGGAGCGCAAGGCGGTCGAAGGCGCCGAGGCCGCGGCGGCTTAGGCGATGGCGAACCCTCCCATTTTCGTCATTGCGGCGAACGCCGGGGCGCAGAAATCCCTCGACTCCGGCCGTGGCCGGGGTGACGCCAAAGGCTGAACCGTCCTATGCGCTTTGCCATTCCCCTGGTCATACTGCTGGTCCTGATCGGCCTGTTCTATGTCGGTATGCACCGCGATCCGCGCCTGGTGCCGAGCCCGCTGATCGGCAAGGCGGCGCCGGCATTCGACCTGCCGACCCTGGACGGCCAGCCGCCGCGGGTCACCACCGCGGACCTCAAGGGCGCGCCGGTGCTGGTCAACTTCTTCGCCAGCTGGTGCGCCGGCTGCCAGGAAGAGCACCCGTACCTGATGCAGCTCGGCCGCAGCGGCCAGGTGCGCCTGCTCGGCATCGACTACAAGGACGCCGAGTCCGACCTGCGGCCGTGGCTGGAGCACAAGGGCAACCCGTACGGCATGATCCTCAGCGACCTCGAAGGCCGCGCCGGCATCGACTGGGGCGTCTATGGCGTGCCGGAGACCTTCGTCGTCGACGCGCGCGGCAACATCCTGTTCAAGCAGGTCGGGCCGCTGACTCCTGAGGTGTTCGAGCGGGATATCCAGCCCTTGTTGAAGGCGGCTTCGTGATGCGCTTCGCCCCATGCACCGCGTCATCCCCGCGCAGGCGGGGATCCAGTTTTTCCAGGCTCCTGCGCGGAATCCAGAACCGGGTCCCGGCCTTCGCGGGGATGACGCTGCTCTTGATTGCCGGCTTCGCGCGCGCCGAAGTTGAAACCGTGAAGCCCGAGATCGCGCTCAACGCGCAGCAGGAGGCGCTGTACAAGAGCCTCCTCCCCGAACTGCGCTGCCTGGTCTGCCAGAACGAATCCCTGGCCGAGTCGCAGGCCTCGCTCGCCGCCGACCTGCGCTACGAGGTGCGCGGCCTGGTGGCCAAGGGCGAAAGCGAGGAACAGGTCAAGAAGTACCTGACCGACCGTTACGGCGACTTTGTGCTGTACAAGCCACGGTTCTCGCCGCGCACCTACGCGCTGTGGATCGGCCCCTTCGTGCTGTTGCTTGGCGCGCTTGTCTGGGTTGTGCTGTACGCGCGGCGTACCAGTGCCGCGGCGCCGGCACCGCCTGAGCCTGATCAAGCCGCCCTCGAGAAAATTCTGGAAGAGAAGCCATGACCCAGTGGGTCCTGATGGCGGCCCTGCTGCTGGCCGCCGCCGCGGTCGCGACACGCCCCTGGTGGCGGCGAGGCACCGGCGCCACGCTGAAGCGGCGCGGCGCCAACGTCGCCGCCTACAAGACGCGCCTGGCCGAGCTGGAGACCGAGCGCGAGGCCGGGCTGGTTCCGGCGCAGGACGCCGAGGCGCTGAAGGCCGAGCTGGACGCGCGCCTGCTCAGCGAGGCGCAGGCGGAGGACCCGCCGGTGCAGGCCGGCGGCCGGCGCTGGCTGGCGACGCTACTGGCGACCTTGCTGCTCGCCGCGTTCGCCGGCGGCTGGTACGGCTTCGGCGGCAGCTGGAAGGAACAAGAGCAGCTCGCCACCAGCGCCGGCGAGAGCCAGCAGATCGGGGAAATGGTGCAGCGCCTGGCCGCCAAGATGCAGGAGGACCCCAGCAATCCCGAGGGCTGGGCCATGCTCGGGCGCTCCTATTTCGTGATGCAGCGCTACGCCGACGCCGCCAAGGCCTATGCCGAGGCCAACCAGCGCAGCCCCGAGCCCAATCCGGAGTGGCTGGCCGGGCAGGGCGAGGCCCTGGCCTTCGCCCGCGACCGCGACATGCAGGGCACGCCGGCACAGCTGTTCGACCAGGCCCTGGCCATCGCCCCCGACTACGGCAAGGCCCTGTGGTACGGCGGCATGGCCGCCGCCCAGGCCGGCGACATGGACAAGGCGCGGCAGCGCTGGACCGCACTGCTCAAGCAGCCGGACCTGCCGCCGCAGATGCGCGATGCGCTGCAGGCCCACCTGCAGGAAATCGCCGGCACCGCGCCGGCGATGCCGGCGGCGTCGCCGGCCGGCCCCGCCGCCGCGGCAGGCGGCACCGTTCTGCGGCTGCATGTCAGCCTGGCCCCGGACGTGGCGGCCAAGGTGCCGCCGGGGGCGGTGCTGTTCGTCTTCGCCAAGGCCGAGGCGGGCCCGCCGATGCCGCTGGCGGTGCAGCGCCTGCCGGGCCAGGCCCTGCCGGCCGACCTGAGCCTGGATGACAGCATGGCCATGGCCCCGACGCTGCGCCTGTCCGCCTTCGACCGCTACACCGTCACCGCCCGCCTCAGCGCGGCCGGCGCCGCCCAGGCCAGCAGCGGCGACCTTGAAGGGACGCTCCACGCCGCCCGAAGCGATGCCGGCAAGGTGCTGCAGCTGCGGATCGACCATGTCGTGCCGTAAGGCGGCCCGCGGACGCCCTGTGCGGACACGGCGGGTGGTTTCTCCGGCCATGGGCGGAGCAAACACGCGCCTTTAAGCTGCCCGCGATGGCCCCAGATTCGCCCGTGCGATCGGTGCCGGACCGTCATACCGTCAACAAATCCTCCTAAAATTGCCCTTCCAGCCCAGGCTCTCCGCGATGAGCAACTCCCAAGTCTTTGATCTGCCGACTCTTCCCCCCACGCTGCCGGCTTTCGTCAAGGCCGGCCTGTCGGCCACCCGGCGTCCGAAGGAGGGCATGGCCCTGCCGGACTGGCAGGTGCGGGTCAAAGCGCTGCGGGTGGACCGCGCCCGGCTCAACGCCTACAGCGCCCTCTGCGGCCTGCCGGAATCGCCCGAGCTGCCGATCCTGTTTCCCCAGGTGCTGGCCACGCCGCTGTTCCTGGACCTGATGACCCGTCCGGGCTTCCCGCTGCCGCTGCTGGGCCTGGTCCATGTGCGCAACGAGGTCGAGCAGCGCCGGCCGCTGCGGGTGGACGAGACCTTCGACCTGTCGATCCGCATCGGCGAGGGCCGCCAGGCCCGCGCCGGCTTCGAGTTCGACCTGATCATGGAAGCCACCCCGGTGGAGAGCGACCCGGTCTGGCGCGCCACCATGACCGTGATCCACCGCGCCAGGCCGGCCAAGGGCGGCAAGGGCGGCCCCAAGCCCAAGGCTGCCGCGGCCATCGACGCCCGCCTGTCGCAATACCTGGCCCTGAGCGCACCGGAGGACACCGGCCGCCGTTACGCCGCCGTGTCGCAGGACTACAACCCCATCCACCTCTACGGCTTCACCGCCAAGCTGTTCGGATTTCCGCGCGCCATCGCCCATGGCCTGTGGTCGGCCGCCCGCTGCCTGGCCCTGCTGCAGGACAAGCTGCCCCACGCGCCGCAGGCCTACAGCGTCCAGTTCAAGCAGCCGCTGCTGCTGCCGGGCAAGGCGGCGCTGCGCTATGCCCAGGAACAGGGCGTCATCGACTTCGCCCTGATCGCGGCCAGCAGCGACAAGGTCCACCTCAGCGGCACGCTGCGTTAAGCGCCGGTTGCGCTAAACTATTCACAGCAAAGGCATTACTCGACACACATTTCAAGCCGAACGGATTCGGCCAACACGAGTATCGGGAACCCATATGCGCATCAGAAAAGCTGTTTTCCCCGTCGCCGGCCTCGGCACCCGTTTCCTCCCGGCCACCAAGGCCAGCGCCAAGGAAATGCTGCCGATCGTCGACAAGCCCCTGATCCAGTACGCGGTGCAGGAAGCGATTTCCGCGGGCGCAGAGGAACTGATCTTCATCACCGGCCGCTCGAAGAATTCCATCATGGATCACTTCGACAAGGCCTATGAGCTGGAAGCCGAGCTGTCCAGCCGCGGCAAGACCAAGCTGCTGGAAACGGTGCAGGAAATCCTTCCGCCCGGCATCACCTGCATCTTCATCCGCCAGGCCGAAGCGCTCGGCCTCGGCCACGCCGTGCTCTGCGCCTGGCCGGCGGTGGGCGACGAGGACTTCTCGGTGATCCTCGCCGACGATCTCATCGACGGCCGCCTGCGCCCCTGCCTGGCGCAGATGCAGCGCGTCTACCAGGAGTACGGCACCAGCGTCATCGCCACCCAGCGCGTGCCGCAGGAGGAAGTGTCGAGCTACGGCATCGTCGACACCCAGCCGGTCGGCCCCGGCCTGGGCGAGATCCGCCGCATCGTCGAAAAGCCCAAGCAGGCCGACGCCCCCAGCAACCTCGCCGTGGTCGGCCGCTACATCCTGACGCCGCGCATCTTCAAGCTGCTGGAGCGCACCCAGCGCGGCGCCGGCGGCGAGATCCAGCTGACCGACGCGATCAGCATGATGATCCAGGAACAGACGGTGCTGGCCTACGAGTTCGAGGGCACGCGCTACGACTGCGGCAGCAAGCTCGGCTACCTGCAGGCCAACGTCGAATACGGATTGAAGCACCCGGAGCTGGCCGAAAGCTTCCGCACTTATCTGGAAACCCTCACCGGCGACTGGAAGCAGCCGGAGAAAATTTTGAAGGCGGCGAAGAAGGCCTGATCGAGAGCCGAGAGGAGGGAGGCGAGAGGCGCAACGCCCGGGCGGCCGGCCCCGGCGGTTGCGCCTCTCGCCTCCCTCCTTACGTCTCCCGGCGGCCGCCGCGCAACGGAGCATGAAATGACTGGAGCGAAGTATCAGAGCCTGATCGAGTCCTCCTCGATCCAGGGTGGCAACGCGGCCTACGTGGAAGACCTCTACGAGCAATACCTGGCCGACCCGGGCGCGGTGGACGAGCAGTGGCGCGCCTATTTCCGCGGCGTGCAGGGGCCCTCGGCGGTGGACGTGCCGCACAGCCCGGTGCGGGCGCGCTTCGAGAAGCTGGCGCGCGAGCCGCGCCTGGCGGTGCAGGTGACCGGCGGCGACGTCGCCGAGGCGCGCGCCGCCGAGAAGCAGGCCGCGGTGCTGCGCCTGATCAACTACTACCGCGTGCGCGGCCACCAGGCCGCCAAGCTCGACCCGCTCAACCTCGCCCCGGTCACCGTGGTGCCCGACCTCGACCCGGCCTTCCACGGCCTCGGCCCGGAGGACATGGACACGGTGTTCAACACCGGCTCGCTGGCCGCGGCCGACCGCATGAGCCTGCGCGACATCATCAAGCTGGCCAAGGCGGTCTATACCGACACCATCGGCGCCGAGTACATGTACATCACGGAGACGGCGCAGAAGCGCTGGATCCAGAAGCGGCTGGAAGGCGAGGCCTTCAAGCCCAAGCTCACCCCCGAGCAGAAGAAGGATGTGCTGACCCAGCTGGCCGCGGCCGAGGGCATCGAGCGCTACCTGGGCAACAAGTACGTCGGCCAGAAGCGCTTCTCGCTGGAGGGCGGCGATTCGCTGATCCCGATGCTGGACGAGGTGATGCGCATCTCGGCCGCGCGCGGGGTGGAGGAGCTGGTCATCGGCATGGCCCACCGCGGCCGCCTCAACGTGCTGGTCAACGTGCTCGGCAAGAGCCCCAAGGACCTGTTCGCCGAGTTCGAAGGCAAGTATTCCCCCGACTCGCTCAACCGCGCCGGCGACGTCAAGTACCACATGGGCTTCTCCACCGACGTGGAGGTGACCGGCAAGCGCCTGCACCTGGTGCTGGCCTTCAACCCCTCCCACCTGGAGATCGTCAACCCGGTGGTGGAAGGCTCGGTCAAGGCGCGCCAGACCCGCCGCAAGGACGAGAGCGGCGACCGCGTGGTGCCGGTGCTGATCCACGGCGACGCCGCCTTCGCCGGCCAGGGCGTGGTGATGGAGACGCTGCAGCTGAGCCACTCCAAGGGCTACAGCACTGGCGGCACCATCCACATCATCGTCAACAACCAGATCGGCTTCACCACCCCGAACCCGATCGAGGCGCGCGAAGGCCACGAGGTGCGCACCAGCCGCTACTGCACCGACATCGCCAAGATGCTCGAGGCGCCGGTGTTCCACGTCAACGGCGACGACCCCGAGGCGGTGGTGTTCGTCACCCGCCTGGCCACCGACTTCCGCAACCAGTTCCACAAGGACGTCATCATCGACCTGTGCTGCTACCGCCGCCACGGCCACAACGAGGCCGACGAGCCCAGCGCCACGCAGCCGGTGATGTACGACGCCATCAAGAAGCAGCCCACCCCCTTCACCCTCTACGCGCAGAAGCTGGCGCAGGAAGGCGTGGTGGCCAGGGACGAGGCCGAGCGCCTGGCCAAGGCCTACCGCGACGGCCTCGACAAGGGCGAGAACATCGCCCGCACCACCCTGGGCATGGTCGGCAACCAGTACACCGTCAACTGGGCCAACTACCAGAAGGGCGGCTGGGACAGCCCGGCCGAGACCGCGGTCAGCGCCGAGACGCTCAAGGGCCTGGCCGAGCGCGTGCTCAAGCTGCCGGAAGGCTTCAAGCTGCATCCGCGCGTGGAGAAGATCCACGAGGACCGCATCAAGATGGCCGCCGGCCAGCTGCCGATGGACTGGGGCTACGCCGAGACCATGGCCTACGCCACGCTGGTGCACGAGGGCTTCGCCGTGCGCCTGTGCGGCCAGGACAGCCGCCGCGGCACTTTCTTCCACCGCCACGCCACCCTGCACGACGTCAACAACGGCTCGCGCTACACCCCGCTGCGCCACCTCGACCCCGACAAGAACCGCTTCGTGGTCAACGACACCCTGCTGTCGGAAGAGGGCGTGCTGGGCTTCGAATACGGCTACAGCTCCACCGACCCGGACTGCCTGGTCATCTGGGAAGCGCAGTTCGGCGACTTCGCCAACGGCGCCCAGGTGGTGATGGACCAGTTCATCGCCGCCGGCCAGGCCAAGTGGGGCCGCTACTGCGGCCTGACCCTGTTCCTGCCGCACGGCTATGAAGGGCAGGGCCCCGAGCATTCCTCGGCGCGCCTGGAGCGCTACCTGCAGTTGTGCGCGGGCAACAACATGCAGGTGGTGGTGCCCTCCACCCCGGCGCAGTTCTTCCACATGATCCGCCGCCAGATGAAGCGCAACCTGCGCCTGCCGCTGGTGGTGATGACGCCCAAGTCCCTGCTGCGCCACAAGCTCTCCGTCTCCACCCTGGACGAGCTGAGCAAGGGCGGCTTCCGCACCGTCATCGGCGAGACCGAGAAGCTCGACGCCGCCAAGGTCAAGCGCATCGTCTTCTGCTCCGGCAAGGTCTACTACGACCTGGTCGACGCCCGCGCCAAGCAGGGCAAGAGCGACGTCGCCATCGTCCGCATCGAGCAGCTCTACCCGTTCCCGCGCAGCGAGTACGAGGCCGCCATCGCCGCCTACCCCAACGCCAGGGACGTGGTGTGGTGCCAGGAGGAGCCGGAGAACCAGGGCGCCTGGTACCAGATCAAGCACCGCCTGCGCGCCTACCTGGCCGACGACCACCAGCTCTACTACGTCACCCGCAAGGGCAGCGCCAGCACCGCCGTGGGCTACCTCAAGGTCCACGTCAAGGAGCAGGAGGAGCTGGCCCACGCCGCCCTCAACGGCGGCCTGCCGCTCAACGGCGGCGCCTGAGCCGATGCCCCCACGCCACCCCCTTTCCCCGATCCCGTCCTCTCTCTCGCGCGGGAGAGGGCCGGGGCGAGGGGTGCCCGCGCAGCGGGCGTAGCGCAGTAACCCGAATCCGCCGCAAATCCCCCAAAATCACACGATCCGAAAAGCCGAAGAACACCGGAGCCACCCAATGAGCATCGAAATCAGAGTCCCCAACCTGCCGGAGTCGGTGAGCGAAGCCACCGTCGCCACCTGGCACCTCAAGGCCGGCGAAGCCGTCAAGCGCGAGCAGAACCTGGTCGACCTGGAGACGGACAAGGTCATGCTCGAGGTGCCCGCCACCGCCGACGGCGTGCTCAAGGAAATCCGCATCCAGCCGGGCACCACCGTGAAGGCCGGCGACATCATCGGCGTGCTGGAAGAGGGCGGCGGCGCCGCCGCCGCCCCGGCGAAGGCCGAAGCCGCCGCTCCGGCCAAGGCCGCCGACGCCGCGGCAGCCGCCGGTGCGGGCGACGACGCCCAGAGCCCCGCCGTGCGCAAGCTGCTCAACGAGCTGGGCCTGTCCGCCGGCCAGATCACCGGCACCGGCAAGGGCGGCCGCCTGACCAAGGAAGACGTGCAGGCCTACGCCGACAAGCAGAAGGCGGCGCCCGCCGCCGCGCCGGCCCAGGCGGTCGCCGCCAAGGCCGAGGCGCCCAAGCCGGCCCCCGCGCCCAAGGCCACCCCCGGCGCCCGCACCGAGCAGCGCGTGCCGATGACCCGCATCCGCGCCCGCATCGCCGAGCGCCTGGTCGAAGCCCAGGCCACCGCCGCCATGCTCACCACCTTCAACGAGGTGGACCTCAAGGCCGTCGGCGACCTGCGCGCCAAGTACAAGGAAGCGTTCGAGAAGGGCCATGGCGTCAAGCTCGGCTTCATGAGCTTCTTCGTCCGCGCAGCGGTCGAGGCGCTGAAGAAGTTCCCGGCCGTCAACGCCTCCATCGACGGCAACGACATTGTCTACCACGGCTACTACGACATCGGCGTGGCCGTCTCCACCGAGCGCGGCCTGGTGGTGCCGACCCTGCGCGACGCCGACAGCCTCAGCCTGGCCGACATCGAGAAGGGCATCGCCGAGCTGGGCACCAAGGCCCGCAACAACAAGCTGACGATGGAAGACCTCACCGGCGGCACCTTCTCCATCACCAACGGCGGCGTGTTCGGCTCCATGATGAGCACCCCCATCCTCAACCCGCCGCAGGCCGCCATCCTGGGCATGCACGGCATCTTCGACCGCCCGGTGGTGGTGGGCGGCCAGATCGTGGTGCGCCCGATGATGTACCTGGCGCTGACCTACGACCACCGCCTGATCGACGGCCGCGAAGCCGTGCTGTTCCTGAAGACGATCAAGGAGCTGCTGGAGGATCCGGCGCGGTTGCTGCTGGGGGTTTAGTTGTAAAGCTTAAAGAAAAGCTGATTGAAAAGCCGGACACTTGTCCGGCTTTTTTTTTGCGCTCGGCGCCGCAATGGCCCGATTGATCTCGAACGGGCTACTTGCTCTTGCTGTACTCCACGACATACCGCACCCGCTTCATCACCGAGCGCGACCACCGGTAGAGCACGCGAAAAATGAATGGCGGAAGGATTTCGGAGAAGAACTCCGGAACTTTGATCCCCCAGTCGAATCGATCGGACGACATCGGCCGCGCTTTGAACTGCGTGGTATGGCTGCGCCGGGTGCCGTCCCAGGTCGCGGTGTAGTAGTACAGGGCGATGGATTTGCGTGAGCGGCCTTCCGGGTGATTCACCGGGTTGGGATTGCCGTGATAGCTGTCGGACGAGGTGTTGAAGATGACGCAGCGGTTGAAGGCCGGGTCGAACGAGGCCATTTTCGACTTCATGTCCCGGCTCCAGATTTCAAACTGGCCGCCGTATTCGCTCTTCCAGTCCTCGTTGAGATAGATCAGGACATTGATGCGCCGCTCGCAGTTGATGGCGGCGTGATGATTGAAGTCGGCATGGATGTCCAGGTGCCCGCCGTTGCGGACCTCATGCAGTCCGCCGCCGACGAAGTGCGCATCGGGAATCAGCCCGCGGATGCCGGTCAGCGCTTCCAGGAACGCGATGAATGGCGCCGAATTGAAGAAGAAAAACAGCGAGCGCGTGTAGTCCGGCAGCAGGTCGGGCTTGTAGGAAAGCTTCAATCTTTCCTGCGCCCGCATGTAGATCTGATCCAGGGGCGAGGATGAACTGGGGAAGTCTGCGAGTACCCGCCTCAGGATTTCCGGCGCCAGGAAGTTATCGAGCTTGATGTACTTGAACGGCTTGGCGTGAGTGTAAGCGCGGTGATGTGTCTGGCCGATGGATTTGGAGATGTTTGCATCGATTTTGAGTGAATCTACCTCCAGAGGGTAGATTATTTCGGCGGTATTCATCGGGTTCGCTGGCTCTTGTTGCGATTCATCGTACTCAGTTCGCCCGTTCCGGGCAAAGCGGGAGTGCCTTGGGCCGGCGCTCACCGGCTCAGTGGACGGTGAGCTTGCTGCCCCGGTGCTCATGCTTCGCCAGGTGCTCCTGGCAGTACTCCACCGGCGGTTCGCACTTGGTGCAGTAGCGGAAGTCCATGTTGGGCTGGGTCTTGTCGGTGGCGCCGCAGATGGCGCAGTTGTGCAGGGCCTTGGCGCGGACGGCGGTGGCCTTGGCCTGGTACTGCACCCTGCGCTGGCCGTAGCGGGTGCGGCGGAAGAAATCCGGGCCGAAGAACAGGAGGAAGTTCGCCACTGCGGCCAGCACCAGCAGGCGTCCGCCCCAGTCGCTGAGGACCAGGGCGATGCCGTAGCCGATCCAGGTGATGAGGGCCAGCCATTTCACCTTCACCGGCAGGACGAAGAAGATCAGGATTTCGTAGTTGGGATAGAGCTGGGCGAAGGCCAGGAAGATGGAGCCGGTGATGTAGAGGTTCGTCGCCACGCTGTAGGGGAACAGGAAGGCGGCGCCGATGGTGAGGACAAAGCCGATCAGCACGTATAGGTTGTAGCGTAGCGCGCCCCACTGCGCTTCCAGCGCGCTGCCCATGGAGTAGAGCAGGTAGAGGGCGAAGATCGCCAGGATCGGGTTGACGGCTGGCGGGGTGACGAGGAAGGTCAGCAGCCGCCACCACTGCCCGGACATCACGGCCTGTCCTTCGAGCACCATCGAGCCGAGGAAGCGGGGCTCGGCCACGCAGATCAGCGTGGCGGTGCCCTGGCCGCCGACCAGGTACATGGTCAGGTTGTGGATGGCAAAGGGTTCCAGCTTGCGTTCGATCTTGTTCCAGTTGGTCATGGGCTGGGGTGGCCAGGGTTGAAGGGGGAGTGGGCGAGTCCCCAGCATAGCGAATCGCCGGCGCCGGCACGCGGGATCGCGGCTTCCCGCCGCGAACGAACGGCACCGTACACACCTGGGGAGTCGGCATGCCCCTAGAATGAGGGCATGCAAGCAATCCGAGACTTTCTGCGCGTTTGGGCGCAGCGCTGGCGCTGGGGCGTGCTGCTGTCCCTGCACTGCCTCTGCGCCTGCTCCGTCCACCCCGTCCTCCAGCCGGCCAACCACCGGCCGTTCCGCTTCGAGCGCGACTCGCTGGCCTTCGAGAACAAGCTGGCTTCGGGCCGCCAGGGCAAGGAAGGCGAGGACGACTACACCCTGCATTGCTTCGTCATCACGCGCTCGGCGCGGCAGTTCTTCCAGTTCGCGCGCTTCGACGGCGACGCGCCGGCGCTGGACGACGAGGGCTACCGCAAGCTGGTGAAGGAGGTGATCGCGCACGATCCCAGCGAGCCGACGCCGCCGCGTTCGCAGCGGATCGTGATCCCCGGCTACTGGAATCTCCACGCCTTCAGCAAGGCCAGGGAGGACCTGCTGAAGGACGAGCTGGGCAGCGCGATGGACAGCTTCATGCAGCGCGGCAACTGGCGCATGGTGTTCCCGTTCAGCCATGAGCACCAGGAGGAGACGGCGCTGAGCCTGGCGGCGGAGATCCGCCGCAACCGGCCGCCGGTGGTGCACCTGGTGGTGTTCCCGGCGCTGAGCATCGACCACGCGGTGCTGCTGTACGGCGCGGCGGATACGCCGGCAGGCATCCGCTACGAGGTCTACGATCCGAACGATTCCGCCAGGCCGGCCAGCCTGTTCTACGACCGGAGCAGGCGGAGCTTCAATTTCCCGGCGAACAAGTATTTCGCCGGCGGGGAGGTGGATGTGTACGAGATCTACCGCTCCGCGGAGTACTAGCGCGTCCCTCTCGAGGGGCGGAGAAGCGAGCGGCAGGGTGGTATGGTGGCGCCATGAAACGGCTTCACGTCGAAGCGGCGGTGCGCAGCCTGGCCGGCCTGGCCATCATGTGCGCGCTGCTGTTCATTCCCGCGGGCAGCTTGCGCTGGTGGCAAGGCTGGCTGCTGGTCGTGGTCTTCACCCTGGCCTCCTCGCTGATCACGGTGTACCTCGCGCTGCGCGATCCGCGGCTGCTGGAGCGGCGCCTGCGGGCGGGGCCGACGGCGGAGAAGGAGCCGGCGCAGAAGCGGATCATGACCGTGGCGATGAGCGGCTTCGTACTGCTACTGGTGCTGCCGGGCCTGGATCGCCGCTACGGCTGGTCGCAGCTGCCGGATGGGCTGGCGCTGCTCGGCGATGCGCTGGTGGCGCTCAGCTTCGTCGTGTTCTACCGGGTGGTGCGGGTGAACAGCAGCGCCGCGGCGACGGTGCGGGTGGAGGAGGGGCAGCAAGTGGTGTCCACCGGTCCCTACGCGGTGGTGCGGCATCCGATGTATGCGGGCGTGCTGCCCATGGTCGCCGGCATGCCGCTGGCCCTGGGCTCGTGGTGGGGCATGGCGCCGGGCATGCTGGTGATGCTGGCGCTGGTGCGGCGGCTGCTGCACGAGGAGCGGTTCCTGGCGCAGAACCTGCCGGGCTACGCGGAGTATTGCCGGCGCGTGCACTATCGCCTGCTGCCCGGAGTCTGGTAGTAAAGTAGCGGCTTCTCTTTCGACCGCACCACGCATGAACCGGACCCGTTTCGCCGCCGCACTGTTGCTGGCGCTGCTGCCCTTTGCCTCCGCGCCGCTGCTGGCGGCGAACACCCAGGCGCCGACCGCCGAGGAATTGCAGCGCCTGATCGTGCGCGACGTCCAGCCCGGCTCCGGCCCGGGCGCGGCGGTGGGGAACATGGTCGACGTGCAGTACACCGGCTGGCTGTACGACGCCTACGCGCCGGACCTGCACGGCAGGCAGTTCGACAGCTCCGTCGGCCGCGAGCCGTTTTCGTTCATGCTCGGGGTCGGCAGCGTCATCCCGGGCTGGGACCGGGGGCTGCTCGGGATGAAGGTCGGCGGCAAGCGCACGCTCATCATCCCCGCGAACCTGGCCTACGGCGAGCGCGGCGCCGGCCGCGACATTCCGCCGGGCTCGATCCTGGTGTTCGACATCGAGCTGCTGAAAATGCGATAAGACGGTCTGCAACGGGGCTCAACCAAGCGCGGGTCGGGGGATACATGCGTCTGCCACATCAGCTGCTCTGCGTCGCATGCCTGGCGCTGCCCGGCGTGGCGGCGGCGCAGATCTACAAATGCACCGGCCCCGGCGGCACCGTTCAATATTCCCAGACCCGCAGCTCCGCCAAGTGCGCGGAGCTGAACCAGGCGCCGCCGCCGCCCAACGGCGGTGACACCAGTTCGGTGAACCGCTACCTCAAGCAGGTCGACCAGGAGCAGGCGGAGCGGAGCAAGCAGCAGGCCGAGGCCGCCAAGGATGCCAAGGCGCGGCAGCAGGCTTGCACCGCCGCCCGCCAGCGCGCCGCCATGCTGAACCAGGTGGACCGCGTCGCCACCACGGACGAGAGCGGCAACCGCAGCTACCTGAGCGACCAGCAGTTCGAGCAGCAGCGCCAGCAGGCCGGCGCCGCGGTGGATCAGCTCTGCAATTGAGGATTCCCGCCAATATCCGGGCGTCATTCCGGCGAAAGGCGGAATCCACGGCGTCCCATGACCCCGACCCCGGCTTTCGCCGGGGTGAAAATTGACCGGAGCCTTCCCGCCGCCGCGCCGATCCGGCCATCGCGCGTGAAACGCCGCCGGCGCGGGGTGGTCCAAGCAGCGTCGCGCTCCAGCCCATCGCAAAAAAGGACTGCCCGTGCCCCACCGCAAAGCTTCCCCGCGTTCCCGCACGCGCCGCGGCCGTGCGCGCCCCGCCGTCCCCAAGCTCACTGCGATCAGGCGCGGCGGCGGCCAGACCGCCTGGGTCTTCGCCGGCGGCGGCAGCCTCGGCGCGGTGCAGGTCGGGATGCTCAAGGCGCTGGTGCGGCACAAGCTGCGGCCGGACCTGGTGGTGGGTGCCTCGGTGGGCGCGATCAACGGCGCCTACTTCGCCGGCCGGCCCGGGGCGGCGGGCGTGGCGGCGCTGGAGCAGATCTGGCGCGGCATCCACCAGGACGATGTCTTCCCGGTCACCCTGCGTTCCGGCGTGGCTGTGCTGGTGGGGCATCGCAACTACCTGGTCGATCCGTCCTCGCTGGCGGAGCTGATCGGCAAGCTGCTGCCGTTCGAGCGGATCGAGCAGGCCAGGCTGCCTTGCTACGTGGTGACCACCGACATCTACAACGGCCATGAGGTCTGCTTCTCGGAAGGCGATGCGAAAAAGGCGGTGCTGGCCAGCGCCTCCATCCCCGGCGTGTTCCCGCCGGTGCAGTACGGCGACCGCTACCTGGTGGATGGCGGCGTGGCCAACAACACGCCGATCTCCACCGCGGTGGAGCTGGGCGCGAAGCGGGTGGTGGTGCTGCCGACCGGCTTTTCCTGCTCGATCTCGCAGCCGCCGCCGACCCTGGTGGCGATGGCCCTGCACGCCCTCAACCTGATGATCATGAAGCAGCTGGTGCGCGACATCGCCGTGCTGTCGTCGCGGGCGGAGATCGTGGTGGTGCCGCCGCTGTGTCCGGTGGAGATCACGCCCTACGACTTCTCGCAGACCGGCTCACTGATCGAGCGCGCCGAGCGCTCGACCGAGCAGTGGCTGAAGCAGGGCGGCCTGCAGCCCGGCGAGATCCCGCACGAGCTGCTGCCGCACAACGACGCCGACGACCCGGACGTGCCCTACGTGGTGCCGCGGCCGCGCCGCAAGGCCAGGGCGCGCGGCTAGCTCCGTTGCATCACGCCGCTTCCTCCGCCGCGCGCGGGAGAGGACTCGCCGGCCGCTAGTCCCCGCGGCGGGCCTGGCGCCGGCCCCAGGCCAGCATCAGCATCGCCAGCGCCAGCACGTCGAAGCTGCCGCCGCCACCGCCGCCGCCGCCCGTGCCGGTGCCGCTGCCGCCGGTGTTGCTGCCGCCGGTCTGGTTGCCGCTGGAGCCGGAGCCGGTGCTGAGCGGATACAGGTAGGCGATGCCCTGCAGGTCATCCGAGCCCAGCCGCGCGCCGCGGCCGTCGGCGTGGAGGATCGGGCGCATCAGCGCGTCGTCCTGCGGGGTGCCGGCGACGCAGGCGGCTTCGCCGGAATCGCCGCAGGGGTGGTTCAGGCCCAGGGTATGGCCCAGCTCGTGGGCGAACAGCTCGGTGGCGTTGGCGCCGTTGTTGCCGGAGAGCAGGCAGCCCGCGCCGTTGCGGATGACGATGTCGCCTTCGGTGATCGACTGGAAGTTCTGCCCGTCCAGCGACTGGGTCGAGCCGCTGCGCCAGCCGCCGTAGCCGGCGATGCCGCCGGTGAGGCAGTCGAACACGCCGCCGATGAAGTTGCTGATGTCGTTGAACAGGATCTTGTTCACCCCGTCCGGATGGTTGAGGTCGCCGGTGGCGGTGGTGGTGCCGCCATAGACGTAGTGCACGCGGCCGACGCCGTTGTTGTTCCAGGCGGCGATGGCCTGCTGGAACTGCGAGTAGCCGCCGCCGGCCAGTCCGAGCTGGCCGGCCACGCCGGCGTACATGGTGACGCTGCCGCCGTTGTCGAAGCCGAACCAGCGCGCCGGCGGGCTGGACACGGCGAAGCGCGGCTGCAAGGCGGAGGAGGGCGCCAGCGCCTCGGCGCTCCAGTAGTTCTCCGCCGCCGTCCGGCCCGCGGCCTTCTGCCGCACCCAGTCGCTGAACCGGGTCAGGTCGCGCGCCTGGCTGGCCGCGGCGGCCGCCGGATTCACCGCCTGCTCCAGCAGGTCGGCCGGCTCCAGGTCGCGCACCAGCACGTCGGCGCCGCTCACCGTCTTGCGCACGTGGAAGGCGCCGAGCGAGAGCTGCACCAGCACGTAGTCGCCGTCGTCGCGGCGGTCGAGGAAGGCCATCACGCGCTCGCCGGCCTCGATGCACGGCACGCCGGGAATGGTGAGCGCCCCGTCGCGCGTGGGATCGAGGGCGCCCGGCACCAGCACGCCGATGGCCGGCGTCGCCACGCCGCCCTTGAGCACCTGTTCCACGTTGAGGGTGTAGCGGGTGGCGTCCAGCTCGTGGCCGGGCGCCGCCGCCACGGCGTTCACTTCCGCCAGCACCACCGTGTCGGCCTGGTCGAGCAGCGGGGTGTCGGTCATCGGCACGTAGCTCATCGCATGAGCGGCGGGTGCCAACAGTGTCAGCAGCAGCAGGGTCAGCGCCGAACGGCGGATCACATGGGTGGTTTTCAACATGGGTTGCTCCTCATTTCCTTTGTCGCCGGCCGATTCCACGGCCGGTTTCCCTTCCTTCGGGCAAAGGCGGTCCGCCAGCGCTTCATGCGCTGTAGCGACCCGCTTCTGCGTCGATTGAGGTCGTGTGTCGGCCAGCCGCTACCGGCGGGCGTTACGACCCGATTGCATTGAACAGTGGAGCGCCGCCGCTGCGGCGGCGCCGGCGGTCAGTCCCTACATCGTCGGACCGACATGCGGCGCCCCGGCAGCACGGCGAAAGAGCAGTACCAGTTGGTATGTGTATGCGCCGGCGACATGGTTCTCCCTCTCGTCTTGTGCGCGCTTTCCGCTGCGCTGATGGGATCATCCTGCTACCGGAATCGGGTCCCTGGCGGTACGGCTCCGCCGAAAGGGCGCCCCAGTGGTGCTGAGAGGTCGGAAGCTGAACGCCGATTCGGCTGACTTGAGGACCCCCTAGACCGATCGGCGGCCGCGCGCTACCGCTCATGGGCGGCGGGGAAATGGCTGTGGGCGCTGGGATTTTCGGGAACGCGGCGCAGCGGCCCGGCGGCCGCGGCAATCGAGTTGACGTCGGCCCGATGAAACTGAATCAGGCCGCT
>DASRFD010000158.1:0-55794 GCA_035651715.1 Nevskia sp.
GGCGGCCGAAAGCGTTTAGAGAGCTCGATAACCGTAGCTCAGAGTCACCCTGCAGCGGCGCGGCTGGCCGGTCCGATGGTTCGCGGCGGACTGCAGGTCTCCGCGCGCAGGAGTCACGTTTGCAAGTTTCTCGCTTATAAATATACGATTATGTAACATAATAATTCGCCGAGGCCGGCCGCATCCGGAGGGGAGCGCATGAAGATCCGCCAATTGAAGATGGACTTTTCCCGTGTGCGCCCGCATTGGGCGCCGAACCCGGAATTCGCCCAGGCCCAGAACGCCTCGTCGCTGATGCCAGTGCACGTCGAGCCGTACCTGATCAAGGTGATGAAGAAGGCGCGCGAGGAGCTTGGACCGGAGCATGCGCGGCTGAAGGAGGACATCAACGTCTTCATCCGGCAGGAGACCCAGCATTACAAGCAGCACCAGGCGTTCAACCAGGCGCTGTACCGGGCCGGCTACGACCGGCTGCCCGAATTTGAACAGGAGCTGCGGCAGGACTACGAGCGCTTCCTGGCGGAAAAGTCGCTGAAGTTCAACTGCGTCTACTGCGAGGGCTTCGAGACGCTCGGACCGCCCAACGCCCACTGCTATTTCAGCGGCTTCGGCGGACTGCTGGACGGGGCCGACGCCGAAGCGCTGGACCTGTGGAAGTGGCACATGGCGGAGGAGTTCGAGCACCGCCACGTTTGCTACGAGGTATACAAGGCCCTGTTCGGAAAGAGTCTCTACGACCGCTGGTGCTATCGCGTCTATGGCGTGTTCGCGGTGATCCGGCATCTCAATGCCTGGGGCCACCGCGTCGGCGAATATCTGGTGGCCCAGGACCGCGCCGGCATGACGCCGCAGCAGCTGCAGGCCTCGAAACGCCGCGAGCGCGCCTACCGGCGCATCATGCTGCGGCATTTCCTGCCGCGCCTATTGCCGGCGCTCTCGCCGTTCTACGATCCTTCGCGCCGCAAGCCACCGGCCGGGATGGATGCCTACATGGACCGGATCGAGGAGCGTTATGGCGCTGCAGGCTGAGACGAGCGCGGCGCCCCGGCCATTCCGCTTCGACGTGCCCGCCGGGGCCGTTGCCGACCTGCAGCGGCGGCTCGACGCCGTCCGCTGGCCGGACGAGGTCAACGACGAACGCTCGAGCTATGGCCTGCGCCTGGACTACCTCCGCGAGCTGGTGCGGTATTGGCGCCACGGCTTCGACTGGAGGGCGGCGCAGGCGCGCATCAATGCCCTGCCGCAGTTCCTGCTCAAGCTGGACGGCCTGGACCTGCACTTCATCCACGCCCGTTCGCCGCACGCGACGGCCACGCCACTGCTGATCACCCACGGCTGGCCCGGCTCGATCGTCGAATTTCTCGAGCTGATCCCGCGCCTGACCCAGCCTGAGCGCTTCGGCGGCTCCGCCGGGGACGCCTTTCACGTCGTGGCGCCGTCGCTTCAGGGCTATGGCGGCTCGCCGCCAGCCGCGGCGCCGGGCATGTCGCCGCGCATCATTGCGCAGCGTCACGCGCGCCTGATGGCGGCGCTGGGTTACGCAGGCTATATCGCCCAGGGCGGCGACTGGGGCAGCCTGGTCACCCACCTCACCGCGGAGTGCGATCCGGACCACTGCCGGGCCGCGCACTTCAATCTGCTCACCCCGACGCCGCCCTCGGATGAGGCCGCCCCGATGGCACTGGTGCAGGCGCACGAGCGAGCCTACCTGGCGGCCGCCCAGCGCTATGCCGAGGACGGCTCCGGCTATTACCATCAGCAGCGCACCCGTCCGCAGACG
Source organism: Nevskia sp. (assembly GCA_035651715.1). Lineage (GTDB taxonomy): Bacteria > Pseudomonadota > Gammaproteobacteria > Nevskiales > Nevskiaceae > Nevskia. The sequence continues at coordinate 1,781 of DASRFD010000158.1, forward strand.
CTGGCTTACGCCCTGACCGATTCCCCCGTAGGCTGGTGCGCCTGGGTGGCGGAAAAGTTCGAGGCCTGGTGCGACTGCGAGCGCGACGGGCGGCGGGATCTGCGCCATGCCGTGTCCTGGGATGCGCTGCTCAGCAACATTTCGCTGTACTGGTTCACCGGCACCATCGCCTCCTCCCTGCGCCTGTACCGGGAGCAGACCCTGGCCGACGGCGGCAGCACCGCGCCGCGGCTGGGGCGCTTGCAGGTCCCGGTAGGCGTTGCGCTCTACCCCGGTGAAATCTTCCGCTCGCCGCGCGCCTGGGCCGAGCGCCGCTACGCCATCGTGCATTGGCACGAGGCGGCCCGCGGCGGCCACTTCGCGGCGATGGAGCAGCCGCAGCTGTTCGCAGAAGACCTGTGGCGCTTCCGGCAGCGGCTGCACCAGCACACTCGTTGATCAGCACCTCGACCTAAAGCAAGGGGGAGGAGAACCGGGCATGAACAAACTGGACCTGCGCATCGACGTCGCGAAGGCCGTACCCCTGCCGGGCCCGCTGAAGCTGGCGCTCAGCGTGTACCTGCCCGACCCGGCGCGGCTCCCCGCACGGCCCATCGTCATGGCGGCATTTCCCGGCGGCGGCTACAGCCGCGGCTATTTCGACATGCACTTCTCCGGGCACACCGGCTACAGCCAGGCCGGGCACCACACGGACGCCGGGCTGGTATTCATCGCCGGTGACCATCTCGGCGTCGGCGACAGCAGCCTCCCCGATTTCTCCAAGCTCAGCATCGAGATGATCGCCGAGGCCAACGACTACGCCGTGCGCGAAGTGCTCGACCGCCTCGAGGCCGGAACCCTGAGCCCGAATTTCCCGCCGCTCCGCCGCCCGGCCCGGATCGGCATCGGCCAGTCGATGGGAGGCTGCATCACCATCGTCATGCAGGGCCGCAGGCAGACCTACGACGCCATTGCCCCGCTGGGCTACAGCGCCATCCATACCGTGCTGCCGCAGCGCACCGACGCGGCGCGGAGCAAATCCATCCGGGGGCACGCACACCAGCGCGGCGGGGATCTGGCGAGACTGTCCGTCGCCGAAACCAGTCGCAGCATCGAGGACTTCGTCTATCCCTTCCACTGGGAGGACGTGCCCAAGGACATCCTCGACGCGGATATGGCCGGCGGCTATCCCTTGCGCAAGACTGCGCCGGCCTTCGGCAGCCTCACCATCCCCAGTTGCGCCATCCAGATGATGGCGCCAGGCTGTGTCGCGGCAGAGGCGGCGGCGGTGACCGTGCCGGTATTCGTGGGCGACGGTGAGCGCGACACCTGCCCCGATCCGCTGGCCGAGCCTGCGGCTTACCGCCGCTCGCGCGACGTCACCGTGTACGTGGTGCCGAACATGGCGCACATGCACAACTTCGCTTCGACCCGCCGCCTGCTGTGGGACCGGTTGGTGTGCTGGTCGCAAACCGTCGCCGGGGGCCTGCCGGCATGAACGCGGTTTTTCCGCAGGCCTGAGGCCGCAGGAACGGCTCAGCCGGCGAAGGCTGTCGCCGCGGACGCCGCTTCCCAGGAGCTGATGTCCGCCGCAACGCGCTCCAGCTTGGCGCGCGCCGCCTGCATCGCGTCCGCGCCCAGCACCAGCCGCAGCGGCGGATTCGGCGCATCCAGCACCTGGATCAACGTGGCCATGGCCTTCGCCGGGTCGCCCGGCTGGTGTCCGGAGTACTGCGCGATGCCGCCGCGGGTGCGGCCGGCCGGCGTGGCGTCGTACTCGGCCAGCGGCTGCCGCACGATCGCCATGGAGCGGCCGGCGAAATCGGTGCGGAAGCCGCCCGGCTCGACCAGCAGGACGCGGATGCCGAACGGCGCCAGCTCCAGCGCCAGCGACTCGCTCAATCCTTCCACCGCATGCTTGGCGGCGGCGTACAGCCCGACGCCGGGAATGCCGATCAGGCCGGCCAGCGAGGACAGGTTGACGATCCAGCCGCCGCCCCGGCGGCGGAACTGCGGCAGCAGGGCCCGGACCATCCGCAGCGTGCCGAAGAAGTTGGTCTCCATCACCCGCCGCGCCTCGTCCTCGCCAGTTTCCTCCGCCGCGCCGAACAGGCCGTAGCCGGCGTTGTTGACCAGCACGTCCACGCCGCCGAGCCGCTCCAGCACCTGCGGCACAACGGCAGCGACCTGCTCCGCGTCGGTCACGTCCAGCAACACGCCGCAGGCGCGGCCGGGCGCCAGCGCCTCGAAGGCCGCCAGCTGCGCGGGGTCGCGCAAGGTGCCGGCCACCACCTCGCCGCGTGCCAGCACCGCCTGCGCCAGGACGCGGCCGAAGCCGCTGGAGACACCGGTGATGAGCCAGCGGCGCGGCACACGGGATGGTGAAGCCATGGAGTCCTCCGATCGGGCAGCTTGCACTAATGGTACGATACTGTTGCATTAAAGCCGGGAGCGCGCAACCGTGCTGGCCGGCGCGCCGATCGAGTAACATCGGGCGGCATCGACCCTGCCCGCGAGGCCTGCTTGCCGCGCCCCACCCTGAACACGCCCAGCCGGCTGGCGAGCGACCGCGAGATCCGGCCGCTGCGTCCGGACCAGGGTCAGCCGTTGGCGGTCCAGGCCTATGAGGCGATCCGCGCCATCCTGTTCCGCGGCCGCTTCCAGCAGGGCGAGATGCTGCGCATGGACGAATTGTGCGAGCGCCTGGGCACGTCGAAACAACCGATCAGCGATGCGCTCAAGCGCCTGGCGCATGAAGGCTACCTGAGCATCACTCCGCAGGTCGGCTGCCGCGTCCGCATCTATACCCCGGACGAGGTGCGCGAATACTACCGCCTGTACGCCGCCGCGGACGGCCTGCTGGCGGAGCTGGCCGCCCAGCGGGCGACGGACGCCGGGCTTGCGCGCCTGGCGGAGATATCGGACCGGATCGGCGAGCTGGTGCGCCATCCGGCGCCGGGAGCCGGCGAGGCGCTGCGCTATCGTACCCTCAACCGCGAGTTTCACCGCGTGCTCCGCAGCCTTGCGGCATCCTGGGCGGTCGCCGAGGCGGCCGAGCAGATGCACGACCGCAGCGACTTTTTCACCGTCACCATGCGTCATGCCATCCGGGCCGACCGCGTCCGGCGCGGCCACGCCGAGCACGAGCGGCTCCTGGCGGCACTGCGCCGCCGCGATGCGCGCGCCGCGCGCGCGGCCATGGAGCGGCACATCGCCGCGGTGGGGGCCCGGCTGTGGACCTCTAATTAAACGGTACAGTTACATTCCAATGGATTCTCTGCTAAGGTTACTGGCATTCCAGTAACTGATGCGGTGATCCGGCATGTCCGACGAGTTGCAGCTGGCGCGGCTGAACGGTGTCTGCACGGTCACGCTGAACCGGCCGGAATCGCTCAACGCGGCCGGTCCGGCGATGCTGTTCGCCCTCGCCGGACTGATGGAGCAGCTGGCGGCGGACGAGTCGGCGGCGCTGATCGTCACCGGCGCCGGCCGGGCCTTCTCGGCCGGCGGCGACTTCCAGCATTTCGTCAAGACCTCGCGGGATGCCGACTACGCGCGCGCCACCCTGGCCAACGCGCGCCGCTTTATTGCCGCGATGCTGGCCCTGCCGATGCCGGTCATCGCCGCGGTGAACGGCCCGGCGGTGGGCTTCGGCGCCACCTTGGCGGCGCTCAGCGACCTGGTGCTGATCTCCGACCGCGCCTACCTGGCCGAGCCGCATATCAATGTCGGCCTGGTGCTGGGCGACGGCATCGCGGTCACCTGGCCGCTGATGATGAGCCTGCTCAAGGCCAAGGAGTACATCCTCACCGGCCGCCGCATCACGCCGGAGCAGGCGGTGGACTGCGGCCTGGCCAATCGCGTCGTGCCGCATGAACAACTGCTCGACGAGGCCCACACGCTGGCGGCCGAACTGGCCACGCAGCCGCGCACGGCGCTGCGGCAAACCAAGGCGCTGCTCAATCTGTACGTGCGCCGCAACATGGAGACGGTGCTGGACGAGCTGCTTCAGCGCCAGTTCGAGCAGACACAGGGCCCGGAGCACGGCGCGATCGTGCGGCGCCTGGCCGCGAAGCAGGCGCAGAAGCGCGCGACGGAGCACCGTGCATGAGCGAAGACCTGCTGATTACGGCGTTGCGGGACGGCGTGCTGACCCTTACGCTCAACCGCCCCGCCTCGCGCAACGCACTGTCGCTGCAGCTGGTGCGCCAACTGCGCGCCGCGCTGGAGCGCTTCATCGCCGACGCCGACGCGCGGGCGGCGGTCCTGACCGGCGCGGCCCCGGCATTCTGTGCCGGGCTCGACCTCAGGGACTTCTCGGCCCCGGACTCGCCGCGCGCCGAAGTCGCGGCCTTGATCAACTCCATCCCGCAGCTGCCCAAGCCGATCATCGCGGCAGTCAACGGTGCGGCCATGACCGGCGGGCTGGAGCTGGTGCTGGGCTGCGACTTCGCCCTCGCCTCGGAGCAGGCCCGGTTCGGCGACACCCATCTGAAGATCGGCGCGCTCTCGGGCAGCGGCATGAACTCGCGGCTGCCGCACGCAGTGGGGCTGCGCTGGGCCAAGCAGATGGTGCTCGCCTGCCAGCCCATCGACGCGCCGACCGCCCTGCGCATCGGCCTGGTCAACGAGGTGCTGCCGGCCGAGCAGCTGCTGCCGCGCGCCTTGGCCCTGGCCCGCGACATCGCCGGCTGGGACGCGTCGCTGGCGGCGCTCGCCCGGGACACCCTGGGCCGCTGTGCCGCCGCCGGCCCCGACGAGGCGCCGCGGCTCGAGGCCGAAGCGCTGGCCGCCCGCAAGGCGCGGAGCGCCATGGGCTGGTCGCCGTCCCGCCAAGGTCCGAATCCATGAATCAGGCCGGCGGCAATACCCCGCATTACGACCCGCTCGACCCGGCGGTCCTGGCCAATCCCTTCCCCAAGTACGCCGAGATGCGCAGCCGCTGCCCGGTGCATTTCAACGCCGCGGCGCAGCCGCCCTATTACGCCGTGTTCCGCGCCGCGGACGTCCGCGCCGCCCTGGCCGACCCCGCGACCTGGTCGAGCCGCTACGGCAATATGCCGGCATATATGAAAAGCGTCGGCCTGATGCAGGACGGCGCGGCGCACAGCGAGTTCCGCCGCCTGTTCGCGCTGCGCCTGCTGCCGCAGGCGGTCGAGGCGCAGCGGCCGCTGATCGAGGCCACCGCCAATGCGCTGCTCGACCGCATGCTGGGCCGCGGCGGCGGCGACCTGCACGACGACTACGCCTGCCCGCTGCCGGTGACCGTGATCGCCCGCTGGCTGGGCGTGGCGGAGGCCGACGCGCGGCGCTTCAAGGACTGGTCCGACCGCATTTCGGCCCTCGGCTTCGGCCAGGACGACCAGGCCTTCTTCGAGGTCTACGCCGAAGTCGCCAGCTTCTTCCGCGGCTGCGTGGAACAACGGCGGCGCCTGCTGGAGCAGGCCGGCGTGGGCGACCCCGGGCCGCAGAACCTGGGGCGCGAGATTCCCGACGACGTCATCTCGCAGCTTGCCGTGGCCCGCTACCGGAACCGCCGGCTCAGCGACCACGAAATCGAGTTCACCCTGATGGGCCTGATGCTGGGCGGCAACGAGACCACCACCTCGCTGATCGTCAACTGCCTGTGGCGGCTGCTGGAGGCGCCGGAGCGCTGGGAACGGCTCAAGCGCGAGCCGGCCCTGATTGAGGTGGCGGTGGAGGAAAGCCTGCGCCACGACCCGCCGACGCAGGCCATGTGGCGCACCAGCCTGTGCCCGGTGTCGCTGCACGGCACGCAGATCCCGGCCAAGTCCAAGCTGATGCTCAACTTCGCCTCGGCCAACCGCGATCCGGAGCTGTTCGAGCGGCCCGACGACTTCAGCCTGGACCGCTCCATGACCGAGCTGCGCCGCCACATGGCCTTCGGCGGCGGGCCGCACGTCTGCCCCGGCGCGCCGCTGTCGCGGCTGGAAGCGCGCATCTCCCTGAAGCTGTTGGCCGAGCGGCTGCCCCGGCTGCGCCTGAGCGGGCCGGCCACGCGCATCGAGCCGTTCAACTTCTGGGGACGCCGCAGCCTGCCGGTCGCCTGGGATTGAACCGGCCATGCAAGGCACCCTGTTCGACCTTTCCGGCAAGACCGCGCTGGTCACCGGCTCGACCCGCGGCATCGGCCGCGCCTGCGCCGAACAGCTGGCGCGGCACGGCGCCCGCGTGGCGATCAGCAGCCGCAGCGCCGCCGAATGCGCGGTAACGGCCGCGTCGATCAATGCAGAGCACGGCGCCGGGCGCGCCATTGCGCAGGCGGCGAACCTGTCGCGCAAGCACGAGGTGCTGGCGCTGGCCGACGCCGCGCTCGCCGCCTTCGGCCGCATCGACATCCTGGTGTGCAACGCCGCGATCCATCCCTGGACCGGACCGACGCTGGACATCGTCGACGAGACCTTCGCCCGCTTCATGCAGGCCAACGTGCAGAGCTCGATCTGGCTGGCGCAGAAGGTTCTGCCCGGCATGATCGGCCACGGCGACGGCCGCATCATCCTGATCAGCTCGCTGTCCGGCCTCACCGGCAGTGCGCGCTACGGCCTCTACGCCATCAGCAAAGCCGCGGACCTGCAGCTGGCCCGCAACCTCGCGGTGGAATACGGCCGCCGCGGCATCCGCGCCAACGCCGTCGCCCCCGACGTGCACCGCACCGAAATGGCCCGGTCGCTGTGGGGCGACCCGCAGCTGGCCGAAGGCTACCTGCGGCGCAACCCCTCGGGCCGCTTCGGCGAGCCGGAGGAAATCGCCGGCACGGTGGTGTGGCTGGCATCGCGGGCCGGCGGCAACGTCAACGGCCAGACCATCGTGGTCGACGGCGGCTATTCATTGAACTACGACTGGACTCCGCCGGAGGTGCTTGGCGATGCCCGCTGATCCGATCCTCGTCACCGGCGCCACCGGCGCCCAGGGCGGCGCCACCGCGCGCGCCCTGCTGGCCGGGGGCCGGCGCGTGCGCTTCCTGAGCCGCGATCCGCAGTCGCCGGCGGCACGGGCGCTGGCCGAAGCCGGCGCGGAAGCCGTGCGCGGCAACCTGAACGATGCCGCCTCGGTGCGCGCCGCGCTGCGCGGCGTCCGCGGCGTGTTTTCAGTGCAGCTGGTCGGCCCGCAGGAGAGGGCGCAGGGCTTCGGCCTGGTCGACGAGGCCCGGCGCGCCGGCGTGCCGCAGTTCGTGCACAGCTCGGTCACCGGCACCGCGCAGCACCGCGGCTTTCCGCGCTGGGGCAGCGGTTACTGGAGCGAGGACTACTGGACCGCCAAGTGGGACATCGAGGAGAAGGTGCGCGGCGCCGGCTTCGCCCACGCCACGGTGCTGCGCCCGGCGTTCATGATGGATAACTTCATCCCGCCCAAGGTGAACGGAATGTTTCCGGACCTGGCCCGCGGCGAGATCGCCACCGCGATGCGGCCCGACACCACGCTGCAGCTGATCGGCGCCGCGGACATCGGCGCGTTTGCCGCCGCGGCGTTTGCGCAGCCGCAGGCCTTCGCCGGCCACAGCATCGACCTCGCGGCGGAGGCGCCGACCGTGGCGCAGATCGCCGCGACGCTGGCGCAGGTGCTGGGCCGCGAGATCCGCGCGGTCGAGCTGACGCCGCAGCAGGCACTCGCCCGCGGCCTGCACCCCGGCTGGGTAAGGACCCAGGAATGGATCAACGAGGCCGGCTACCGCGCACCGATCGAGGCGCTGCGGCGCTATCCGCTGCCGCTCACGCCGTTGCTGGCCTGGGCCCGGGCCCACCTTCACGACTTCCGCATTGGCTGAACCATGAAAACCCGCGTCACCGAACTGCTCGGCATCCGTTACCCCATCGTCCAGGGCGGCATGATGTGGGTCGGCCGCGCCGAGCTGGCCGCCGCCGTGTCCAATGCCGGCGGCCTCGGCATTCTTACCGCCCTGACCCAGCCGACGCCGGAAGCGCTGGCGCGCGAAATCGAGCGCTGCCGCGGCATGACCGACCAGCCGTTCGGCGTGAACCTGACCATCCTGCCCACCGCCACCCCGCCGCCGTACGAAGCCTACCTGGACGCGGTCATCGCCTCGGGGGTGAAAATCCTGGAAACCGCCGGCAACAATCCCCGGGCGTATATCGACAAGGCCAGGGCCGCCGGGCTGCGCATCATCCACAAGTGCACGGCGGTGCGCCACGCCTTGTCGGCCGAGCGCAACGGCGTGGATATCGTCAGCATCGACGGCTTCGAATGCGCCGGGCACCCGGGGGAAGACGACGTCGGCGGACTGGTGCTGATCCCGCTGGCGGCGCGCAAGCTCGGCATTCCGGTGATCGCCTCGGGCGGCATCGGCGACGGCCGCGGCCTGGCGGCGGCGCTGGCGCTGGGCGCGGAGGGCGTCAACATGGGCACGCGCTTCTGCGCCACGCGCGAGGCGCCGATCCACGAGCGCATCAAGCGCATGCTGGTGGACAGGAGCGAGCGCGACACACGCTTGATCTTCCGCACCCTGCACAACACCGGGCGCGTGCTGCAAAACGCCGTTGCCGACGCGGTGATCGCCCTCGAGCGGCGGCCGGGCGGCTGCGAATTCAAGGACGTGCAGCCGCTGGTGCGGGGCGCGCGCGGGCGCGCCGCCCTGGAAAGCGGCGAGGCGGACGACGGCCTGATCTGGGGCGGCCAGGTGGTGGGCCTGATCGAAGACATCCCCACTTGCGCCGAGCTGATCGAGCGCATGGTGAATGAATGCCGGCTGCGGCTCGCCCTGGCGGCCGCGCGTGCGCGCGACACGGCTGGGCAGGTGGTGCCGCCTGCCCAGCCGGAAAATGCTTCAGCCTAATCCCACGCCGCCGGCAGCTTGCTGCGGCCCCAGTACATCCAGGTGACGATGCGCTCGGTCTCCCCCGCCAGCCGCAGCCGGGGCAGGCGCTGCGTCAGCAGCCGCAGGGCGACCTGCGCCTCCATCCGCGCCAGCGGTGCGCCGATGCAAAAGTGCACGCCGGCGCCGAAGGACAGGTGCTGCCGCGCCTCGATGAGCGGGCGGTCGAGGCGGAACTCGTCGGGGTTCCTGAACCTGGCCGGATCGCGGTTGACGCCGGCGATGGAGAACATCAGCTTGGCGTGCTCGGGAATATCCTCGCCGTGCATCTGCACCGGGCACAGGCTGGTGCGGAAGTGTGCCAGCACCGGCGGGTCATGGCGCAGGCTCTCCTCCACCGCCACATCGATCAGCTTGGGATCGGCCTTGACCGCTTCCCAGCGCTCCGGCGCCTGCAGCAGGCGCCACAGCAGGTTGGTGATGAGGCCGGTGGTGGTCTCCTGGCCGCCGGTGAGGAAGGTGGCGCAGATGTTGACGATTTCCATGTCGGTAAGGCGGCGCCCTTCCACCCTGGAGCAGATCGCCCGCGACATGTAGTCGTCAGGCAGCACGCTGCCGAGGTGCTCCAGGCCGGCCTCGGCAATGCCGGCACGGGCCAGCAGCTCGCGGCGCTGATTGACCAGGCCGATGAAGTGTTCGTAGATCTCGGCGAACAGCTTCTTGTGCGAGCCGGGCTGCGGGTCGTGGAACATCAGCGCCTGCAGCTCGTCGGCCCAGTGCTTGTAGCGCGCGTAGTCCTGCGCCGGCGCGCCGAGCATGATGCACATCACCTGCGCCGGCAGCGGCAGGGCGAAATCGTCGTGCAGGTCGCCGCCGCCGCGCTGCACCATGCGGTCGATCAGATCGTTGGCGAGCTGCTCCAGCCGCGGCTTGAACAGCGCCAGGGCCTTGGGCGTGAAGCCCGGCAGCAGCACGGCGCGGAATTCGTTGTGGAACGGCGGATCGGTGACGATGCCGGTGTCGTGCGCGGTGTCCTTGGCGGCGTTGCCCCATTTGAACGACCACACCGGGTTGTCCTGCAGCACGCGGTTGCGCACCTCGTCGTAGTCGCTGCTGATCCAGAACTCGTGCTGCTCGGTGCGCAGATGGTAGAACGGACAGCGCGCGCGCAGCTCGGAATAGGCCGGACCCGGATCGGCGGCGACGGCTGGATCGGTAGGGTCGAAGTGGAAGCCGGCGGCTTCCTGCGGGGGTTTTTCGGTCACAAGGTTCTCCGGATCGCCGGGGCTCAATAGCCCCAGCGGTTGAGCGAATCGCGGGCGCGCTGCGCCAGGCGGGCCGCACGCTGTTCGGGGGTGATGACGGGCGTGGCCGTGGGCAGGTGCTGGCGCAGCTCGGCCAGCCTGACCTTGCGCACCGTCGGCGCGGCCTCCATGCCGCCGTCGTACCAGCGCAGCAGGCACTGCCCCACCGGCGTGCGCAGCGGGTCCAGCCAGTTGGGTACGCCGGGGTCGTCGAACGACAGCACGGCGCGGAAGCAGCCGTCCCCGTCGAGCTGCATCTGGTGGCCATTGAGCCCGCTCTGGTGATAGGAGAAATCCAGCGTGCCCCACCACAGGTCCATCAGCTGCACGCTCCAGTAGCGCGCCTGCGGCGCGGCGCCTTCCACGATCAGCGCCTCGTCCGGAGCCAGGTCCCAGACCATGGCGACGTAGCCGGCGCGCGGGCTGGCGCCGTGGTCCCGGTTGGCGCCGGCCTCGCCCAGGACGGTGGAAAAGCGGTTGGCGCCGCCTGCCGCTTCGCGGGTCCGCTTGGCATAGCCCAGGGCGCGGGCGGTGCACTGCTCCACCAGCCGCGCCGCTTTGGCCATACGCGCGTTCAACTCCGTCTCCGGCAGCACCATGCTGTCGGCCGGCCGGTCCAGGGCTTCGATATGGATCTCCACGCCGCGCTCGCCCTGCCAGTCGTACCAGGTGTCGCGCAGCTGGATCATGCTGCGATGCTCGTCCTCCTGCAGCGGGATCCAGTTGCCGGAATGGCGGCGCGGCGACAGGATGATCTCGAACCGCCCGTCCGGTCCCTGCTCGAAGGCATCGAGGTCATGGCTGCCGATGCTGTGCATGCGCTCGTCGCCGAAGTAGCCGGAAAACAGCTGCAGGTCGGTGAAGCGCGTGGTGCCGCGCCGGCCCCACACGCGGTAGGTGCGGCGGCCGTCGATGAAGCACCAGTGGTAGACCATGTCCGCCGCCGGGCCGCCCCAGGGCGTCTCGTACGGGCTCCACATCGTCTGCCGGTAGAACGCCGGGTAGTCCTGGCGCGGCGCGACATACATGTGGAAGCCGCCGGCAATCATTGCCTGGAGACCGTACAGCGCCTGCTCGCGCACCCGCGGGTGACGGCACTCCTCGCGCGCCAGCATGCGCGCGCGCACGCGGTCCAGCACGTCGAGCCAGTTCCGCCAGGCGGCGTCGGCCGCCTCGGGGGCGCTGCCCGGCGTGCTCATAAGCGGGCGTCCTCGGGCACGCCGAAGCGGGTGTAGTACTCGCGCAGGGACGCCCGCAGCGCCGGCACGTCGATGCCGAAGTCCTGCGCCGAGTACTCGCTTTTCACATGCCTGCCGCTGCGATTCTCCTCGACGTAGGCGCGCATGCGGGCCTCGACTTCCGGCGTCAGCGTCAGGCCGGACGCGGCATAAATGCGCCGCGCCGCCGCCAGCGGATCCGACATCAAGGCCTGGAACTGCACCGGGACGAAGCGCGGATCACCCTCCGGCCGGTCGCGCAGCAGGCTCAGCACCAGGCGCTGGATCAGGGCGACGCTGGCGGCGCCGGTGGCCACCGGATTGGGCCGGTCGGTGCGCAGGCGCTGGCCGTAGGCGGTGAGGTTGGCGATCGACACCGTGGCGGTGGCCGGATCGCGCAGCGTCTCGATCACGGTGGCGTCGGGGAACACCGTCAGCAGCGGCTTGAGTTGCTCCATGTGCTGCGGCGCCTTGAGCAGCCAGCGCCGGCCGCCGCGCATCCATTGCAGGGTCTGCAGCACCTGCCTGAAGTAGCGGTAGCCGGCGGTATGGTCCTGGCGCGCGTACCATTGCGCGTAGCGCGGCAGGATATAGACCCATTCGTAGACCATCGAGCTGAAGCCCGGCGCCAGCAGGTAGATTTCCTCTTCCGGGTCCTCGGCGGCAAGCTGGTGCATCTGCAGCAGGGCCGGCGCGTTCTGCCGCAGCCCTTCCACGTTCTTGCGCGCCAGATCGATCAATGGCGCGTCGTCCGGCGGGCGCCGCGCCGGGTCGTGCTGCGGCAGCGGGCTGAGCTGCTCCCAGAACGGCACCACCCGCATCGACGGGTCGCGCGCCAGCAGGTGCTGCAGGAAGGTGGTGCCGCTGCGCGGCAGGCCGACGATGAACAGCGGCCGGTCGATGGCCTCGTCGAGGATCTCGGGGTGGCGCCGCCACAGATCCTGGAAGCGCAGGCGCTGCACCAGGTGGTCGACGATCTGCACGTGGAGGTTGCGGCGGCCGATGGCATTGAGGTCCAGCTCCTGCTCGGCCGATTCGCACAGCACCTGCAGCGCCTGGCGGAACGCCGGGTCGCCGAAATCCGACAGGCCGGTCTGCTCGCGGGCCTTGGCCAGCAGGGTCTCGGGCTGCAGCGGCCAGCGCGCCGGCGCGGTGGGCTCCAGCCGCGTGATGGTCTCGCGCAGCGCCGCCGGCAGTTGCGGATGGGCATATTCGTAGGCGCGCGGCGTCAGCTGCGCGTCCTGCACCGGGACTCCTTTGAGCATCGCCTCTCCTCGCTCGGCTGGCTTCTGCCACAATGATACGATAGCGTAACTTATTATTCGACCCGCCGGCGAGCGGTCCGATATGGGGAAGCGGGACGGCAAGCCGCAATGCGGCAGCAGCCGGGCGGATCGACCGGCCTTGGAGCGAACCGCGGCGGCCGCGCCGTGCGACAGGTCCCGGACCAGTGGCGCCGGGTGCGCGGCACGCGGTTCCGACTGCGGCAAAGGCGCCGCCTTACAGGCCCTGGATAATCCGACGGTTCAGCGACGTGCAGGGTGCGCCGCGGATCGCCGGGCTGGAATGGCCGGTCAGGCCGCGGCGCGGCGGCGGCGCACCGGCTTGGCCGCAGGGCGGCCCGCTTCCTCGCGCACCTGCCAGGCCCGCACGAACAGGGTGGTCAGCGCGTCGGCCCAGTGGGCATGGGCCTGCGGGTCGTTGCTCGGCTTGACCATCAGGTAGCGGGCGCCGCCCTGGGCCAGGCAGGTGAGCTGCAGCGCCGCATCGCGCGGGCTCTCCAGGGTGATGCGGCCGTCCTTCTGCAGCTTGCGCAGGTAGCGGATCAGCGGCTCCAGCACGTAGTCGCTGTCGTGCAGCATGGCCTCGGCGATCTTGGGGAAGCGCTGCGACTCGGCGATCACCAGCCGCAGCACCGCCAGGTAGTCCGGATGGGTCATGCCCTGGTGCAGGCGCAGGATCATCTCGCGCAGCACCTCCTGCGGCCGGCCATCGGTGTCCACCACCGCCTCCAGGTTGCGCTTGACGCCCGCCTGGGCGTAGCGCGTCACCTCGAAGAACAGGCTCTCCTTGGTGCCGAACTGGCGGTACAGGGTGATCTTGGCGACCTTGGACTCGCGGGCGATGCCCTCGATGCTGGCCGCCTCGTAGCCGCGCTTCATGAACACCTGCAGCGCCGCCTGCAGCACGGTTTCGCGCAGCTCGGTGGCCTGCTCCAGCGTCGGCCGCCCCGGCTGCCGCTTGCGCGGCCGGCGCGCCGGGCCGTCGGCGAACCGCACTTCCATCACCGGCGCCTCGCCGGCCTGATTGCGCGCCGCATAGTCCGATCCCGCCGCTGGCTTCTGGCTCACCTGTTCGCTCCTGAAGTAGTGCCGTGCGCATGACCGAGGGGTACGCTGGCCGCCGCACGTCATGCGCCGGACGCTATGATGTCATAAACCTACGGTCCAGTAGTGTTAGGGCACCCCGGGCGGTATCGCTCAGTTGCCGACGAACTTCGGCGGGCGCTTCTCCAGGAAGGCACGGGTGCCCTCGCGGAAGTCCTCCGACTGCGCCACCAGCGGCACCACCGTGCCTTCCAGGTCCATGAACTCATCCAGGCTCAGCGCGCTGGCGCGGTCGAACATGCGCTTGGCCGCGCCCAGCGCCAGGGTCGGGCCGTCGGCGAAGGAACGGGCCGCGGCCATGGCTTCGTCCATCAACTGCGCGTCCGCCACCAGCCTGCCGACCAGGCCCAGCGCGGCAGCTTCCTGGGCGCCGACCATGCGGGCGGAGAACACCAGCTCCCTGGCCCTGGCCACGCCCAGGTAGCGGGTCAGGAACCAGACGTTGCCGGCATCGGGCGACAGCCCGATCTTGCGCTGCACGCAGCCGATGCGCAGCGTCTCGGTGGCGAGCAGGACGTCGCAGGCGAGGGCCATCGACAGGCCCATGCCCAGCGCCACCCCACGCACCGCGCCGATCAGCGGCTTCTGCACCCGGCCGAGTGCGGTGATGGCCTTGTGCATGTGGCGGGCGCGGAACAAGGAGCCGTCGATGCCGCCCTTGGCCATCTCCGAGACGTCGGCGCCGGCGCAGAAGTCGGTGCCGGCGCCGGTGAGGATGGCGACCCGGATGGCGCTGTCGTCGTTGACTCTCTCGCACAGCTCGGCGAGCTGGTCGCGCATTGCCAGCAGCATGGCGTTCTTCTTGTCGGGGCGGTTGAGGGTGATTACGGCAACCCCGTCCTCGACCTTGAATTCTATGGACATATCCTCGGTCCTCGGCTGGCCCCGGCGGGGGCTGTCATTGATTAATGTACCGATATCGTACATTATTTTGCGAAGGGCACCGGAATGCCGGTTTTCGAGCCGCGTGCAACGGCGCCCGACACGAGGAGAGCTTCCGCGTTTCCATGGCCACATCCGGCGCCACACTCGGCGAGATCATCGAACGCAACGCGCGGCTGTACCCGCAGCGGCCGGCGCTGCTGTACGGTGCGCTGCGCCACAGCCACGCCGAGCACCGCAGCCGGGTGGCGCGGCTGGCCCGCGGCTTGCGCGCCGCCGGCCTCAGGCACCAGGACCGCTTCTCGGTGCTGGCGATGAACTGCCCGGAATTCCTCGAGCTGTACGCCGCCGCCCAGTGGGGCGGCACCATCGTCAACACCGTCAACTTCCGCCTCGCTGCGCCGGAGATCCGCTGGATCCTGGAGGACGCCGCGCCGCGCCTGCTGGTGTTCGAGGCGCAATACGCCGGCCTGGTGGAGGCGCTGCGCGCCGCCCTGCCCGGCATCGAAAGCTATGTCTGCATCGGCGGGCCGGTGCCGGCCTGGGCCCGCCCGTACGAGGACCTGCTGGACCCGGCCGGCGACGCCGACCAGCCCTGCGGCACCGGCGCGGACTATGCCGCCCTGGTCTATACCAGCGGCACCACCGGCCGGCCCAAGGGCGTGCTCCATACCAACCGTTCACTGGCGCGCATCGCCGAGGTGCTGTCGAGCGAGTGCAGGCTCGGCGGCGACGCCTGCCTGCTGGCGGTGGCGCCGCTGTTCCATGCCGGCGCCAGCACGCTGTCCTGGGGCGCGCAGTTCCGCGGCGGCTGCGTCGTGCTGCAGCGCGGCTTCGACGCCGAGGAAGTGATCCGCACCATCGAGCGCGAGCGTGTCAACGCCATCCATCTGGTCCCGACCATGGTGCAGGCCCTGCTCGACGCGCCCAATTTCGGCCGGCACGACCTGTCCTCGCTGCGCATGCTGATGTACGCCGCGGCGCCGATGCCCCTGCCGCTGCTCCGGCGCGCGGTGGCGGCGTTCGGCCCCATCACCTACAACGGCTACGGCCAGACCGAGGTCAACTTCATCACCGTGCTGCAGCCGCACCAGCACCTGCTCGACGGCGACCCGGCGCAGGTCCGGCGCCTCGCCTCGGTGGGCCAGCCGCACTGGCAGTGCGCCGTGCGCATCGTCGCCGACGACGGCAGCGACTGTCCCGCCGGCACGGTTGGCGAAGTGGCGGCCAGGTCCGAGACGGCGATGGCCGGCTACTGGAACAACACCGCGGCGACGCTCGCCACGGTGCGCGACGGCTGGGTCCACACCGGCGATCTTGGCTACCTCGACGAGGAAGGCTATCTGTTCCTGGTCGACCGCAAGAAGGACATGATCATCAGCGGCGGCGAGAACATCTACTCGCGCGAAGTGGAGGAAGCGCTGGCGCCGCACCCGGCGGTGCGCGAGGTGGCGGTGATCGGGGTGCCGCACGAGAAGTGGGGCGAGTCGGTGGCCGCGGTGGTGGTGCTGCAGCCCGGCCAGCGGGCCGGCGCCGACGAGCTGATCGCTTACTGCAAGAGCCGCATCGCGCCCTACAAGGCCCCCAAGAGCATCGTCTTCACGGAGGCGCTGCCGCGCCTCAACACCGGCAAGATCGACAAGGTGGCGCTGCGCAGGCGCCACGCCGCCCCCGCAGCCTGAGCCAATCGCGACCAGCAACCGTGTCCACTTTCAGCTTCGATCCCGTCACCCTGCCGCCCGGCATCCCGCAATTCCGCGAGGAGATCCGCGACTTCCTGCGGCGCGAGCTGCCCGAGTCGCCGGCGGAGCGAAAGGCCAACTGCTGGGCGGTGCACGACGCCGGGTTCTCGCGCAAGCTCGGCGCGCGCGGGTGGATCGGCATGGTCTGGCCCCGGCGCTATGGCGGGCACGAGCGCAGCAGCATCGAGCGCTACGTGCTGCTGGAAGAACTGCTCGCCGCCGGCGCGCCGGTCGGCGCGCACTGGATCGCCGACCGCCAATCCGGCCCGGCGCTGCTGCGCTTCGGCAGCGAGGAGCAGCGCGGACGGTATCTGCCGGGCATGGCGCGCGGCGAACTCTACTGCTGCATCGGCATGAGCGAACCCAACGCCGGGTCGGACCTGGCCTCGGTGCGCAGCCGCGCCGAGAAACTGCCGGACGGCCGCTGGAAGATCAACGGCCAGAAGATCTGGACCACCAATGCGCAGAATTGCAGGCTGATCATCGCCCTGGTGCGTACCGGCGCCTACGACGAGAAGAACAAGCAGGCCGGGCTGACGCAGTTCCTGCTGGAGCTGGACACCCCGGGCATCACCATCCGCCCCATCGTCGACCTGGTCGGCGACACGCACTTCAACGAGGTGTTCTTCGAGGACGTGGTGGTCGGCCCCGAATGCCTGCTCGGCGCCGAGGGCGAGGGCTGGAAGCAGGTGACCGGCGAGCTGTCGCTGGAGCGCAGCGGCCCGGAGCGCTACATGTCGAGCCTGGCGCTGTTCCTGGAACTGCTGGGCGCCGCAGGGCCGGAACCGTCCGAGTCCATGAGACAGGCCATCGGCCGCGTCTCCGCCGAAGTGTGGACACTGCGCCAGATGTCCCTGTCGGTGGCCGCTCAGCTGGCGCAGGGCAAGGACCCCGCGGTGGAGGCGGCGATCGTCAAAGACCTCGGCAACAGCTTCGAGCAGGCCCTGCCGGTCCTGGTGCAGGCCATCGCCGACGACAGCCTGCGCCTGGAGGACAGCAGCACCCTCGCCCGCACGCTCGGGCTGCTGCTGCAGACCTCTCCCTCCTTCTCGCTGCGCGGCGGCACCCGCGAAATCCTGCGCGGCATCATCGCCCGCGGCCTGGGACTGAGAGCATGACTGAACTGAGACAGATGCTGGCGGACAGCGTCACCCGCCTGTTCCGCGATGCCGGCGGCCACCGCGCGCCGGCGGCCGAATTCGATACCGCGCACTGGCGCCAGGTCGAAGAGCTGGGCCTGCCGCTGCTGCTGGTGCCCGAGGCGCAGGGCGGCGTCGGCGGCGGCTGGGAGGAGGCCCTGGCGGTGCTGCAACCGGCCGGCGGCCATGCCGTGGCGCTGCCGCTGGCCGAAAGCATGCTGGCCCATCGCCTGCTGGCCAGCGCGGGGCTGGAGCCCGCCGATGGCCTGGCCGTCGCCGCGCCGGCCGAGGGCACGCTGCAGCGCAGTGGAGACGGTCTGCTCTTCTCCGGCCGGCTCAGCGGCGTCCCCTGGGGCCGCGACGCGGCGTCGATCGTCACCAGCCTGGACTGGGACGGCCGGCCGCAGGTGCTGCGGCTGGCGCGCGGCGCGGCAACGCTGCGCCCGGGCGTGAACCTCGCGGGCGAGCCGCGCGACGAGCTGCGCTTCGAGGCCTGCGCCGCGCAGGTCGCGCCCTGCGACGCGCCGGAAGCGCGCCGGCTGCACGACTACGGCGCGCTGCTGCGCCTGGGCCAGGTCATCGGCGCGCTGGAAGGCGCCCTGAACCTGTCGATCGACTACGCCCGCGAGCGCAAGCAGTTCGGCCGCCCCATCGGCCAGTTTCAGGCGGTGCAGCAGCAACTGGCGCAGTTCGGCGCCGAAGCGGCCGCGGTCGCCTGCGCCACCCGCTCCGCCTTCCGCGCCGCCGCGTCCGCCGCGGCGCGGAAGGCGCCGCATGAGGCGGACGCGGGCTTCCAGATCGCGGCGGCCAAGCTGCGCGCCAACATGGCCATCGGCCTGGCCACCGCCACCGCCCACCAGGTGCACGCAGCCATCGGCTTCACCCGGGAGCACAGCCTGCGCCTGTTCACCCAGCGCCTGATGTCCTGGCGCAGCGAATTCGGCAACGACCGCTACTGGAGCGAGCGCCTCGGCGCCGCCGTCGCCGCCCGCGGCGCCAGGCACTTCTGGAGCGACCTCACCGCGCGCGACGACGCGGCGGCCCTCGACGCCTGACCTCTTCCACCGGATCTCCCATGCAAGACGCTGTCATTGTTTCGTACGCCCGCACCGGCATCGGCAAGGCCTTCCGCGGCGCGCTCAACAACACCCACGGCGCCACGATGGGTGGGCACGTCATCGCCGCGGCGGTGCGGCGGGCCGGGCTGGACGGCCCCGAGGTGGAGGACGTGCTGCTCGGCTGCGCCTGGCAGGAAGGGGCCACCGGCTCCAACATCGCGCGGCAGGCCGCGCTGCGCGCCGGCCTGCCGGTCAGCGTCGCCGCCGCCACCGTCGATCGCAAGTGCTCCTCCGGCCTCAACACCATCGCCATGGCCGCCACCCGCATCATGGCCGGCGAGGCCGACATCGTCGTCGCCGGGGGGGTGGAGTCGGTGTCGCTGGTGCAGGACCATCGCAACACCTTCCGCGGCAAGGAGGACTGGGTGGCCGAGCACCGCCCCGGCGTCTACATGAGCATGATCCAGACCGCCGAGCACGTGGCGCAACGTTACGGCGTGACGCGCGAGGCCTCCGACCTATTTGCCCTGGAAAGCCAGCGCCGCACCGCCGCGGCGCAGGCGGCGGGTCGCTTCGCCGAGGAGATCGTGCCGTTCGATACGGTGCGCCAGCTCAAGGACAAGGAAGGCAAGATGACCGGCGAGGAAGCCGTGACCCTGGATCGCGACGAGGGCAACCGCCCGGACACCAGCGCGGAAGGCCTGGCCAAGCTGAGGCCGGTGCTGGGCGAAAGCCACACCGTCACCGCCGGCAATTCCAGCCAGCTTTCCGACGGTGCCGTGGCCTGCGTGCTGATGAGCGCGGCCGAAGCTTCGCGGCGCGGCCTGCGTCCGCTGGGGGTGTACCGCGGCTTCCAGGTCGCCGGCTGCGAACCGGACGAGATGGGCGTGGGCCCGGTCCATGCGGTGCCGCGGCTGCTGAGAAAGGCCGGCCTGCGCACCGAGGACATCGGCCTGTGGGAGCTGAACGAAGCCTTCGCGGTGCAGGCGGTGTATTGCCGCGATCGCCTCGGCATTCCGTCCGAGCGCCTCAACGTCAACGGCGGCGCCATCTCCATCGGCCACCCCTTCGGCGTCTCCGGCGCGCGCCTGGCCGGCCACGCGCTGCTCGAGGGCCGCCGCCGCCGCGCGCGCTACGTCGTCGCCACCATGTGCGTCGGCGGCGGCATGGGTGCGGCAGCGCTGTTCGAAGTGGCCTGAATCAGACAGATCGAAAGGAGAACAAATGGGCGCGCCCGAAAACTTTCCCGTGGTCCAATCCGCAATGGGCCGGCTCGAAGTGGCCAATCCCCTGCTCGGCGACCGCGCGGCGCTGCGGCAGGCCTGGGATCGGGACGGCTATTGGTATTTCAAGGGCGTGCTCGACCCGGAAGTGATCGGCCGCATGCGCGAGGTCTGGCTCGACTACCTGCGGCGCAGCGGCCTGATCGGCGGCCGCGAGAATCGCTGCATCGCTTCCCGTCCGCTGGAACCCCTGGTTTCCGCGGCGCTCGACGCCCAGCTGTGCATCGCCGAATTCAATCAACGCCAGGTCCACAAGATCCTGACCGAAGATCCCCGCATCAATGCGACGATGAAGCAGATCCTGGGCGACGACCCGTTCTGGCTGCCGATCGCGGAATACCGGGCCACGCCGCCCGGCGTCGACCCCGCCAGGAGCCGCCTGGTCTATCCGCATCAGGATGGCTTCTACAGCCGCGGCATGCGGATGAAGATCTGCTGGATTCCCATCGACGCCATCGACGCCGAGCTCGGCGGTTGCGCCTGGGTCGGCGGCGTGCATCGCGGACCGATCCTGCATGACCTCAACAATCCGCCCCTGTTTCCGATCCCGCCCGAGGCGGTGCCGGCCGGCGGCTGGCTGCGTTCGGATTTCGCACCCGGCGACATCGTGATCTTCGACCTCAACACGCCCCACAGCGGCCTCACCAACATCTCCAGGGACCGCTTCCGCCTGTCGATGGATATCCGCGTCACCGAGGCCTCCGGGCCGGTGCCCGCCATCGGCAACCTGGTCCGGCTGACGCCGCAGCAGGTCACGGTGCGCAACCGCCGCAGCGGAGCGGAGGAAAGCTATGCCATCACGGCAGAGACGTATGTGCGCAGCACCGACGGCAAGAAGCGGGAGGGCGCGGATATCCCCTCCACTTTCCAGGCCGGCGAGCTGATCCTGGTCAACGCCATCGACGGACGCACCGCGACGCTGGTGCGATCGACCCACTGAGCCCGGAACCATCATGCCGCAACCCCAGCAGTTCTGGCGCCGCCTCGACGGCAAGGTCGTCATCGTCACCGGCGCCGGCTCGCAAGGCGCGGGCTTCGGCACCGGCAAGGCGATTTCCTGCCTCTTCGCGCGCGAGGGCGCCCGCGTCTGCCTGGTGGACCGCGAGCGCGCCCGCGCCGAGGAGACGCTGACGCTGATCCGCGCGGCCGGGGGCGACGCCTTCGTCTGCGCCGCCGACGTGACCCGCGCGGAAGACTGCGCGCGCTGCGTGCAGGAAACGCTCGAACGCTACGGCGCCCTGCATGCGCTGGTCAACAACGTCGGCATCGGCGCCGGCGGCGGCAAGCTCGAGCAGATCGACGAGGCGCTGTGGGACAAGGTCTTCGACATCAATCTGCGCAGCGTCTACCTGATGTGCCGGCAGGCGATGCCGCACCTGGCCGCCGCGCGCGGCGCATTGGTGAATATCGCCTCCATCGCCGGCCTGCGCGCGCTGGGCGCGCCGGCCTACGGCAGCTCCAAGGCCGCGCTGGTGCAGCTTACCCGCGAGCTGGCCCTGGTCTACGGCCGTGACGGCGTGCGCGCCAATGCCATCGCCCCGGGCCACCTGTTCACGCCCTTGGTGCACGGCATGCTCGACGAGGCGGCGCGCCGCCGCCGCAGCGGCATCGCCCCGCTCGGCGCGGAAGGCGACGCCTGGGATGTCGCCGCCGCGGCGCTGTTCCTGGCCAGCGACGAGGCGCGCTTCATCAGCGGCACCTGCCTGCCGGTGGACGGCGGCGTCACCGCGACCGGCGCGCTGGCCATGCATGAAATGATGCTGAAGGAGACGCAGACATGACCCCGCAACAGGCGCAGATGCTGCGCGAACTGCACGACCGCCAGGAAATCCTCGATTGCGTTCACCGCTACTGCCGCGGCGTCGATCGCTTCGACCGCGACATGGTGCTGTCGGTCTACCATGCGGACGCCATCGACGACCACGGCGCCTTCGTCGGCGGCCCCGAGGCTTTCGTCGACTGGGCTTTCGCCTATCACCGCGAGCACCAGCTCTCCCACCACCACATGGTGTTCAACCACAGTGTCGAGCTGGAGATCGACCAGGCCCACGCCGAGACCTACTGGCTGTTCTTCGGCGAGAACCGCACCAAGCCCAACACCCTGGCGGTGGGCCGCTATCTGGACCGCTTCGAGAAGCGCGGCGGGCGCTGGGCCATTGCCGCCCGGGTGTGCATCTCCGAGTGCGTCAACGACCTCGCCGAAACCGCCTTGCCCGAAGCCTATCGCAAGCTGCTGATGAGCAATGGCCAAAGCCTCCGCTCGCGGGACGACAAGTCCTACGAGCGGCCGCTGCAGCCGCGGCGGCCGGCGCCGTAATCCAGCCGGCCTTCAGCCGACTCTCAAGATGATCTTGCCGCGCGCGTGGCGGCCCTCGCTGCGGACCTGCGCGGCGGCCGCTTCCGCCAGCGGGAATTCGCTGTCGATCTGCACCTGCAGCCTGCCTGCGTCGAACAGCGCGCCGATCTGCCGCAGCCGCGCGCCATTGGGAACCACCGCCACGACCGATGCACGCAGGCCCCTGGCCTGGGCGGCGGCCGCATCCGGCGGCGGCATTGCCACGCCGGCCAGGAGCCCGCCGCGGCGCAGCATGTCCCAGGAGCGCTCCCGGGTCGCGCCGCCGGCGGTGTCGACCACCAGGTCCACTCCGCCGGCGTGGCGCTGCAGCGCCACGCCTTGGTAGTCGAGGGCCTCGTCGGCGCCCAGCTGCCGCAATAACTCGTGATTGGCGGGGGAAGCGGTGGCCAGCACACGGGCACCGGCCAGATGTGCCAGCTGCACCGCGAACTGCCCCACGCCCCCGGCCCCGCCATGCACCAGCACGGTCTGGCCGGCGCGCAGCGCGCCGTGGTCGAACAGCGCCGACCAAGCGGTCAGCGCCGCCAGCGGCACGCCGGCCGCCTGCCACAGCGGAATCGAGCGCGGCGCGGCCGCAGCCGCATCGGCGCGCAGCACCATGTATTCGGCGTAGGCGCCGTCGCGTGCCATGTCGGCCATGGCGAACACCGGATCGCCCGGCGCAAAGCCGGCCAGCGGTCCGGCCGCCTGCACCGTGCCGGCCACATCCCAGCCCGGAATGAACGGCAGCCGCCGCGGCGCGAAATCCTTGTACCAGCCGTTGCGGAACTGCCAGTCGGCGGGATTGACCCCGGCCGCGTGCACCTTGAGCAGCAGCTCGTCCGGACCGGGCTGAGGGACAGGTGCATCCTCGCAGCGCAGGACCTCGGCGCCGCCGTACTGGTGGAAACGGATGGCTCTCATTGGCGCCGGCTCTCCTCCTGGAGGGCGGCATGGGGCGATGCCCCGCCGCCGCGCATGTTATTGATACGGTCTTGTATCATAAATGATGCGTGCAGCCGACACGCTACGAGAGCGCGCTGCCCTGTCCCGAACCGCCCGAAACACGGCTGCGGCCTGGCGCTTATCGTTCTCCTGATCCTTGGGCGCCGGCCCAGAAGGCCTGCCAGCTCGGCCAGTGCATCGGCGCCGTGCCTCGGCCCACGGCGTTCCTCGGCCATTCCGCCGGCGGCTGGTCCAGCGGCGAGCGCTCCTGCCGCTGGCCATAAACCAGCCGGTGCCTGCGGCCGACGAAATACCAGCGACCCTGCCGCCGCTCGTAGCGGTCCTCGTAAACGATGAGCTGATGGATCCACTCGCGCTCGTCGCCGATCTCGGCGTGGCAGTACACCACGCCCTCGGCATGATCGGGGTCGAGCAGCTCGATGGCGTGGGTGCCGACGTTGAGGATCGAGATGCGCGACTGCGCCAGCATCGCCGCCATCGCCTGGGTGAACGCCGCGCGCCCGTTGCCCCCGCCGGGCACCCGCACGTCGTCGCTCCGCCAGCGCGGCGACGTCAAGACGGCCGATGCTGACCGCATAACGCGCCGCCAGCTGGCGGATCTCCTCGTAGGCGAGCAGGCGCTGCACCTGCGCTTCCAGGTTTTCGTTCATTCGGGAACCTCTTGCCAAGTCCGGTCAGCGGCCACGATCCTCCAGCACCAGATCCGCCGCGCGCCAGGCCAGGGCCATGGTCGGGGCATTGGTGTTGCCGGAAATCATCTCCGGGTAGATCGAGCAGTCCATCACCCGCAGCCGCTCGACACCGCGCACCCGCAGGCGCTCGTCCAGCACCGAGGATGGATCGCCGCCCATGCGGCAGGTGCCGGCGGCGTGATAGCCGGCCTGCCCGTAGCGGCGGAAAGCTGCCAGGATCTCCTCGTCGCTCCGCGCCGCCGCGGTATAGCGCAGTTCTTCGCCGAGGAAGGGCTGCAGCGCCGGCTGGCCCATCAGCCGCCGCATCAGCCGCACCATGGCCACGCTGGTGCGGCGGTCCTGCTCGTCGTCGAGATAATTGGGCACGATGCGCGGCGGCGCCGCCGGATCGGGCGAGTCGAGGGTGATCTCGCCACGGCTGCGCGGCCGCAGCGGATAGCCGAACAGCTGCACTCCGGGCCGCGGCTCGAACTGCATAGTGTCGAGGTCCAGCGAGAACGGCGCGAACATCAGCTGTGCGTCGGGGCGCGGCTGCGCAGGATCGGTGCGGACGAAGGCGCCGATCTCGTACGAGCCCCAGGACATGACGCCGCTGCCCTTGAGCAGATAGCGCAGCACGTTGGCCACCACCCGGGCACCGGAAAACTCCCGGTTGTAGCTCTGCGCGGGATCCTTCACCGCATATTGCAGCTGCAGCAGCCAGTGTTCGCGCAGGTTGCGGCCGACATCGGGGCTGTCCTGCACCACATCGATGCCGAGCTTTTGCAGCAGTGGACCGGCGCCGATGCCGGAAAGCTGCAGCAGCTTGGGCGAGACGATGGCGCCGGCCGCCAGCACCACCTCGCCGCGGCAGCGGAACCTCATCCGCTCCTGATCCCGCATCGCGGTCACGCCGACGGCACGCCGCCCCTCGAACAGCACGCGTTCGACGCGCAGGCCGGTGAGGATGCGCAGGTTGGGCCGGCTGCGCGCCGGATCGAGGAAGGCGCGCGCCGCGCTGAAGCGCCGGCCGCGCCGGTCGATGTTGACCTGCAGATAGCCGATGCCGGCCTGGTCGAGCCGGTTGAGATCGTCCTTGCGCGGCAGGCCCAGGGCCTCGCCCGCCTGCAGCACCGCCTCGCCCAGCGGCGAGCGGCCGGGATGGGTGTTGACCTCGACCGGCCCGCCGCTGCCGCGCAGTTCGTCGGCGCCCAGGTGATGGTCCTCCAGTATCCTGAAATAGGGGGCCACCTCGTTCCAGGACCAGCCGCGGCACCCCAGCTCGGCCATGCGGTCGTAGTCCTGCGGCTGGCCGCGCACCCACACCATGCCGTTGATCGAGGACGAGCCGCCCAGCATCCTGCCGCGCGACCACACGTCCGGCCGCATGCCGGCACCACGCTGATGCGCGGTCACATAGTGCGAGGCATGCGAGGTGCCGGCCAGCAGCTTGCCGAAGCCCTTGGGCATGCGGATGAACCAGCTGTCGTCGGCGGGCCCTTCCTCCAGCAGCAGCACGCGATGCTGCGGATTCTGCGATAGGCGGTTGGCCAGCACGCAGCCGGCCGAGCCGGCCCCGACCACGATGTAGTCGTATTCCTCGCTCACAGCTCCACCATCTCGAACTGCGCCTTCCCGGCGCCGCAGTCGGGGCAGATCCAGGACGCCGGCACGTCTTCCCAGCGGGTGCCGGGGGTGAGGCCGGCGGCGGGATCGCCTTGTTCCTCGTCATAGATCCAGCCGCAGTTGCTGCACATCCATTTCTTCATCGGCGCGCCTCAGGTGTCGAAGCGCACATGCAGGTGCCTGGGCACCCGCATCATCGAGCCGCGGATCTCCGGCGGCGGCATTGCCGGATCGAGCCGCAGGTTCGGCAGGCGGTCGAGCAGCGCGTTGAGAGCGCGCGTCATTTCCACCCGCGCCAGATGCTGGCCGATGCAGACGTGTGGCCCGGCGGCAAAGGCGAAGTGCCGGCTGGTGCCGCGCTGGCGGAAGATGTCGAAGCGGTCCGGCTCGGGCCAGCGTTTGCCGTCGCGGTTGGCCGAGCCGGCGCAGACGTCGAGCGCCGCCCCGGCCGGAATGGCCATCCCGCCGAGCACCACGTCACGCGTCGCCACCCGCGTCTGCATCAGCACCGGGCCGTCCCAGCGCAGCGCCTCCTCGATCGCCTGCGGCACCAGGCCGCGGTCGCGCCGCACGGCGTCGAGCTGCTGCGGATGGCGCAGCAGCGCGGTGAGCAGCACGCTGGTGCCGCGATAAGTGGTGTCGCCGCCGGCATTGATCAGCTGGCGCAGGAACGAGATGAGGATCTCCTCGGGCAGGCGCTCGCCGTCCACCTCGGCGGTCGACAGCAGGCTCACCAGGTCATCGCCCGGCTGCGCCCGGCGCTGCGCCACCATGTTGCGGAAATATTCGCCCAGCTTGGCGCTGGCCTCGGTGCCGTGCGGCGGATCGAACGACACCACGGTCTG
The DNA here is from genome assembly GCA_035651715.1 of Nevskia sp. Classification (GTDB taxonomy): domain Bacteria; phylum Pseudomonadota; class Gammaproteobacteria; order Nevskiales; family Nevskiaceae; genus Nevskia. The sequence goes on from DASRFD010000158.1 coordinate 28,006, forward strand.
CGCGATCGCCAGCTTGTGGAAGGTGGCGATGTCCTCCTGCGGCAGGCCGATCTGCCGGTAGATGATCTGGAACGGGTAATACAGGGTGAATTCCTGCACCAGGTCGGCCCGGCCGCGGCCGGCGAACCGGCCGATCAGGTCTGCGACCACCGGATCGACCAGCGTCTCCCCCCACTTCGAGACGATGTTGGGCAGGAAGGCCTTCTGGAAGATCTTCCGGTAGCGCGGGTGCTCCGGCGCATCCATGGTCGAGATGCTCCGGCCGAAGGTGATGCCGAGGTTGAGCCTGTAGCCGGCGTTGGAGTACGTCGCCGGATCGTTCAGCACCTGCGCCACCTCGTCGTAGCCGACCACGGTGTAGTGCTGGAGATGCCCCAGCGTCACGTCCGGATAGCAGCCCATCAGCACACGGTAATCGCCCTCGTGAACCGCTGCCCGGGCGCGCAGCTCGGCCAGCTTGGGATAGGGGTCGGCGGTGTCGCCGAACATCGCCTCGTCGGCCAGGAAAGGATCGTAGGCCGGGTCGTCGAAATCGCGGATGCGGGGAAAGTCGCCCATGGTATTCCTCCAATGGTGATCAGCGGCCGGCGTCCCGGCGCGTCTTGCGGGGGGCAGGCTGTGGCGGAGCGCCGGCCGGAGCCAGGCCGCGTGCAAAGACGGCGGCGGCGCTGGCCATGAGGGCCTCCAGCCGCTTCGAGCCAAGGCCGAACAGCAGGCGGCCGTAGGCGGCCAGGCCCAGGCGCAAATGCACCAGGGCATCGGCCGCCAGGACCAGGTCGACCGTGCTGTCGATGGCGCCGCGGGCGCGATGCGCGCGCAAGCGTTCGACCAGCAGCGGCGCGTAGCACTCCTGGCGCAGCGCATTGATGGCGTCGGCGACATCGGCGTCGACCACCGCGCGCCCCAGCGCCAGTCGCGCAAAGCATTCGCGCTCCGGCGGAAAATCGGCCTCGGCCAGAAAGCCGGCGATCTCTTCCTCCAGCCGCGCGGCCGGCGGATGGGCGGTGCGCTCCCGCGCCAGCTCGGACTTGGTGTAGCTGCGCAGGATCGCCACCAGCAGCCCTTCCTTGCCGCCGAAATAGCGGGTGATGAGCTGCTCGTTGACGCCGGCCGCCTCGGCAATGCGCCTGGTGGTGGCCGCTTCATAGCCCAGCGCCGACATCACTTCCACGCCGGCCTGGAACAGCCTGGCCTCGGTCCGCTGGCGGTCGCGCTTGGGCCCGGCCGGCGGCGTCTTCTGCTCTCCTCTCACGGGTGCGACCCTCGCGCCGTCTGTGATGTATGTATTCACATACTTATTGCATACAGACTAGCCGGCCGCCCCTGCTATGGCAAGAGTTTTGTTCTATTTATCGATATCTGTTCAGTTAATTGAATCAGCTTCAGGCCAAAACCTGCAGCGCTTCCTTGCTGAACGGGATAAAGCCGCCGCCGGTGCGCAGCTTGCGCGTCCACTGCGCATCGTGCAGCAGGGCGCGGCCGACCTCCACCAGATCGAACTCGCCGCGGTCGAAGCGCTCGAGCAGCGGATCGAAGTCCTGCACCGCCTCGGCGGTCTTGCCGGCAATGGTGTCGTAGTAGCCGATATTGAGCCCCACCCCGCCCACCGCCATGCTCAGCTTGCCGGTGACGCGCTTGGCCCAGCCGGCGAGGTTCATCTCCGAGCCTTCGAACTCGGCGCGGCCGAAGTAGCGGGTGCTGGCCTCGAACAGGTCGACGCCGGCGTCGGCGATCGGCGCCAGGATCTCTTCCAGTTGCTGCGGCGTCTCCGCCAGGCGGGCGCGGAAATCCTGCTGCTTCCATTGCGAGAAGCGCAGGCTGATCGGGAACTCCGGGCCGACCGCGGCGCGGATGGCGCGCACCACCTCCACCGCGAAGCGCGAGCGGCGGCGGCGGTCGCCGCCCCAACCATCGTCGCGGAAGTTGGTTTCGGCCCAGAGGAAATTGTCGATCATGTAGCCATGGCCGCCGTGCAAGGCCACGCCGTCGAAACCCACGGCCTTGGCGCTGGCGGCGCCGCGCGCGTAGGCGGCGATGACATCGGCGATGTCGCGCTCGCTCATCGGCGCGGTCGGCGCAAAGGCGAGCCCGGTGTACTTCGGATCGAGGGAATTGAGCCGGCCCGGCGGCCCCCACGTGCCGGAAGGCCGCATCGGCGGCGCCTCGGGATTCAGGCCCGTGCCCTGCAGCTTCATCACGCCCATGTGCCACAACTGCGGGAAGATCAGCCCGCCCGCCGCGTGCACCGCCTCCACCACCCGCTTCCAGCCGGCCAGCGCCGCTGCGCCGTACAGCACGGGAATATTGTTCTCGCCCAGCCCGGCATCGCCCAGCGCCGAGGGATGGTCGATGCCGACGCCTTCGGTGATGATCAGCCCGGTCTCGCCCTCGGCGCGGCGCGCGTAATAGCCGGCCACGTCGGCACCGGGCACGCCGCCCGGCGAGAAGCCGCGCGTCATCGGCGACATGACGATGCGGTTTCTCAGCCTGAGGCGGTGAACGGTCAGCGGCTTGAACAAGGGATCAACAGGAAGTTTCATGGAACGGACGCTCCGAAATGAACGATTTCAGCCGGCGCTGCGCCAACCGGACCCTGCTACGCCAGCAAGGCCCGCAGCGCCGCCACCAGCGCCAGCGGCTGATCCAGCATCAGGTGATGCCCCGCCTGCGGCAGGATCACCGGTCCGCGCCCCCGCGCCAGCTGCCCGGCGATGCGGCGGGCGCGGGCGGCGTCGACCACCGCGCTGCGCTCGCCGCAGATATAGCTCACCGGCACCGTAATGCGCTGCAGCAGCTCCGGACCGTCCAGCTCCGGCGCGCCGAACGGCAATGCCGGATCGAACTTCCACTGCCAGCCGCCCTCGGCGGCCTTGAGCGAATGGCGCGCCACGTAGTCGAACAGCCAGGGCTCGGCGGCCTGCGGCGGAATCAGGCGGAACCGCGACAGCGCCGTGGCCAGGTCCGGATACGGCGTGCGCCGGCCCAGCGGCTCCTGGCTGCGCACCGGATCGCGGTCCGGAAAATTGACGAAGCTGTCGAGCACGATGGCGTGGCCGATGCCGGCTACGCCATCGGCGCAGGCGCGCAGCAGCCGGCTGCCGCCATAACTGTGCCCGACCACGGTGGCCGGGGCGAGGCCGGCGTGCCGGATCACCGCGCCGATCTCGGCGCTGTGCTGCCGCAGCGCATAGGCCGGGCGCCAGCCGCTATCGCCCATGCCGGAGAAGTCCAGCGCCGCCACCCGGAAGCGCTCGGTGAAGAACGGCGCAATGAAATCCCACCACCGGCAGTGGCCGCGGTAACCGTGCAGGAACAGCAGGGCCGGCTTGCCGGCCTCGTCCGCGTTCCAGCAGCGATAGTGCAGCTGCACGCCTTCGAACGGCAGGAAGAAGGACACCGCCTCGCAGGCGATGGCCTGCCGGAACCAGGACGGGCCGGCGCGCGCCCCGTCGGCGGCGTCGGGCGGGTTCACCAGTCGAAGCGCACGGCCGCCGTCTTGACGCGGGTGTAGAAGCGCGGGCCTTCCAGCCCCTGCTCCTTGAACGGCGAGCCGGAGTCCTTGAAGCCGCCGAAGGGCTGGTGCACGTCCCAGCCGGAGGTCGGCAGGTTGACCGAGACCTGGCCGGCGTCCGCCGCGTCGATGAAGCGCTGCGCCTGGCGCAGGCTGGCGGTGAAAACCGCCGCCGCCAGTCCGTAAGGCGAGTCGTTGACCGCCGCCACCGCCTCGTCGAACGAGGCCACGGCGCGGATCGCCAGCACCGGCCCGAACACCTCCTCGCGCCAGATGGGCATTTCCGCGGTCACGCCGGTAATCAGCGTCGGCTCGATGAAGCAGCCGTGCTGCAGCGCCTCATCCTGCGGCATGCCGCCGCCCAAGACGACCTTCGCGCCAGAAGCGCGGGCGCGCTCGATGTGGCCCAGCACTTCCTGCTGGTGGCGCCGGCTGACCACCGGACCGATGCGCGTCTGCGGATCGGTGCTGGCACCGAGCTTGAGCCCGCGCACCGCCGTCGCCAGCTTCTCCACCAGCCGCTCGTGCACCGCGGCTTCGACGACGACGCGGCTGGTGGCGGTGCAGCGCTGCCCGGCCTGGCCAAAGCTGGCGCCCAGCAGGGTGCTGACCGCCAGGTCGAGGTCGGCGTCGGCCAGCACCACCGAGGCGTTCTTGCCGCCCATCTCGGTTTGCAGGCGCACGTTGCGCCCGGCCAGCTTGCGCGACAGGCCCAGACCCACCCCGGTCGAGCCGGTGAAGGTGACCGCGGCCAGGCGCCGGTCGGCGATGATCAATTCATCGAAACTGGCGTGATCGGCGATCACCAGGTTGAGCACCCCCGGCGGCAGGCCTGCCTCGACCAGGGCGCGCACCAGATGCAGGGCCGCCAGCGGCGTCTCGCGCGCCGGCTTGAGGACCACCGCGTTGCCGGTGACCAGGGCCGGCCCCAGCTTGCGCGCCGGGGTCAGCATCGGGTCGTTCCACGGCGTGATCATGGCGACGATGCCGACCGGCTCGTGCAGGATCATGGCGCGCGTGCCCGGGCGGGCGTCGGCGATCAGCCCGCCCTGCGGCATGCGCGCGCTGGCGGCATAGAAATCCAGGAAATCCGCGCTCTTGTCCACTTCGACGCCGGCTTCGGCCAGGGTCTTGCCGTTTTCCAGGGCGATGCTGAGGGCGATGTCGTCGCGCCGCCCGCGCAGCAGCTGCGCCGCCTTGGACAGCACCGCCGCCCGCGCCAGCGCCGGGGTGCCGCGCCATAGCGCCGCGCCGCGGGCCGCGGCCTCCATGGCGCGCGCCACCTGCTCACGGCTCATCAGGCGGTAGCGCGCCAGCACCTGGCGCACGTCGGAGGGGCTAGTGTCCTCGGCCGGCGCACCCTCGGCGCCGGGCTCCCAGGCATCGCCGATGCGGTATTCGATTTCCTTGCTCATGCGTGGCCCACGCAGCGGTCATGATAAAGTGACGATACTGTACCATTATAAGCGCGCCATGGCGCAGCCAGGAGGAGCCGATGCCCAGGGAAGCCCATGCCGCCTGCCGCATCTGCGCCGGCAACTGCGGGCTGCGCCTGCAGCTGGACGACGACGGCCGGGTCGTCGCCGCCCGCGGCGACCGCGACAATCCGCTGAGCCGCGGTTATGCCTGCATCAAGGGCCTGCACCTGCACGAGGCGCACAACAGCCCGGAACGCATTCTCCATCCACTGAAGCGGCAGCCGGACGGACGCTTCGTCCGCATCCCGCTCGAGCAGGCGCTGCAGGAAATCGCCGCCGCCGCCGGCGCGCTGATGCAACAGCACGGCGCCGAAGCCATCGCCGGATTCCGCGGCACCATGAGCTACTCCAATCTGACCGCCAACCACATGCTGCCGGATTTTCTGGCGGCGCTGGGCTCGAACTCGTTCTTCTCGACGATGACCATCGACCAGTCGGCGAAGTGGGTGACGTTCGAGCGCCTGGGCGGCTGGGCCGCCGGCAAGGACCCCTACCAGTCGGCCGATGTCCTGATGTTCGTCGGCACCAATCCCCTGGTCTCGCTTTCCACCTTCAATTTCGCCCTGCAGAACCCGGTCAAGGAGATTCACGCCGCCAAGGCTCGCGGAATGAAGATCGTGGTGATCGATCCGCGGCGCAGCGAGACGGCGCGTCATGCCGATGTATTCCTGCAACCGTTGCCGGGGGAGGATCCGGCCATCCTGGCCGGGCTGTTGCGCCTGATCCTGCAGCGCGGCTGGCACGATATCGATTTCTGCGCGCGCCACGTCAAGGACCTGCCGCGCCTGGTGCAGGCGGTGGAGCCCTTCACGCCGGACTACGTGGCGCAGCGCGCCGGGTTGAGCGTGGACGCGCTGGAGGCGGCCGCCGCCGCATTCGCCGAGCCGCTGCCCACCGCTGCCGGCTTGCGCCGCAAACGCGGCTCCGCCGCTTCCGGCACGGGGCCTGACATGGCACCGCACGCCAACCTGGCGGAACACCTGCTGGAATGCCTCAACGTGGTCTGCGGCCGCTTCGCCCGCGCCGGCGATCCGGTCCAGAATCCCGGCGTGATCGGCGCGCCCTGCCCGCGCCGCGCGGAAGTCATCGCGCCGCGACGCTCGTGGGAGCGGGGCTGGAAGAGCCGTGCCGGCGGCTACGGCATGCTGTTCGGGCAGAAAATGAGCGGCAACCTGGCGCGGGAAATCACCGCGCCCGGAGCGGGACGCATCCGCGCCCTGTTCGTCGACGGCGGCAATCCGGTCAACGCCGTGCCCGACCAGCGCGGCATCGTCGCCGCGTTCCGGCAGCTCGAGCTGCTGGTGACGATTGAACCGTTCATGACCAACACCGCCCGGCTGTCGCACTACATCATCCCGCCGCGGCTGATGTTCGAGCGCGCCGACCTGCCGTCGCGCGATTACGAGGGCTTTGTCCTGTTCCAGCCCTACGCCCAGTATTCCGCGGCGATGGCGACCCCGCCGCCCGGCTCGGAGGTGGTGGACGACTGGTTCGTGTTCTGGGACCTGGCGCGGCGCCTGGGCAGGACCATCGTGTTCGACGGCGTGGCGCTGGACATGGAGCAGGCGCCGACCACCGACCAGCTGCTCGCCATCCTGGCACGCCACGGCGCGGTATCGTTCGACGAACTCCGGCGCCACCCGCAGGGCCGCATCTTCGACGTGCCGGCCATGACGGTGGAAGCCGGCGACCCTCATGGCGGCGCCCGCTTCGACGTCATGCCGGACGACGTCGAGCGCGAACTGCAGCAAGTGCTGCGCGAGGCGCCGGGCGGCGGCGGCTTCGGCCATCGCCTCGCGGTGCGGCGCCTGCGCGAGGTGCAGAACAGCATGTATCACCGGCTGCCGGCGATCCGCCGCCGCCAGCCGTTCAATCCGGCCTTCCTGCATCCCGATGACCTGGCGGCGCAGGGATTGACGGAAGGCGACCGCATCGCGATCAGCTCCGCGCATGGCCGCATCACCGCCATCGTCGAGGCCGACGCCAGTCTGCGCCCGGGCGTGGTCGCCGTGCCGCACGGCTGGGGACCGCTGCCGGACGAGGATGCCGGCGGCGAAGCGGAACCGGGCTGCAACCCCAACCTGCTGCTCAGCGCCGAGCAGGGACTCGACCCGATCAATGCCATGCCGGTGATGACCGCGGTGCCGGTGCGGATCGAGGCGCTGCCCGACCCGGTGCAGCAACCAACATGAGCCGGCGACGCCAGCCGTTCGCCGCGAACCCTCTGCGCAGTGAGGCGCACGGCTCGTTCAACGCCAGCCCCGGCGCTTGCGATCCGCCTCAGCTCTCGTCGTTCACCCACCGCACGAAGCGCTGCAGCGGCAGGAAGCCGTCGTGCGGGATGCCGCTCTCCACCGCGCCGGCCTTGCCCAGTTCCACCACGCGCTGCGTGCCGGCCGAGGCCAGGGCCTCGCACAATTCGGCCTTGCGCGCCGGCGGATAGATGCCGACGGTCTGGGTGGCGACGTTGGCGTGCCTCACCGCGTCGCGCAGCGAAGCCACCGGAACCACGTTGACCACGCGGCCGTCCGGATGAAAATCTACCGGCTCCTCCGAGCGGATCACCAGGCCGTCGCCCCGGCCATCGCCCCAGATCCGGTAGTAGGGCTCCATCCCGCGCAGGCCCTCGATCTCGTCGCGCAAACTGCCGGACAACGGCGCCTGTCTGGCCGAGCAGGTAAAGCGCTCCACGCCCAGGCGCTGCTGCAGCAGGGCGCAATAGCGGTCGACCTCGGCTTCGCTGCCTTCGACGAACTGGAAGCGGCTGGAGACGCAGGCCTGCTGGTTCATCACGGTGGCGTCGCCCGCGGCGCGCTCGGCCACCTCGGCCAGCACTTCATCCGAGGCGAAGGCCTCATGGCCGATGAGCGAGATCGAGGTCTTGGGATCGAAGGCCACCAGCTCGAAGCCGGGACCGATGTATTCGCGCGCGCTGCGGATGGTGCCCCCCCCGCCCCAGGCCACCAGCTTGTCGAAGAACTGCGGCCGGAACAGCAGGCTCTCCACCTTGGCATCGCCGCCGCGCCAGTAGGCGGCGGAGAACGACTGCGCCAGCGGATGGCCGGGCGCGACGGCGGACAGCCCGCGCAGCACCGCGCTGGCGGTGAAAAGATCGTTGGACGGGATCTTCAGCAGGTGCACGCCCTTGGTCAGGGCGCCGCGAATCACCGACTGCGCCGCCACGCCCGGCGCATTGCCGGCGATGACGTGCACCAGCCGCGGCGGAAAGGTGCGCACACGGTGGCGCCGGCCGCTGGGCGCAGCGACTTCGCGCCAGCCGTCGAGCACGTCGGCGCCGCCGAAAGCCTGCTGCACCTCGAATTCCATCACCTTGCGGTCGAACAGCCGGCCGAGGCTGCCGTACGAGCGCTCCAGCACGTCCCGCGGCAGCGGGCTGGTCTGCACCGAATAGTCCAGAGCCTCCTGCACCAGCCCCTGCGGGTCGGCGCTGAGCCAGCGGCCGGTTTCCACCAGGATGTCCATGATCTCGGCCAGCGGCACGGCAAAAGCCGGCGGCGGCTGCCGCCGCGGCCAGACCAGCGCGTCGAGGTCAAGCGCCGGCGTGGCGAAGCGGCCGTAGCTCAGCTCGCCGCCGGGCACGGCCACGCCCTTGACCACATGGCAGACCGGCACCACCGGCGTTTTGGGGGCGGCGCTGCTCATGCGGCCACCGCGCCGCGGATGTAGGCATCGATGGTGCCGGCGCAGCCGATGTGATCGTCGCCACCGCTCTGGGCATAGCGCGAGATGTTGTCGAGCAGGGTCGGACCCCTGCGGCCGCAGGGACAGCGGTCGCGGAAGTCGATGGTGACCTTGTCGCCGGTGATGATGCCGCCCCAGCGACCTTCATAGGCCAGATCGAGGAAAGCGAAGCGCCCCTCGGCCATGCCGTCGGTGGCGTCTTCCGGCTTGAGCAGGCGCTCGCCCGGCTGGTCCAGCACCAGCATGATCAGCGCCGGCGCGCGATGGTAGCGACCCGCCTCGCAGCGCGGCAGCACCTGGGCCAACTCGGTCATGCCGTAGGCGCCGGGCCGGATGACATCGCCGTAGAAGCGCGCCACCTGCTCCTTGTAATCCGGCGGCAGCGCGATGCCCTTGATGCCGCCGCCGGCGTTGATGATGGTCTGCGGATGGAATTCGCCGTCGCCGACGCCCATCTCGCGTGCCTGGCGGATGATCGCCATGTGCTGCGCCCACAGGCCGCTGATCAGCATCGGCTCGTGACGGCGCTCGATGATCTTCACCGCCAGCTCGCGCAGTTGCGCCTGCGCCTTGGCGCCCTTCAGCGCCGCCTCGGCTTCGAACGCGGCAATCTCGCCCGGCGTGGCGCTGCCTTCGGTCATCTTCTTGCGCAGTGCGGCCATGCGGCTGACCTCGGAGATGCGCAAGGGCTCGTCGGTCAAGGCGAAGACGTTGCCGGGGCTGCCCCAGTTCTCGGCACTGATGTGGGCCGATTCGATGGCGCTGTTGGGCCCCTGCATCGGCCCCAGCCAGAACACGGCGCGCTCCCGGCTCGGCTTCACATACGGCCAGTTGACGCTGTGCCTGAAATGCCGCGTCTTGGTGCGCTGGTCGCCGCGGGTGTGGTTGAGGAAGGACACCTTGCCGCTGGAGCCGCTGGTCGCCAGCACCATGTGGCCGGCATCCCACAGGCGGTCGATCCACTGGTCCACGTCCTGCACGCCGCGCACGTCGACATTGGCGGTGCTCTCCACCGACAGCGTCTGCAGCCACTGCAGCATCCGGTCCCAGCGCCCCTGCTCGACGAACGAGGCCGGGTAGGACTTGTACACGGTATGCGCGAACAGCAGGGGCACCAGGTCGTCCAGGCTGCGGATCGAGGCGACGCCGGCGTCCGCGGCGCGCTTGCCGACCAGTGGAATCTGGCTGCGGCGCAACTCGAACAGCTCCTGCGCCGCCTGCAGCTGCAGCGGGGCCAGGGTGCTGGCGGGCGTGTCGTAGGCCTGGTCCGGATCGGTGATGGCATCGAGCAACTGCTGGCGAACGGGGATCACGTCTCTCCTCCTGCTGTAGGGGCGGCGCAAGGCAACTCGCCGTCGATTTGATTTACAACTTAAACTTCATCGTCAATCATGTCAACGGCGCCGTAACTTTATTGATCATACATCTAACCAAAGGATATTCATGCCATTGTTACAGCCATTCACTCCTGCATACGTTAGCTATTGCTAACGTGTAGACAATGGCTTTACCGCTTGACAGTGGGCCGGATGGTTATTCAATATTTCGCTTGTTGTTCCTATAACAGAACAAGACGGCAACCCAGAACTGTCGTCCGCCATCGGAGGAGGCTGCAGATGCGCATCGAAACCCACCCGCTTTCCCCTCACATCGGCCTGGAAGTCTCGGGCGTGGACCTGGAGCAGGATCTCGACACTGCCACCCAGGAGGAGATCCGCGCCGCCTGGATCCGCGGCGGCATCCTGCTGTTCCGCGATTGCCGCTCCGCCGAGGCCCACCTGCGCCTGAGCCGCTGCTTTGGCAAGCTGGAACCGTCGGCCACCCGGGACCTCAACCTGGAAAGCAATCCTTACCTGATGGAGCTGAAATACGATCCGGCCAACCGCAAGGCACCCGGCACCATGATGCGGGTCAACGGCGCCGAGCGCGCCGGCTGGCTCGGCTGGCACTGGGACCAGGCGTTCATGCCGGTGATCGTGCGCGGCGCCGTGCTACGCATGATCGAGCCGGCGACCGAGGCCGGCGAGACCGGCTTCATCGACGGCATCGCCGCCTACACGCGGCTGCCACAGGCCCTGCAGCGGCGCATCGAAGGCCTGGAAGTGGTCTACCACTTCACGCCGCATATGGAGAAGAATCCATACGGCTTCCCGCGCGACCTGGTCAATCTCAAGAACGACCCCGAATCCGCCGAGCAGCTCAAGCGCTACGACTTCCCACCGGTGGTGCATCCGCTGGTCATCACCCAGTCCGAGACCGGCCGCAAGGTGCTGAAACTGTCGCCGATGCACGCCAAGCACGTGCTGGGCATGGATGCCGCGGAAAGCGACGCGCTGCTGCGCGAGCTGGCCGATTGCCTGGTGGACAGCCGCTACTCGTACTTCCACAAGTGGCGGGAAAACGACGTGATCGTGTGGGACAACTGGCGGGTGATCCACAGCGCCGCCGGCGTCCCCTTCCATGTCCGCCGCCGCGCCCAGCGCACCACCCTGCTCGGCGACTACGGCTTTGGCCGCTACCTCGATCCGGCGCTGGGCCGCGAGCGCAGGACGGCGACCATCGTCGACTGAGGACCGAACCCGCCGGCTCCAGCATCCCGCTGAGCCGGCGCCCCGCCTGCCGGATTTCCCCAGTTCCGCGGAAAACCGCGGCCGCACCCGCCTGCCGGGCAGGTTGTCTTGCTGCGCGCCATGGCGCAGTATATTGAACAGTATACAATTTTCTGTACACAACACTGAAAACGACGCCGCGGCGGCTGGCGGTGATCTGGAGGAACAGTGTGAAACAGACCAGGAAGCCCGGTGTTCCGGATGCATCCGGCACGGCCCAGGCGGCGCCGCGTATCGAGGAAGACACGGGAGGAGGACCGCGCGCCTTGTCGCGGGTGCTGCGCATCCTCGATCAGCTGGCCGGGAGTGCGTCGGGCTTGTCCCTGGCGGGCCTCAGCGTCAGCCTCGGTTCGCCCAAGAGCAGCCTGCTGAACCTCCTCCGCCCCCTGGTGGCGGATGGCTACCTGTCGCTGGCCGGCGGCCACTACCGGCTTGCGCCGCGCGCCTTCCGGCTGGGGGCGCGCATCGTCGCGCGCTGGTCATTCCCGCAGGTGGTTCAGAGCCACCTGGAAAAGCTGTGGCAGAAAACCGGCGAAAGCGTGGCCCTGGCGGTGATGGATGCCGAGGCGGAACGCGTCACTTTCGTCAGCGTCATCGACAGCCTCCAGCCGGTCCGCTACGCGCTCAGCGTGGGCCTCAGCGCCCATCTTTACTGCACTGCCGCCGGCCGGCTGCTGCTGGCCCACGCCGAAGAGGAATGGCGCGAACGCTACCTGCGCAACGCCGGCTTCAAAGCCTACACCCCGCGCACCGTGACCGACCCGGCGGTGCTGCGCGCCATCCTGGAATGGATTCGCGTCCACGGCTATTCGGTTTCCATCGGCGAATCGATGCCGCGCAGCGGAGCCATCGCCGCGCCGGTGCTGAGCCCCGACGGCAAGGTCGCCGCGGCGATGGTGGTGGGTGCGCCGGCAGATCGCCTGGAAGCCGGCCTGGAAGAACTGCGCGATGCCCTGCTGGATGCGGCCACGCGTGCTTCTGGCACTCACTGAGAAACCCCGGCGCGGACACCAAGACCGCGACGGCCGCGCCCAGGTGCAGCGTCTCCGCCTCTGGTGGTGATTGCGGCCGGCGCGCTCAGGCCGCAGCCATGGATTCCGCCCGCAGGCGCTGCAGTTCGCCAGGCGTCCAGCGCGCGGCGATCAGCATGTGCGCCAGGGCCCACAGGCTGATCAGGTTGAGCAGGGCCATGGCATAGACCAGGCTGCCGCCATGTGCGGCCTGCGGCAGATGGTCGCTGAGCAGGCCGACCAGCTGCGGCCCCACGCCGTAGCCGACCACGTTCGACAGCACCTGGAGCAGGCCCATGGTGGCGCCGCGGGTGCGCACGCCGGACAGCGACAGGCACAGGCCATAGCCGGAGGCGGCACTCATCGCGACGAAGAAGTTCTGCAGGGCGAAGCCGGCGATGGCCTGCGGGAAGCTGCCGGCGAAGATCGCGCACAAGGCGGCGGGGATAGTGAGAGCGATCGAGGCGGCGGTGAGCCGGGGCACGCGCGCCGCGTCCTGCCGCCCCACCCGCGCCGCCAGCCAGCCGCCGAGCCAGGCGCCGGCCGCGCCGCAGGTGGCCACCGCGAACGCCAGCGACAAGCCTACCGCCTTCAGGTCCACGCCGAAGCTGCGCACCAGGAATGGGGCCTGCCAGGCGGCCAGGCCCGCCGCCACGCACATGGCCAGCACCACGCCGGCGATGGCATGGCGCTGGGCACGCTGCCCGGCGATCAGCGCCAGCGTGGTGCGCAGCGGCGGCACCGGCTCCTCGGCCGCGCCCGGCCCGGCCTGGGGCTCGCTGCCGCCGCGTGGCGGCTCGCGCACCGAGCCGAGCACCAGCGCCGCCAGCAGCAGCCCGGGCAGGCCGGCGACGAAGAAGGCGGCGCGCCAGCCCCAGTGCTGGGCCACCAGCGCCGCCACGGCAAAACCGATCACCGTGCCCAGATGCGGCCCCATCATGTAGACGCCCACTGCCATCGGCCGCCGTTTCGGCCCGAAATAATCGGACAGCACCGACAGATTGGTCGGGGTGGCGCCGGACTCGGCGGTGGCGACGCCGATGCGCGCCAGCACCAGCCACAGGTAGCTGCCGGCCAGGCCGCACAGCGCGGTAAGGCCGCTCCACACCGCGATCAGCAGCGCCAGCAGGCGCACCCGGTGCACCCGATCCACCAGCAGGCCCAGCGGCACGCCGCCGGCGGCGAAGGCCACGGCGTAACACAGCCCGGCCAGGAAGCCGAGGCTGCCGTCGCTGAGCGCGAATTCGTGCTTGATCGGCTCGAGCAGCAAGGTGACGACCTGGCGGTCCATGTGGTGCAGCGCATACACCGCCAGGAGCACACCCAGCACATAGCGCGGATAGGCGGCGGGATCCGGCGTGGCTGCGATGTCGGGGCTCTGCTTCATCTCTCTCCTCCGTGCCGGTCCGGCCGGCTCAATGGGCACCTGTGCCGCCGCCGCCGTGGCGGCCGGGGTCCGGGCAAGTTATATCCGATTTTCGAATGATGTTCGAATATTGATAAATGCGCCGACGGGCGGTGCCGAACGCCTTTCCGCGCCGATTGCCCGTCAGCATTGGCCCGGCGCCGAAGCGCGGGCGGTGCCGGCAATTCCGGCGACCCGACAAAAAGGGCTTGTGGCCTTAAAATTTTTGGCGTAGTGTTCGATTATACGAACGGTGTACATGAATTCATAATTCACCTACACCGGATCATAAAGGCGGCGCAGTCGGGCCAGACCCGGAGCGACCAGGACCTAAGCTTCGGAGGAGAAGCGGATGCTATTCGGCCAACGCCAGGATTCCAGCCCGCGCCTTTACGGGCTCGGCGGCGTCGTGCTGCTGCACGTGCTGGTGATCTACGCCCTGGTCACCGGCCTGGCGCGCAAGGCCATCGAGGTGCTGCCGGCGCCGATCGAGACCAAGATCCTCCAGGAAGTCACGCCGCCGAAGGAACCTCCCCCGCCTCCGCCGCCGACCTTCAAGGAACCTCCCCCGCCCTACATTCCGCCGCCGGAAATCAACATCAGCCAAGCGCAGGCGGAGCGCAGCACCGCCATCACCGCGGTGACCACCGAGAAGCCGGTGGAAGCGCCGCCGCCCCCGGTGCATCAGGCGGTGCGGGTAGCCGCGGTGATCGACGCCAAGCACGGCTGCGCCGAGCCCGAATATCCGGCCGCGTCGCAGCGCCTGGGCGAAGCCGGGACGGTGGTGCTTCAGTTCCTGATCGGCGTCGACGGCCGGATCAAGGACAGCAGGATCGCCAGGTCCAGCGGCTATCCGCGCCTGGACGAGGCGGCGCGTGATGCGTTGGGCAGCTGCCGCTTCACGCCCGGCACCGTCGATGGCAAGCCCGAGGAGTCCTGGGCGCCCATCAAATACACCTGGAAGCTCAATTAGCAGGCCGCCGCGCGCAGCCTTCCCCAGAGGAGAGTCGTATGTCGATGCGAACCGGATTCAAGAAACTGCTACCCGCCGCGCTGCTGGCCGCCGGCCTGCTGCTGCCGGCCATGGCCGGCGCCGATGGCAATGTCGAGACGGTCAGCAATCCCTACGGTCTCGACGCGCTGTGGAAAGGCGGCGACTTCGTCGCCCGCTTCGTGCTGGTGCTGATGCTGATCATGTCGGCCGGCACCTGGTACATCATGATCATGAAGGTGATCGACCAGTCGCGCCTGTTCCAGCAGCACAAGCAGGCCAACCAGAAATTCTGGAGCGCAGGCTCGGTCAGGGATGGCCTCGGCCAGCTCAAGAGCGGCAGCGCCTTCTGGTATGTGGCCGAGCGCGGCAGCGCCGCCAGCCAGCACCACGAGGGCACCATGGTCGAGCAAATCGACCTCTCCACCTGGATCACGCTGTCCGTCAACCGCGCCGTGGAGGAGATCCAGAGCAAATTGCAGGGCGGCCTGGCGGTGCTGGCCACCGTGGGCTCCACCGCCCCGTTCGTCGGCCTGTTCGGCACCGTCTGGGGCATCTACCACGCGCTCACCGCCATCGGCATCGCCGGCCAGGCCTCGATCGACAAGGTGGCCGGCCCGGTGGGCGAGGCCCTGATCATGACCGCCATCG
This sequence comes from Nevskia sp., assembly GCA_035651715.1. Taxonomy (GTDB): domain Bacteria; phylum Pseudomonadota; class Gammaproteobacteria; order Nevskiales; family Nevskiaceae; genus Nevskia. The sequence continues at coordinate 43,363 of DASRFD010000158.1, forward strand.
GCCTGGCCGTCGCCGTCCCCGCGGTGATGGGCTACAACTGGCTGGTCCGCCGCAACAAGAATGCGATGGACAAGGTGCGTGCCTTCTCCTCCGATCTCCACTCGGTGCTGCTGTCCGGCGCCCGTGTCGGCGAACAGGTCCGCAACGCGGCCGCCGTGCCGCACGCCGCATCGCGCGTCCGCGCGGCGGCGGTCTAGGGAGGGCGGCGGCGATGGCCATGCAGATCGGCTCCTCGTCCGGCGACGAGGAGGAACTGAATGCCTCGATCAACACCACGCCGCTGGTCGACGTGATGCTGGTGCTGCTGATCATCTTCCTGATCACGATCCCGGTGGTGACGCACACGGTGCCGCTGCAGCTGCCCAAGGAGTTCAACCAGCCCAACCAGACCCGGCCCGAGGACATCACCATCGCCGTCAACGCCGAGGGCGAAGTGTTCTGGAACGAGCAGCCGCTGCCGGACAACGGCGCCCTGCTGGGCAGGCTGAAGGAGGCGGCGGTGCGGCAGCCGCAGCCGGTCGTGCATATCCGCGCCGACCAGAAGACCCGCTACAAGGCCGTCGGCCAGGTCGTGTTCGACTGCCAGCGCGCCGGCATCGCCAAGGTCGGCTTCGTCACCGAACCGCCGCCCCGCGCCTGAAGGTAAACGCCCATGGCCATGAACATCGGACCCGCGGACAAGGATGCGGAGGTGATGGTGGACATCAACACCACGCCGCTGATCGACGTGATGCTGGTGCTGCTGATCATGCTGATCATCACCATCCCGATCCAGACCCACGCCGTGAAGCTGGACCTGCCCGATGCGAACGCCCATCCGCCGCAGACCCGGCCGCCGCCGGTGGTGAACGTGGAGGTCGACTTCGACGGCACCATCCTGTGGGACGGCAACACCATCCCCGACCGCGCCACGCTGGAAAGCCGCCTGGCGCAGGCGGCGCAGCAGGATCCGCAGCCGGAATTCCACGTGCGCCCCAACAGCCTGGTCGAGTACCGCTATGTCGCCGAGGTGATGGCCTCGGCGCAGCGCCTCGGCATCCATTCCATCGGCCTGGTCGGCAACGAGCAGTTCGCCGGTTCCGGCCCCTGATCCGCCGCGGAGGTTCCCGATGCGCAAGCTTTTCGCCCTCGCCTTGCTGAGCTTTTCCGCCCTGGCTGCGTCCGGCGCGGCGCGGGCCGACGGGCCAGCCCTGCGCCCCGAAGTCGGCAAGCCGCTGCAGCAGGCGCAGGAAGACCTCAAGGCGAAGAAATTCGCCGAGGCCAACGCCAGGATCGACGACGCCGAAAAGGCCGGCGCCCTGACGCCGTACGAGAGATACACGGTCGCGCGCATGCGCGCGTCGGCGGCGCTCGCCGCCGGCGACAGCCTCGGGGCGGCACAGGCGTTCGAAGCGGTGCTCGCCTCCGGCCAGTCGCCGGCGGCCGACCAGGGCAGGATCGAAACCACCGTTGCACAGCTCTACTACCGCGCGCAGAGCTACCCCAAGGCGATCGAGGCGCTGCAGCGCTACAAGGCCGACGGAGGCAGCGATCCGCAGATCCTCGCGCTGTATCCCCAGGCCCTGTACCTGCAGGGCAAATATGCCGAGGCCGCGACCGAGATCCGCGCGCAGATCGCCGCCGCGGAAAAGGCCGGCGCCGCACCCACCGAGCAGCAGCTGCAGCTGCTGGCGAGCTGCGCGCTGAAGCAGGACGACACGGCCGGCTACGTCGCGGCGCTGCAGCAGCTGGTGACCTACGCTCCCAAGAAGTCGTATTGGGCCGACCTGATCGCGCGCATCCAGGGCAAGGGCGGCTTTTCGGACCGCTTCTCGCTCGACGCCGACCGCCTGCGCCTGGCCACCGACAACCTCGACTCGGCGCAGGACTATGTCGAGGCGGTGCAGCTGGCGCTCCAGGCCGGCCAGCCTGTCGAGGCGCAGTCCTTGCTCGGCCGCGGCTTCGCCAAGGGCGCGCTGGGCAGCGGCGCCGAGGCGGAACGCCACCAGCGGCTCAAAGCACTGGTGGAAAAGCAGGTGGCCGAGGACAAGGCCGGCATGGCCCAGGGGTCCGCGCAGGCCGCGGCCCTGCCCTACGGCGACGGGCTGATCAACACCGGCCTGGACTGCATCGCCGGCGGCCACAAGGAGCAGGGCGTGACCCTGCTCGACCAGGGACTCAGGAAGGGCAACTTCAAGCACTCCGACGAAGCGCTGCTGCACGCCGGATACGGCTACTACCTGGCCGGCGAGCTCGACAAGGCCCTGCAGACTTTCAAGCTGGTGCAGGGCGGCGGCGGAGCCGCCGACCTGGCTGGCCTGTGGGCGATTCTCGCGCGGCATCACTGAGGCGCGAACTACACAGCCCCGGCACGGAAGACCGGGGATATCCCCGCCATGAGGGCCAGGCAGTCAATTTTCAGCAGCATTTTCGATCATGGGAGGAGAGATGTATAACCAGCGCAGTTCCAATTCCACCGACGCAGGCCGCTTGCGCCGTTCGCTGATGAGCCTGGCGATCGGCAGCATGTTCGCGAGCGCCGCTCCACTCGCGGCGGCGCAGGCCCAGGGCAGCGCCGCCGCACCTCCACCCGTGTCGCAGCAGCCGATGGAGGTGGGCGGCATCCAGGAAGTGGTGGTCACCGCCACCAAACGTTCCGAGTCCGCCCAGAAAGTGCCTCTGGCCATCACCGCCATAGGCTCGCAGGAGCTGCAGGACCGCGGCATCACCGGACTCAGCGGGCTGGTCTCCGGCGCGGTTCCCACGCTCAAGCTCGAGCAGTTCGCCGGCAATCCGACCACCATCGAGGTGGGCGTTCGCGGCTTTATCAACCCCAACGGCACGGACATCTCCACCGAGAACCCGGTGCCGATCTATATCGACGACATCTACAACGGCCGCCAGCAGGGTGCGGTGCTCGACCTCACCGAGATCGACAGCCTGTCGGTGCTGCGCGGCCCGCAGGGCACGCTGTTCGGCAAGAACGCGATGGGCGGCGCGGTGCAGGTCAACTCCAAGCGGCCCACCGGCCGCTTCGGCATCCGCTCGCAGATCGAAGGCGGCAGCTTCGGCTATTACAAGGCGATCGCCCACGTCGACCTGCCGCGCATCGGCGACGTGGCGGCAAAGATCGACATCATCAATACCGACAGCAACGGCTGGCAGAAGAACCCGGGCGGGCTGGTGGCGAACGGCAACCAGACCTATACCGGCACCACGGCGACCGGCCAGGAAGAGAACTTCGGCCGGGTGAAGGCCGCCGGTGAGCGCCTGGCGCTGCGCTATGACCCGACGGACAGCATCAGCATCGACTATGCCGGCGTGTATATCCGCTCGCAGTCCACCGGCGCCTACAACCAGCTGCTGAGTTCGAGCGATCCCTATACGACCTCGGTGTGGACACCCGGCACCACGCGCGCCGATTCCCTGCCCTACCCGGTGTACCGCCCGCTCAACAACGAGCAGTTCGTCGAGAATCACATCACGGCGAGCTGGTTCGTCTCGGACCGGCTGACCCTCAAGTCCATCACGGCCTACCGCGACGACTCCTCGCTGGACTACAACACCGCCTCGCCATCCTCCACGCTCCCCGCCCTGTTCCTCGGCCGGCCGGATCTGGGCGTGATCACGGCGCCCACCGTCACCTACGACATCCAGCACAAGCAGTTCTCGCAGGAGTTCCAATTCATCGGCACCGAGAAGAACCTGCAGTGGACCGCCGGCCTGTTCTTCATGAACGAACGCGGCGCCCAGGTCGACAATACCTACTTCGGCCTGGCGTTCCCCAGCGCCACCCTGGGAGACCCGGCCACCGGCTTCCTGCCGATCGCCTCGCTCGGCACGCCGGTCACGCTCAATCCGCCCCTTGCGCTGGGCAGCGCGGTGGAAAGCGGCGCGGACGTGCAAAACATTTCCGCCGCCGGCTACGTCAATCTGGTGTGGCGTCCGGAATTCCTTGACCGCAAGCTGGCGCTGACCGGCGGCCTGCGCCTGGGGATGGACGAGAAGCGCGTGGTGCGGCCGGTGGGCTATGTCTGGCAGACCCCCACCTATCCCGCGGTGCAGGGCGCGCCAGCCCCGGTGCCGGGACAAGTCGATCCCAGCACCGGCCAGGTGGTGCAGGGCCAGAAGTGCCCCTGTGACCCGGCCTCGATCACCGAGCGGCGCTCGCTGCCGCTGGCGGTGGCGTCCTATGACTGGACCAGGAGCCAGTCCACTTACCTGCGCTATTCCACCGGCTACCGTGCTGCCGCCTTCGGCCTGGCTTCGCAGACCCTCAACCCGGCCCAGGCCGATTCGGCGACCTCGTTCGAGCTGGGCGAGAAGTCGGAATTCTGGGGCCATCGCGCGCGCGTCAATGTCGCCGCCTTCTATACGCGCTGGAAAGGTCCGCAGCAGAGCGTGCAGACCGCCAGCACCTCGACCGTGGAGTTCTTCAACGGCCCCACCATCCAGATCCGCGGCGTGGAACTGGACAGCTCCTTCGTGCCGGTGGATGGCCTCACCATCAGTGTCAACGGCGCCTACTACCACGGCCACCAGCCGGCCGCCAGCAATCCGTTCCCGCCACCCGGCGGCGGCAGCGGCGTGTCGCAGTTCAACAACGTGGTGAACCTGCCGGCGTTCTCGGGCTCGGTCTCGGCGCTGTACGACTTCCTCAAGACCAGTTACGGCACGTGGCGCGCCAATGTCGACCTCAACGGCACCAGCGGCTACTTCGGCGTGCCGAACACGCCGCTGGAGATCCCCGGCTACGGCCTGGTCAACGCCCGCTTCGGCCTGGCCGGCATCAAGGTCGGCGCCGACAGCGGCAGCATGGACCTGATGCTGTTCGGCCAGAACCTCACCGACAAGAGCTACGAGGTGTTCAACTACAGCACCGCCGGCACCGCGCCGGGCACGCAGTCGAATCTCGCCGCCTTCGGCCAAAGACGCGTGGTCGGCGCCGCCCTGTCCTACCGTTACTGAATCAACCGTTCTCCCGGCCCTTGGGCCCCTCTCGCCCTCTCCGCCTTTGGCGGAGAGGGTTTTTTTATTCGAGCTCCGCAAGTCGTGCTAATTTAGGCCCGCCAACCAACCGGTCGCCGTGTTCCACGCAGCGTCAGCAGGCCCCAGCCTTACCTGTTCCAAACCACACTCATGAACACCGTCGCCGGCCTGCTGCAGATCCTGGCGGACCCCACGCGCTGCGCCGTGCTCGAAAGCCTGATGCAAGGGCCGCAAACCGTGGGCCAGATCGCCGCGCCCCTGCCGGTGTCGCGCTCGGCGGTCTCGCAGCATCTGAAGGTCCTCAGCGATGCCGGGCTGGCGGAAGGCCGGCGCAGCGGCCGCGAGGTCATTTATCGCGTGCGCCCGGCAACCGTCGGGCGGCTGGAGGAGCACTTCCGGGTCCTGCACGAGCAGGCGCTCGCCGCGCAGGACCAGCCGCCGGCGGATACGGATGAACGCGACCACGTCGACGCCGCACTCGAGCGCTGGCGCGAGCTCTGGCCCGAGTACGACGCGGCCACCGTGGCGCTGATCGCCCGGCTCATGCTGATCGGCCGGGTGATGGACAAGCTCGGCAGCCGCAGCGCCGCTCACCACGGCATCAGCCGCACCGACATCATCGTGCTCGGCACGCTGCGCCGCCTCGGGCCGCCACATGAGAGCACGGCCGCGGAGCTGTCCCGGATCGCGGTGCTGTCCCCGCCGGGCATGAGCCAACGGCTCGATCTGCTGGAGCGGCGCGGCCTGGTGAAGCGCCTGCCGTCGCCGCAGGACGGCCGCGCCAGCGTGGTGCGCCTCACCGCAAAAGGCATCGCGGTCAACGACCGCGTGGTGCGCGAGCAGATGGGCGGCAACTACGCTGCGTTCTTCGAGCTGCCGCAGCCCGAGCGGGCCCAGCTCGCGCGCAGCCTGCGCCGCCTGCTGAGGAAGCTGGAGGTCTCGGCCGCGCCGCGGCGGCGTGCCTCCGGAACCTGACCGGTCACAGGCCCGGGCGGACGGCCGCTACTCCTTGCGGTCGATATCCACCACCAGCTGCGCGGTATAGCCCTTCCACTCCACCGTGATGATGTACGGCCGGGTCCGGCAACGCGGCCGAATGGTGTCGGCGTGGCCGGCGATGGTGACCGGCACGGCGATTTCCATCCGCTCGCCGAAAAAGCGCCGCGCGTTGCCGGCGATGGTGTTGGCCACCTCGCCGACCAGGTCGAGCAGATTCTCGTCGGACTGGCTCGACTCCTGCGCCGCCACCAGCAGATGACGCAGCATGGCGCGCGGCGCCGAGACGTAGACGCTGCCCTGGAAACCGCCGGAGATCGGGATCAGGCCGGAGAAGCCCAGGCTGGGCGGCCGGACATCGCCCGCCCCCAGGTAGGCCCCTCGAACCTGCGGGCGGTCCGTCGTCAACTGGGCGAAGTAGTGCGTCACCGCATCGACGAATACCCGGATTTCTTCCTCTTTGAGATCGCTCATAAATAAGCCTGGATGGGCATCCGCTCAACTAACCAGCTCGAGCAGGGCGGTGATCAGCTGCTCGTCGGTGAAGGGCTTGTAGAGGAAGCCGCGCGCGCCCTTCTGCAGGGCCTTGATGGCGGTGGCCTTGTCGCTGAGCGCCGAGACCACCAGGATCATGGCGGCAGGGTCGATCGAGGTCAGGCGCTCGGTGCACTGCACGCCGTCCATTTCCGGCATGGTCAGATCCATGGTGACCAGCTGTGGCTTGTGCAGGTTGAACATGGCAATGGCGGCGACGCCGTTGCGGGCCATGCCGACCACTTCGATCGCCGGCAGGCGCGGGTCGGCAACCGTGCGCGCGATGCGTTGGCGGATGACGTTGGAGTCATCGACGATCAGCAACTTCATGACATGGCCGTCGCGGCCTCGACGCGGATCGAGAACTCGGTGAACTGCTGCGGCCGCGAGCTCAGCCGCAGCTTGCCGCCGAGGCTGCGCACCGCTTCATTGACGATGTCCAGGCCGACGCCGCGGCCGCTGTCGGCGTCCGCGGCGGCCTGGGTGGAAAAGCCCGGCTCGAAGATCTTCATGACCACCTCGCGGTCCGACAGCGTGCCGAGCTGCTGTTCGCTGCAGCGGCCGTCGCGCAACAGCGCCGCGCGGATACGCCCGGGCTCGAGGCCGCGGCCGTCGTCGCGGACCGAGAATTCAAGGCTTTCGTCGTCGCTGCGCGCACAGTGCAGCAGCACGGTGCCGGTCTCCGGCTTGCCGGCGCCGAGGCGCTCCTGCGGCGTCTCGATGCCGTGACTGACGGCATTGCGCACCAGTTGCAGGCTGAGTTCGCGGAGGTGGCGGACCAGCGGCTCCGGCGCCTCGGACAGCGCCGCCAGATCCGCCACCAGCCGCACCTTTTTCCCCTGGCTGCGCGCCAGGCGCTCGCACAGGGCGCGGATGCTGCCGGCGAAGCCGGCCGTTTCGGCGCCTGCGGCCGGCGTTGTCCCGGGCTGGATCGCGGCCTGGCGCTGGATGATCGGCGGCAGGATCGCCAGGCGCTCGAACAACTCGTCGAGCCGCACGGTGAGCTTGAGCATGTCCTCGCCACCCAGCTTGCCGCGGTCACGCAACTGCGCCAGCTCGTTCTCGAACTCATGGGCCAGGGCCTCGAACAGGTCCAGTCCCACGGCCGCGGCCTCGCCCTTGATGGTGTGCGCGCCGCGGAAAGCCATGCGCACCAGGCTGTCGTAGCTCTCCACGCCGCGCTCGGAGGCGGCGCGCAGCCGGTCATTGATCTGCGCCAGCGTGGCGCGGGCCTGGTCGTGGAAGCGCCGCAGCGCCGAAACGTCCTTGCCGAACAGCCGCAGGTAGACTTCCAGCTCGCTGCGGGCGCGGCTCTTGGCCACTTGCAGCTCCGCCGCCAGTTGCACCCGCGAGGTCGCGTCCTGCACCGTGACCAGCAGGTGCGAGATGGCGCCGCCCTCGATCACGCGGTTGAACTGGAAGCTGAGGAAGCGGCTCTGCGCGCCGGCCTGCACTTCCACCTCGGACAGCGGATTGAGGGTTTGCACCAGCGCTTCCTTGACGCGATCGCCGAACAGCAGCTGCAGGTAGTCGCGGGCGCTTTCCAGGGTGGCCGGCGGCACCATGCGGCCGAGGATGGCCAGGAAGTCGGCGCCCGGCGCGATCGGCTCGCGGAATATTTCCTGCATCGAGGCCGAATACTTGCCCCCGACGCACAGCTTCGGGTCGAGCAGGAACAGGCCCTCGCGCACGTTGGCGAGGATTTCCTCGGTTTCCTGCTGCGCCTGCAGCAGGCGCCGGTCGTTGGCCACCAGGCTGCGCAGCGACATGAAGATGGTGTAGACGAAGTTGATCAGCGCCAGGCTGAAGCCGCCGATCTGCGCCAGCTGCAGGCGGAGGGTGGCGCGCCGCACCTCGTTCTGCGCGTCGGCGATGAGCGCGGTGCTGGAATCGTACAGAGTCTCGGAGAACAGGGTTGCGTAGGAATACATCTCGTTGATGTCGTTGCCCTGGAACGACGGCTGCTTGAGGATGGTGTCGAAGTGTTCCTTCGGCTCGGCCCAGTGCACGCTGATGTCCTCGAGGCGCTTGCGCGCGTCCTCCGAGCGCAACGGCTCGACCCGGAAGCGGTTGCCCTGTTCGTCCTCGGCCTCGCCGCCGTCGCGCAACACCTGCAGGATGCGGCTGAACGAGGTCACCGCCTTGCGCAGGTCGTCGGCGGCAGCGGCGTCGAGCCGCGTGTCGCTGAGCTCCAGCACGCGCAGGTCGGCGGTCAGGCGCGGGATTTCCATCGCCGTCTCGCGCGCCTGGCGGGTGAAGTTCAGCAGCACGGCGTTGGCCTCGGCGCGGGTCGCGGAGTACAGGTTCAGCGCCAGCACCGTCAGGTCACAGATCAAAAATCCGGTGATCGCCAGCACGATCGGCCGGTATTTGGCCAGCAGATTCCGCCCCAAGAGCTTGCGCCCCATCCCACCCTCCCCTATGTCGCGTATTTCCAACGGCGGCGTGGCACCGGCCGCCGCAATCCCGCTGTCCCCGTTCGCCGCAAAGTTCCATCGCCGCTCCCGCGGCTCGCGTCCTAGGGAGCGCGGGACTTCTCCGGCGGCGCCTGCAGGCGCATCTCGGCCCAGTACGGCTGGTGCGACAGCAGCCCGCCGTCGACGCCGAGGCATTGCCCGGTGACGAAGCCGGACTCGTCGGACATCAGCCAGACGATGGCCCAGGCCACGTCGTCCGGCCGGCCCAACCGCGGCGTGAGGTGATGGCGCAGCATCATCTCGCCGAAGGGTCCCTCGGCATAGGTGCGCGCGGTGGACGGCGTGACGATCAGCCCCGGCGCGATGGCGTTGCAGCGGATGCCTTCCTTGCCGTGCTGGGCCGCGGTGTTCAGGGTCAGGGCGATGATGCCGGCCTTGGCCACGCTGTAGGCCGTGGGCCGGTCGGCGCCGCGCAACGCGGCGCCCGACGACAGGTTGACGATGGAGCCGCCGCCGCGCGCCCGCAGCAGCGGAATCGCCAGCTTGGTCATCAGGGCCACGCCGCGCAGGCTGACTCGCAGGATCTCGTCCCACACGGCGAAGTCGGCGTCTTCGATGCCGAAGTCGCGGGTGCTGGAGAGATGCGTGTTGGCGGCGTTGTTGACCAGCCCGTCAACGCCGCCGAGCGCGGCGCAGACGCGCTCGTACAGGGTGCGTACCGACTGCTCGTCGGCCACATCCAGGGGCAGGGCCAGCGCCTGCCCGCCGCGCGCGCGCAGCGCCGCCGCCTGGGCTTCGGCGCCTTCGCCGTTCAGGTCGGCCACCACCACCCGGGCACCCTCGGCCGCCAGCACCTCGCAGGTGCCGGCGCCGATGCCGGAGGCGCCGCCGGTGACGATCACCACCTTGTCTTGCAGGCGTTTCATGCGGACCTCTTCAAAGCACCGTCATCAGGCCGCCGTCGACGAACAGGGTCTGGCCGGTGACGTAGCCGAAACCGCTGCCGCAGACCGCCACCACCGCGCCGCCGATGTCCTGGCGCGGCCGACCCATGCGGCGCATCGGGAAGTTGCGCAGGAAAGCGTCCTTCAAGGCGGGGTTCTGCTCGAAGAAGGCATCCGCGGCCTCGGTGCTGGACGCGGGCGCGATGGCATTGACGGTGATGCCGTGCGGCCCCCACTCGCGCGCCAGCGACTTGATGAAGCCGCGCAGCGCGCCCTTGCCCGCGGCGTAGACCGGATTCATGCCGGCGCCGTGCAGTCCGAACGCCGAGTTCAGGCCGACATAGCGGCCATGGCCGCTGCGCTTGAGGTGCGGGAACGCGGCCTGGGCGCAATGCAGGCTGCCGTCCATGCCGACCGCGAGCTGCTCCTCCCAGGCCCGCTCGGTGATCTCGCCGAGCTGCGCCGGATGGCCGGACAGGCTGCTCGAAGCATTGTGGATCATGATGTCGAGGCCGCCGAATGCTTCGACCGTGTGGGCCACGGCCTGCTCCACGTCCTCGCGGCGGGCGACGTCGGTCTGCAGCGCCAGCGCCGTGCCGCCCTCGCCGCGGATCATGGCCGCGGTGTCCTCGCCGGTGGCGGCGCGCCGCGCGGCGATGGTGACCTTGGCGCCCGCCGCCGCCAGCGCCAGCGCAATGCCGCGGCCGACGCCGCCGCCGGCGCCGGTGACCAGGGCGACCCGTCCCTCGAGAGTCCTGTCGCTGATTCGGTCGCTCATGGCAGCATCCACTCCCCGCCGTCGAGATTGAGCGTGGCCCCGGTCAGCGCGCTGCCGGCGGCGCTGCCCAGGAAATCGAGCGCCGCGGCCGCGTCGTGCTCCAGGTCGGGCACGCGCCCCAGCGGCAGCGGCGGCGGCCCCAGCTCCGGCACCTGCGGCAGCTCGGCGCCGGCAAGTTGCGGCGCGAACACCGCCGGCGACAGCGCCAGCCAGTTCAGCCGCAGCTTGCGCGCGCCGAGCTGGCGCGCCGCCGACTTGACCAGGGCGCGCTGGCCCTCGGCCAGCGCGCTGAGCGGCACCAGGCCGGCGGCGCCGACCAGGGACAGCGAGGGACCGACCATCACCAGCGCGGCCGGCCGCCCCGCCAGCACCTCGGCCGCCGCCTGCAGCACCCACAGGCTGCGCCGCAGCGCGGCCTGGAACGTGCCGTGCCAGCGCCCGACGCCGATCGCCGCGAAGTCCTGCGGCTGCAGGCATTCCGCCGGCACGTCGCAGTAGACGATCAGGCCGGGCGCGCCGGTTTGCGCCTCGGCGCCGCGCAGCGCCTCGACGATGGCGCTGCGGCTGTCGAAGCGGGCCGCCAGGTCTGAAGCCGCTGCGGCCGGGCCGCCGCTGATCCGAAGCACCGTCCTGCCCGATGCGCCGAGGCCGGACGCCAGGCGCGCGCCGGGACCTGGACCGGGATCGATCACCCATGCGGCGCCATGGCCGCTGTTGCTGGGGCGCGTCATGCCTCCTCCGTTTGCAGTGGGTCCAGCGGCGGCCGGTTGCGGAAAGTTCAGCCGGCCATTGCTCTTCTCCGATGGCCGCCGCCCGCAACGCGGGCTGCGGCACCGCCATGGACTCCGATGTTCCGCCGAAAGACTACCGCCAACCCGCGACTAATGCAACGGTATCGTATTATTAATACCGGCCGGCGTCGTCTATGGCCTGGCCCAGGTCAGCGGCAGGTAATAGAAGCTGCCGTTGATGCCGGCACGCACGCCGGGCTTCTGGCCCTCGGCGATGCGGAAGTCGGGAATCCGCGGCAGCCATTCCTGCAGGAACACCTTCAGCTCGACGCGCGCCAGGTTGGAGCCCGGGCAACGGTGGTCGCCATTGCCGAACGCAGAGTTGGGCTTCACCGGCCGGTCGAAGCGCACTTCGGCCGGGTTGTCGTAATGGCGGTCGTCCAGGCCGTGGAGGAAGCTGGGCAGCATCACCATGTCGCCCTCCTTCATCCGCACGCCCTTGTATTCATGATCGCGGGCGACGATGCGCCCCGGATTGGTGACGGCGAAGCGGCGGAGGAACTCGTCCACCGCGCCCTGGATCAGTTGCGGCTTTTCGATCAGCTGGCGGCGGTGCTCCGGATGGCGCGCCAGGAAATGGGCGACAAAGCCCAGGGTCGAGGCCACGGTGTCGAGGCCGCCGATCAGCACCAGGGTGCAGACCGCGATGGCGTCCTCCACCGAGATCGGCTTGCCGTCGATGCTGCTGGTCGAGACCTTGCTGATCAGGTCGTCGCCCGGCGCCTGCCGGCGCTCGCCGACCTTGGCCGCGACGTAGCGGAACAGCTCGGCGAAGATCTCCTGCTTGGAGCGCTCGCCGGGATTGATCACCTGGTCGACCAGGTGCAGCAACGGCAGCCGGTCGGACTCGGGCAGGTTGACCATGCTCATGAAGATGCCGATCGGCAGGTGCTGGGCGAATTCGCCGACGAACTCGCAGCCGCCGTTCGGCTTGAAGCCCTCGATCAGCCGGACCGAAAGCTCCCGCACCTCGTCCTCCATCTTGCGGATGGCGGGCATCGAGA
>DASRFD010000159.1:0-20664 GCA_035651715.1 Nevskia sp.
GAGATCGCCAGGATCAGCAGCAGGGTCAGGGAGGCACGGGTGTTGCCGACGATCACGCCGTTGCCGAGCTCGCCGTGCATCAGGCTGCGCACCGCCTCGGGAATGTGGGTGAAGCGCAGCTGGTTGAAGAAGAACGGCCGGTTGTCGGTCGGCACCGACAGGTCGAGGTAAGCCGCGGAGGCGACGCGGTTGATTTCCTCGATCGACGGCGCGTCGGCGATGGCCTTGAGCAGGGGGCTGTCCGGCTCCCGGTCCGGCGCCAGCAGCACCGGAAAGCCGAGGCGGTCGGCCTCGTTCTCCAGCGCCTGGAGCTGCTCCGGCGTGAACGGCTGCCGGGCCAGCACCAGGGTGGCGATGTTGTCGGCATGGGCCACGAACATGTGGGCCCGGGCGTTGCGGTCGCCGGCGTCGTGGATCGCCGCCGCGGCCAGCGCGATCATGCGGCCGGTCTCGTCGATGTTGTTGGGATTGAACCAGCGGCTGACGGTGAATACACCGCCGTCGTTGAGGCGGCCGAGGAAGGCGCGCCAGCCTTCAAGGGTGTAGAGGCCGTTCTCGCTCAAGGAGAAGGCGCCGGCGCCGGTGGCGGCCCAGGTGTCGATCATGCTCATCTCGATCAGGTCGAAATGCTCGGGCGTGCTGGCGAACCAGCTGCGCGCGTCGTCGACGTGCAGCTTGAGGTTGGGAATGGTGGTGAGGCCGGAGAATTTGCTGTAGAACGGCTGGGTGGTGTGCAGGCCGATGAAGATCGGATTCAGCTCGACGCCGGTGATGTCGGAGACGCCGTAGAGGTAGGCCGACATCAGGTCGCGGCCGCCGCCGACGCCGATCACCGCCGACTTCCTGATGCCCGGCAGGTTGTAGCCGAGGTTGACGATGTCGTAGTGCAGGAAGTCGATCGAGACCTTGGTGCCGTCGTAGTGGTGCATGATCGTGCCGGCGGCGCCGTCGATGTTGAGCAGCGCCATCGGCACGTCGTAATCCTTCGGCATCTTCGGCGAGGGGCCCCACAGGTAGGGGAAGCCCTTTATCGGCGGCGAGGCGATGATGCGCGAGTAGGAGTTCCACTTCTCGTAGCGGCTGAACAGGTCGTGCTCGACCGCGTCCTTGACGTAGATCGGCTTGAGGCCGAACGGCACGGAGGTGTTGAACAGGGTCAGCAGCGCCAGCGCCGCCGTGACCCACCCTGCCCGCTTGCGCGCCGCCGCCAGGCTGCCGCTGGCGGCGAAGCAGGCGGCCGAGAGCGCCGCCACCGCGCCGGAGAAAATCATCGCCGACGGGCCGTCGAGCAGGTTCAGCACCACCACCACCGAGGCGCAGCCCAGGGCCGCGCCGAGCATGTCGACGCCGTAAACCTGGTTCACCGGGAACGGGCTGCGGGTCAGCGCCAGGCTCACCGCCACGCCGGCGAAGACATAGGGCAGCGCCATCGCAGCCATCAGCAGGCCCCAGGCGGCAATGGTGCTGAGCGAGGGCACCAGCGAGGTCATGATGCTGAACTGCGCCAGCAGCGAGGCCGGCATCGCCACCGCCGTCAGCAGCGCGAAGCGCGACAGCTCGGCGGCGAGCCGCCCCGGGGTGAAGCGCTCGCGGTGCAGGTAGACCCAGACCGCGCCGGCGGTCATGCCGAGCATCGCCACGCTGATGGCGAAGAATGCCAGGTAATACCAGGCGATCACCGACAGCACGCGGGTCTGCACGATCTGGAACACCAGCACCGAGTAGGTGATGAGGAACACGCCGAGCAGGAACGGGCGGCGCGACAGCGTCGGGTTCGGGGAGGACGGGGCACTGTTCACGGGAGCTTCTCCGGGGTGTCGGCTGCGGCGGCGGGATCGAGGCGATGGAAGCTTCGGTCGGAAGGATCGAAATACAGCAATTCGGCGCCGGCGCGGCGCAGGTCCAGGCGCAGCCGGGTCCATTGCGGCGCGGCGCCGGGCGCGCCCGGGCCGGGCAGCAGCTCGGCCTCGACCCCGGGCGCGGGGGTCAGGCGGGCGGGCTGGTCCTGCGGCACGAAGGCGCCGCACCAGTCGATGCCGCAGGACTGGCTGAACTCGTACTGGTGCGGCACTCCGGTCGGCGCCAGCGACACCGTGCAGGGCTGGTCCAGGCGCGGCGCCGTGGCCGGGCAGGCGAAATCGGCGACCTTCACCACCTCGGCCGCCACCCCGCCGGCCAGGCGCAGCCAACGCGCCTGCGAATGCCAGCTCACCGGATCGTTCAGCACCACCACGGTCTGGCCCGGCGCAAAACTCTTCAGCTCGTCCAGATAACGGCGGCTGAGCTGCGAGTATTCCACCACCAGCGGCTCGATCTGGTGCCAGCGGCCTTCGGCGCGCCAGGCGGTGGCCGACAGCCCCAGCGCCAGGGACAGCGCGGCCAGCGCAGTCAGGCGCGGCGCCTGGCGCTCGCCCAGCCAGATGCCCAGGCTGGCCAGCAGGCACACGCACAGCACCGCGCCGAGGCGGTCGGACACGCCGACCAGGATCATGAACAGCCAGGAGAACAGCAGGCCCAGTTCCACCGCGTGCGGCGCCTGCCGCCGCCACAGGCGCAGGCCGAGGATGCCGGCGGTGGCCAGGGCGAAGCCGAGATTGGCCGCCAGCAGCAGCCAGGCCTGGACCTTTTGCGCGGCCGGCGCGTCGAGGTGGAACGGCAGGGGCTCCAGCCAGAACGGCCATTGCAGGGCCTGGTGCAGCAACTGCCGGATCACCGCCGCCTTGCCGCCCAGCACATAAACGCCGCCAGCCGGGTTGCCGAACACGCTCAGGCGCAGGCCCAGCCACAGCAGCAGCGGCAGGGCCAGCACCGCGGTCGGCAGCAGCGAACCGTGCGGGCGGCCGCGCCACCAGTGCCACAGCGACAGCGCCAGCACCGCCCCCAGCACCGGCAGCGAGGTTTCCTTGGTGAACAGGGCCAGCAGCAGCAGCGCGGCGGTCAGGCGCCAGCGGCCGCGGGCGTACGCCAGCAGGGCCAGCAGCCCCAGCGCCGCCGCCAGCGGGTCGAATGCCGAGTAGGCCACCAGCAGGGTGCCGATCTCCGGCACCAGCGGCGGCGTCAACGGCACCAGCGCGGCCAGCAGCAGCGCCACCCAGGCCGGCGCGGCGGACTGCTGGCGGATCAGCAGGTAGACCAGGGCGGCGCAGGCGCCGAGCACGGCGTAGACGAAATACAGATAGCCCCCCGACTCCGGCGGCAGGAACAGGCCCAGCAGCCAGAACGAGGCGTTGAAGCCCGGGCGGACGAAGTTCGCGTAAGGCCGGGAGACCGCCGGGTCGTAGACGAAGTAATTGGAGAAGCCGCTGGTGAACCACTGCAGCGGATGGGCGAAAGCCGGGTGCGAGTTGGCGATCAGCGCCCACTGGTCGGCGATGGGGAAATAGTCGCGGCTGACATAGCCGTGCATGGCCCAGGACAGGCCCAGCCACCAGGCCAGGAACAGCAGCACCGCCGCCGCCAGGTCGGCGCCAGGCACGCGCGGGGCGGTAACGGCGCTGGTTGCAGCGGCTGGAACAGTCATGGATGTGGCGCCCGGCACCGCAGTGCCCGGCCGGTGTGAACCTTTGTTGTGTCCGCTCTGGGATTCCAGGCCCGCCCGGTACGCCCGAAGCACGCGCACCTGCGGCTCCCCTCAGGAAATGAGCATAGCATTTCGACCACCGCGGCAAGCCCCCGCAAACAACCCAAGCGCCTAAAACCTCATCCTGACAAAGACCCGCTCCGGCAGGCTGCGGATGACCCACATGATCAGGCGCCAGAAGCCCGGCAGGTAGACCACCATGCCGCGCCGGTCGAGCGCCCGGACGATGCCGGCGGCCACCGCATCGGCGCTGGCCCACAGCGGGCCCTTGGCAAAGTCGCGGGTCATCGGCGTGTCGACGAAACCGGGCTTGACCGTCAGCACCAGCACCCCGCTGCGCAGCAGGCGCTGGCGCAGGCCGCTGAGGTAGGTGCTGACCATGGCCTTGGCCGCGCCGTAGACGTAATTGGTGGCGCGACCGCGGTCGCCGGCCACCGAGGAGATCACGGCGATGGCGCCGGTCCGGCGCCGCTCGAAGCGCGGCGCCAGCAGCGTGCACAGGGCGATGACGCTGAGGCCGTTGGTACGCAGCTCCTGCTGGCTCAGTTCGACCGAATCCTGCACCTTCTGCTGGTCCGGCAGGGTGCCGTGGGCGATCAGGGCGATGTCGAGGCCGCCGAGCGCCTGCTCGGCCTGGTCCAGCAGCGGCTCGTGCCGCGCGAAATCGTTGCAGTCCAGCGCCGCCACCGCCACCTGCCCCGCGCCGCGCACGCGCAGGTCGGCGGCGATCGCCTCCAGGCGCTGCGCGTTGCGGCCGGCCAGGAACAGGTGATCGCCGCGCTGGGCAAAGCGCCGGGCGGCGGCCTCGGCGATGGCCGAAGTGGCGCCGACGATGAGGATCTTGTTCGGCATGAGCGCTGACTCACTCCATGACCCGGCGCCAGAAGCCGGAGGAAAAATGCGGATCGAGAAAGGCCTGGAATTCCCGCCAGGCCGGAAAATAGCGGCGGAAGCTGGGGCCCGACATGCGCGCATCCTTGGCCGGGTACACCGCCCCGCCCGCCTGCCCCACCACCTCGTCGAGCTGCTCCAGCAGCGCGAAGGTGGCCGGGCCGCGGTTGGGGAAGTCCAGCGCCAGCGTGGCGCCCGGGCGGGCAAAGGACAGCAGGCCGGGCGCGGCGCGGTCGCCGAACTGCTTGAGCACCGACAGGAACGAGCCCTGGCCGCTGCGCGCGATGCGCTCCAGCAGCTCGCCCACCGCATCCTGCGCCGTCGCCGGGGGCACCACGCACTGGTACTGCAGGAAGCCGGCCGGCCCGTACATCCGGTTCCAGTCGCGGATGCCGTCGAGCGGATAGAGGAAGGGACGGTAGTGCGCGCGCCAGGGCGAGCGCCGCGGCAGCGCGTAATAGAGGGTATTGAAAGCGCGCAGCGACAGGCCGTTGACCAGCGGCAGCGGCGGCGTGAACGGCATGCGCAGCGGCGACTGCGCGGGCGGCTCCGCCGCCGCGCCAGCCACATGGCCGCCGCGCATGAACAGGCCGCGGCCGAGCCTGGCGCCGCGCGCCAGGCAGTCGATCCAGGCCACGGTGTATTCATGCGCGCGATCGGACTCGGCCGACAGCTCGAAGAAGCCGCGCAGGCCGGCAAAGCGCAGGGTTTCCCCCGCCGTCGCGGGGCCGGGCACGCGCATCAGGCGCAGCTCGGCCTGGGTCACCAGGCCGGTCAGGCCGAGGCCGCCGACGGTGGCGCGGAACCAGTCGGCGTTTTCCGCCGGCGAGCACCAGCGGCGCGTACCGTCCGAGCGCAGCAGCTCGAAGCCGCCGAGGTGGTCGCCGAAGCTGCCGCGGGCATGGTGGTTCTTGCCATGCACGTCGTTGGCGATGGCGCCGCCGACGGTGACGTGCTGGGTGCCCGGCGTGACCGGGAGGAACCAGCCGCGCGGCACCGCCAGCGCGAGGATCTCGGACAGCAGCACGCCGGACTCGCAGCGCAGCAGGCCCTGCTCCGCGTCGAAGGCGATGAAGCGGTCCATGGCCCGCGTCGCCAGCAGCACGCCGTCGGGATTGAGGCAGCTGTCGCCGTAGCTGCGGCCGTTGCCGCGCGGCAGCGCCGGCTCCGCGGTGCGCGGCAGCGGCGCGGCCCGGTCGTAAAGCGGCACCAGGCGCTGCCGCGCGCGGGGATAGCGCCCCCACGACAGCACTTCCGCGCTCATCGCACGGCGAGCGCCACGATCAGGGCTGCCAGCAGCCCCAGCCAGCGGCTGCTGCGGTCGCGCAACGCGAACACCACCGGGTCGTCGTGCATGGCGCCGCGGTGGGTGATGATCCAGACCCGGCTGATCCAGTACAGCAGCAGCGGGCACAGCAGCCACAGCAGCTGCGGATGGCGGTACAGCTGCTGGCTGGCGGAGCTGTTGATGTACAGCGCCAGCACCAGCACGCTCAGATAGCCGGAGGCGCCGCCGAGCTGCTGCAGCACCGGCAGGTCCTCGGCGTGGTAGCCGCGGCCGCGGGTCTGGCTGCGCTGCTCGGCGATGAGGGCGTGCAGCTCGGCGCAGCGCTTGACCAGGGCCAGGCTGAGGAACAGGAACATCGAGAAGGCCAGCAGCCAGAACGAGGCCTCGACCCGCGCCGCGGCCGCGCCGGCGATGATGCGCAGGGTGTAGAGCGCCGCCAGGGTGATCACGTCGAGCATCACCAGCTTCTTGATGCGGAACGAGTAGCCCAGCGACAGCGCCGCGTAGAACGCCAGCAGGGCGCACAGCAGCGGCGCGGTGACCCAGGCCAGGACGAACGCTGCCGCCGCCAGCAGCGCGCTGGCCGCCAGCCCCGCTCCCGGGTGCAGCAGGCCGCTGGCGAAGGGCCGCTGGCGTTTGCGCGGATGGGCACGGTCGGCTTCGAGGTCGAGCAGGTCGTTGAGCAGGTAGGTGGCGGAGGCGCACAGGCAGAACGCGGCGAAACCCAGAGCGGTGGCGCGCAGCCCGTCCAGGTTCGACCAGGCATGGGCCGCCAGGATCGGCACGAACAGCAGCGCATTCTTGGCCCACTGGTGCGGCCGCAGCGCGCGCAGCCAGGCCCGGACCCCGCCGGCCTCGGCGCCGAACACCTGCTCCAGCATCGCCAGCGCCCCGGCCTGCTGCGCCAGGCGCGGCGAAGCGTTGACCACCACGGCACGGCGCGCCTGCGACCAGACCTTGAGGTCGACGCGATGGTTGCCGGCGTAGTCGTAACCGCGCGCGCCATAGTCGGCGACCAGGCGCGCCCGCTTGCCGCTGCCGCTGAGGTTATGGACGCCGTCGCTGCCGATGGCGGCTTCGAACAGACCCAGGTGGGCGGATACCGCGGCGGCGATGGACTGGTCCGAGCCGGTGCACAGCACCAGCCGCCGCCCTTCCGCCCTCTGCCGGCGCAGCCAGTCGAGGAAGGCCGGCTCGTACGGCAGGCTGGCGGCGTCCAGCCGCACCTGCCGGAACACCCGCGCCTTGAACCAGGCGCGGCCGCGCAGCAGCCAGAACGGCAGCAGCAGCACCTGCAGCGGGTGCTGCTTGAGCAGGGCCAGGCAGGCCTCGACCAGGGTGTCGCCGCGGACCAGGGTGCCGTCCAGGTCCACGCACAGCGGCGGCGAGGCGGTGGCGGCGTCGCCGTTCATGCCGAGGCCTCCTGCGGCAACGGCGCTCCGATCAGCTCCAGCGCCAGCATCGCCAGCGCACCCAGCGCCACGGCGAACCACAAGGTGGCGAGGCGGCAGACCACGGTGGCGGTCAGGGCGGCGGCGGCGCTGGCCCCGGCCAGGCCCAGCAGCAGGCTCATCGCCGCCTCGGCGCCGCCGAGGCCGCCGGGGATGAACGAGGCGGCGCCGGCCAGCACCGCCAGCGAGTACGCGCCGACCGAGCCGACCAGCCCCAGCGGGATGTCCAGGGCCTGCACCAGCAGGTACAGGCCCACTCCTTCGGCGCCCCAGGCCAGCAGGCCCAGCACCAGGCCGAAGGCCAGGCGCGGCAGGGTCAACAGGCTCGCGGCGTCGGCGAGGCTGCGCGCCAGGAATTCCAGCGCCCGCGCCGGGCGGCCGCCGCGGCGCGCGGCCGCCGCCTGCAGACGCGTCTGCGCCGAGGGCCGCGACACCAGCACCGCCAGCACCGCCACCACGGCGAAGAAACCGGCGGCGAACCAGGCGCCATGGCGGTCGCGGCTCAGCCAGAGCAAGGCCAGCAGGGCCACCACCATCAGGTCGAGCAGGCGCTCCACCAGCAGCACCGCCGCGGTCTGGGCGTAGCTGACGTGGTGGCAGCGCAGGTAAACCCCGCGCACCGCCTCGCCCAGCTTGCCCGGGGTCACGGTGAAGGCGAACCCGGCGATGTAGTACAGCGCCTGCCGCCGCAGCGGCACCGCCGGGGCGATGGCGCGCAGGTACACGTCCCAGCGCAGCCCGCGCAGGAAGTAGTTGCACAGCGACAGGCCGAACACGCCGAGCAAGGTGGCCGGGCTCAGCACGCGCATGGCGGCGAGCAGCTGGCCGCGGTCGACCACGGCCAGCGCGGCCAGGTAGGCTCCCATGCCGAGAGCGGCCGCCAGCAGCAGGCGGCCGCGCGAATACTTCGTCATCAATTCCTGTTGCCCCCTCGCCCGCCGCCGGCCCGGGGAACGGCCTGGAAACGGTGTCTGGACCGGGCGGTTCCGCCCCTGTTCCAAGCCTAGCAGATCGTCCCCGTATCCTGCCTGACATCCCAATGAAACAATGCTTTACACCGGGGCCGGCGCGGCCGGATACTGCGCGTCCGGCCAGGGACCGGCATACAGCGGAGTACGCATTTCGTGAGCAACGACGGGGCGGAAGCCGCCGGAGCCTATCCGTCGCAGGCGTCGGCGCGCAGCGGCGCGGTCGCGACGGCGCGCAGCGCCGGCACCGCGCGCATCAGCGAGATCGAGGGCATCCGCGGCATTCTTTCCCTGATCGTGGTCGGCGGCCATGTGTTCATCGCCGGCGGCGCCATCGACTACCAGCAGCCGCTGTTCTGGTACGGCGGCTGCATGGAAGTGTTCTTCTGCATCTCCGGCCTGCTGATCACCCGCATCCTGCTCTCCAACCAGGACCGGCCCGGCTTCCTCAAGAACTACTTCATCCGCCGCGTCCTGCGCATCTGGCCGATGTACTACTTCGGCATGCTGCTGACGCTGCTGATCTACCGGCTCAGCGACGGCATGACCGCGCTGGGCGAATACCACCCCTGGCATCCGGACGTCTACGAAGCGCTGGCGCCGGTGTTCTACTTGCAGAACCTGGAGCTGTACCTGGGCCACGCCCGGCTCGATTACCTGTTCATCTTCAACCATTCCTGGTCGGTAGCGGTGGAGGAGCAGTTCTACCTGCTGTGGCCCTTCGTCACGCTGTTCCTGCTGCGGCGCGCGCCGGGGTCGCTGCGCCTGGCCCTCGGCGCGGGAGCGATCCTGCTGTCGATGGCGCTGCGCTCGAAGATGGCGCCCCTCGGCACCTTCGCCTACTGGCTGCTCGGCACGCGGCTGGACGGCTTCATCCTCGGCGCCCTGCTGGCCTACGCCGAGCGCGCCGTGCTGGAAGGGAAGGCGGCGGCGCTGTGGCTCAAGCGCGCGCTGCGCTGGCTGTGGCTATGGCCCTGCCTGGGCCTGGCGCCGTTCCTGAGCATGGGCTACCTCGGCGTGGAGTGGCCGCTGCCCGGCCTGCTGATGAAGACCCTGTTCGACTCGTATTTCAACTTCGCCCTGCTCGGCTTCAGCCTGATCGGCTACTGCCTGTTCCACGGCACGGCAGCGCGGCAGAACGGCATGGTGGTGCGGCTGCTCAATCTCCGGCCGCTGGCCTACCTGGGCACGATCAGCTATTCCACCTACCTGCTGCACGTGCCGATCATCTTCGCCGTGGTGCCGATCCTGCTGGAGGGCTACCACCTGTCCGGCATCTGGCCCTTCGTGATCGGCTATGGCCTGACCCTCGCGCTGGCGCATTTCAGCTTCACCTTCATCGAAGCCCAGGCGATGCGCCTGAAGAAGCGCTTCAGCTACGCCGCGGGGCCACCCCGCAGCTGAACCGTCTTTACAGGGTTGCCGCCGGCCGGGATACTCGGTGCAAACCGGTCCCGCGCCCTGGGCGGGACGAGACCTTGCAGACGGCCTCGCCGCCGTCGGGAGACAGGCGCGGATGATCACCGTCGCAGACCGCCTTGGAGGGCGTGACAACAATTTCAATCTGGTGCGCTTCCTCGCCGCCAGCCTGGTGATCTACGAGCACTGCTTTCCGCTGGTTCTGGGGGTGGACGCGCAGGGCAACCGGCGCTTCGACGGCGAATGGCTGCACGAGACCAGCGGCGGCTACCTGAGCTGCGGCGGGCTCGGCGTGGCGATCTTCTTCGTCATCAGCGGCTTCCTAGTGGCGCGCAGCCTGGACCAGAGCGCCAGCCTGGGGCGGTTCGTCCAGGCCCGCGTCCTGCGCATCTATCCGGGACTGATCGTCAACGTGGCCCTGGCCGCCCTGGTGCTGGGGCCGGCGCTCACCACCCTGCCCCTGACCCGGTATTTCTCCGACGGGGGGTTGTACGGCTTCCTGCTGAGGAACATGAGCATGGTGACGATGCCGCCGGCGAGCTACCTGCCGGGGGTGTTCGAGCACAATCCGTATCCCGGCCTGGTCAACGGCCCGCTATGGACCCTGCCGTGGGAGCTGTGCATGTATGTGTCGCTGGCGGTGCTCGGCCTGGCCGGCCTGCTGCGGCTGCGGCGGCTGCTCAGCGCCGCGATCCTCGCCCTGATGGCGCTGTACTTTGTGTGCCTGCTGTTCCTGCACGAACTGAACCCGTCGTTCTGGGTTTTCAGCACCATCCACTTCAGCGCCAGCTTCTACATGGGCACCCTGGTGTATCTGCAGCGCCGGCGCCTGCCTTGCAACGCCCTGACCCTGTGGGGCAGCGCCGCCGCGCTGGCGCTGGTGGTGGCCCTGATCCGCCAGCATCCGCGCCTGATCGCCGTGGTGCCGCCCCTGGTGGGCTGCCTGGCGCTGAGCTTCGCCCTGGTGCCCAAGGGTCCCCTGCTGGCCTTCAACCGGCTGGGCGACTACTCGTACGGGCTCTACATCTACGCCTTCCCGATCCAGCAGGCCCTCGCCACCCTGATGCTGGCCGGCACGCCCATGCAGATGCTGGGGCTGTGCTTCCCGCTGAGCCTGCTGGCGGCGATGCTGTCCTGGCACCTGGTGGAGAAGCGCGCGCTGGCCCTCAAGCGCCCGGCCGTGGCGGCGGAGCCGGCGCAGAACCTGCAGGCGACGGTCTGATCCGGTTCAGCTCTGCAGCAGCTGGCGGAAGTAGCCGATCGTTTCCTTCAGCCCGTCCTCGAGCTTGACCTTCGGCGTCCAGCCCAGCTGCGACCTGGCCAGGTCGATATTCGGCTGGCGCTGGCGCGGATCGTCAGACGGCAGCGGCTTGAACACCAGCCTGGACTTGCTGCCGGACAGCTGCAGCACCTTCTCGGCCAGCTCCAGCATGGTGAATTCGCCGGGGTTGCCGATGTTGACCGGGCCGGTGAACCCGGCCGGGCTGTCCATCATGCGCAGCATCACCTCGATCAGGTCGTCGACGTAGCAGAAGCTGCGCGTCTGCCTGCCGTCGCCGAAGATGGTGATGTCCTCGCCGCGCAGGGCCTGGACGATGAAGTTGCTGACCACGCGGCCGTCGTTGGGATGCATGCGCGGGCCGTAGGTGTTGAAGATGCGCACCACCTTGATCTCCAGCCTGTGCTGGCGGTGGTAGTCGAAGAACAGCGTCTCGGCGCAGCGCTTGCCCTCGTCGTAGCAGCTGCGGATGCCGATCGGGTTGACCTTGCCCCAGTAGCTTTCCGGCTGCGGGTGCACTTCCGGATCGCCATAGACCTCGCTGGTGGAAGCCTGCAGGATGCGCGCCCTGACCCGCTTGGCCAGGCCCAGCATGTTGATCGCGCCGTGCACGCTGGTCTTGGTGGTCTGCACCGGATCGTGCTGGTAGTGCACCGGGCTGGCCGGGCAGGCCAGGTTGAAGATGCGGTCCACTTCCACGTACAGCGGGAAGGTCACGTCGTGCCGCATCAGCTCGAAGTTGGGCTTGCCCAGCAGCTGCACCAGGTTGTTCTTGCTGCCGGTGAAGTAGTTGTCCACGCACAGCACGTCCTCGCCGCGCTCGACCAGGCGGTCGCAGAGATGCGAGCCGAGGAAGCCGGCGCCGCCAGTGACGAGTATCTTGCTCAATGGCTCTCTCCGCCGGCTGCGCTGGCCGGGCCGTGGTGACATCGCGTGATGATCCGGAGGTGGTCGGGGCGACAGGATTCGAACCTGCGACCCCCTGCGCCCAAGGCAGGTGCGCTACCAGGCTGCGCCACACCCCGACATTTCCGGCTCTTACCCCGGCGATTTTAGCCCGAACCGTTCCGCCCCGGCGAATCGTCGCCGGCCACTTTCAGGTGATTGGCGCCTGGGGCAGGCCGCCGTGGCCGATGGCCTTGCGCTTCCTGCGGCGCACCGCGACGCGCTCCAGGGCGAGGTACACCACTGGCGTGGTGAACAGGGTCAGCATCTGCGACAGCAGCAGGCCGCCGATCACGGCGATGCCGAGCGGCTGGCGCAGCTCCGAGCCGGTGCCCATGCCGACGGCCAGGGGCACGGCGCCGAACAGCGCGGCCATGGTCGTCATCATGATCGGCCGGAAGCGGATCAGGCAGGCCTGGTAGATGGCTTCCCGCGGCGGCAACCCGCGGGTGCGCTCGGCGTCGAGCGCGAAGTCGATCATCATGATCGCGTTCTTCTTGACGATGCCGATAAGCAGGATGATGCCGATGATGGCGACGATCGACAGGTCGGTGCCGGTGACCAGCAGCGCCACCAGGGCGCCGATGCCGGCGGTGGGCAGGGTCGACAGGATGGTCAGCGGGTGGATCAGGCTCTCGTAGAGCATGCCCAGGACGATGTACACCGCCAGCAGCGCGGTCAGGATCAGGATCGGCAGGGTGCTGAGCGAATCGACCAGCAGCTGCGCGCTGCCGGCGAAGCTGCCGATGATATCGGCCGGCATGCGCAGGTCCAGCATCGCCTGCTGGATCAGCTTGGTGGCGTCGCCCAGGGCCACGCCCGGCGCGATGTTGAAGCTGACGTTGACCACCGGGAACTGGCCCTGGTGGCTGATCGACAGCGGCGCGATGCCGCTCTCGAAATGCGCCACGGCCGACAGCGGCACGACGGCGCCCGAGGACGACACGATGCGGATCCGCTCGAGGGTGCCGGGGTCGCGCTGGTCGCTGGGCAGCGCTTCGAGGATGACGTGGTACTGGTTCAGCTCGGTATAGGTGATCAGCACCTGGGCCTGGCCGAAGGCGTTGCCCAGCGCGCGGTCGACATCGGCCGGGGTCAGGCCCAGGCGCGAGGCGCTGTCGCGGTCCACCACCACGTTCATCTGCAGGCCGGACTTCTGCAGGTCGCTGTTGACGTCCTTGAGCTGCGGCACGGTCTTGAGCTTGTCGACCAGCTTCGGCACCCAGGCGTACAGTTCCTGGATGTCCGGCGACTGCAGCGCATAGATGTACTGCGCCTGGCCGGTGCGGCCGCCGGCGCGCACATCCTGCACCGGCTGCAGGTACACGCTGAGCCCGGTCAGGTGGGCGAACTTGGGCCGCAGCCGGGCGATGATCTGGTCCACCGTGGCCCGGCGCCCCTCGGCCCGGGTCTTCAAGGTGATGAACATGCTGCCGTTGTTGGCCGAGTTGCGCCCGCCGACGAAGGAGCCCATAGACACCACGTCCGGGTCCTTCAGCACGATGTCGGCCGCGGCCTGCTGCTTCGCCACCATGGCGTCGAAGGAGATGTTCTGCGCCGCCTGGGTCGAGCCCTGGATCATTCCCGTATCCTGCTGCGGGAAGAAGCCCTTGGGCACGGCGACGTACAGGAAGCCCGTGCCGACCACCGCCGCCACCGTGACGAGCAGGGTCATCCAGGTATGCTTCAGGGTCCAGGCGAGGCCGGCCTTGTACCAGGCCAGCAGCCGCTCGAAGCCGGCCTCGGCGAGGCGGCCGAAGCGGCCCGGCGGGTGGTCGTGCCGCTCGGCCTTGAGGAACTGGCCGCATAGCGAAGGCGTCAGGGTCAGCGAAATCACCCCGGACACGGCGATGGCCGCCGCCAGGGTCACGGCGAACTCGTGGAACAGGCGGCCAAGCACGCCGCCCATGAACAGGATCGGAATGAATACGGCAATGAGCGAGAGGCTCATCGACAGCACGGTGAAGCCGATCTCGCGCCCGCCCTGGAACGCCGCCGCCAGCGGCTTCATGCCGGCTTCGACATGGCGCTGGATGTTCTCGATGACGACGATGGCGTCGTCCACCACGAAGCCGACGGCGATGGTCAGGGCCATCAGCGAGAAGTTGTCGATGCTGAAGTTGAACAGCCACATCACGGCGAAGGTCGCGGTCAGGGACAGCGGCACGGTGACGCCGGCGATGGCGGTGGGAATGCCGCGGCGCAGGAACAGCAGCATCACCAGGATCACCAGCGCCACCGACAGCAGCAGCGAGAACTGCACGTCGTGCACCGAGGCGCGGATCGTCACGGTGCGGTCGGTCTGCACCTCCAGCTTCACCCCCGGGGGCAGCCAGCTGCGCAGCTGCGGCAACTGCGCGGCGACGCCGTCGACGGTCTCGATGACGTTGGCGTCCGACTGCTTGCGCACCATCAGCAGCACCGAGCGTTGCTTGTTGAACCAGCCCGCCTGGAACGGGTTGAGCTGGCCGTCGGTGACCGTGGCCACCGCCGACAGCGGGATCGGCGTGCCGTTGCTCATGCCGACGATCAGCGAGCGGAAATCCTTGGCCGAGGCAAGCTGGTCGTTGGCGTCGATGACGTAGACCTGGTCCTGGTCGCCCACCGCGCCCTTGGGCGACAGCGCGCTCAGGCCCGCCAGCGCGTTCTGCACGTTCACCAGGTTCAGTCCCATCGCCGCCAGAGCGCTGGTGTTGACCTGCACGTGCACCGCCGGCTGGGCGCCGCCGACCACGTCGACCTGGCTGACGCCCTTGACCTGCGAGATGCGCTGCGCCAGCAGCGAATCGGCGTAGTTGTACAGGTCCGCCAGCGTGTGCGTCTCGGAGGTCAGCGCCAGGATCATCACCGGCGCGTTGCTCGGGTTGGCCTTGCGGTAGTTCGGCGGCGAAGGCAGGCCGGCCGGCAGGTCGGCCTGGGAGGCGCTGATCGCCTCGGCGACGTCGCGCGCGGCGCTGTCGATGTTCTTCGACAGGTCGAACTGCATGATCACCGTGCTGCTGCCGAGCGAGCTGGTGGAAGTGATCTCGTTGATGCCCGCGATCTGGCCGAAGTGCCGTTCCAGCGGCGCCGACACCGTGGTCGCCATGGTTTCCGGCGCGGCGCCGGCCTGGCTGGCCGAGACGAAGATGATCGGCATGTCCACGTTCGGCAGCGGCGCCACCGGCAGGGCGTACCGCGCCAGCATGCCGAGCAGGAAGATGCCGATGGCCAGCAGGCTGGTGCCGATCGGCCGGCGGATGAAGGGCGCGCTGATGTTGAACAGGATCGCGTTGGTGCGCTCCTGGCGGCTGGGGCCCTCGCCTTCCGGCTCGTCCGACGAGCTCATGAGCTTGCGCACCCGGCCTCAGGCTTCCGACGAAGCCGCCACGCCCGCCGCGCCGCTCCAGCGGCGCAGCCCGGCCGCCAGCCGGTCCATGTACAGGTAGATCACCGGCGTGGTGTAGAGCGTCAGCACCTGCGACAGCAGCAGGCCGCCGACGATGGCGATGCCCAGCGGCCGGCGCAGCTCCGAGCCGCTGCCGTGCTCCAGCGCCAGCGGCAGCGCGCCGAGCAGGGCCGCCATGGTGGTCATCATGATCGGACGGAAGCGCAACAGGGCCGCCTGGTAGATCGACTGCTCCGGCGGCATGTTCTGGTTGCGCTCGGCGTCGAGCGCGAAGTCGATCATCATGATCGCGTTCTTCTTGACGATGCCGATCAGCAGGATGATGCCGATCAGGGCCACGATCGACAGCTCCTGTCCGGTCAGGATCAGCGCCAGCAGCGCGCCCACGCCGGCGGACGGCAGGGTCGATAGGATGGTGATGGGATGGATGTAGCTTTCGTACAGCACGCCCAGCACGATGTAGATCACCACCACCGCGGCGAGGATCAGCCAGGGCTCGCTGGCCAGCGAGGTCTTGAATTCCGCCGCGGTGCCGGTGTAGCGCGCCTGGATGGTGTTGGGAATGTCCAGCTGCTGCTCCACCTCGGCGATGGCGTTGAGCGCGTCGCCGAGCGAGGCGCCCTGCCCCAGGTTGAACGACAGGGTCACCGCCGACAGCTGGTCGGCGTGCGTGACCACCAGCGGCGCGGTGGTGGTGCTCATGCTCGCCACCGCCGACAGCGGCACCATGTTGCTGGCCGAGGTGGCCGCCGTGGCGGCGGCGTTGATCGCCTTGGAGGCGTTGGCGTTGGAGGCGCTGGCGCTGGACAGCGTGGTGTAGCTGGCGTTGGCGCGCACATACAGCTGCTGCAGGGTTTCCGGCCGGTTGCGGAACTCCGGCGCCACCTCCAGCACCACGCGGTACTGGTTCAGCTCGGTGTAGATGGTGCTGACCTGGCGCTGGCCGAAGGCGTCGTACAGCGTGTCGTCGATGGTCTGCACCGGCACGCCGAACTGGCTGGCGCGGTCGCGGTCGATGTCCAGCTTGAGCTGCTGGCCCTGGGCCTGCATGTCGCTGGTGACGTCGGCCAGCTCCTTGCGCTGTTGCAGCGCCGCGGTGAGCTTGGGCGCGAACGCGCGCAGCTCCTCGGTGTCGGTGTCCTGCAGCACATACTGGTACTGGGTGCGGCTGACCTGGCTGTCGATTTGCAGGTCCTGCACCGGCTGCATGTACAGGGTCATGCCCTCGACCCCGGCGACTTCGTTCTTGATGCGGCTCATCACCGTGGCGATGTCCGGCCGCAGCGCGCGGTCCTTCAGCACGATGGTCAGGCGGCCGCTGTTGAGGGTGGGGTTGACGATGCCGGCGCCGACGAAGGAGGACACGCTCTGCACGGCGTCGTCCCTGCGCACCAGATCGGCCAGCTGCTTCTGCCGCGCCGTCATGGCGGAGAAGGAGATGCTCTGCGCGCCCTCGGTGATGCCGGTGATGACGCCGGTGTCCTGCATCGGGATCAGGCCCTTGGGCACCACGATGTACAGCAGCACGGTGAACACCAGTGTGGCGACGGCCACCATCAGGGTGGCGAACTGCCGGTCCATGACCCAGCGCAGGCTGCGGCCATAGGCCTCGATGCCGCGCTGGAACAGGCGCTCGCTCCAGGCCAGCAGCCCCTTGCCTCCGGCGGCGGCATCGTGGCTGTCCTCCGGACGCAACAGCTTGGCGCACATCATCGGCGTCAGGGTCAGCGAGACCAGCGCCGACAGCACCACCGCGATCGACAGCACCAGGGCGAATTCGCGGAACAGGCGGCCCACGACGCCGGACATCAGCAGCAGCGGAATGAACACGGCGATGAGGGAGACCGTCAGCGAGATCACGGTGAAGCCGATCTGCCTGGCGCCGATGCGCGCCGCGCTCTCCGGGTCCTGGCCCTGCTCGATGTAGCGGACGATGTTCTCGATCATGACGATGGCGTCGTCCACCACGAAGCCGGTGGCGATGGTCAGGGCCATCAGCGACAGGTTGTCGAGCGAAAAGCCGGCCAGGGCCATCACGCCGAAGGTGCCGATCAGCGACAGCGGCAGCGCCACGCTGGGAATCACCGTGGCCCACAGCTTGCGCAGGAACACGAAGATCACCATCACCACCAGCACCACGGTGAGCATCAGGGTGAACTGCACGTCGCGCACCGAGGCGCGGATGGTCTGGGTGCGGTCCGACAGGACGCTGACCTTGATCGACGCGGGAATGCTGGCCTCGAGCTTGGGCAGCAGCGCCTTGATGCGGTCCACCGTCTGGATGATGTTGGCGCCCGGCTGGCGCTGGATGTCGAGCAGCACCGCCGGCTTCACCCCCTGCGGCGTGTTGATCCAGGCGGCGAGCTGGTCGTTCTCGGCGCCGTCGACGACGTCGGCGATGTCGGACAGGCGCACCGGCGCGCCGTTCTTGTAGCTGACGATCACCGGCTTGTAGTCGGCGGCCGAGGTGATCTGGTCGTTGGAGCCGATGGTGTAGGACTCGCTGGCGCCGTTGAAGCTGCCCTTGGGCGCGTTGACGTTGGCGGTGGTCAGGGCCGAGCGCACGTCCTCCAGGCCCAGGCCCAGGCCCGCCAGCTGCGCCGGGTTGACCTGGATGCGCACCGCCGGCTTCTGGTTGCCGTCGATGCTGACCAGGCCGACGCCGGACACCTGCGACAGCTTCTGGCCGAGGATGGTGTCGGCGGAATCGTTGACCTTGTCGATCGGCAGGGTGTCGGAAGTCACCGCCAGCGACAGGATCGGTGCGTCGGCCGGATTCACCTTGCTGTACGAGGGCGGGTACGGCAGGTTGCCGGGCAGCACACCCTTGGACGCGTTGATCGCCGACTGCACGTCCTGCGCCGCGTCGTCGATGTTGCGGTCGAGCACGAACTGCAGGGTGATGGTCGACACGCCGAACGAGCTGGCCGAATTCATCGCCGACAAGCCGGCGATCTGGCCGAACTGGCGCTCCAGCGGCGTCGTCACCAGCGAGCTCATCACCGAAGGACTGGCGCCGGGATACTGCGTGGTCACCTGGATCGTCGGGAAGTCCACCGCCGGCAGCGCCGAGACCGGCAGCATGCGGTAGCCGAGGATGCCCAGCAGCAGCACCGCCACCATCAGCAGCGAGGTGGCGATGGGGCGTTCGATGAAGGGTTCGCTGACGCTCATTGGGCGCCGCCGGAAGCTCCGCTGCTGCCGCCGCCCTGCTCGCGCCGGCGACGGCGCCTGGCCTGGTCGCCGTTCTGCGGCGCGGGATGCTGGTCGTGGGCGTTCTGCGGCGGCACCGTCGCCGCCGCCTCGCCGGGAGCATTGGCCGGCGGCGCGTTGTGGCCGACCGAAGTCTCGGCGGCCGGGGCGGCGGCGGCCGGGACGCCGGGCGCGGCCGAGGCCGCGACCTTGGAACCGGGCTGCAGCCGCGACTGGCCGTCGACCACCACCTTGTCGCCTTCGTTCAGGCCCTGGGTAATGGTGGCGACGCTGGCCTCGCTCTGGCCGACGGTGACCGGCACCATCTGCACCGTCTGGTCGTCCTGCACCTTGTAGACGTAGCTGCCGTTGGGGCCCAGCTGCACCGCCGGCGCCGGCACGGTGAGCGCGCCCTGCTCGGTGCGCACCAGCAGGCGCGCATTGACGAACTGGCCCGGCCACAGCTTCTTGTCCTGGTTGTCGAACGTGGCCTTGAGCTTGATGGTGCCGGTGGTCGCGTCGATCTGGCTGTCGTAGGCGGTGAGCTTGCCGCGCGCCAGCTCGGTCTGGTTGTCGCGGGTCACCGCCAGCACCGTCAGGGCCTCGCCATTGTCCTGCTTGCGGATCTGCGGCAGGGTCTGCTCCGGCAGGGTGAAGGTGACGGAGATCGGCCTGATCTGGGTCAGCACCACGATGCCGGCGGAGGCGCTGGACGAAACCAGGTTGCCGACGTCGACCTGGCGGATGCCGGCGACGCCGGTGAACGGCGCGCGGATCGAGGTGAAGGACAGCTGCACCCGC
This sequence comes from Nevskia sp., assembly GCA_035651715.1. Taxonomy (GTDB): domain Bacteria; phylum Pseudomonadota; class Gammaproteobacteria; order Nevskiales; family Nevskiaceae; genus Nevskia. The sequence continues at coordinate 19,203 of DASRFD010000159.1, forward strand.
GCGCTTTCGATGGCGGCCTCGTCGGCCTGCACCAGGGCTTCGTCGGACTGCACGGCGGCCTTTTGCTGATCCACCTGCTGGCCGCTGACATAGCCGTCCGGCAGCAGGTCCTGATAACGCTTGAGGTCGAGCCTGGCGCTGGCCAGGGTGGCCTGGTCCTGCACCTTCTTGGCGATGGCCTGGTCGAGCGAGGCCTGGAACGGCCGCGGGTCGACCTGGGCCAGCAGCGCGCCCTTCTCCACCTCGTCCCCTTCCTTGAACGGCACCGCCACCAGCTGCCCGGAAACCTGGGCCTGGATCGTCGCGGTGTTGAACGCGACCACCGAGCCGAGGCCGTTGAAGTAGACCGGCACGTCCTGCCGGGTCACCGGCGCCACCGTGACCGGGATCGGGCCGTCCTCGCCGAAGCGGCCCTTGCTGCCGCCTTTCTGCGCCTTGCCGGTGTCCGCGCCGGACGAAGAGCCGGCGCCCGCACTGGAGGAAGAGGAGTGGCAGCCGGCCACGAGGCCGGCCGCCGCGAAGAGTGCGACGACGATCAGGGTCGCCTTGCGCATGTTGTTTTGACTCCAATTGCGGCGCTTGCCGCCGGGGGAGAACCAAGGCGGGAATTATGGGCCTTGGACGGCGAAAAAGCGCCGCGGGTTCGACCGCGAGGCAGTTAAGAATTGTTTCAGGATCGGCGCCGGTTGGCGCACGGCGCGGCTTTGCCCGACCGGCTTGGACCGGTCGGGCCGACGCGGGCCGATGGGGATTTGTTAGCCGGTCCTTACAAAATCGCGGGGAAAGCCTGCCTCAGGAGAAGACGGGGCGAAAGAACGAACGTTCGTAGCTCAGGATGCAGCGCGTCTCCTCGGCACAGCGGAAAGCCGCCTGGCACTCCGCGTCCTGCATCGAGCGCTGCCGGTATTGCTCGTAAGCGGCCAGGCTGTCGAAGCTGAACAGCGCCAGGGCGATGTTGCTGGCGCCCTCGGAAGGCATGAAATAACCATGGTGCTTGCCGCCGAACTTCTCCACCAGGGGAATCCACAAACGGCCGTAGTGCTCGAATTCCTTGAGCTTGTACGGATCGATGACGTAGCGCAGGTAACAGGTGATCACCGGAACTCCTCTACCCTGACCAGCGCGGAGGGGAGCACCCGGTTTGTCCTGATCCGGAGGGGCCGGGCACGCCGGCGCAGCCGCTCAATCACGCAGGTACGCCTCCAGCTTGTCCAGCGTCTGGTAGCCCAGCTCGACCGCGCCGAAGCCGATCGTCGCCTCGCGCTGCGCCTTGCTCGGGTGCAGCTGGCGCAGGGTCAGCACGGTCTTGCCGTCGCCCTGCACGTCGAAGCTGAGGATCACGCGGAAGCGGCCGGGATCGTCGTCGACGTCGGCGCCGTGATCGAATACCAGCAGCTCCGGCTCCCTGATCTCGAGGAACAGGATGCGGTTGCCGTAGACCTGGCCGTTGGGGACGAGCATG
>DASRFD010000160.1:0-2046 GCA_035651715.1 Nevskia sp.
GCCGCCGTTCAGCTGCGCCACTTTCTTACGCCCGGCCCGCCGGCCCGTGACAGGACGCTAAACAAGGACGCGCCGACAAGGTCGCCATTTAGATATTTGAGGACCGCGAAATAGAGTATTTCTGGATAAGTGGGACGTCGCTTGCCTTGCGCCTTGAGCGCCAAGGCTTCTTCCAACGCTGTGAGTGAATGCATTTTTTCCAAGAATGGTAAAACGTATTCCGAAAGCTTTTGGAGAATATCTTCTACGACAACGTTATCGTCGCGTGGCCACCACAAGTCCGTTCCATCCATCAGCTCGCCAATACGAGCTCGAACTGTACAATAGGGCTCCTGGACGAATGATGAAGGCGCAATTCCCCAGCATATTAGGGACACCTGGCGATGCAGCACACCGGCGTTCATCGTTAATTGGTCAATAGAATTGCTGGTCTGTATGTCAACCACATCTACTAGGAATCCCAATTGTCGATTCCACCGTCAGCCTCTTTCGAGGTATTTGTTTAGCGCGTTGGTAGCAGCACCGGTCGGGGAAGCAACAAGTTCCCGAAGGAGCGAAGCGTGTGGCTGACATGATCCAGCACCACATGCGCCTGCCGGCGGCACGTCTCCAGCACCGACATCAGGACCTCTTGCGCGTGCGCGCCGGCCGCGGTGCGGTTGCCGCCCCAGACCTTCCGGTTCACCACCGCCGGGCGCAGGGCCTGCTCCGCCTTCCAGTTGGTCGCTTCGATGTCCGGGTTGGTCAGGAACCCGAACCATTGCGCGCCATGATTCCACAAGTGGTTCGACAGCCGCTGTTGCTCCGGCACCGCGCGCGGCCGGCACGTCAGTTCCCCCAAGCGCTCGTCGAACTCCTCCCGCAGGTCCTGCAACGCCTCCAGCGGCAGCTCGCCGTGCCGGTGCCGCTGGCGCTGGTGAATCGCCTCCGTGAACAAGGCGATCACTTGCCGGGGAAAGCGCACCGCTCCCCGGGTTGCCTCGGCCAGCAATTCCCGCGCGCGCCGCAGCACGTGAGCCGCGCATTGTTGATGGATCGCCCCCGCGAAACGCTCGTAGGAGGCGAAGCCGTCGTGGCTGAGGATGCCGTCCCAGTCCATGCCGATCACCCGCTCCAGGACGGCGGCGCTGCGTTGCGAGTCGATGCCGTAGGCGGTGGCCCGGTCACCGACCCAGACGTGCAGCCAGGCGGGGTGTCCTCCAATCCGCCAGCCCGTCTCGTCGGCCGCGAGCTGCTCGGAGGTGCGCAGGTCAGCGAGAATCGTCTGGTAGTCCGACTCCAAGCGCTGGCCCGCCCGCTGGTTGATCTGGGCACTGGCGCCGCGCGTCAGGTTGATGCCGAACAGATGGTCGAAGAGGGCGGCCACCTTGCCGTGCGACAGGCCCCACTGCGTGTGCAGCACTGCCGCGGCCGCCTGGGCGTCGGGGCCGAGCTGGCTGGCCGCGGCTCCCAAGGCGTCGGAGGTCTGCAACGGATGCCGGCCCTGCACCCGTCGGCCGCACTTCGCGCACCGGCCGACGTGAACGCGGAACTTGCGGATGATCGGCCGGCGCGGGATCTCCGTCTGGAACTGCTCGGCCACAGCGCGCTCCACCAGCCGCCCGTGGCACTGCGGACAGGCGCCGGGCAGTGGGGCCTCGTAGCATTCGCTGACCTGATCGGGCGGCGGTGGCGGCCGATGGCCGTGGGCGCCGTGCGCGTCGCCGGCCTTGCGGCCCGGCGTTTTCGGCGTGAGCTTGGGCGGCCCTTTGCGAAACGGCGCGGCCTGGCGCTTGCCGGAGCGCAGCGCCTCCTCGAGCTTGCGGCTCAAGTCAGCGACCAAGGCTTCGAGTTCCGCGATACGTTTGAGCAACGCGCGGCAACCCGGACAAGCGGGTTCGTCCATGCCGCCATCGTAGGGACTCGGCCGCCGTTCAGCTGCGCCACTTTCTTACGCCCGGCCCGCCGGCCCGTGACAGGACGCTAAACAAGGACGCGCCGACAAGGTCGCCATTTAGATATTTGAGGACCGCGAAATAGAGTATTTCTGGATAAGTGGGACGTCGC